>JBPCJX010000049.1:0-8690 GCA_051004875.1 Bryobacteraceae bacterium
GTTGCGTAAATTCTGCGATCGACTGCACGCCGATTTTGACCAAACACGGAATGCAGTGAAGGGTCACGAGGCCAAGATTCACATGGATGAAAACGGGGCGATGACCTTCGAGTGTTTTCGCGTTGTCCCTCGGTGCTGCGGGGTGGAGGGCGCGTGAGTACCGTCATGCAGGGTGGGTCTGGCTTTCAACAATTCCATTTAACAATCCCATTTATTGAACGTCAGACCAAGCTCGAAGGAGCACGCGTGAGAGTTCACGAAACGTACTCGCTTGATTGCGTGTGCGGCGCGGCAGTGGAATTGCCGGCCAACTGCGACCCGTGCTGTCCACGCTGCGGAACGGAGCTCGATGTTCGATGGCGCGGTCGGCCCGTCACAGCTCCCACCGTAGAGCTCCCGGACGCTGCTGATGATGAGATCGCGGAGACTCCTTCGGAGGAAGCGCAGAAGTCAACTGCCGAAAGCTGAACGAGATCGTCGGCAGGTGGGCGTACGCAGGAGCAAGCCGATCGTGCGGAGCTCGAGCGGAATATCGCTCAGAACGTCCGGTCGGGTAAGCCCGTTAGTGCTCAGGTACGTGAGGCTGTGCAGCAGGGGAAGCTCACGCCACGGCAGGCAATCGCGACAATACGGGATGCGAAGCTGACGCCACTCGAGCGGAATTTCAAACGGCTTCCAGTCAATCAAGCTTTCGCTTCCAGTCAATCAAGCTTTCGCTTCCAGTCAATGAAGCTTTCAAGGTGTGGGAAGCGGCTACGCCGGCAGAACGGGCGCAGCTCAGGCTGCTGCTGGTGAAGAAAGCCGGGAATGCTTACAAGACGCTGCCGCCGGATCAGCAGCTGCCGGATCAGCAGCCGGTCGTGCTGCAGCAGCTCAGGGGCGGCTGGCGCGATAGTCTCCTCCTATCACGGTATTCTCATCGATTGAGATGGCGATCAACTGGCGCACCGGCTGGCGACGACTGACGCGCACCGGTTCATCTCGGTACGTTCGCGAAAGCTCTTGATGCAAATGGATCGTCAGTGCTGAATTCGAATATACATCCTTGGCCGGCGCGAGTCGCGAGGACCAGAAACTTCTTCAGGTTAGCTGCTCCGGGTTGAAAGGCAATTTGCCAGTCTGATGGAAGTTTGTGAATGCCGGTCATCACAAGGGAGCCACGCTTATCGTAGGTGTATGAAATATCCAGTACATCGTCTTTGGGGCCGTTGAAGATCAGGTGGAATTCATCATTTTCCCCGTTTTTGACGTGGGCCTCCGTAACAGCTACTATGAGCGCAGCCTAAAGCGCTGCCGGACAGCTAAGTGAAAATGGCGTTCTTTTTTCGCCGTTACGTCCTGCTTCCTTCAGCTGCTTCATAAGCTTCATGTAAGCGGGCGTATGAGCCGCAACTCCTCTCATCCAGTTCTGGACAGCAGGTGTTGTCGAAGACTGAGGTTGCCCAGATTTGGCTAACGAAGCAATTCCCAGGCAGAAAGCTAAGACTCTTCGCATGACTCAACCTTTTGAAACGAAATCATCGTTAGCTGAGCTTGTGTAGATCGGCAAACTCGCCTGCCCGGATAAAGTAGCACTTACGTTTAAGTATGCGTTAGAGCGATCGCGTTGAGAACTATTGCGCGGCGCCGAACTGACCTTTGCTGCCCTGGCCGGCGCACGCGCAACACGGGCTAGACGTCGTTCAGGGGCGTTGGCCAACGATCCAGCCAATTTAGTTTGTCGTTTGCTCCGTCTTCCGTAACCCGAAACACGGCCAGAATGCCATTGCAGTTCCTGAGAACTACATAGATCCTTCCTGTGTTGGTGATCTCGCAGACCTCCGAAATGGAACTGGAAGGTTGATCTTCCCTCCACCCTTCGCGGCGGCACCTGGCAAACCAAGCGCGCGTAGCTCGATCAATCAATCCACGGTCTTGAATCGGACCGATACATCTTGCTTCTAATGTCATTGGACATATCTCCTTTGGTGAAGCGCCGGGCCACGGAAATTCTGGAGCATGCTCCGACTACTGGGCGTAAGCAGTGACGGGAATGCTGTGAATAGTTCGCGCTCAATCAGTCATTGAACGGCACGCTCGAACGCTACACCTCACCACACTCCCGGCAGGGCCCTAAAGCAGGGGCCTGCATCAGTTTGGGGGCATTCCCAGTACTGCTATTCCATTGAGGGCAATAGAAGCGCTGCTGCATTCGGCGCAAGACTAGCAGGTGAGATCATGTTTTCCTCTTTGGGCTGCTTATGAAATGTATCTTGCAGCGGCAGCCCTCTTTTTCACATCTTCGACGGTCAGTCGATCGATGAGGCATGAAAGGTGATGTGATGATGATTGTTCTCTCCTCAAAGCAAAAGGCAATGTTAGCCAGATTGAAAATTTACGCACGCTATATTCTTGGCCTAGGCTGAGTAAGTCCGTTGGCTGATTCTGCGGAAAGCACCGGTGTGCGTCCCGGCGACCAGCTGGGGAGGGCAGTTCGACTCTGCTTACCGCTCCACACGGGTACGGCCGAAATTGGTCGCTGATTTTGCAATCGATGGCTCATGACGATGACGTAATCGGCACAATCATTCCCCACTCGGACTGCGGCGATCCCCAGTGCTGCGGAACATTGAGCGGCAGGTACGAACCGGGCCAGCGCAGCGGCGCCTGGCTCAAGATGCGAGTGAACCGCGGGCAAGAGTTTGTCATCGGAGGATACACGCCAGGCCCAAAGATCTTCGACGCGTTGATCTTTGGGTATTACGAACGAGACAAGCTTATCTATGTGGCTCGCACTCGGAACGGATTCACACCGGCAATTCGGGAGAAGCTGTTTCAGCGCTTCCGACCTCTCGACACGAAGCAATGCCCGTTTGCCAATCTGCCCGAAACGAAAAGCGGCCGCTGGGGATTCGGGCTCACTGCCGCAAAGATGAAAGACTGTCGCTGGCTCAAGCCGAAGCTCGTTGGGCAATTCGAGTTCGCGGAATGGACGCCAGAGAATCACCTGCGGCACTCACGGTTTATCGCTCTACGGGAGGATAAGAACCCCCGCGAGGTTCGGAAGGAAACTTGACAGCCCTGGGCGAATAGATGGCGAAATGGTAAACTCGCGCCGTGGCCTTCTGCCGGGGTGAGCTACCGTGACATCGAGGGAATCGAGCACGCGGTGGAAGTCGAAGGGGAGAGCCTGTATGAGGCCGTCGCCCGTGCGGTGAACAGGTTTCGGCGAGATGACGGTTGGGGGTGGACCCGCCCGGCGCAGCCTGCCAGCTGAGCGTAAACATGCTGAAGGATGCGCCGATCACCTACACTGTCCCGCTGAAGCAGGTAGTCGATTTCGCGGTGCACGGCACAGCAAGAGGCCCTTCGGACATTTTGCGGAAGAAGCGAATCAAAGAGCTGCTCGGACTCGAGTAACATGATTTGTCTGACATCGCACGCATAGCCTTCCGGTGCCTATCTGCGGGCCGCGATCGCAGCAGCACCTTCCTCGGCTTCCTGCTTAGCTTCTTCGGCTTCCTGCTTAGCTTCCTCAGCAACTGTCTTGCCCTCGTCCGCTGTTTCCTCAACTTCTTCAATCTTGCTATTCAGTTCATCGACCGCCGATTCAACATTGGAATTCATCTCCTTGGTAGTTGGAACAGTACTCTGAATGCGCCAAATCCACAAGAGCAGGATCATGATCGCTATCCAGAGGGCAGTGGTCTTTTTGTCGTCGAGCATAAAGAACCTCTTGGGTTGACTATGGTATCGGTTTACTGAGGCGCAGTGCTTCATCGGCTACTTTGAATTGTGTTTAAAACCCGACGACTACCCAGGTTATGGCGCGGATAGCACCCCACGGGACAAGAAATCCAAGCACCGGCCAAATGACGGCTGAGAGATACATCCAGGGAGATGGGGCACTTGTGTTATAGAGCGTGCCGTACTCTGTATCGATTGATTCGATGGTGAGATTCTTGCCCCAATGAATCGTCTTAATGCCGCGCTTGTTTACGTCTGAAGAAGTTGGTTCGTAACCAGCAGGGGGTCGGTGAATCGAGATCCACTGGCGTTCCTGCTGGACGATTGCGGATGCCGCCAACGAGTCGAACGCCTTAGAGCGTGTCCTTCTTTCAAGGGCATCTCGCAAAGCAAGAAACGATGCCCCGGCACCAAGAAGGGCTCCTAACCCGCCGGTCAGAAGCGCTAAGCGCCGCATCCCCTCCCTGAAATTCACTATTAGTCGCCTTTCCGGCTCTTCTTTCCGGCTTTCTTCTTCGCCGCGGCCTTCTTCGAACGAACCTCAGCGCTCTTAGCCGCAGCTTTCCGGGCAAGTTCTGAGCGCTGTTCCTGGGTCATCGTTTCGAGCCGACGCTTTCCACCCCTGGAACCCATCTCCCGCATCGCTTTTTTGAGTAGGTCCTCTTTCACACCTTAAAAATTATAGCAGAGCGCTTAGCTAGCTATTAACATTAGCCAAGCGCTTAGCTAATAATGTACCTGTCACGTAGGTTGTGACAAATCAGAAAAGGAGGCTTCACATGGTTGAAGCAAGAACATCCCACCGAATACGCAGTACACGAAACAACACGGCTCGACGCGCCACACGAACCAGGACGCGAAAGCCAGTCGACCAACCCACGCCCGCAGAATTGAGAGGCAAACTTGACCAGCTACAAAAACGATCGGACTGGCTCGACGTCGGGGCGGACAAATGGTGGAAGTATATGGCGTCGCTGCTGGACGTCTCAGGCGCTGATGAGCACGAAAGGCTGCTTCTGGCATATTGCCAGATCGTGTTCCGCAATAGCGGAAGCTGTGACCAGGCCGGAGGGGAACTGATTACCACACTGGTTTTTGACTACATCCACAAGGGTGCCCTGACGCCTGAGCGCGTCCAGAAAGCAGTGGATGAATTCCTTGAAAACCACGAATATCTCGTCGAGGACACAAAGCGCGCCTATTCGGCCCATCTTCCACGCTACAAGGGAGCGCTAGACAACACTCTTCGCGTATGCCCCAGTCGTGAGAAAATTCCATCCTGTGAAGTTTGATCTACCTCGCTCCAAGTCCTTCTTTGTGATTCCAGACGAATGGTGGGCTGAAGCGAACATAACGGATTTCACTCCCGCCGCTCCGGCCTATGTGTCAATGCAGCCTCCATATCCGGATGACGCGATACCCCCGGTCGCACCTCTTGTCCTTCCAGTCGATGAAATTAAGCCCGTAGAACGAGATTTGCAGGAAATTCCCGGTGCTCCACTTTTCGGCTCTGGCTCTAAGGAGCGTCTTCTTCGAATATTTCACGCGATCAGGGCTAACGAGCCCTTACCTCCCGTGGAGGTCATCAGACAAACATCAGGTTTTTATCGCTACCATCTTTATCACGGTGCGCATCGCTTCTACGCGTCTATTGCTGCCCGTTTCACACATATTCCAGCTGTCATTCGTCCTGGCCGGCGCCTTTAACTCACTGCGCCAGCGCGCCCCTCAGCTGCTGCAACACCACGGTCACCGCCTCGCCCTCTCTTTGCGCAGCAAGTGAGCCGTCGCGTACGGGTTGCTGGCGCCACCCAGTATCCCGCTCATGTCGAGAACTGCCTTGAGAAGCTGATCCTGCATCGTTTCCCCGTGGTCGTTGGGACCGCCGCCCATGCCCGTTGCCGCGCCACCTACCGCTGACGAGCTCCATTTCGGGAACGAATTGGTCAAGGTCAGGGTAGAAAGCCCTCGCATCATCAAACCCACGCGCTACCGTCTCGGATGCCTGTGCCGTCGTGCATCCAGTCGCGAGCTGATAGCTAATAATCATAAAGAAGTTTAAATCCTGAGCGGGTGTCCATTGCTCGATCTGACTATCGACGGGTGCGGGTTGCGGTTCAACAGTGGTGGCCACATCACTAGCTGGGTCAGCGTGGACAGGGTCTGTTGCCTCGGCAGGTACGCAGTTTGATGTTGGAGCCGGAGTTTCATCGCGCCATCGGACATCGAGCGAGTCGGCGACTCGGACATTGCACCTCGAGTAGCGGGCACGTCGGCTCGCTTTACTTTTCCGCGATCAGTGTGATCTTGTGGATGATCGGCTTTTCAGCGAAATACTCGTCAGCCTTAGCCATGAGAGCTTTCGCAATCTCGCCATTGAGGTGCGCTTCGCGGCCGGCCTCGTCATCGAAGGTGTCGAAGATGCCAAATACCCCCGGTTTGTCCTCTTTGAAGCCGTACCAGTCGACGGTTCCGGTTTCAGACTGAGCCATCGCGCTACCTTGCTTCAGAAATGCCTCGACTTCCGTTTCTTTGCCGGGTCTCGCTTTCAACTCTGCATAAAGCGCATACTTTGCCATTTGCAGTTTTCCTCGCAATTGTCAAGATAACATCGATCATTCTTTGCAGCAAAAGATCTCATGGATTCTGTCCGGCTTGCGCGTCATCCGACCATAACTACTGCAAGGGATGTTTGTGAGCGCCGAGCGCTAATAGATCCGACCCGTCGTCTTGCAGGATGCGTCTGACGCCGATCTCTTCCTGCATCTTTTTCACCTCGGCTCCAGTAAAGCCCATGCGGCGCCGCGCCAAAAGGGCCAGCTGCCGATCGCTCCACTGTGACATCATGATTCCTTCACGCCCGTGAGTCAGCCCCAGGCAGGTGACCAAGTTCGTGTGCGATGACATCACCGCAGAGGGCCGAATGCGCCAGTGGCCGTGATATCTCCGGGGGGTTGGGGATTATGCATGACCGTGCGGAAGTGCATCGATTTGTTTCGCGCAACATTACTGACCGCGAGCCGGGAGAAGTCGAAGCGCAATGTCCCTCGGTTGGGTTGGTCCGATGCAATCTCGAGAATGGCGCCATCCGCAATGATTTCGGTGACCGTGGTCTGAATCTTCGCTGAAGGATGACTCCGTACCGGGGGCGGAATATGGGCAGGGATATAAACGTGCAGCCCCTTCAGGTGCATCTGCTTGACGCGATGGGTAAATGATAAAACCGCGAACCACGAGCCGCGGCAGGTCATTCTCCGGACGCTAACGAGCGAGGGAGTGCCGGGCCCGGATTGTCGTGTCAAAGAGAGGTTTTCAATCACATAACCGGGATGCGGAAAGAAGATTTTACGGAACCGGCCCATGTGCACTTCGCTTGATGAGACTCGTTCGAGAGAGTAGATCGTGGCCTGGCGGGTGAAAGGCCAATGGGTAGCGAGAAGGATGCCGACGATAACGAATAGAGCGGCAAGGACCGCTCCGCCCCTTTTCAGTAGACGCGGAAGATGCGCGCGCGGTCCAGTGGTATCCGATGGGTAACCGCACCGCAGCGAGTTCGCCCGAAGTACTGATCCTCGATCATAACTGGTATTTGTACGGTCTAGGCGCCTCGCTAGCCGATCGGGGCGAACGTGTTCGCCGAGCCGGGACATGATTTCGAGACGTTTAGGCTGCAGCTTTTGAAGCGGTGAGCAGGGTCGTGCTGGCGATCGGGTTACCCCACCAGAATCTCCACCCTAGCCGGCGCCGTTCCACATTCGACGCACCGAGTGTCCGCAAAGCATCTTCATAGATCGCCGTGGCACGGATGTCGGCTATCACGATCCTGCCTCCGGGTTTTAGGACACGGAAACCTTCGACGATCGCTCGTTTGCGATCGGCATTCGATCGAATGTTGTGTATCGCGAGGCTCGAGACCACGAGATCGAAAGTCCCATCTGGGTACGGAAGTGCCCGCGTGTCGCCAGTCTCGATCTGCACGCGGTCGGCAACCCCTTCCAGTGATGCATTGCGCAGGGTGACGCTCCGCGCGTTGCCAGACTGATCTTTCGTGCTCCAGATATCGACGCCCGTCACTCGGCCCGTCGACAACCTGCGAGCCACCGCCGTTAGCACGGCGCCTCGACCGCACCCCATGTCGAGTACCTCCTCGTCGCCCTGCAGGCGAAGGCCATCTAGAATGCGGTTCCACTCAAGGAACTTGCCGCGTCTGGTCGTGTAGAAAAAGCTGCTGGTGTTCGCTAGAAAGAATACAAAATACAACGTGACTGGCATGGCCGCGCGAATTGGCCCGTCCAGCCAAGCCATTGCCGCCCAGATCCCGCTACTAACAGCCAACAATCCAAACATGACCAGCGCGTAAGGCGCATCGTAGCCGTAGTCGCCGTGTCGCATTGAAATTGATTGTATGCTGGCGCATAGTTTTTGGGACTTATGCGGAAAGAGGCGTCGTCAGCGTCGGCCGTTCGTGTTTGATCGCGGTCTGAGGCTCTTGACCGCCGAAGCACTTCGAGTAGACTGCTCCACATTTACGGGCAAACCGGAAACTAGAGCCGGGTCCGCTTAGATCGCCAGTAACGGCAGCGCCTGTGTGTGGACCGGCTCAGGCGGTGTTTCTTCGTTGGCTACACAGTTTCGATGTTGTGGCAGGCCGTTGAACCCGCCATTCAATGGGGAGCTTGGCTCCGCAGCGTGGACAGCATGCAGCAGCGTCGACCTGTATTTCCAGCTCCGCGTTGCACGCGTGGCACTCAAGCGAGTATGTTTCGTAAGCTCTCACGAGAGATCCTTCGAGCCTGGTCTGACCTTCGATTCAGGAAATTGTCGTAAGTCAGAATCGCCCTGCATGACGGTACTCACGCGCCCGCAACACCGAAACACCGAGCGACAACGCGAAAACACTCGAAGGTCATCGCCCCGTTTTCATCCATGTGAATCTTGGCCTCGTGACCCTTCACTGCATTCCG
>JBPCJX010000050.1:0-15386 GCA_051004875.1 Bryobacteraceae bacterium
CTCCAGCACCATAAAACAGGATGAGAGAGAGAGAGAGAGAGACAGAGAGAGAGAGAGAGAGATAGACCAATCGTTAGCAGCTCGGATGTTTCAGCCGATATCTGTGTACGATTCGGAGCTTAGTCTCTGTGCCCCAAGCTGCCTCGGAGTACCTCGACATCTGACTCCTGTGGCCCGCGAGAAGTCGTGCTCGGCATAGCAACTGGGGCTTTCTCAAACACCCACTCATACAAGACCGGTAGTAAGAACAAGGTCAGAACCGTCGATGTCAACAGTCCTCCGATGACGACGGATGCGAGAGGGCGCTGGACTTCAGCACCTGTGGATGTGGATATTGCCATCGGAAGGAAACCAAAACTGGCAACACAGGCCGTCATCAGCACCGGCCTTAGCCTCCGCCTTGCACCGTTCACAACCGCATGGTAAGTCTTCTCGCCTTGAAGACGTAGCTGATTGATGGAACTGACGAGTACGACACCATTCAGCATCGCCACTCCGAATAGAGCTATGAATCCGATCAACGCCGACAGATTGAGGTTCATGCCTCGAAGCCAAAGCGCTGCGATGCCTCCGACTAAGGCGAAAGGAATATTCCCAATCACTAACAACGCCTGTTTGAAGGAATGGAAAGTCAAGTACAACAGGAGAAAGATCGCTGCGACCACGATGGGAATGATCAGCGATAGCCGGCGAGTTGCCCTCTGCTGATTTTCAAATTGGCCACCATACGTGACGGAATAGCCTATCGGTAGCTTGATCGCTTGGTCGATTTTCGAGCGAGTCTCGGCGACGAAGCTGCCAAGATCCCGGCCACGAACGTTGGACATGACGACCGCCCGGCGCTGACCTTCTTCTCGCTCAATTTTCTCTGCCGCTCGGGTCACGTCGATTTTGGCCACTTGTCCCAGCGTCACCTGTTCGCCATTTGGTGCGTGGATTATAACGTTGCTCATTGCTTCAGGATTAGAGCGGTAACGTTCCGGCAGCCGTAGAGCCACTGTATATCTCTTCTGGCCATCTATGATCTCCGAAACAACGGCGCCAGAAGCGGCGGCTTCCACCGTGCCTTCGACATCAGTGACATTGAGGCCGTAACGTGCCAGTGCCTCGCGGTCCGGCTGAACTGATAATTCCGCGACGCCGGACGTCAGCATGATCTGCGGTTCGGCTGCGCCCCGTACAGATGAAACGGCTCTCAATACCTGCTGTGACAGCGAATCCAGGGTGTTGAAATCATCACCGAAAATCTTGATAGCCAGATCCGCCTTAACCCCCGAGACGGTTTCATCCACTCGCATCGCCATGGGTTGTGTGAAGTTGTAATCGAGCCCGGGGATTTTGCTCAGTTCCTTATTGAACGCTTCAATCAAGTCTTCCTTGGTATGAAATCGAGTCCACTGATTCTTCGGCCGAAGCAAAACATAGGTATCGCCCTCGTTAATTCCCATCGCCTCCGTGGCGAAATCAGGGCGACCGATCTTGATTACGATATCGGCCACTTCCGGGAAGGCGCGAAGCGTCCTTTCGATTCTCTTGCTGATCTCGACTGACTCTGTCAAAGAAATGCCCGGCAGCTTCCGTGTCTCGATGAGGATCGAGCCTTCGTCCAAGCGAGGCATGAATTCCGTTCCAATAAAGAACAACGATCCAATCGAGGTTGCGACTACGATGACCGCGCACGAAATGACTAGCACGCGATTACGGATACACCTACGAAGTATGATTGAGTAAGGCCCTGTGATTCGCTCGGTCCAATGCCGCTGCGCCTTCTCCGCTGCTGCCGCTCCTAGTCCCTTACGAAAAGCGAAAGCGCTAAATGCTGGTACCGCAATAAGCGCCAAGATCAACGCTCCAAACAGTGCAGAGCAAACGGTGAACGCCATCGGACGGAACATGCGGCCTTCCAGGCCTTGGAGGAACAAGATTGGTATGTAGACCGCGATAATGATTCCGACGCCAAAAATGATTGGACGTGCCACTTCGGTGGTTGCACGGTGAATGACGTGTAGGACTGTCTCGTTTTCGCTTCGTTGCTGAAGATGATGGACGGAGTTTTCCATCATCACAACGGCGCCGTCGACGATCATGCCGAAATCGATTGCTCCTAGGCTCATGAGATTAGCGCTGACTCCGACGAGGTGCATGTTCATGAAGCTGATCAGCATGGAGAGCGGGATTATCGAAGCGGTGATGAGTGCTGCGCGCAGATTGCCCAGAAACAAAAACAAAATGATTGTTACGAGGACAAAACCCTCAAACAGATTCTTTGTTACGGTCTGAATTGTTCCATCGATAACGGTTGATTGATCGTAAAATGGATTGATCTTGACGCCTGTTGGCAGGCGTAAACTTGCGATCTTTGCTTTGACCGCCTTGATCAGCCGTTTAGCGTTCTCGCCTTTCAGCATGATCACCATGCCAGAGACGGTCTCTCCATTTCTCAGGACCGCTCCGATTTTTGGCTTCGACCCGATAGATACATCAGCCACGTCACGCAGGTAGACGGGGGCACCCGCTCTTGAGAGCACAACAATGTTGCCCAAGTCCGATGTGGTTTCCGCCCGTCCAGTGCCACGCAGTGTGTATTGCTCGTCGTTATGCTCAATAAAGCCACCGCCGAAGTTCTTATTGTTGTCCGCAATGCGTTGAGTAACATCGTGCAATGTCAATCCGTACTGGGCAAGAATTGCCGGGTCAACCTTCACCTGATATTGCTTTACCTCGCCACCCCAGGTGTTCACTTCACTAACTCCGGGAACCGTGCGGAGTTGCCGCTTGATTTGCCACTCCTGAAGATCCTTAAGCTCCATCGCGTTCATTGGCCCGTTCAAGGTGTATTGATAGAGTTCGCCGAACGCGGTGGCGGGAAGCCCGAGAACCGGCTGCACACCATTCGGAAGTTGTGATGTCACCTGCTGTAGGCGCTCGTTGACAAGCTGACGAGCAAAGTGAAAGGGCACCGAATCGTCGAAAACCACGGTGACTATCGATAGGCCGAGTTTCGAGAGCGAACGCACTTCCTGCCGCTTCGGCAAGCCCATCATCGTCTGCTCAATCGGATAGGTAACGAGCTGTTCGACCTCGGTTGGCGGTAGGGAAGGAGCTTCGGTCACAACAGTAACCTGATTGTTTGTCAGATCGGGAAAAGCTTCGACGGGAATCGTATAGACGGCATAGCCGCCCACGGCGGCCAGGATGAGAACGCCTAGCAAAATGAACCAACGAACGGAGAGCGTAACGTCAATAATCCGGTTCAACATCCTATTCACCCTGGAACGAAGATTTGAGGAGTTGTGACTTCACAATGAAGCTGCCGCGGGTCACGACTGGATCTCCTGCTTGCACGCCTTCGAGGATCTGAACTCGTGTGCCGAGTACGCCTCCTCTTCGCACCGGGCGAACGTCAAACCGGTCCGGAGCGCTGCGAACAAAAACAACATCGGCTCCGTTTACCTGTTGGATCGCATCTTGTGGCACAAGCAACATCGGAACTGCGGAACCGACCGCGACCTGCGCGGTCGCCAGCATCTCGGGCCGGAGACGGTTGTTCGTGTTGACGATATTGATGCGCACGGAAACCAAGCGCGTTGTCGGATCAGACTGCTGGCCGAGATTCGTCACGTGGCCCGAGTAGGTCTGGCCACCCGTATCCTGCAGCGTAATCGTGGCAGCTTGCCCCAAATGAAGCAGCGAAAGTTTGTCCTCCGCAACTGAGGCGAGCATCCAGAGGCGATGTAGCGCGCCGATAATAAATGCATCTGTGGATGGTTGAATCGTGGCTCCGGGCGTAACATTCTTTTGCAAAACATACCCGTCGGCAGGAGATGCGATCGGGATCAGTTCAAGGTCCGCACTAGGTGTGGATGGGTTAGGTTCCGCTGGTATTCCAAGCGTGTCCTCGAGATGTACACGCTCGCGTTCGACAGCGGTCCTACCGTTCGCAGTGGCGGTTTGGGCGTTGACCAATTCTTGCTTCGCCTGTTCTACTTCTTGGACGGACGCGGCCTTTAAGGCGAACAGTCGCTGCGTTCGGTCGTAATTCTTTTGCGCGAGTGCTTGGGCTGCTTCGAGTCTCGCGCGTTCCGAGACTGCCATCTGGTAGCCCGCCCGCGCCTCGTGCACGTCGTGGCTGTGCATTCTCGCAAGAACCTGGCCCTTGTGCACGAAATCCCCGAGATTGGCAGATACCGATTCAATGCGGCCTTCCACCAAGACTCCAACGCGCCAACTCGCATTGTCGGGAAGGACGATGCGCCCCGGAACTCGAAGCATGTTGGATTCTTTGGCGAGCGTTGCTGGTTCGATCTCGATGTGCTGCGCAATTTGCTCAACTGTAGAGATCATCACTTGCCCTTGCTTTGCGGAGTTCTCTTTGGCAGTGTCTGCAGCCCTGCTCTCGTTCTCCGGCCCCTTGCTCGATCCGTGACCACATGCATTCAGGAGTCCGGCTACTAGAACGCAAAATGATACTCGCTGTAAGTAGGACAATTCAATTCGATTCGCAGCGTAGTTCACGGCTCCACTCCTTCGCCGTACTCGAGCGACGCGACGCTTTGGTGATACGACAATAGAGCATTGACCCATGAAATCTGGGCCTCGACGCGAAGCCGTTCGGCATCGAGTAGCCGGACCAGATCCAGGCCCCCCTCACGGTACGCCGCTCGGCTAATATCAGAAATCTCTACAGCCCGGTGAAGCAACGGCTGGAACGTTTGCAAATACTGATCGCTACGCATCTGATATTCACGCCGTGCGAGCGCGACCTCTGAGGTAATCTGATTCCGCAGCGTGGCCACGGTTTCCTCTGCAGCGCGAGCTTCAGCCTCGGAAGCCGCAACCGCACCCTGATTTCGATCGAACACGGGAAGATTGATCTGAAGTCCCGCGATCATCGTGTTGTCCGGGCCGTTTCTCTTATAGCCGAACAGCCCTTGCACATCTTGTCGTCGGTTGGCTCTCTGTAGCTCTATGTTTGCCCTGGCCTCGGCAAGCGCAGCGAGCGCCGAGCGTCCTTCAGGCCGGAGCGTCACGAAATCGCGTTGTCCCGGCGCTTCCGCCGGCGTTTCGAGCGCCTGGAAGTCCTCCACGAGCATCCATCTGTCGTTGGTGGGCGACGATAGTTCGCGTGCCAACTGCAACAAGGAACGTTGTGCTTCGAGGTTGGCGTTCTCCGCGGCCGCATGAATGCGCTCCCGCTCCAATCGCACGCGCAAGAGATCCACCTCGGGTAGCTTGCCCTCGTTGAATCGCGCTTGATGATAATCGACGATCTGCCGAAAGTAATCGTCGTCCTGAGCGTATAGATCGCGAGTTCTTTGCGCGCCCTCTGCCTCCCAGTAGGCGCGCCGGACATTGAGTACGATTTCGCGGTGCATGCTATCTAACTGAGCTTTACGGCCTTCGACCACCTGGTCCGCCACGGCAATGCGCCCGCCTCGCTTGCCCCTCGCTTCAAAGACCTGCGAAGCGTAGGCGTACGTCTGCGCACCCTGAGCAAAGTTCAAGTTCGATCTGGATCTATTAATATCCTCGGTCTGAAAGATGAAGCGCGGGTTGGGCCGCATCGCCGCCTGCTGCCGCAAACCGCCGGACGATTCCACCTTAGCCAAACCTGCCCGGAGTTCCGGCCGCCGACCCAAGGCCAATGAGATGGCGTCTTTCATGCTGAGGCCTGTTTGGGCCGCACCTCCCTGCGCGAGCAGAAGACTCCCGATGAACACAATCGAAAATCTTGCTGCAACTAGTCGCGCGAACAGTTGAGCTCGCGTGAGTATATGCATACCTATTCCTCTCTGGGATTTCGAATTCAAGACACACTTCGGGCGGATGTTCGGGAGAGGACTACGCGGGAGGGGACCGGGGCGGAAGTGCGATGAGCCCTGGGGGATCGTGCGCACTCGGGTGGATTGCCTCCGCTCGCCACTCATTCGACACAGGCGGCAGGAGAGCAGGAACGGCAATGAGAATGAAGTTCAGTACTTGCGGGGCGGTCTGAGTTGGTGAGAACCAATGCTGAAAGACGGCGTCGTCATTCGGATCGAGATCCCGCAGCTCCGGCTGGGCCGAGTGGTGTGCGTGGGCGTGCGCAAGATGCGTATGAAAAAAGCCGCTGCGGTGGTGCTGCGTACTCTCATGCTCGTGAACATGAGAAAAGGGAGCCTGCATGAACGCCGCGAGCAGAGCCAGAATGACGCCGGACGTGGATATTCGAAAGCCCACTTGGTTTTCATTCTAGCCCTTCTGCCCGCTCGTAGGTCGATAAGGATGGATGCTTGCAAGAGTGAGCACTCGAGAGGCTGTTGGCGGCGAATCATCTCGCGCTCATGCCTCGGGTGTATGCGCGTGCCTATGGTGCAGGTCCGGATAGTGTGGATGTTTGTGTATGAGCCTGGCGTGCCGATGGCGATGTGTGTGAGGCTCTCCGGTCGGATCGCCGAGAGCGTGGACGTGTTGATGATGCTCGTCATGAACGTGTCGATGTTCGTGTTCCATTTCTTCGTGAAACGTGCTCATGCTCGTGACGGTCGGAGATATGAAGGAAGATGCCGGTTCCCATCAGCGCCGCCGCAACAGCAAGTTTCCACGTAATCTCGTCTTTAAAGAGGATGAGCGACAGGACCGCGCCTATGAATGGTGCGGTAGAGAAGTAGGCACTCGTTCGTGCGGTGCCCAGGTAACGAAGCGCAAGGACAAATAACGCGAGGCTGACGCCGTAGCCGAAGAACCCGACGGTTCCTGCATTAATAATCGTCGAGGTACTAGGAACTCGGGAGCCGCGGGAGAGCGCAATCAAGAGGATTGCAGCGCCTGCTGCGAACCCTTTGATCATGGCGATCTCGACCGGGTCAGCCGCCGAGAGTTTCCGCGTTAAATTATTGTCGATACCCCACGAAATGCAGGCCCCACAGATTGCAACAGCCGGCCAGCTCATGCCGAGCTTTCCGTGCTGCCATGACAACAGGACGGCTCCTGCGAGAATTGCAAATGCTCTGGTAAGAATTCGGGAGTCCACATTTTCGCGGAAGACGAGCCACGCGATCGCCATGGTTGCAAGTCCCTCTACATTAAGTAGCAACGCTGCTGATGATGCGGGAGCGCGAGAAAGCCCGATGTCCGCTTAGGATGTGAATCTCGGTTGCACTTCTAGCCGCCTGTTATTCGCCGCACTCTGAGAATCCTAGTGAAATAGATCCTGGGTGACGGCATAGTATTTACGATACGGTCCGAGGTACAGCATTTCGGACGGGGATGGCGTGGGAATCGGTCCAAGTCCTTCGCTACTTCAACGCTGCTCGGGCGATGTCCACCAGGGCATCGCCGCCGCCGTTACGCTCGTTCGCGGTTAACTGGGCGCGGACACTTGGTTCAACTCCATGCCCCTCAAAACGGCGGCCCTGCCAAGTTATGTACTCTGCTCTAGGCATGATGAGCATATAGCCTTCGCCAACCTTTGTACCCGAGCCAGGGATCAGGCGACCAGCAGTCTCAGTACCAACGATAGTCGCTAGTGTATTCTCGGCTGCGAAGGCCGCGATCATTTCACCGGCGCTGACCGTGTGTTCGTTAATCAGGATTGCGATATGACCATGCCATCTTTGCGGTCCCAGACCCTCGGACATTAAGACAACAGACGAGTCGCGGCCACCGAACCGCAGATGGAAAGAGTGTCGTTGGCCAGAAACCGGTTGATCGCACGATCAACGTAGTCAGCAAGGCCGAAGTCGCTATTGACGAGAATGCCTTGAGCCTTTTGGAGAAGGGGTTTTTAGAAGAACTTCAGGCCGACAATGTACGGCCACGGAAAGGGTGATTGGGATGCAGAAGAACCGAATCGAACTTGCAGGCTATTTGGTGACCAAGCCCGAAGCTCGCTTTCTGCCTTCGGGCACCAAAGTAGCGAACGCTCGCCTGAAGGAGAGCTACCGTTTCACTGGCAGCGATGGCAAACAGCAAACGCACGCAAATTGGCACAGTCTGGTCTTCTATGGAGAAGTAGCGAATATTGCCCTCTCATACGAGAAAGACGACAACATCTACGTCGAAGGATCGCTGCAGCAACGGAAGTTCACGCCCGCCGACGGCGTGGCGCGCACGGTTTATGAAGTGCACGCGCGGAGCTGCCACCAAATAGCGTCATTCGGCCTGGGGCGAGAAGAACAAGCCGGCGCGCAGAGATCACGAACGAAGGGGAGAATCACGATGATCCATCGTGGCCTGTTGGCCCTGCTTAGCACCGCCGTCACACTTGCCGGAATTTATGCCACATTTTGGTTAGGGGGCGTTCGGGTAAACGCGTCGACGTCTTTGCCGATTGGGCTCTACCGGACAACTTCAGATACAACGGCAAAACTGGTGGAGTTTTGCCCAGCCGAACCGTTCGGATCTCTATCTGCTTTCCGCGGCTACCGCGGAAAAGGAAATTGCCCGGACGGAGCAGAACCACTGATGAAGCCGATCGCAGCGGTCGCAGGCGACACGGTCGGGATGTCGCCGGGAGGCGTAGCCGTGAACGGCAGATTGCTACCGAACAGCGCGGCCCCGCCGTTCGACACGAAGCAACTTCCGCTAGTCCATTGGCCATTCGGCGAATACCGCGTCGCGCCCGGCACCGTCTGGGTAATCTCTTCGTTCAATACTCGCAGCTTCGATTCCCGCTATTTCGGCCCTATCCATCTCTCTTCTTTCCGTTTCCGCTTGCGGCCTCTAATCACGGAATACTGACACGACGCGCGACGAGGAGAACTCTCGCAGTCCGCGCCTGGTGATTCCGTCGACAGCTTTCACCGCCCAAAAGCCGCCCGCATCGTGCTCCATTCGGAAATAGGCATTGAGCACAATACGATCCAATCGTAGGCTCTTATTTGCAGATCTTTATGGGTCCGATCAGCGCGTCCATCTTTCTTTGCCGAACGATAACATCCGAATCCAAATTTACGTCACTTGGCCATGGTTTCGGTTTCAGGGGTCCGACGGTCTGATTCAGACACGGTTAACCCGCAGTGTCCGAGCGGCAACCGGGGTCTCCGAAGAATGCAGAAAGTAAGCCAAAATGAATCTCGCCGCGAGTGTCGAGAAAACATTTTCGGAGGATGTCACAAATGACGGCTGTCGCGACTTACGTAGTAGAGGGATATTTGTGTCCGGCAAAAAACCAGAAAACAAACTGGCAGACTATTTTATACAGGAGTCGTTTTCCGGGAATGGATCACGCGAAAAGCTAGTCAAGGAGTTGCGGGTACGAGCAGAAAGGTTTTACGAACGCGCCACCCTTGAAGAAATCAGGGAAATGACATTGGTTGTGAAATCGCTATTGGCGGCGCGGGGATTGTTGCCTGAACAAGCCTCGAAATTAAATCAATTGATCCGATGCCCGCTTTTGGCACGACGTAAATTGCGAGTTCTTCAACTGTGCGGCCCAGGGAGCGACCACCATAGTTCGTGAAACGTTCTTCGCTCCTTCCGTGTGCCGCGTTTGCGTCTCGTTCCTAATGGGATTCCGGATTTTTCAACGAGTTCTCGAGATTATCCAGAAAGCTCATGCCTCTTTGATTATCCCCGCAACAATTTGCGCCAGTTTACTCATTCTCCGCGGATGAACCCCGGCGTGTTGCAGGCCGAACCACTCAAGGTGGATAGCGACGCAGATTACTCCCCACAAATCGGCGTCTCGTCAGCCAAGTTGGTCATAGCTGCAATCTGGAAGATAACGGCTGGCCTAACGGCTCACAGCATCGCAACCACCCCATTAGTTCCCCGGCAGTTAGTCGGCAACAGATTCTAAGGCGCTCCTCCTCGCTGGGGCGCTGTTCTTCCGGACAGCGCGCAAATGCTAACGTTCAGATATCGCGCATGATCATCCAAGACGACATCGTCGTTGATATCGACACATCCACCGGGCCCATGCGGACCCATGTTTTCTGTCCGGCCGTAGGAAAGCGCTATCCCGGAGTGATTCTGTATTCGGAGATCTTCCAGGTGACAGGGCAGTCATTGCCGCCGTCGCCAGGCCTGTGAGGGTGACTTTCGGCTGCGCACCAGGTACGTGCTCACGCTGGTCTCGCCGATGTCGATGCCGAGCTTCAGCAGTTCACCGTGAATGCGCGGTGCGCCCCAGCCGGGATTCTCGCGGCTCATGCGGCGGATCAGGTCCATACGCAATAGTCTTCGATATTCTTCCCCTAGAATAGCCGGGATAAATAGAGTCTCTGTCCGTCCATCGAATGAAGCTTGTGACGGTGTCGGTCTTCAATTTGCGATTCATGCAGTGTCCACAACCTCGTCTTGGCGCTCTCGTCGTACATGAATGTAGTGTGACGTTCGGGGAGTCCGCCTCGTACAAAGGCCTTTCTCGGATGCTGTGCATCTTCAACCGAGGCGATGTCACGACCGAACAGTACGCTGACCGACCAACCGGCCAACACACGAAGTTTCCGCTCCCATGTGGGAACTGCAAAGAGATGATAGGCACGATGGATCAACCAAGCGAAGAAGCCAATAAATCCTATGTGGCCTGACTGGAAGGCACCCCTTCCTATACCCAGCGTCGCAACTGTCCCCAAATTGCGGTGAAAATATTGCCTTATTGGTCTCCCACGCAGAGAGGCCACAATGTTGGCGGCTTAAAGGCGGCCCTGTCGCATTGCGTTTTGCGCGTTCGGCACAACGCTACCGATCGGCGAATCTCCTGCGAGATCTGGAACACTTGCATCGTCTCCCGCTCCCCAGGCATCCTTGATCAACCGATCTTCCGTGCCCACACGGAGGTCAGCACGGACGACCAGAAAACCTCGAGAGTCAACGGGAAGATCAGTGTTCCTGGCGATGATAGGATTGGCGCCGTTGCCTGCGGCCCAGACAATGACATTCGTGTCGAATTGCTCGCCCGTCGATAACACTACATGACCATTCACCGCGGACACGACGTGTGTGTTCAGATGAATGTGCGCTCCTCGGCGTTCAAACGACTTCACGACACGAGCCGCAGTTCCCTCGGATACCTCTGGCAGGATTCGATTAGCTGCCTGCACCAATCGGAAATCGAGGTCCTCCAGTTTCAATTCTGGATAGTAGCGCAACAAACATTCTGCAAGAGAGAGTAGTTCACCAAACCCTTCGACACCTGTAAAGCCACCACCTACAACGATTGCGGTGAGAAGGCGCCTACGTTCACGCCCAACTGGCAATCCAGCAGCCCGGTCGAAGGAAGCGAGGAGCCGATCGCGAATTGCAATGGCTTCCTCCACGTGCTTGAGACCAATCGCTCCCTGCTTGAGTCCGGCCACCGGGAAGGTGCGCGTGACTGCTCCCGCCGTAACCACGATGACGTCATAGGTTAGAGCATAGTCATCCCCCGCATACGGACGCACAACCACGGCTTTGTGTGTGTGAGATATTTCAACAACGGAACCTGATATCACGCGTGTTCGCGGCAAGTTCTTTCGCAAGAGCATGCCGCGGCTCAATGGAGCCTGCCACGACCTCCGGGAGAAAGGGCTGATAGGTCATGTAGGGGCGAGGATCTATCAAAATGACCTCGGCCTCATCGCTCCTCTTCAGCCTTCTTTCCAGTCCCAGGGCCGTACAAAATCCCGCATATCCACCGCCTACAATAACAATTCTCTTCATGTCCGTCCTCCACCTCTGCCGGGATCTGGGATCTTTGATCCGCATCAAGCCTGTTGTCCCTTCGTCATCGCTCCATTCATCACCGTCTGGATTGCGTTGTCACAATCCTCGGAATGCTGAGTAAAGTACTTCTTGCCCGTCAGCCTCGCCGCAAGATGGGTATCCGCTCGGATCATGCCGATGAACTGCCTCGCGGCGATCTCAGGTTCTTTCATCCGGATCTTTCCCTCAGCGTTACGAGCTTCGAAACGTTTCACTAACCTGTTCGCGCCCCGGAGAAAGACTTCGACCACAGCTTTCGTGCGAGACTCCAATTCCCTTTCGTCCGGTTCGGTTCTACATCCCAGAACAATCTCTTGATAGAGGTTTCCTCGTAACATGGAAACAAAGGCTCGTGAGGTTCTCTCTTGGTCACAGTCACGGAACTGTCCTCTTTCCCAGAAATGTGAAATGAGCGCCTTAACCGCGGCTGCCGCCTGATGCGGTCCGTGTGTGAAGAAGCCCTCTGCCGCAGCCGGGAATCGTGGCGCCTCAGATACAGCCAACCGGAAGACATCGCCGGTGGCCTTTCGCGCCTGACCTGATCGCAGTTGGACCATGGGCGCACTCCTTGGCGGCCCGCGCATTCTCTTACGAAATAGAAACACTGTCTGTGATCGTTCTCTCCTTCGCGCGTGCTTGGCTCGGCTGTGTCCGCTACATCGCGGCGGTCATCACGTGGCTGATTCGCGATTCACGCATCGAGAAAAAGCTGCGGGATAAGTTGCGCCCGACGAAACAAAAAGACAAACAGGGTTATCGAAAGGAATGAGGAAATGAACGATTTGAAACCGGGCGATAAGATCGATATTGTGTTCGCCGATGCTCCAGGACAGTCGGCAAGAGCAACAGTCAATTGTTTTCGGTCCGATGAGCAGGAAGGCTTGAGTCCGGAAGCGGAGGATTACATCTTCTGCTGGCTGGAGATTAGCCCCGAGCATTCTGGCACTTTAGCGCCATCGCAGACCATAGCGTTTGGCGCCGACTGGAAATACTACATGGATGGACGCGAAGTGGAGATCCGCAAGTGTTCAGAGGCTTCTTAACTATTTGGGTGGTTGGCTGCCGACTTCCGGGATCGCACAGTGCGGGTGCTGGTCAGCACGACAACCCGCGCCATGTGTCAAATCCGTAATTGGATGCGACTGAAGCCATGTCAAACATAATTATCTGCGACCTCGATACATCACTATTTGCGCCAGAGTTGGTTACGATCGGCCGGGGTGAAGGCGTTTAGGCAATCCATGATTTCCTAGGGACGACCTTCTTCGGCGAATCGATTGATCGCCGCTGTTGGTTAAGGGACACGGGCGTTCCGCAAATTGTCGTACGCGGTGTCCGAAACCGCACTGCTTGCTATCGTTGGATTCTTCTTCATTGGCAGGGGTTCTGGGAAAGCGATGATCCCGGACTATCGTGCAATCACCGGCGGAGCCGGTCGTCCCACGGCGATTTTGCCAGGAGTCGCCGGAGCGCTGTCTTGATATTACCCGGCGCCTCGATCTTAGCTCGGCTTCTATCGCAGTGTTGTTCTCGCAGAGCGTCTGTTTCCGGGTCGAGCAGCACGAAAATTCTTCGTTGCACCGAATCCTGAACGAACCATGGATTGCAGGCGTCGAAGGCCACAAATTACACCTTCCCAATGCGCACTGCATCTTCAAGTCCTGTGCAAGTCTCTCGGTGGAAATGGCCGATCTGTCCGCGAATGCGAATCTCAATGTCGAAGCGATGGTTTTCCGGGGCACCGCTTGCCCCGATCGATGACGAGGCGTCCTTGCGGAGGCCGGCAACTTACCTTCGGCCAGCTTATTGCATTTGCGTTTCATGCCCCGATCCTTTCCGCAGTCCGGACAGCCGACCCTCGGTTAACTATGAGAGATGCTCCATCAGCACCAATTCGGGCCGGACAATCGGACCAGAGAGGGCAAATCATATCGAGCCATTGTTCTAACTTGGTACGAAAGTGCCGTTGTAGAAGCGGCCGATCATGTTCGTACTCCAGCGGCCCAAGTGTCGAGCCAGGTACATAGCAACTTGCCGGTTGAAGCAAGCCGGCTGCGCGTTTCCTAACTCACGCGTGGGGCCTAATCGCGCGGAGACTACGGCGTCTATCTCCGCAAGGGAAATGCGCCGGCGCGATATCGAGTTAGGTGTAAATGAAGGCGATGCCATTATGCGCCTCTTGTCATCATCGCGATGGCCGGTTGAATCAGCATATGTTCTCCATCGGAGGCGGTACGCGCGGGGCAATTCGGCCACAGCACCCGGACCAGATCCAGCCAGCATTCGAGCCGTTCCCGGAACTTGCGCGGTCGAGCGTAATCGACACTTCCGAGTTGAGCTGCCAAACCAAAGTCACCAAAGATCGGGATTCGCTCCGCTCCCTTAGCGGTGAAACAGCGATAGGACAGCCACATGAACAGATCTAGTGCGGCGGGCGCCGAGGAGAGCGCTTTTGCAGCTTCCAGATCGGTCGGAATCGAGTGGGTTGTGACTTCCCGAAAGAATTCGTCGCTCAAGACAATTTCGTTCTCGAACCCACCCGGCAACACTGTCTGATTCGGATCGCGCGAATACCAGATGCGCGCCTCCCGCATGAAATTGAACCGCGCATGGTGCATGACCGTCGCTATACGGCTCTGCGTGTCCGTGCCGAAGAAGATCGTGGCGCCAAACACCCGTTGAAACGCCGCGATTAACCGGCGATACTGCGAACCGCCCTGCTGCATCCCGAAGACATTGAGCATTTCCGCCGCACTCCGGAAGGTGATCGTCTGTTTCTGCTGTCGTACGGCAAGTGTCGCCAGGAAAATAGGAACGAGACGGTCCTGTCCCCAAGGCACACCATATTTTGGATGACCTGTGACCTGTAGAAGGAACTGACCGTTCCGGCGCTCGTGCAATAGTACGCCTTTGGCAGGGCGCTTGATGGGCAATCCGCAGAGCACGAACGGCCGAGAGGCAAAGCCGAGATTCTGACTACAGCTTTCGCGGTTGAGCCGGACGAGCTGAATCGCTTCGCCTGTCGAAGCTTCTGTTTCGAGACCAGCAGCTCGGGACGGCTACGCTTGAGAAGGTCGCCCACCTTCTCGAATCCGATGATCTTTTGCTGCGATGAACTGCTCACTTCTGGTTCGCTCCTGAGGGCTGTGACTGCCAGCCGGGTTGAGCGATCCAAGCGAGGATTTAAGGCCGAAAGAGAAGGTCAACGCAAGAACGGAATTTTTTACTCCGATTACTCCGTTTGGCGTCGTTTGGAAGCAATTTGTGTTTTCTCAGTGGTTTTAGGTGGTCAGAATGCACCGTAACGGCCGCCGTTGTTCTTTATTTTCAATCGAACTACGTTTTCCCAAGCAGGATACGTTTGCGCCCGATCCGGTCTGCGAGAACCCATAAAGCAGGGTCGCAAAACCGTAAGGGAGCACGTAGGCGGGGACTATAAGGCCGATTAGCTCCTCGGAAGCTCCAAACGTTTTCGCAAGGTGCGGAATCAGCGGGCAACCATGTACGCTTGGAAGAAAATTAGAAAGGTTGCCCCGGCGAGTATGCGAAGCAATCGTTCACGTTCATCGTGCGTCGATGCCATCATCCCCTGCTCCTATGATGTTTTGTCTACTCCGAGGTTCTGAGCCTCGGGTTTGGCTTGCCACAGCTGCAGCGGCCGATGAGCCGCCGGAGCTGGAGTGAAGCCGGTCTGAGCGGAGCGGAGGCGCAGGCGGCGG
>JBPCJX010000051.1:0-18066 GCA_051004875.1 Bryobacteraceae bacterium
CTTCGGTGACGCCGGGAGTGAGATACGCCAGGTCAGTGACAGAACGCGAGATCAACGGCAAGTCGTTAATGAACTTCCGGTCGACGGTTTGCCCGGTTACCGCATCCTGAGTCGAAAGCAGGGGTGCCGCCTCGGATATCTGCACGGTCTGGCTTATGGCGCCCATTTGCAACGAAAAGTTCACGGTAACGTTCTGACTAACGTCGAGCTTGATGCCTGATTGGGTTTCGCCGTGGAATCCTTGCGCTTCGACGGACAGTTTGTAGGTGCCGGGGGGCACCCCTCGGATGACGTAACCTCCCTTAGAATCCGAGACCCCCGTAAAGCTAAAGCCCTTCTGTTCGTCTACCAGGTGGAGCTGCGCATTGGGGACGACAGCTCCTGATGGGTCCGTGACTACGCCTCCGACCGAACCCGCATATTGCTGCGCCGACGCTGTTGCGCAAAAGAAGCACGCTGCCATCAGCATCCAAAAAGCCGAAGCAAGCCGGAGCATGACACGCTTGGCCGGTGAATTCCTGAAAAACCTCATATCGCCCTCCCCAAGGTCTCTTGACCACCCTGCAATTGGCGTCAATAGTAACTCTCAGGAGCAGGCCCGTCAAGTCCTCAGAGCCTAGTACCTCGCGGGGCCTATTCCACGATTCTTTGATATTGATTCACTTTCAATCCCGTGACGATCTGCGTTTGCCCACTTGGCCAACGGATGTCGAGCTGCACGGGCCCTGTCGGATGATTCCCCAACCCGAACACCACCCGTCGATCGTGTGAGGAAAGGTAGCTCGCGCCACCGGTAATCCAGCGCACAAGCTTCCTCGCCCCGTGCGTTAGAGTCAGTTTCGCGCCGATGGCATCCCGGTTGCTTTTAGTCCCTTCGAGTTCGACTCCGATCCACGGCTTTACATGCCCCACGTTATTGTGCAGAAGCAAGGGCGTGTCATTCAACCGCGTGAACACCACATCCACCCCGCCATCGTTGTCGTAATCCCCCACCGCAAGACCTCGCGCGACATATCGATCGCGGAAGCTAACGCCGGCCCGTTCCCCTACATTATGAAAAACGCCCTTGCCGTTATTCGCCAGAAGCAGCGGGGGTTCCCGATAAAAAACATCCACGCGCGTTTTTTCGATGACCGGGTTGATATGGCCGTTCACTAGAACCAGATCGAGATTGCCGTCGTTGTCGTAATCGAGGAAGTGCGCGCCCCATCCGACCAGGGTTTGCGTCACGGCGGCAAGCCCCGATTCCCGCGTCCAATCGCGATACGGAAACTTTCCCGGATTCAGAAAAAGGGCGTGCTGCTCGTCATTGAAGTCGGTGAGGATGAAATCGGGCCGGCCATCGCCATCGACGTCGCCTGCGTCCACGCCCATGCCTGCCCGCGCCGCGCCGTCAGCGCTGACAGCGACTTCGGCCTCGAACGCAACATCCTTGAACGCACCGTCATGCTGATTCATGAGCAGCAGATTGGGAGATGCGTCACGTGCCACGAAGAGATCCGGCCACCCGTCATCATCCACATCGACCGCGACAACGCCGAGGGCACGACCGACGAGCTTCGCCAGACCGGCGCGTTCGGTGACGTCAGTGAATGTGCCGTCGCCATTGTTGTGGTAGAGCGCCGGGCGCTCACCTTCGTAGGCGACCTGCGCGCAATAAGTGCGTGAGCCTTGATATTCGCAGCGCGGCCCATGCTCATATGAAAATTTCGCGTAATTGGCGACGAACAAATCAAGGCGGCCATCCCGATCGTAATCCAGCCAGGCTGCGCTTGCAGCCCATTTGCCCGCGTTCTTCACGCCAGCTTTTTCGGTGATGTCGGTGAACGAGCCGTCGCGGTTGTTGTGGAGCAGTGCACAGGACGGGTAACCCGTGACGAAGAGGTCGGGATAACCGTCATTGTCAAAGTCCCCAGCCGCCACCCCCATCCCGTAAGAGGGCATCCGGGCCAAGCCGGACTTAATGGTGACATCCTCGAACTTGCCGCCGCCGACATTCCGGTAGAGTGCGTTGCGAGGGGGTGTCACGCTCTTACTCTTCGGAGTCTCGCCTCCGGTCACGAAGAATAAGTCCTGAAGCCCGTCGTTATCGAAATCGAGGAAGGTGACGCCACCCCCCATGGCTTCGATCAAGTATCTCTCTGGGGACTCGCCATTGACATGGCGCCAGTGGATTCCAGCGTCGGCGGTAACGTCGGCGAAGATTTCATCGGCGGCCAAAACGTGCGACGCGCGGCGCACCTGGCCCATGAAGCAGAGCAAGAAGGCAAGTAGCAGCAAGGCGGTCGACCGCATCTACTCGCCTTGCATCGCTCCTAGCTTCTGGACTTGATTCGCATGATCTTCCGCTGTTTTCAATTCTTCGTACAAATGCATTTCTCTCGATGCGTCGTTTTCGCGTCCCAGCCGCCGGTACACGCGCACCAGTGCGTAATGAACCTTGCTTTCATTGAGTCCGAGCCGCAGCGCCGCCTGCAGCTCTTCGAGCGCCTGACGCAGCGCCTCCGGTGAAACGGCTGCAGTGTTTTTCTTCAGCTCCAGAATGCCGAGCTGATAATGCGCTTCCGCACGCGCGCTGTCCAGCTGTACCGATTTCTTGAGTAGCGCGGCAGCTCGTGTCAGCATAGCGTCGTCACTAGCGCCGCTCAGCAGCGAAGTTCCGTATCCTTCGTAGACGGCTGCCTCACGCGGATAATGCTTGAGGAGTGTCTGAAACTCCGCTTCCGCATCAGCGCGCATACCCGCGCCCCACTTAGCAGAGGCCACGCCCACTTTGGCATCGACCGACTTCGCGTCCAGCTCGACTGCCCGGCTGTATGATCGGACAGCGTCTGTGAACTCACCCGTTTTCATTTCGACGCGACCCTTAGCAATGTATGCTGCTTGAGATTGCGGAAAGGCTTCCACGGTCTTACGTGCTGTCTCGCGCGCGGCTGCGAGCCTGTTGCGGTTGATCAACACTGCCAGCAGCTCGCGATAATTGGATTCCTTTGCTGGCTCCAGCCGAATGGCGTTTCTGAACGCGCGAACGGCCCCCTCGAGATCGTTCCCTTTCTCGTAGCACCGGCCCAGCAGAGTGTAAACCTCGGCTGTCGCGTGGCCGGTACTGACCAGCCCGAGAAGCGTTTTTCGGCTTTCCGCGATGCGTTGAGTCCGGAATTGAACGAGGGCCAGATTGTATGCGAGGGTCGTGGTATCGGGATAGCTGGACCGGATGGATGCGAAGAGCTTCTCGGCAAGTCCGTAATCTTCCGCCTGAGCGGCGACGCCGGCGGCCGCGAAGATTCCTTCCGGTGTAGCGGGCCGACCGAGCAGCGCTTCGAGCATCTTGTGCGCGTCCTCCCGCCGCCCGGTGTGATAGTAGGAACTGGCCAGCGCGCCGACCGACTCCGGGCGCTGCTCGACTAACTCCGGCACCCCTGCCAGCAGTTTCACCGCGCGCGTATAATCGCGCTCGTTTTCCGAAACCATGCCGAGCAGCAGCATCGCCGTTTTATCCTGCGGCTGCACCCGTAACAAGCGTTCAAGATTGGCCTGAGCCTGTTTGAGTTGGCCTAACCGCCACTGGTTCGCGGCCAGGTTCCGACGCGCGGCGGCATTCTCGGGATCACTCTGCACTGCCCTCTCGAAGTAGAGGTTAGCCTGATCCAATTTCTGTTGCATGCCGAGAACTCCGCCCAGGCTGGTCAGGTAAGAAGCATCGTTCGGAGCGAGCGCTACGGCGCGGCGCAGTTCAGTTTCCGCGCAAACCAGATCGCCTGCTCCGGCGCACTGGACGCCCTTCTCGGCGTGCTCTCTTGCGTCGGCCGACGTGACGGCAGCGGCGGCAAGCGCGCGGAGAGTCAGAATCAAGCCGATGAGTGCCGCGAGGACACGGCAATTCATGGACGCGATTATTGCACAGGGCTGCTCGTTCGGCTTGGCCATCCTGCGGCTCTTCTGTCGCTCTTATTGGAACGGGTTCTTGCGCATTTCCTCGGGTTCCGAGTATAAGCGTCCGAGCATTTGGTACAGATGAACAACCGCACGGTCGACCATACGCTCGCCCGCCCCCACTTCCACCCATGTGCTGGCACTCCCGGCACCGTAGCCGCCGAGCGAGGCCATACGGATAGTGGGGAAATAGCCGAAATAGCCGTTCGTGTAGCCGAGGAAGAATGCGTGAGCGACCGGGCAGCGTTGCCGCCAGTTGATCTGGAAATCCACGAATGGCTCGCCGGGCATGGTCATGATCGCGATGCGCCTGTTAATAAGCAAGGTGGTCACGGGCAGCTCCAAATTGGGAGTGATGCGGCTGACGTACTGATCATAGGCATCGCCCAGAAAGCGTTTCAGACCCAAACGGAAGCCCTCGATATCCCACCGTATGTGCATCGGCAGCTTCTCTTCGATGAAATCGATGGAGGGGTTCGGCTGCGGCTCGGTTTGGATATGGGTTGCAACGCGTACGGCCTCGTCACCGAGCGTCTTACCAGTCCAGTCGCGGCGTCCGATAGCATTCTGTTTGAGCGGTGTAACCGCATAATACGGGTTGATATCGCCGGGTGCACCCTGCAGAAAGAAGGCCATCGCGTCTCCGCCAAGCGCGCTCTCGACGACGCGCGTCATCGCGCCGGGATAATCGGCTGAGTACTGCACGTTATCTGGGCCGAAGACCACCGGGTGGCAGGAATAGTTCACGAGAATTGCCATAGGCCGCCCGTCGGTTCGGTCGATGCGCAAGATCGAAACTGTAGGATCAACCGGCGCCGTCGGAATTTGTGTGGCATTGGTTTCAAACCACGACACCGTGCCGTTTTCGTTCACTTTGAGCCGGTCGTGTCCTATGTAGGCCGTGCCATAACCGACTCCCAGTCGCGCGTCAGCGAGATCGGCCGCAGCCCTTTCGAGTGCGTCTTCAATACTGCTCAGCGCCTTGCGTTCCCAAGCGGGTGCGCCCTGGCGATACTCGTCCTGGACCACCGGGCCAGAATGCGTGTGCGATGCCGCCACCAGCAGCGACGAGATCCCACTCCGTCGGGCTGCGGCGCGTAGCTGATCGAGCGATGCAGGGCCGAACACGCGTCCGAGATCGAGCGCGACTAGGCCTATTCTTTTGCCGTATGCATCGAGAATGAGCACACGGGCGTAAAGGGGATCGAGTGTGCCGGCTGCTGGGGTGGTGCGGTTCTCGTAACCCCACATCTGCTCGCCCGGAGGCGGCGTGATCTCGACCTTGGCGATGCCGGCGCGAAGACCAGCGGCCGCGACGACACAGGTTGAAATCAGCGCGGCGGCGGCAAAGCGGCACAGAAAACGCATAGCAACGATCATCCCACCAAGCGGCTGTAGCAGCCCTCATGCGATCAGCCGTGCGGTTGACGGTCCGCCTTGGGCGCAATCTGCAGGGATCCGATCAACGGTGGTTTCTCCCGTGCTACATAACGTGGGATATGGCTCTACGCATACTGCTCGTTTTCATCGTGTTGACGCTGCCCAGTCGACTCCCTACGCAATCGGCCGCGACAGCCCCTCTCTATCTCGATCCAAAGCAACCGATCGAGCGGCGAGTTGACGATCTGATAAGCCGCATGACACTGAAGGAAAAAGTCGGCCAACTGAATCTGCCCTGCGTATATGTGGATCAGCTCGGGAAGACGATCCCCCAAAAGGCGACGGCATGTAAGAGATTCGCTGCGGGAACGTACACGAACGAGATCGGCCCCGGAAGCGGTTTCTTTACCCTGGCAGACACGATTCTGCACAAAGGAACAGGGCAGCAGGTTGAGTACTTCAATACACTTCAGAACATCGCCCTGACCCGGACGCGGCTGAAAATACCGCTTCTAGAGGACGAAGAAGGAACCCATGGCGGGATGTTTCCTGGCGCAACCGTGTTCCCGGAAGGGCTCGCCGTTGGAAGCACTTTTGACATGCCTCTGGTCGAGTCCATTTACGCTGCTGCTGCGCAGGAGGCCAGGGCCGTGGGAATCCACATTCTTTCGACCCTGGTGCTCGAGATCGACCGTGATCCTAGGATGGGACGCAATGACGAAGCCTACACTGAGGATCCTTATCTGGATTCGCGCATCGCCGAAAGCATTGTGCGTGGGGCGCAGGGTTCCAACATTGATGCACGCGACAAAGTCGTCGCATTGATGACCGATTTTCCAACTCAAAGTGAGCCTGTGAGCGGTCTGGAACGCGGCGCCATCGAACTCTCCGAGCGCGCGCTTCGTGAGGCGTTCCTTCCGCCTTGGAGTGCGGCGATCACGAAGAACGGCGCCCTGGGGGTGATGGCCGGGTACCCCGAAATCGAAGATGTCCCCGCGCACGCCTCTGAAAAGTGGCTCACTGAAGTGCTCCGGAAAGAGCTGGGCTTCAAGGGAATCGTCGTCAGCGAGGGCGATGGATTTGGAACGCTGATTTATGAGGGTATTGTTTCTACTCAGAAGGAAGCAGGTGCGCTGGCCCTGCGCGCAGGCGTCGATCTCAATATCACGTACGAGCCTGCTTATATGGGACCGCTGATCGAAAATGTGCAGGAAGGGCGAGTTCCGATAGAGCTTGTGGACCGCGCGGTACGACGAGTGTTGGAACTGAAGTTCCGCCTCGGACTCTTCGAGCATGCGTATGCTGACCTGGAGTATGCCAAGCGCGTGGTGCATTCGGAGGAGCATCGGCAACTGGCCCTCCGGAGCGCTCGCGAAGGCATTGTCCTCTTGAAGAACGAGAACCATCTTCTGCCCCTCAAGAAGGATCTGAAGTCGATCGCGGTGATTGGCCCCAACGCTGACAGTTCCTCGACCTTGTTTGGGGATTACGCGCCTTCGGTGGTGCTGCAACACGTACAAACAATTCTCGATGGAATCAAGGGCAAAGTCTCCTCTCCAAGCCGCGTCGTGTACGCCAAAGGGTGTGCGGTGAACGATGAAGACAAGCACGGCTTCCCGGAAGCTGTTCAAGCGGCAAGAAATGCCGATGTGGCCATTGTAGTAGTGGGCGAAGAGGCCAGGAGAAAGGGTCCCAGCAATCGACCGGCGGCTACGGACGGCGAAGGCTATGACGTCGCCAGCTTGGACTTGACCGGTGTGCAGGAGGACCTTGTCAGGGCCATCCGGGCAACCGGCACCCCCATGATTCTGGTGCTGATCAATGGTAGGCCGCTTTCGATCCGCTGGGAAGCAGATCACGTTCCGGCCATTGTGGAAGCCTGGGAGCCGGGTGAGCGAGGAGGCGAGGCGGTTGCCGATGTGGTGTTTGGCGATTACAACCCAGCGGCCGGTTGGCGATCACCGTTCCCCGCAGTGTCGGGCAGTTACCAGCGTATTACAACTACAAACCATCGAAATCATACTGGATCAACGGTGGCTGGACCCACGGCCAAGGGTACGTAGACATGCCCGGCACACCCCTGTATCCGTTCGGGTACGGGCTGAGCTACACGCAGTTTCAATACAGCAATCTTCGTATCGATCTGGCACAGATCGACACGGAAGGCCACGCGCACGTGAGTGTTGATGTGGAGAATAGCGGGAAACGTGCTGGGGTGGAAACCGTTCAGCTCTTCCTCCACGAACGCTTTGGCCCGGTATCCACTACTGTGAAGCAACTTCGTGGCTTCGAGAGAGTGGCCATCGAACCGGGCCAGAAGAAAACCGTGACCTTTACGTTGACGTCCGAGGGTCTGAAGTTGCTTGATCGCGATATGCGATGGGTCATCGCGCCGGGAATGTTTGACTTGATGATAGGGAAATCTTCAGCAGATATCGCCATCCAAGGAACGTTGGAAGTGAAAGGGTCCCGCAGTCTAGCAGGTCATAGGTAGCAGCGTGAACCCAATACTGGATGCGTGAGGAAAAGGAGGTGCGGGATAGCTTGGCCAAGCGGTAACGTCCAAAAACCCAGCCGGCGCCACTGTTACGCGCGCGAGCATAATAGAACTTCAACATTCCACCAAGGCGTTCTCGGCAATGGATGGGCTTACCCGCTGCGGCTGCTGGCTGGCACGGAACAATTAGCCGGTTTCCCAACGCTTGGTGATTCCGCTCGCAGTGATAATGATCAGTGAACTCTCGGATCGCTCTGCGCAATCCGGCTTCGCCAAATAGAATCATGCGATCCAAACACGATTCTTTGATCGTGCGGACAAATCTCTCGGCATAAGCGTTGAGGTTTGGTGAGCGCGGCGGCAGTCTGAGTGTCCTTACGCCGACCGAACTCAGCATTTGTTTCATTTCAGCCGTAAACAACGGATCGCGGTCATGGATCAGGAACTGCTTGCCAATCAGAAATCCATCTACTGCGTCCGTCAACTTGCGGGCCATCTGAAGGATCCAGCATCCATTCGGCCGCTCCGTTATCCCGGCGATCTCCACTCGCCGCGTTGGAAGATCAAGAATGAAGAACACCATATATCGGGTCAAGCCTCTGAACGTCCACACCTCGACGGTGAAGAAGTCAGCGGCTGCGAGCATCTCCCAATGCGCAGCAAGGAACTCTTTCCACGTCGTCTTTTGCTCCGCTCCGGAGCAGGATCGCTCATGCCTGAGGATATTTGCGATCGTGCTTTGTGCCACCGTATGCCCCAAATTGCTCAACGCCCCCTGGAGTCGTTCGTATCCCCAAGTCCGGTTCTCCTCGGCCATTCGCACGATCAAAGTGCGAATCTTCTCCATCACGCGAGGCCGACCGGGTCCGCGCCGGTCACTTCCATCGTATTTATGAGCGACCAATTTCCGATGCCAACGCAACAGCGTATCTGGGCTGACAATGCTGCCAACCCCTTCTAGAATTCTGCGGCCTAGTTTCTTTGCCTTCACCGCGAGGCAGCAACGCTGCTGGTTCGTTAGCCGCAGCCGTTTCCGGCCAAGCTGCTGCTTCAGAACGCGATTCTCTTCTCGTAAATACTCAATGATCTCTTGCTGCTGCTGGTTGGTCCAGCCCGCTAGGCACGCCAAAAGAAATCGAAAAGGATCCACAGAACCCGACACCCAGGCTAGGCTAGCAGTTCCGAGAAACACTTCTACACGAACACGGCCGGCTTTGCGTCAAGCGGGCGCTTGCTTTTCAGGAGCAGCTCCCCGCTGAGTTTTTGGACCTTACGAGGTTTCTCGAAAGATAAATCAAGGGAGCCATCTTTTCAACGGGAATTTCACGAAGAGGTCGAGCGCTTCCGCCGGTTTCTTCACATACGCGACGGCGCATGACAATGACGGATGCGCTTCTCGGATATGATTGCACGTGTCCGGCGGCATAGCTCGCGCCCCGCCGGGCTTGTCTCGGGGTCAAGACTTCGGACAATAGGAGCCTAACGTGAGCGCCCAGACGGAACTGGGCTACTGACGTAAGCGATTCGAAGACGAGCCTCCCAGGGCCGTGCTCGACCTTCCCGAGCAAATTGGATCAATTTGTAATGAGAAACGCCGTTGCGAACTGCAATTTTCGTTAAGAATGTGCAATTCGGTAGCCCGCCCCTACTCAGAGAATCAACTCAATGCACGTCCAGCTGGTCCCGTCAATCTTGTCGATTGCGATGATGAATCCTGTTGCTTCGTCGCTTGGACGACATCATCCATGGTCGTTGCCAGCTGGAATGTCAATTCTATTCGCGCTCGCTTGGAGCACGTAAGAAGCTGGCTAACTTTGCACAGTCCTGATGTTCTACTGCTGCAGGAACTCAAAGCAGCGGAGTTTCCGGCAGAGTTGTTCAACAAGCTTTAGGTACGAAAGCGCGGCCGTTACGCAGAAGACGTACAACGGTGTTGCGATCTTGTCTCGCCAGCCTATTGCCATAGTCTCGACAACGCTCATTGGCGACGAAACGGACAGTCATGCGCGATTTCTCGAACTCGTCGTCAACGACGTTCGCATTGCCAACATCTACGCTCCCAATGGAAACCCGATTGGCAGCGACAAGTTTCTTTACAAGCTGCCACGGATGAATCGCCCCCAACAGTCGCAGACAACCGATTCGGGAGCATAGATCGACACCCGAGCAAGCCAAAACTGGTGAGCATGCTGCTTACGATTGAGCTCTCTTTATCAGGACGCAATAACCGAGGGCAATCTTCAAGGTGTGACGTTGAGGTTGTCGACCTGGGCGCGGCCCCAATCTGTTCCGACCGCGAACATGCCGGTTTTGTGCGCCGAATCGTGGAGGGATGCAACTTGTTTGCCGCTGATGATCGCGGTGATCTGATCACCGTGGAAGGCGAGCGCGAGCTGACTCCAGGTTCCGCGGCCAGTTACGGTACCGGAAGCCAGGTTCCGGACAGGCGCGTTGTAGGACGTGGAGAGGAGATTCCATGCGCCGTCCTTTCTAACTTGCAGAACGTACCCGCTCGGCCAGATTGCTTTGCCGTCCCGAAACACGTCGGCGGAATCAATTCGGCCCATGATGGCGATCACATTTGTGTTAATGGGCAGGACGTCGGCGGCGATGCGATAGTCGGACCAGCTTGAATCGCCGCTCAGAGTGAATGGGTTAGGAAGCGGACCCCAGGGAATTGGTTTTTGCGTGATCACCTGTTCCAGGCAATTGCCGGCGCGCTGTTCGCATTGATGGAGTTCAAACGCGCCGTCCTGATCAGCCAGATATTTCGGTGTGCGGTTCAGCGGGCTGTGTTCGAAGCTTTCTGAATACGGCAGCGGGAACGGCTTATCCGGTGGGGGCTGCGCACTCCCCTTGCCTTGGCCTGTGTTGGTTGTGAGCGAATAAAGCGAATCGCGTTCGAAGTTGTAGGTGAACGCGTTATTTTGGGGCGTGATATCGGCAACGTGCGCGAAGGTTTTCTGCGAGTTTGTCTGCCAGATGTGGACCGTGCCGCCGGAAAGGCCACCGGTAATGCGGAACTCGATCTGTTGCGGAGCACGGGCGTTGATGGTTTCCAATACAACGCTCCAATCCTGTGAGTGCGGCGATTTAAGAGCAACATAGGTCCCGGCCTGATCCGGAAGAAAGCCGGAAGCCGAGTCCATGTACTGCCATCCGGGCTGAGCAAATTGCGTGGTGTGAGCGGTGGCCCAGATGGCGCCCTGAACATCATAGTGACCCGACCAGGGCGTGTTCGCGTACATCAAGCCGGAGTGCGGAGCGGCAAGGTTTTCAAAATAGGACGTCATAGGGCTCCAGATCTCCGTCTTTGTGAATGCGCCTTGCAGGTAATTGCGGTTGTAGACCTGCGCCAGGATTCGGCCTCCGGCGTTCCAGTTACGCGAGACAAACGGACCACCGCCGCCGTTCGGCTGATCTTCGCTCGACCACAGTCTTTTGCCGCTCGCGTTGGCCTGGGGCGTAGTGGAATACTGGTCTATCGCTGTGGCGCGCGGGTAGTGGACACCGATCACGGGCACAGAAGCCGCCAGCTCGGGATCTTTTTCGATAGCGGTTATGATCTCGAACTGTTTATCGCGATGGTATTCATCGCAGCAGACGATCTGGGTTGAGATACCTTGCTTCAGCAGCGTCCGGTGTAGCAGCTTCACGTAAGCCGGATCATCTGGCCGCTCATTCCAGATTCCGGTATAACGGATATCTAAATTGTGAAACCGCTTCGCACCTTTGATGAAATCGGCAACGTAGTTCGCCATGTCGGGCGAATAGAGATGACCGCCGCCAACCCAACCGGGAGCGCCCCAGGCAAGCGCATCCAGGATGATGTTGGGATTGCGCCGGTGCGCCGCTTTCATAAGCCACCATTCGTACCCACGATTGAAATCATGATCGCTGGGCGATCGCATATGGCTTGGCTCGGAGCCATCGGTTGAATTGACATCGGCTCCGATCTCCACTTTCAGGTGCTGCAACGCAGCGCCGTAGCCCGGCTTGAACAGATAGTCGAGGATCTGACTTCGATACGGCTCGGGATAATCAATCAGCAAGCGCGATGAAGCACCCGCGCTGACGGCGCCTAATCCTTCATAGATCCGGCCCGTTGCATGCCCGTCGAGAACAATCGTCTTGTCCGCTCCGAGCACCATGAAAGCGAAAATTATTGCTGCAGCGCAAGAGAGCAAAAGGCTTCTAGTAAACATAAGTATTTATCGCGTGAGCTGCCGCTCAATCTGCTCCAGCGTTCTTCCTTTCGTCTCTGGAACTCGCCGCCAGATGAAGGTGAAACCGATGAAACAGATACCGGCATAGAGCCAGAATGTTGCCGCAGAGCCGATGTTATGGAGAATGACAGGAAATGTGAAGGTCAGGACGAATGACGCGATCCAAAGTGCCGAGACGGCGATGGACACGGCGGCTCCGCGAATACGATTCGGAAAAATTTCTGAGATTAAAACCCACGTGACCGGAGCCAACGACATCGCGTAGCAGCCGATCGCGGCCAGCGTAAAAACGAGCAACGGCAGACCGCCCAGGCGAGCGCGATATGCGAGTCCGATCAGCAGATGCGATATGCCGATGCCGGCACAACCGAAGAGCATGAGCGGGCGCCGTCCGAAGCGGTCGACCAGGCCAAGAGCAACAAGAGTAAAGAAAAGATTGACAGCACCGGTGATGACGATGTTGAACATCACACCGCTGATACCGTAACCGGCATTGCGGTAGACCTCCTCGGCATAATTGAAGATCACGTTGATTCCGCTCCATTGCTGAAGCACAGCCAGAAAGGCACCGATTCCGAGGATGCGCAGAACAGGAGGGGAGAGCAGTTCATTCCGCCGGAAGGCGCGCTGGGACTCGGCAGCCAGCGCGGTTTCGATCTCGGTAAGCGCGTCATCGGCATATCTGCCGCCGCCTATTTTGACCAGCGTGGCGCGGGCTTGCTCACGCTTTCGGTTCTTGGCCAGCCAGCGAGGGCTTTCCGGGATGAACAGCGAACTGAAGAGAAAGATAACCGAGGGCACTGCGACGGCTGTGAACATCCAGCGCCAGCCGAACTGGCCATTCCAGGATGTTCGGATCTGTTCGGCGCTTGCTCCTGCGGGGACCTGTTGCGCGATGAGCCAATTCACAATCTGGGCACCGAGAATACCGATGACAATCGTAAGCTGGTTGAGCGAGACCAGCCGTCCACGCCACATAGCAGGACTTACTTCCGCGATGTAAGTGGGGGAAACATTCGAGGCGATACCGATAGCAAGGCCGCCAGCTACGCGCCAGGTGATGAATGACGAAAACGACGAGGCCCAACCGGTCAAGACGGAGGAGATAGCGAAAAGCAGCGCGGAAACAATGAGAAGCTTTTTCCGGCCGAAACGGTCACTGACGAAACCGGAGACAATGGATCCGATCAAGCAGCCAATGAGGGCGCAACTATTCGCCCATCCGATCAGTTCCTGAGAGTTCAGCCGGAAATACGTTTCATAGAACGGCTTGGCCCCGCCGATTACGACCCAATCGTAGCCGAATAGCAGGCCGCCCAAGGCTGCGGCAGTTGAGATGATCCATACATAACCGGAGTGAAGGTGGGTTGCTATTACTGGAGACGTTGTGCTGCCCGCCTGCGTTGATCTCATGCTCTGATTGCCGCGCGTTCCGCGAGCGCTGTTTCGGTCCGAAGTTCACCTATAAGCTCCGAAGCTTTGGCATGGCTGAGGTCGTGCTGCAGGACACGATTCAGCAAGCGATGACCACGCCTGGAATAACCAAGCGCAATTGCGGCTTGGGCTTCGAGAAATACTGCAGTGATGGAATTGCGTTTCGCCAGATCGTCGCTGAATAGAAGCATGGCTGGTAGAGAAGTGGCAAAGTAATCAATGCGCGGTTCCATGGAAGATAGATGCTTTGCGTAGCGCAGGAGCGCGCGGAGCAGTTGTCTGGCTTCCGCAGGCCGCCCCAGAAGCTTGAGGGCGCCCGCGCTGTAGTAGGTTATCTCGGAATACGGACGGAGGCTCATCTGCTGAAAATCTCCGGAGCTCCCGGCGGCTTTGGTCCACCAGGCGCGTGCGGACGTATGGTCATCGAGTGCTTCGCAGGCGATGCCAAGCCAGTAGTACACATTGCTGCGATTTGTCAGCAAATGCCAGGCCTCGCCTAAGTTTTCGGGCGGGTGCAAGACAGCTTCCATCAAAGCGCAAGCCCGCTTAGGGTCGCCCTCTTCAAGCGCTTTGCGCCCGAGCGCCAGTTGCGTGCGCACATACTGAGCGAGCACCGCTCCTTCGCCGCCTTCCCACGGCTGGAAACGGCGATTGTGGAACAGAGCTGCCGCGCTACAGGGCTGGCCGGTTTGGTTGTAAAGATCCGCGAGTTCGATGATGAGATCATCGCGCTGGCTTACCAGATCCAGGCTTGTTTGGAGTTCAGTGAGGCGATTCGGGGCGGACACGCCGATGCGCTTCCAGAGTTGGTCGCGTTCATAGCGCAGGCGAGCGTCTTTCGGGTTAGCCTGCACGGCGCGCTCGAAAGAAGATCGCGCTTTGGCGGCGTCGCTACGCACATTAAAATAAGCCATCCCGAGATTTCTCCAGACCACCGAGTATGAGGGATCGAGAGCCGCGGAATGCTCCCAGTGAATGATGGCCTCCTCGTGCCGGCGTCGGTCGAAGAGCCAGTTGCCGACGTAATAATGCGCGCTAGGGTCATGAGGGTTGCACTGCAAAGCCGCTTCGAGCACGATCAGCTCTTCCAGACGGCTCGGGAGACAGTAGTCGGGCGATGCGGCGGCGGCTTCGCGATACATTGCTTTGGCGTGCACTGCATCGCCGAGCAGCGAAGAAGTGTGCCCGAGCACGTAGAGAATCATCGGAACGGAACCATCGCGAGCGGACAGATCGGCGGTTTCCAGAAGGCTTTTCGCTTCGATATGAAGCCCGGAGCGAAGCAAGTCAATGGCGACATCAAGCCGGGCCTGGTTGTTACCAAGCGTTCGGCCAGCAAGGTGCCGGGCCCAGTAATCCAGCGGATCGAGCGCGAGCGTTTCCGCTAAAACCGTTTCCGCTTCGAATGACCGGCCGAGCTTTCGCAGCGCGACCACGCTCAAGTTGCGAGCGTTCAAATGATCCGCATTGGTTCGCAGGCAGAGATTCAAGTGCTCTAGAGCGTTCTCGAAAGCGCCCCGCGCGACGTCGACCTCGGCGAGAGCAAGATAACCGGCCGAGCGCCAAGCATAATTCCAGGTGGACTTGTAAAACCCTGCAAAGGCCTCTTCATCGCGCCCGAGATAGCGAAGAGTCAGGCCGAGACTATAGAACGGCTCGCCGTCATACGGGTTCGGATTGCGCAGCGTGAACCGTTCAATCGACCTACGGAGAAACTGCTCGGCAAGACTGAACTCACCGCGACGCAAGTGCCACAAACCCAGGGCGTCATTGCAACGAGCGTCGCCCGGATCGCGCCGGAGTGCTTCCTGCCATTAAGCCTCGGCATAGCGCGTAGCGTGACGGTACTGATGAAGGTGCAGGCCTGTTACGAAAAGCTCGTCGTTGCCGGCGATTTCGGATGGCAGCGGCGGTTCAGTTGCGGGCTCTGGAGTTGTCACACTCGCCGGTGCCGGGGGTGCATATCGAATCAGTTCGCGGTGGTCATCGGTGATAGCTCGAACGCTGAATTCAGCCGCGGCGGCTCCCTTGGGAATGTCCGTCTCTATAAGGAACGGCACTCCAGGATGAACATTGCGCGCCCACTCCGCGATGGTTTGGTCACGCCTGTGCAGTTCAATGCGAAGGCCTGTAAACGATCGCGTGGTGCACAGTCCCAGACGTGCGATACCCGCTTCCACTTTCAGACTGATTGCAGCCTCAATATTTGCTTCCTGCACCGGGCCGATGTTCTGAATCGGGTACCAGAACTGGCTGAATGTCTTCGTTTCTCCAGGCGCCAGAAACGAAAAATCAGGTTGGTTATCCGTGTAGACGCCCGCCATCAACTCGATATAAGGACCGTCTTCATCGGTCAAATTTCGGTCCCAAGCGTAGCCGAAATCATGGTTGCCCCAGGTCCACTGCTTCTTGCCCGGCGAGATGTGATGATTGGCGACGTGTACCAGGCCGGCTTGCTTGGCGTGGTCGTATCCGCCGCAGAAATCCCGGTCGGATCCCATAGCCATGTAGCTGGTGGGCACGGGAATATTTGCGTACCAACTCAGATCGTTCGCCGCATAAGTTCCGGGCGGCACGAATTTGCCTGGCAATTCATCTGCGGGGACCCCATTACGGGTTCGCGCGGCGTAATCCACGCCATAGTACCGGCCGTCGCACAACGGAAAGGTGCTCATGGCGCGCTTTGCGTGATCGGCGACGAAGTGCACGTCAGGCGGAAAGAACAATTGATAGTGCTCGTGGACGTGTGTAGCCGCGTTGGCCCACCACAAGAACGTCTGCACAAAGGCAGTGCGGTTATAGAGCCGCACTTTCAACTCGATGTAGGCGCGGTCCGGATAGAGGCAGATGCCGTGCATTCCCTTCATGCGGTTCATCGGGTCGTGATCGCTGCACCAGATGGTCCGCGAACCATCCTCGGATTCTTCCATTTCCCAATCGACTGACATGAATGTGGCCGGACGGTGATGCTGCGGCCAATTGAATTCGACGCCACCCGAGATCCAGGGACCCGTGAGGCCGACCAGCGCCGGCTTGATCACGTTCTGGCGATAAAAGAAATTGTAGTTGTTGGTTTTATTGAGGCCAACGTGAATGCGCCCGCCAATTTCCGGGAGAACCATGACGCGGATGTATTGGTTTTCGATGTGCAGCGCCTGCCAGGAATGGTCGCGCGGTTCGGCCGATATGCGGTCGGTATACGGCAGCGGATACACTCGACCGCCGCTCCCCTGGTAAACACGCCTCTCAAGAAACATGGGGTTGGCGTCGGGGGGCGCCGGCATATAAGTTGGCAGCACAACCGGCTCCTTCCACGCCTTCACAGGGCCGGTCTGAGTGGGCGGGGCGGGCGGAAGTTGGAAGCGGTTCATGCCTCAGAAATAGGGTCGTGTTGGCCGGACGTGAACGTTAACGGGATCAGTACATCACGAAGACGCTATCCATGTCAACGCTTTTCCCGTTCGACCCGGCTTGATTCCGCCATTGCAGCCTGCCAGAATCCCTGCGTTTCAGACGCTGCATCATCATGATCGGCGGGCAGCATTTCCAAGAAGACATCGAGATTGCTACGCAGCACAATGTGCGGAGGCAAACGGTAGCGCAGCAGCGGGCAAGTCCCCTGTACGAGGAATTGATAGAGCGCCTGAAACGCCATTCGGCCTTGCGTCTTCGGACGCTGATAAATGGTTGCGAGTACTTTGCCCTCCCGGATCATCGGAGCGAGAGCGGGGAACAGATCAGTGGTGATGATGGGAATGCGGCCGAGCCGGCCGGCGAGCTGCAGCGCTTCGATTACCGGGATGGAATTGGCCGTGCTTACATATACAGCCCCGATATCGGCATGGGCAGATATGAACTCGCGTGTTAATTCCCGCGCTTTCTCCGGGTCGTCGTGAGCTTCGATCACACCGGCCACCCGAAGCGGGCTGTTTGCCTTCTGGAGAAAGGTTCGGAATCCGTTGACCTTTTCCGCATGATCAACGACGCTCAAATCGCCGGTCACAATCAGCACCGATGCTGCGCCCTGCGCAAAGCCGGCCAGTAGTTCGGCGACCATGGCACCACTGGTGAAGGCGTCTGCTGAAATCGCCGCCAAGCGCTCTGTCCCGGGTGCATCGGTTGCGACACAGACAACCGGAATGTGCGCTCTGGCGGCTTTGCGGATCCAGGGCTTCAGGTCCGCGGGGTGGCCCGGCGTGACGATGATGCCGTTGGTACTGTCCTGAAGGGTTTCGGCGAACAACTCTAGATCACCTTCACCTAGCCGCGGGTAGGTCCGAAAATGGACTTCGATGCTCGACTGGAATGGCTTGGCGGCTTCTTGGATGCCGTCACGCACCGCGTCGAAGAATGTAGCAATCTGGCGCGGAAGGTGGACGGATATACGCATCTTGCGTTTGAGCTTCAGATGGCGCGCAGCAAAGTTCGGCTGATATCGAAGGGTTTGGGCCATCTTGAGAACCTTGGCCCTAGTCATCGGGTTGATGCCGGGGCGATCATGCAAAGCCCGATCCACCGTTCCGATGGACACCCCCAAGGCGCGGGCGATGTCCTTAATGCCAGGCGGGCTGCTCTGCTCGCGCCTATCGCCGGGGG
>JBPCJX010000052.1:0-15237 GCA_051004875.1 Bryobacteraceae bacterium
GCGCGGGGAGTGGGGGACCTCGGGGGAAGCCCGATCCATCCGCACGGAAGAACGCTTCCCAATTCCTCCGCGCCGCCGCCACGAAACGTATCTCCGACGATCGCAAGCGTGGTGGGAAACACGGGCGCCATCGTAAGGCCAGCGCAAAACACGGCGATAGTAATGCTGGTTTTCGAATGGAGGTGCAACATGGCGAAGGTTGTGACCACCATGAGGGCCGCCGATGCCAGTGTGACCGTGAGCGAAGGAACCTTGATCAGCACCCGGGAAATTACGACCCGTCCGACCAGAATTCCAAAAGCGAAGCCATAGCTGACTACACCGCCGGCCGAGGAAGGATCAAAATTAACCGAGATAAGGTACAGTTTCAACCAATTCCATACCCCAACTTCACAAGCCACATAAAGGAATAAGAACAAGCACAGGAGAATCAGAGCGGGCCGGGAAAGCAGGGTGGGGACGTCATTCAGCTGGAATCTGGCTTCGCCGGCAGCGCCTGGCATTCGTGCGGCTGCATTCACGGCCAGAGCGATGACCGTAAGAGAAGCAACCGAGTAGCACAGCACGACCGGGGTCATCAAATAACTCGCCGCGTAGGTGGTGACAATTCCGCCGAGACCAAAGAAGAGGTTCAAGAAATTAAGCGCGGAACCGCGTCTAGTCGGCTCGACAGCTCCTACCAGCGAGTTAGCAGCGGTCACGACGATTCCGCCGCCGATACCTAGGATGAAATATACAATCAGCAGACCGACATAGCCTCCTGCATTCGGAGCCGCAAACAAAGAGGCCACGATCAAGGACAGACCAGTCACGAGCGCGAGCTTGTTGCCCCTGATATCTATCACGGGTCCAGCGGATAAAGAAGCAACCACGAGTCCCAACGCTTGCGCCATCGTGACATTGCCCTGTTGCAGAGGCGTTAAGGAGTAGGACGGAAGGAGTGCGCCCAAGATGGGCGCGATTAAGCCATAGACAAAGATGGCCAGCGTGGCCGCCAAAATGAGCATCCGAGAAATGGTATCAAACTGCGACAGTTACCGCATGTCTTTGAGCCGCTACTTCTGCGAAGATCTCCGCCGCTCGCTCGCACTGTCCACGCGAGACGTCCATGTGTGTTACTAATCGCATTTGAGTTGGACTGATTCCGTTCACGAGAACTCCTCGAGATTTTGATTCGCTGCTGAACTGCGCTGTCGAAAGGCCGAGACCGGCGATATCAAAGAGCACGATGTTGGTGGATACTCGGGAAGGATCGACCGTGATGCCGGGCAATTGGGACAAACGCTCGGCCAGATGCCGGGCGTTCTGATGATCTTCATGCAATCGGGCGGGCGACTCATCCATGGCGATAAGGCCGGCAGCGGCGAGAACACCAGCCTGCCGCATGCCCCCGCCCAGCCGCTTTCGATACAGGCGCGCTTGTGCAATGGCTTCCGCAGTGCTCACTAGCAACGAACCGACAGGCGCTCCCAAACTCTTTGAAAGACAAAACATCACTGAATCTGCATCCCGCACGATGCGTGACACAGGTATTTTCGCCGCTACGGATGCATTGAACACGCGCGCTCCATCCATATGAACTTTCAATTCGCGCTCATGCGCGTTCGTGCAGATCTCGTCGATTATCTCTTGCGGATAAACCGTCCCGCCCAGCATATTGTGCGTGTTTTCGAGCGCGATCAGAGTCGTAGGCGCGTTATGCGGGCCGCCAGGCCGGAGAGCGCTCTCCATTTGTTTCCAGCTCATGACGCCGTCTTCTGTAGGTATGGCCCGAGGTATGCAGCCCGCGAACCAGGCCATCATCGACAACTCCCAATCGAGAACATGCGACCGCGCTTCGCAGAGGACTTCTTCATCGTGGTTCGTGTGCAGCTTGACAGCGATGGTGTTGCCCATTGTGCCCGTGGGAACGAATAAAGCGGCTTCTTTACCGAAAACTTCGGCAGCTCGTTCCTCGAGACGGTTTACCGTTGGGTCTTCGCCATAGACATCATCGCCAACCTCGGCAGCGGCCATTGCCAGGCGCATCTTTTCATTGGGCTTAGTTACCGTGTCGCTACGGAGATCAATCCATTCTGGCTCACGCATGTATGAAGTCCTGGAAAATTTCATTTGAGAGCAGGATTCCCGGCTCCGCGAGCCGCAGCCATGGGCCGTCGCGCTCCAGCATACCGGCTTGTACCCATCTTGAGATTGGTTCCGCAAACCGGAACCATTCTTGGGCGGTAGGCGTTATCCCCTCCATCAGGCGCAATCCTACGAAAAAATGCTCTTCGGAAGCATCGGTTGCAGCTACCTCATGCCGTTCAATGTGCACGTGGCTCTGCTGCTCGAAATAGGCTGGAAGCGTGTCGGGATTCGACCATCTCTCTTTTCCATTAAACGAGTGCGCATCGAGTCCAAAGCCAACATAGGGCTCGAGGCGCCAATATTTCAGATTGTGCCGCGACTCGTGTCCAGCAGCGGCGAAGTTTGAGATCTCATAACGATTCAGCCCGAGTGCGGCTAAGCGCTTCGCAGCACGCTCGTACAGTTCGGCGGTGAGTTGCTCGCTCGGAAGGTGATCGGCGCCGTAACGCACGCCGCCCAGTAAGATTTCTTTGCCCAACCGGCTGTTCTCGTCTATTTCGAAAATGTAAACAGAAACGTGCGGCGATTTAAGGTGTTCGATCCAGCCCAGGGAGTACTCCCATGATTCAAGGGTCTGCTGCGGCAGTCCCGCAATCAAATCGATATTGACGTTATGAATGCCGGCTTGACGTAGCGTCTCAACGTCGAACCGCACCGTTTCGGCACTGTGTCGGCGGCCAGTTTGACGGAGTTCGACTTCTACAAACGATTGCACGCCGAGACTCACGCGATCGATTCCGCAGCGCTTCCATTCCTCGGCAGCCTCGCGATTCACCGTTCCCGGTGCGCATTCGAGTGTTACCTCCCTCAGGTTCGCGCGGGGAATCCGGTTCATCAATGCAGCCATTGTTTCCAGCGGCATTAAGCTCGGTGTACCGCCCCCGAAGTAAACGGTGTCAGGCAGACGGTCCCAAGAGTGGGATTGCAATTCGTTCAACAGGGTTGGGTCGTAACGTACGCGTGTCTCCACAGGAGACACACCCGAAGAAAAGTTACAGAAGCTACATTTCTGATTGCAAAACGGATAGGAAATGTAAACGCCCGGCGATGCCTCCATCTTAAATTCTTGTTCGTCCATCGAGTCCTATATACATTCTCTTCTGAACCGTGCGGAAACTCTGGAACTTTCCTGCTACAGTTATCATCTGGTAACTGCACAGTGCGATATGGAGTGTTCGTGTGTCCATCAGACCCTCATCCCCGGCACTACCAAGCTGTTCGCTGATTATCTGTATCAGTTCGACCAAGTCAAACGCTTCTATCCCTCTCATTTCACAGACAGCGAGAGCCTTGCGGCGTCTGCCAAACAGGTAGACTTTCCAGAACAGCGCCGTGCGCTTCTTGTTGCCGCACTCCGGAAGCAGAATGGCGACTCGCCAACACTCGAAAAACTAGCTGAGCCCGGTACTGTCGCCGTGGTGACAGGTCAACAGGTCGGTCTTTTCTCGGGACCAGCGTACACCATCTTCAAGGCACTAACTGCGGTAAAGCTTGCGCGGCACCTAAGCGACCAGGGTATTGCGGCTGTGCCGGTTTTTTGGTTGGCTACGGAAGATCACGACCTCGCGGAGGTCGATCATGCGTGGGTTTTCAATCATGCTGCCGCGCCCACAAAAATAGTCATCTCCGAAACTGCTGCTAGAGGCGGCCCAGTGGGCGAGGTGAAGCCCGGGCATATACCTATTGCAGAGTTAAGGGAGGCACTGGGCAATCTGCCATTCGCGGACGAGGTGGTCTCACGACTAGAGCTGGCTTATCATCCCGACGCGACGTTTGGCTCAGGTTTCAGTTCCTTCCTGCGCGAGCTTCTGAAGGAATGCGGTCTCCTTTACTTGGACCCGTTGGCACCGGCAGTTCGCGAAATCGCCGCTCCGTTTATGAGCCAGGCGGTGCATCGCGTTCCCGATTTGATTCGAGCGCTCAGGCAGCGAAATCGTGAGCTGGAGGCGTGCGGTTACCACGCGCAAGTGCACATTGACGACAGCACCTCGCTGGTGTTCCTGATAGAGGAAAATAAGCGGATTCCATTGCGCTGGAAGAACGGCCGATTTGTCGGAAGGGATAGCGCGTACACGCCCGATGATTTGGCTCTGCACGACGGCCGGGTATCGCCTAACGCGCTGCTGCGACCGGTGATGGAGGACTATCTTCTCCCTACTGCCGCGTATGTCGGTGGCCCTTCGGAGATCGCCTATATGGCGCAGGCGCAAGTGCTGTATGAAGCTCTTCTAGGCCGCATGCCCGTGATCTTCCCGCGGAATAGTTTCACATTACTGGATTCCAGAGCGACGAAGCTACTGGAACGCTATGATCTCCGTGTGCCTGATCTGCTCTCCTACCAGGAGAAGGTCACCAGCCGTATTGCCGCCCCGCTTGTGCCAGGCCGGCTCACCGATGAGTTTGCATCCGTGCGATCCGCCATCTCTTCCTCATTGGCGAGCCTGCAGTCGAACCTGGGCGATTTCGATCGAACTCTCGATGCAGCGGCGAAGAAGAGCGCTGCCAAAATTCTTTATCAGATCGATAAGCTGTCGCAGAAGGCAGCCCGCGAGACGATGCTACGAGATGAGCGAGCGAAGCTCGATGCGACGTATTTGATGAATCTAATCTTTCCTCATCGCCATTTGCAGGAAAGATTTTATTCCATCATTCCGTTCCTCGCACAACATGGTTTGGATTTGCCGCACCGCCTGATGACTGAGGTACAGCTAGGCTGCCCGGATCACATGATACGGGCAATGTAGCCGCTATGGCGCGCCAAGGATAGTTGCACATCGGCGATTCTGCAGGCTATTTGTGGCCGAACGCGCCGCGATTCCACCCGTATATGATTTGGTCAAGCACTGCGCACGGGAACCTAGTAGAGGCAGGATCAAGCGCCTTTGCAAATGCAGAGCTTAGATGGGCGCCTGAGTGGATGGCCGGAGAGCCGGTCTGCAATTTAACGTCGAGCGGACCAGCAGGGTTCGCGGAGACAAATCGCGGGTTCGCGGTAGTGGTGTGACCGCCCCGGGCGACCCCACTCGCACCGCTTGCGTAGAAAACATTGTAATCCTCAACGACGGACCCGTTGTCCAGCAAAATTGGCTTCTCAGCTTTGCTGACGATGTTGTTTCGAATCGTCGCGGAACAGCCGGAATATACCCCGAACGCAATGGGCACGTTGTAAACAGTGTTTCCATAGAACAGCCCAGCGCGCGAAGCGGTTGACCAGTGGATCGCGGCATTTAGCAGTGGACCAATTATGATGTTGTTGTAAACCGCCGAGTTGGTGGCCTGATACCCTCCGATCGCGTTGAGTGTTTCCGGTCCGCCCCGGATGAAGTTGTGGTGAATCGACCCTGAAACGCGATATGGCGTGTATTTCCAGCCCGTGAACTCTATCCCTTCGCCATCGCCTCCCGATTGATCGCTGTAGTACACGGCATTATTGAAGACTTGAGCTCCCGTCACGCTACGGGTGTATCCCTTAATTCCGATGCCTTGAGAGCCTCCTGTGACCGCGTTTCCGGAAACCACAGCGTTATTAACGTCGAAGATATAAATGCCGATACCCGCCTTGCTTGCGCCGTTAAAGGTGATCTTATTCCCCGTTACCGTGACGCCGGTTACTTGTGCAGAAATACGGATTGCACCACCCGCCGCATTAAAAGTTCCCGTAGTTGTATAGGTGTTGTTCGATACGGTGAAGGCCGTAGTGCGCTTCATGTCAATTCCGTATAAAGAAGCGTTCATTAAGGTGCAATTACGGATCGTGATGTTGCTGCTATCTTCAACGAGGATCAGTCGGCTCGCGTTCTGAATCGTAAGATTACTTACGGTGACATTGTGAGCATTAAATAGCTTGATCGGAGGCGATGAACTATTCGCGCCATCAATGAGCGGCTGAGTTCCCGCCCCGTACTAGCTGATCGTAATCGGCTCACCAGATTCACCCGACGTAGCGATCTGCAGCCTCTCTCCCTTCCAAATGCTTCCGGCTTTCAGCAGGATTTGATCGCCAGGGTGATACAGGTTAGCGCTTCCCGAGTACAACGTTTTCAGAGCGCGGGTAATCTCTGTGCCGCCGTGCCTAACGTTTCCAGACGTGGAATCCAGATAATAAGTAGTGGCTCGAGCTGATGCGCTGAGTAGTCCGAAAGTAAATCCGAACAGAATAACAGTCGTTCTAAGCACGACGAGAAACGTTCCTTCTTTAGAAACCGTTATATGCGGCCCAAGGTCGTACCAACGTGCCGAGCTTACAGGCACCGAGCGGATTCGTTTGGCTGGCGCTCCAGAAAAGTGGTGGCGGCGGTCCAGTCAAGAACCGCCCCCAGTATTACACGACCTACCTTGTGATGGTGTTGCTGTACATCTTTGCCGAGGAGCCGGACAACACCACGAATGGATTCGGCACGGAGCCCGAAACTTTGTTGTTATGAATGACGCCATTTTTCGAATAAGTGGTCCAGTGGAACGCGGAATTTTGAAGAGGACCGCTCACCGTGTTGCTGTAAGCCGTGATGTTAGTACCCGCATAAGCCGCAATCCCGTTCATCGTATAACGTCCGCCCTTGACGACGTTATTGTGGATCGTCCCTGAAACACTCCAGGGCCCCAGCCTCCTGACACCAGTGAACTCAATGGATTCGCCATCTCCCCCGAGGCTTTTATCCGTGCCAGAGACGGTATTACTGTAAACCTGTGCCCCTGTCACGCTGTGGGTGTAACCCTTGATGCCGATCGCCTGGCTACCCCCAGTGATGATGTTCCCGGAAATGACGGCATTATTGACGTCCATAATATAGATTCCACAGGCCGACCTGCTTGGCCCGCTAAGGGTAATATGATTGCCCGATACCGTGATGCCGCTGACTTGCGATTCAGCCCGAAGTACATCCCCCACGACCCTGAATGTGCTCGTATTCGAATACGTGTTATACAGAAACTTAAATCCAGGACTACCTATCACGTGAATCGGGAAAGTCGCACCGTTTATCAACGTGCAGTGGCTAACCGTAATGTTGCTGCCGCCCTTAACGACAATCAGACTCCGACTTGAGCTTTGTATTTTCAGGTTGCTGATAACCACATTGCGAGCGGAGCTTAGGGTGATCGGAGACGATGATACGATCGAGGAAGTGAGCATTGGCTGTTCGCCTACGCCATAAGACCCGATTATGATAGGGTCACCTTCCGCGTCCGAAGTGGTGATTTCGAGCGGTTCATTCCAGACGCTACCGGCCTTCAGCAGGATCTGGTCGCCCGGGTAATATATCTTTGAGCTTGCGTATTGCAAGCTTTTCCAAGGGGCGGTCGCTTGAGCCCCCGCGCGGAAGTCATTTCCGGAGGCGGAATCAAGATAGTAAGTGGTTGCTCGACTCTGGGTGCTTAGCAGACCGAGGCTAAATCCAAACAGAATGATAGTTGTTTTATACACAGTAAAGCGTTCCTTTTGTTTAACTTAGAGTGCGTCTTTGTCGTTGAACCGCAGATCCTTCGCCGTTACGCTTCGATAAGCGCAAAAGCTCGGACACACAGTCTCCCACCACCCGGATCACATTGAAGTCACCCGGCTCGCGGTCGATCTAATAGGTTTGTCTTAGTATGCATGAGACGCTAGTACGATTCAACTAGGAAATTGCTGGAGGAGTGCCTCAAATGCGCATTTCAGGGGACTAACGGTACTGGAACCGGTAATTTTTCTATAGTTTCGCTTGCCTACAACTCGCCGAAGATTTCTCGCCCGGGCTTCTTGCGCTTTGCTCATGAAGCCGCCGTGGTAAAAAAGTAATCACGCTGCTGGAGTGGCGGAATTGGCAGACGCACGGGACTCAAAATCCCGACATAGGGTTATCGCAGAATATCGTGGCGTCTCGCCCGCGTGGGAAATCAACAATATCCGTATCGCTCGTTATCGCCCGATACCGGCAGAACCACTACAACCACTGCAAGTACCACTGCAAAAAGTGGTAAGACAGAGGTCTGCAAACCTTTATTCGGCGGTTCGATCCCGCCCCGCGCCTCCAACAACTTAATCAAAATAACGTCTTTACCGTTTGGTCTGCGTTGATTCGACAGTTCTCAACAGACGTAGAAGGAGCGAAGCGGATGCGGAGGGTGGACAAAATGGTGGACAAAGTACGTGTCTGTGTCCACCCCTGACGTTTTCCCTTCCCGTGCAGTGCTATCGTGTGTCGAGCCGTGAGGCCAATGTTAGGCCGCTTGGCGTGGGGGTCCAATGAGCAAGCCGTCGCGCACCTCGCCTGCTAGGGTCTAAATCGAGCGTGACGGCTGCGGATTTCATAAGTTATTGATTCTAAGGAGTGTTCCAGTGTGCCGCGTTTGTGTCGCGGCTAATTTACCTGTAAGATGTTGATTTCTAAAGGCTTAGTGGACTGTACCACTTTTACCCCAAAAAACACTCAAGACTTTTCCAAATACTATCCGCCCTATTGTTTATATAAATATACTGTCACTACTAGACATATCTTTATATATATAATAAGAAAGGGGTTAGGGGTGTGACGGTGAGTGGCTTTTGAGACGGCTACTAGTGTCACTATATTAGTTTATATGAAGAGGTTTTAACCGTGAGTTCATGGTAATTTAATGTGAGGTAAGGCTTGACATGGATGGCCCCTCTAAAGAAGGTGGTCGATTTCGCACTGGACGGTACAGCAAAAGGCTTTTCAGACATTCTGCGAAAGAAGCGAATTAAAGAATTGCTCGGAGTGGAGTAATAAGCGGGACAGTGTATGTGATCAGCATCTTCACCTGCAATTGACACGATGATCCGGGCGGGTCCATGCACCAGCCGTCATCTCGCCGAAACCGGTTCACCGCACGTGCGACGGCTTCATACAGGCTCTCGCCTTCAACTTCTACCGTGTGCTCAATTCCTTCGGTGTCACGGTAGCTCACCCGGCAGAAGGCCACGAGGCGAGTTTATCATTTCGCCCACTTTTTCGCCTACCAGCAGACCTTGATAGAACCTGCCAGACCGGGACTTCAGGATAGATCGGTTTTTCGGATGCTCGGATTGAGCACTGTAGAACCTGGCTATGCGCTTACGAGCGGATTTCCGACTGGCTCTGAGTCGTGAAGCGGACAGAGCGGGTTATGCGCTCGTTGTATTCCGTGTTCCGTGGCATAATCCCAATCGCACTTGCATTGCTGTCTGGAACGCGCATCCTCCCTTTGGATTGCGTTACTCGCGTTTTGCAGGTCCGCGCGTTCCAATTCGATGATTTTCCCTCGATTTATCATGCTAAAAAACGTGTCTGGAATTCGGTAAAGATCTCACAGACCCTCGATACGTCCTCAGCCATAAACAAATATAGCCGCGCAGCGCGGGATGCCTCCCGGCAGTGCGGCCACAGTCGCAAATGTTTATGTAAATGTGCAGAGCGTCTAAGCAATCCAGTGATCCCTGTAAGCGCATCGGACACTCAATCAACAACGCCAAATTTGCAGATAGCGAGAAGAATCGAATTCTCGCCTAAGAATGTGAATGCCCTTCTGTCCGAGGTAGGCAATCGGCAATGGAGAGATAAATTCAGACTTTAAGCGTTTTGTAGCCCGTAAAAGTCTCGGAAATCTGCAGCATTCAACGCGTTTCAAATAAGCTTGGATTCTTCTCGGAGTTGAATACGCGGCCACTTCATGCAACACGGTCTTCGGTCGCAAACGCAGGGGATCGGGTCAGTCAACAATCTGAAGCATGCCCGCCCGTCGCTCAGGTTCCCTATCAAACATATACTCGACATGCTGCTGAACACTAGACAGGTTTGCAGCGATTACTCATACCGTCTCTCGTTGTAATCGCAGCGGACAGGAAGCTCGTTCAGACATCTCAGAAGGTTGCAGCTCCTTTCCAACAGAACAAATTGCTGACTGTAAGCTCGCTTAGGTCGACGTCATCTGAGGGGCCGCGGAGAACACAGCAAGTCTTGACCGCGCGACTATTGGGCCGAAGAAGGATACGACTGGTATGCCGGTCTCTAAGACAGCCAAGAAGAACGAAGATGGCTAACGATCAGGATGAGGCTCGGCACTGTGGCCCCGCCTTTGAACTCAGAGGACGGGATCGCCGTTCGTGAGGCTCTGAACTGAACAGGAGCGTCACTCCGTACAATTCCACTCATTCAACTTGGAACATAAATTCGCGGAGCAGATCCCTTTGGGGATTTCCTTCGTTTGGGGCGTACAGGCGGAGAAAGTGAGGGCCTGCCTCAGTAACGGGTGGCACGGTGATCTCCACTTTTTCGCGGCGGATAACGGTTGTACCACTCCAAATTTCGGCACCAGTGCTATTCACGATGCTTGCGGTAACGGGACCCTCACCCTGGCATACGCTTTATTTGAGATTCCGACCGCGTGGTGGGCCGATCGTGGTGGGAGCCGCCGCGTGCTAACGCGCATCGCTGCGGACACCGTGCCCATGTGCCTGCACGTGCAAGCCTGCAGCGGGTCAATAGATTCGTTACCGCATATCGTGGCGCAGGTACAGAGGGTTGCCGTCGGGATCGCGAACTAACGTTATGCATTCCGGATATCGGGCCTCGTGGAGCAACTTCGCCATACTGGGCAGCATCGCCGGCGCCCAGTTATTCACGCGTGCGCCTGAGCCGAGTTCGCTTCGAATCAAGTCCTCCGCCGCAAGAGTCTCGTATGCGATCAAGACCGTATTGCGAGAAATTCCAAGCATGCGGGCCAGTGTTCGTGTGGACGGTAGACGAGCGCCGCGGCCGAGCTTGCCCTCGCAAATCATTTGGGCGACTTGGCGCGAGATTTGCGTGTGCAACGGCTCGTCTGAGGCCCGATCGAGCAGGATCTCCGGTAGGGCGATCAATCTGAAAGTGGCTCCATGAAGTGGCTCTTTTAAGTATTGCCTATGTGAGCCATCATAGGCTTAATGGAAAACAAGATGATTACGGGCGGAAACGCGACGGTTTTTGTATCCAACATGGACAATGCCGTGCGGTTTTACACGGAAACGCTGGGTTTGCGGCTGACGAATCGCTTCGGCGACCACTGGGCTACCGTTGACGCGGGCAAAGGACTGACCATAGGCTTGCATCCTGCCTCGGCGAAATATCCCGCCCCGGGGACCAAGGGCGGCATGATGTTGGGCCTTGAGATTGGCGTGCCCATCGAAACGGCGATCGCTAGGTTGACCGAACGAGGGGTGAAGGTCGGTGGCATCGTACGAGACTTGCCGGGCAACTTCACGCATTTCGAAGATCCCGATGGCAACCCAATCTATCTTTGGGAATTGAAACGTGAGGAAGTCCCGGAGTCCGAACTGGCGCATAGCAGCGCGGGTACCCAAAAATGACGAGGAGAAGGATCATATGGGGCACTCGGTTTGCGGTCGAGGGGAAGATCTTCGCGACTTTCGGTTATCCGGATGAAGTATGCCCAGCAGTAACTGGATGGTGCGCAGGTCCGTCCCGGCTTCCAGCATGGGCGTCGCGAAACTGTGTCGCAAAGTATGTGGGCCGATCCGTTTACTGAGTCCGCCGCGAAGGGCTGCGTCGTGGCAAGCATTCCAAATGACTTTGTCGGAAATGGGCCGCTCGGGATGAATCGGTTCTACGCGGCTGGGGAACAGGTAAACACGCGGCTTATATTTACAACCCTGCCAGTACTCGCGCAAAGCTCCGAGCAGCTTCGGTGTAAGCGGCAGAACGCGGTCGCGCGAGCCCTTTCCCTGATGCACATGGATCAGCATGAGCGCCGTGTCGATGTCGCTAATCTTCAAGTGCACGGCTTCGGCTCTCCTCAGTCCGGTCGCATAAAGCAACATCAGGATCGTGCGGTGCCGCAGGTTTAGAGCAGCTTCGATTAGCCCCACGACCTCCTCTTGGCTCAAGACACCTGGCAACTGCTTAGGCGCTCTCACCAGCGGCAAGTCGTCAATGTCACGCCGGCGCAAAGTCTTTCTGTACAGGAACCGCAGTGCTCCCATGCGAAGCGCAACCGTACCGAGGGCCAGCTTCTTCTCGCGGATCATGTACAACTGAAACTCGTGTACTTCGTCGGCACCCATCAGTTCGGGAGACTTGCCGAAGTACTCGGCGAACTTCTTGATGGCGTGAATGTAGCCACGGATCGTGTCGGTGGTGTAGTTACGGCGCTGGAGCTCGTCCAACATTCGTTGACGTAGTGGGGTCACAGAACTCCTTTCTGTGACCACCGAAAGTACCGCTACGCCCGCTTCAAACCAGCACGCAACCGCGTCCGCCGCGCAGCGGCTTCGTTCTCACGGGCAACCCGGAAATTAGAAAGCGTCATGCTCGATTGCTCGCGAGTTACGGCGAATGATAGAACTTTCCCGTTCTGGCTGGCGGCGCTGCAGAAAGGCCGTAGGTCTGCACAAAGGGAAGGTGCTCCTTCACCCAATTTAGTGCGCCCTCCGCTAAATCACAGATAACATAGTAGCCAGGATTATGATGACTTGTACCGTCTGTCGCCACGAAAACCGCGACGAAATCAATCAAGAATTACTAGCCTGCACACCTTTGCAGACCATTGCAGAACGATTTCAGCTTTCAAAGACCGCTCTCTTCCGTCACAAGAAAGCAGACATTCCCTCGGCACTCCTACAGGCGAATCAGATCGAGGATCATGTTCGGGCGGATACCCTACTCGACAGATTGAAGGAACTTAACCTGGAGACTCAGTTCATTCTCAGTGAAGCCCAGGAATCGGGCGATCCTGATATAGCGCTCAAGTCGATAGCTAGGCTCGAAAAGCAGCTGGAACTAGAAGCCCGCTTGTTAGGGGAACTGAACGAGCAGACGCGGATCGCCATAGGAATCAATAACGCCCCTCAGCCGCAGCAGGCAACCTATGACTTAACCGTTCTTACCGATGAGGAGCTTGACGAGCTTCACCGGTTGTATCGAAAGATGGGCACAGCATCGCCAAGCATGTGAATAATTCTGCCACGCCTCACTTACTGACACCGTAGAATTGGTACTGAGGAACTACCGTACTCGGCTTTTTAGTTGCCCGTTGCACCTTCTAACGACTCAATGGTGATATAAACGTTGTACTGAGCTTTCCAATGACTGACCTGCTCCCCGAAAACCGCACGAGATGGACTATGATTTCGTACGACAGAAAGGGAGAAGGATGCCGAAGAGCAAGCACAGTGAGGCGGCGATCATCGCGGCCTTGCAGCATGCGTCCGCAGAGTCGGTAACGCTCACAAATAGATGAGGGTTCCAAATACAAGTTTGTTAGGCTTGTTCCCGTCGTTGCAAACACTCGGCGGAATTGAAACCAGCGGGCGGCTCGCTTGGGAGCCATTTGCCGGCGAGCTTGAGAATCGGCTGTTCTGCTATGGCAGCAATGGCAAACACACAAAAGGTCAGCCGAATGGGGCCACGATATACGCGGCTACAAAGGCCCAAGCCGTCCTGACTGCGATGCGCCGCTGTTGGCCGGCTGGCATCGTCCTCGTGTGGCATCTCGGTCTCTTGAAGTTGATTCCATTCTTGCGCTTACGAAAGTCGAAAATTGTGCTCTTTCTCCATGGGATAGAAGCGTGGCGCAAACAAGATTGGTTAACGCAGCGCCTATTGCAGAACGTTGACCTTTTTCTCTGCAATAGCGAGCATACATGGAACCGTTTTGTCTCATGCAACCCTGCTCTTATGAAAGCTGCTCACCAGGTGATTCATTTGGGAATTGGACACGTTTTGCACGATGTTGTCCCTCCCCCCGACGGTCCACCGGCCATCCTTATGCTCGGGCGAATGACAGCTACCGAAGACTACAAAGGGCATAAGGAGATGCTTGCTGCTTGGCCTCTCGTGCTAGCTCGGCATCCTCGGGCGCAGCTTTGGATTGTAGGACCAGGCCCCCTAGGGAAACAGCTTGAAGAAAAGGCCAGGGCTGGAGGCCTGGAGCACTCGGTACATGTGTATGGTCAGGTTGCTGAGGAACAGAAACAGGACCTTTTGATGCGTTGCTGTTGTCTCAGTTTGCCAAGCCGCGGAGAAGGTTTTGGACTTGTATACCTGGAAGCCATGCGGTTGGGACGCCCCTGCCTCGTCAGCACTGTGGATGCTGGTCGGGAAGTGGTGAATCCACCCGAGGCGGGATTGGCCGTTGATCCCGACAATTTGGAACAGGTTGCGGATGCGACCTACCGGTTATTAGAAACGGGCCCGGAATGGGAACAGTGGTCCGAACAGGCCCGGCGCCGGTATGAGGCTCATTACACTGCCGAACAGTTTCAAAATCGGCTACTAGCCGCCTTGGCTGATCTCAGTTCGTGAAGGCGTAAAGCGAGCAGGCAGGCCATCGTAGGCAAGCTACTTCCCAGTATGCGCAGGTGCGAAAGTTATTCGCGGCAATGCTAACGACCCTGACTAGTGAATTAAAAGTTGGCGGAGGAGGGGGAAACAATGAGTACTCGAGACTGTACGCCAACGAGCGCGCCCTACAATTACACCCACCAAGGTGCGACATGTGCCCACAAATATCTGCTCCCCTCCATCGGACGGCTGGTTACGTGATTGTGAGTCGGGCTCGCGAGTTGTCGACCTTGGTTGTGGCAACGGTGCGTTGCTCGGAGCGATTGCACGGCCGGATTGGGAAATGGTCGGCATAGACGCTTCAGAGACAGGGATTCGCGTAGCACAAGTCGCACATCCAAACATTCGATTTCAACTTTCAGATATAACATCGGTTTTCGAGGAACTGGAGTGTCCGCAGGATTATTTCGATGTGGCGATCAGTACGGAGGTCATTGAGCATGTATATGCGCCTAGAAATCTGGTTAAGAATGCATGGCGCTTACTCCGCCCCGGTGGCCTCCTGATCATCTCGACACCGTACCACGGATACCTGAAGAATCTCGCTCTCTCGGTGATGGGGCATTTCGACCGCCACTTCACTGCTCTTTGGGATGGTGGGCACATTAAGTTTTGGTCCCGCTCAACAATTGCCATTCTCCTCCGCGAGGCAGGATTCAGGCGTATCATTTTTTACGGTGTGGGACTGACCTGCTCCCCGAAAACCGCACGAAATGGACTATGATTTCGTACGACAGAAAGGGAGAAGGATGCCGAAGAGCAAGCACAGTGAGGCGGCGATCATCGCGGCCTT
>JBPCJX010000053.1:0-11056 GCA_051004875.1 Bryobacteraceae bacterium
TCGCTTTTCAGACCATTGTCATGAAGCCTCGCAACGCAAGTTCCGTCAATGGGTATACGATACTGCTGCGACGCCCTTCGGTATCGAGCGATGACGTCCGGACGATCAACTGTCATTTTCCCGTCAATGATTTTTCGCCCAAATGAGACTTGTATTCCTTGAAATCCGAGGTTAGCGGCCCTGGGCACAGCTTCGGAATCGGCCTCGAGGTTGAGATTCCAATCAGTAATCCCGATCCGCAAAGGCAACGTCCTTCCGAAGCCTGATCGGGAAGCATACCCGAGCCCGGCAGCAGCGCCCAAAAACCCCCGTCGTGTCGATTGAAAACTACGCATTTGGCAGCGCCTCCAAAGACGCTTTTTAGCATACATACGGTTTTTCCAGATACGGTCCACCCTAAGCTCTCGGATCGTGGGCGACAATCGCTTCTCTCACCAACAATATATAAGCGTTGTGAGAACAAACTGACTATTTAAGATTCAACTTTGTAGCCAGTAAAAGCCGTCGAAGTCCACAGCCTCTCAGCTGGTTTCATAACTTTGGATCTCTCGGGTTGAAGACGCAAGCACTCATCGAATGCGGTCTTCTGTTGCACGTGCATAGGATCGAAGATCAGATAGGTGGAGGTTTTTCGCGCCCACCATCCTACCGCGTCGTACCCGCGGCTTAATATCAATTTGCTGGGTTATGACAATTTCGGGAATCGAAACCCCCAGGGGTTCACTTCCTTGCACACCGACTCGCAAGCGCGAGCCTCAACGTGCTTGCTTTGCCGCAAAATTGATCCTATGGTCACTTCCGGCCCGGGTGTGACACTGGGAAACAATGAACAGGAAACGTGTTCGCCGCCGAAAGGGTGGATTCCTGAGGCACCATGCCCTCAGCATCGCCGTGGTTGGCATTCTTCTCTTGTGGGTTGCGCTGTATGTGCACGGCGACCCTAAAACACATTGGGGTTCGTTTTTCGGCAATGCCATCGCAGACTGGACGGGTGTCGTTGTTGCCGTGATCGCGACGAAATATTTATACGAGATCGGATCAGCGGAGAGCAAACAGCCGCGCGGTCATTGCCGGAGCCCCCTGGTCGAGAGCTTGCGGGATCACTCGCTGACCCTTTTTCTGGCGGTCAGCGGAGCGGGGTGGGTATTGCTTTACGTGAAGATGGATTCCGAAGCTAAGTGGGGACAAGTGGTCGGAAACATCGTGTCGGAGTGGACGCAGCTCTTGGGCCTTGTTCTCATAACCAAAAAATTGATTGAGGACAAATCAAAGGAGAGCCGCCAGTAGCGGCGGAGTCGCTTTTCCGGTTATCGAAGCCCAGCGGCGAAACAGTTGGGCGTGCGCCTAAAATGAAAAGGCCGGGTCGGCAAACCCGGCGTTTTCTAAATCAGTTGGCTGGGCCGGCAGGCAGCCCATCGTATCGCAGGCGGTTGTGGTTCGCCACAATCACGTCTGCGGGTGGCACCTATGCGGCAATGCGCTTACAGCAATGATGTAAACCGCCCAGGTAGGGAATCCGGATAATCTTCCCCTGGCCTAACACCGCTCGGAGTGTCGGGCAATCCTTTCCTGGGGCTAAATGCGTTCTTGAACGCTGGTAATAATCGAAGTACAAGTGAGCGTTCGCTTGAGATGACGAGCATTTAGAATCACGACGTGGTTCAGGCACTCGCGGCGAATCGATCCAATCAAGCCGTTCCACATAGCAGTTTTGCCAGGGGCTTGCTGGTGCAATAAGCACTTCTTGAATGCGTAAGGCTTGCAGACGTTTGCGGACAGCGCTGCCATAAACACGATCGCGATCACGGATTAGATATTTAGGTGCGTCCCGGTAAGCACAAGCCTCAACTACCTGCTGTGCAATCCATTCCGCCCTCGGGTGCTCCGTCACATTAAAATGCACGACCTCGCGGCGGCGATGAGCGAGCACGACAAAGACGTACAGCACTTTGAGCGTAATGGTCGGTACGGTAAAGAAGTCAACCGAGAAGATCTGACCGACATGGTTGTTGAGGAATGTCTTCCAGCTCTGGGACGGCGGTCGGGCAAGAGTGCGCAGAATGCGAGAGACGGTCCTTTCTGAGACCGCGATGCCGAGCATCTTGAGTTCACCGTGATCCGCGGCGCGCGCCAGAGCGGATTCTCCACTGCCATCTGCACAATGAGCCGGCGTATCTCTGCCGGGATGCAGGGCCGCCCTCTCTTGATCCTCGTTTGCTTAACCACCTGCTGTGCAATCCATTCGGCGGTCGGGTGGTCCGTCACATTAAAATGCAGGACCTCGCGGCGGCGATGAGCCAGCACGACAAAGGCGTATAGCACTTTGACGGTGATCGTCGGTACGGTAAAGAAGTCAACTGACAAGATCTGACCGACATGGTTGTTGAGGAATGTCTTCCAACTCTGGGACGGCGATCGAGGAACAGTGCGCAGAATGCGGGAGACAGTCCTTTCTGAGACCGCGATGCCGAGCATCTTGAGTTCACCGTGGATCCGCGGCGCGCGCCAGAGCGGATTCTCTCCTGTCATCTGCACAATGAGCCGGCGGGTCTCTGCCGGGATGCACGGACGCCCTCTCTTGATCCCTCTTGGCTTTGAAAGGCGAGTCCAGAATCTGCGGAACCGCTCGCGTTGCCATCGGACGAAAGTTTCGGGCTGAACGATCATCAGCGCACCGCGCCAGCCGCTCCAGACTTTCGCCAGAGCACACCAGAACAGGAGGTCAGAAGCGGTCAACACCGGTCGGCTTCGCGCACGTTGAAAAGCGCGAAGCTGGAGTCGGAGCGCCACATTCTCGATCACGATCGACTGGTGACCACTGCACAACAGGCGGACGAATCGAAACAAGCACAAAATCATGGCCGGCATGCATTTGATTGTTCGCCCTAATCTCGATGGCTGTCAATCGCTTGCCCAGGACAGACTATTGGCGAACGACAGGTCCCAATTCGTAAGGGATCGCGTTCGCGAGTTTGGTTTGTTTAAGTTAAATTTTCCCTCTCGACCGAAAGCGTCTACCCCAAGGCGATCGGCACTTACATAGTGCTGATCTTTATGTACCGCTTGATGTCCGGAAGGCTCACGATCACAGCCGCTGCAACCGCAGTGATTACCAGATATCCAACAACTTGGGAAAGCTTCATGTTTGGGCTCCTGACCTAGTGATTACAACATTACCTCTTATCCAAATTCGGATGGAAGACATCGCCGAACATGGAATGCATCTCCGAACCGCTCAATTAACCTAGATAGAATACGCCTCGGGAACCCAGTCGTCTCTCAATGAAGAATGTACCGACCGACCTGAGCGAACTCCCCGACCTGGTTTTCGTTGATGCGGCCACAAGAGTCGAGCAAGCCGAGGCCGCGCTTCAGCAGGAGCGCAGCATCTCGTCGGCCATTCTCGATACCGTCCCGGCGCTGGTCGTTGTGCTCGATGCGGACTTCAAAATTGTCCGCTTTAGCCGATCCTGTGAACTAAGTACCGGGTATGTGTTTGGCGACGTCAAAGATAAAGAGGTCTGGCCTCTATTTTTCGCGGACGAAGACGCTGACGTGTTTAGGGCCGCTCTGCAGCGGCTGCGGGGAAATGTGCGGTCACGCCAGTTCGAGAGTTATTGGAGGAAGCAAGACGGATTTCCGCTCGTGATTAGCTGGACTGTTACCGCGCTGTTCGATGACGCTGCGGCCATCCGATTTATCATCGCGACCGGCATTGACGTAACCGAAAACAAGCGCCTGGAAAACGCGGTGGTTGAGATCAGTGGTCGTGAGAGCGGCGCATCGGCCAGGATCTGCACGACGGCCTTGGCCAACATCTCACCGGTATTGCATTCCTGACTAAGGCCCAGGAAAAAAACCTGGCGGAGAAATCGCTGCCAGAGGCTACCGAAGCAGCCAAAATCGTCCATCTCGTTAACGAAGCCATTCACAAAACGCGCGAACTCGCTCGCGGGCTTGTCCCTGTCCTGTCTGGGCCGCATGGCCTCTTGTCCGCCTTGCAGGAATGGGCCGGTGAGGTGGAAGATATCTTTCGGATCGAATGCAGCTTCGAGTGTGACGATGCCGTGTCCATGCAAGACGACTGCGCCGCCAATCATCTGTTTCGAATCGCGCAGGAGGCGGTGCATAATGCTATCCGCCACGGAAAAGCAGGAAAGATTGTCATCGGTTTGAGAGCCGCCGATGAACAAGGTGTGCTTACCATTCGCGATGACGGTTCGGGAATCAGTCTCGAGCGATCAAGCTGCGCCGGAATGGGTTTGCGCATCATGGATTATCGGGCTCGCATGATCGGCGGCAGCCTCAGCATAGAGCGTGCGAGCGAGCGTGGAATACTCGTTGCGTGCCTCTTCCCCTTACGGAAACGGAGCGACGTCTAATGAAGCGGAAAGTTCTCGTTGTCGACGATCATCCGATTGTTCGTGAAGGGCTTGCCCAAATGATCAATCGCGAGATCGATCTCTCAGTGTGTGGCGCCGCCGCGGACATGCAAAACGCCGTGCAGCTTATCGAAGCTTTGAAACCCGATATCCTGATCGTCGACATTTCCCTCGACGGCCCGGACGGCCTCGATCTCCTTAAGCACATTCGGACCCAGGCCCCCGGTTTGCCCGTGCTCATTTTGTCGATGCACGACGAGTCAATCTATGCCGAAAGGGCGCTGCGTGCCGGCGCGAATGGCTACATGATGAAGCAGGAAGCGACCAACAACGTTCTCGATGCGCTGCGCCGCATTTTGAACCGTGAAGTTTATGTAAGCCCGCCCATCGCCAACAAAATGCTCCAACAGTTCGTGGGCGGGGCTGGGACCTATAAGACGCACTCGTCAGTAAACGATCTGTCGGACCGCGAACTCGAGGTGCTTCGACTCATCGGGGCGGGCCATGGAACCCGGCAAATAGCTGAAGAACTGCATCTCAGCGTAAAAACCGTTGAGACCCACCAGGCACATCTAAAAGAAAAGCTCGTGCTTCGGAACTCACGGGAGCTAGTGCAGTACGCCACGCGCTGGTCCATGAACGCTCGAACCGCCCAGGCGTAATCGGCTTATCGGGGATTCCCCGATGACGGCGCAGCTACATTTCCTCACGTAAAAATCGGGCATCACCCGCTTCGAACGCTCAATGCGATCTGTCCCAATAGATCCATAAGCGACGGCAGATTGGAACCTGTCCAACACTTTATTCTTAGGAGAGCGCCAGCAATGCCAGATACTGTCCCTTACGGCCGGAAAACTCAGAGGCCGTCTCCCGTAACCGACGTCCACATCATCTGGATGACTGGCGGCTTGAGCTGCGATGGAGATACGATCTCCATTACGGCAGCCACCTTGCCGAGCATCGAGGATGTGATTATGGGGGCAATTCCGGGCCTTCCCAAGGTGCATCTGCACAACCCGGTTCTCGCTTACGAAGTGGGCGATGAGTTCATGAAGTTTTGGTACGAGGCTTGGGAGGGGAAGCTGGATCCTTTTGTGTTGGTAGTGGAAGGGTCCATTCCGAACGAGCGGATCAAAAGCGACGGATATTGGGCGGCTTTTGGGACAGATCCGGACAGCGGGCAACCGATCACGACCTGCGAATGGATCGACCGGCTTGCGCCGAAGGCGTTGGCAGTGGTCGGGGCGGGCACGTGTGCGACCAATGGCGGCATTCACGCCATGGCCGGAAATCCGACGGGCTGCATGGGTTTGCAAGATTACCTGGGCCGCGACTGGAAGTCGAAAGCCGGCCTGCCGATTGTGAACGTCCCCGGATGTCCGGTCCAGCCAGACAACTTCATGGAGACACTGCTGTATCTGCTCTATCAAGTTGCGGGCCTAGCTCCCATGATCCCGTTGGACGATCAGAATCGGCCGAAATGGCTGTTCGGTTTCACGGTCCACGAGGGATGCGACCGCGCCGGGTATTACGAACAGGGAGACTTCACTGACACGTACAGTTCGCCGAAGTGTCTAGTGAAAATCGGCTGCTGGGGGCCAGTGGTGAATTGCAATGTCCCCAAACGCGGATGGATGGATGGCATCGGAGGTTGTCCGAATGTCGGCGGCATCTGCATAGGTTGCACGATGCCTGGCTTCCCGGATAAATTCATGCCGTTCATGGACGAACCGCCCGGCGCGCGCATCTCGGCGGGAACGATAAGCGTTTATGGTAAGGCGATCCGCGCGCTACGCTCCATTACTAATAACACAGTCAACAAGGAACCGAAGTGGCGCCATCCTGGCAAGCAGCTCACTACCGGTTATCAACAAAGGGCCTTTTAGCCAACCCGGAAGAAAATCAGAGGAGTTAACGATGAGCACAACCACCGAAGCAATGCCGGCTGTCGAAAGAAAACCGCGCAACCTGGTGGAGATGAATTGGGACCCGATCACCCGGATCGTGGGCAGCCTCGGGATCTTCACGAAGATCGATTTCGACAACCGCGAGGTTGCCGAATGCCACAGCACGTCCTCCATCTTTCGTGGCTACAGCATCTTCATGAAAGGGAAGGATCCGCGCGACGCGCACTTCATCACTAGCCGCATCTGCGGAATCTGCGGCGACAATCACGCCACTTGCGCCACTTATGCGCAAAACATGGCTTTCGGCGTTCGCCCGCCGGACATGGCCGAGTGGATCGTCAATCTCGGCGAAGCGGCCGAATACATGTTCGACCACAACATTTTCCAAGACAACCTGGTCGGCGTCGACTTCTGCGAGCAGATGGTGAAGGAGACGAATCCCGGCGTTTGGACGAAAGCCCAAGCTACGCCCGCGCCGCACGCAGAGCTGCACGGGTTCCGCACTATCGCGGACATAATGACTGCGCTCAACCCGTTCAGCGGGTCCTTTTATAGGGAAGCCTTGCAAATGAGCCGGTTGACGCGCGAAATGTTCTGCCTAATGGAGGGACGCCACGTGCATCCGTCCACGCTGTATCCGGGCGGCGTTGGCACCGTTCCCACCCAGCAGCTATTCACCGACTATCTGGTTCGTCTAATGAAGTACGTCGAATTTATGAAGAAGGTCGTACCGCTGCACGACGATCTATTCGACTTTTGGTACGAAGCACTTCCTGGCTACGAGAAGGTAGGCCAGCGGCGCATCTTACTCGGCTGCTGGGGTTCGTGGAACAATCCGAAAGTCTGCGATTACACGTACAAGAACATGGCCGAATGGGGACGCGCCATGTACGTGACTCCGGGGGTCGTTGTGGATGGTGAGCTGGTCACCACCGATCTGGTCGACATTAACCTGAATATCCGGATTCTTCTCGGCCATTCGTATTACGAGGACTGGCACCAGGGCGAGACTTTCGTCAAACGAGATCCGCTGGGAAATCCGGTGGATCAGCGGCATCCCTGGAACCAGACCACGATTCCGCGCCCGCAAAAACGCGATTTCACGGGCAATTACTCCTGGGTGATGTGCCCCCGCTGGTACGACCAACGCACGGGCGATTATCTCGCGCTCGATACCGGTGGCGGGCCGATCGCGCGCTTCTGGGCAACGGCGTTGGCGGGGATAGTCGATATCGGATACGTGAAGGCCACCGGCCACAGCGTCAAGATTTACCTGCCGAAGACTGTAACGCTCCCGGAAATGGAGTTTGAATGGAAGATTCCGAAGTGGAGCAACGCCATTGAACGTGATCGCGCTCGCACCTACTTCCAGGCCTATGCGGCAGCCGCAGCACTTCACTTTGTGGAGAAGGCGTTGGGCGACTTGCACGCCGGTAAAACACAAACATGGAGAGAATTCAAGGTGCCTGACGAAGCTATCGGGTGCGGATTCCACGAAGCCGTTCGCGGTGTGCTGTCCCATCACGTTGTGATCCGGGAAGGCAAGATCGCCAACTACCATCCGTATCCACCCACGCCCTGGAACGCAACTCCTCGCGACCTCTATGGCACGCCGGGTCCATATGAGGACGCCGTTCAGAATACGCCCATCTTTGAAGAGAACGGGCCGGACAAGTTCAAAGGCATCGATATTATGCGTACAGTCCGGAGCTTTGACCCGTGTTTGCCGTGTGGGGTCCATATGTATTTGGGCGGGGGCAAGGTGCTCGAGACCGTGCATTCGCCCATGTTCGGCAATCAGTAACTCGCGATGAGGGACACGCAGGCGTTCCGTGAACAGGTTGGCCGGATCGAGGAGTTGGTTCAGAACATAGAGTCAACCGCCGATCCGGCGATGCGGGCGACCGCCAAAGAGCTTGTGCAATTGGTCATGAGTCTGCACAGCGCGGCGTTTGAGCGCATTCTGGAGATTGTGACGAAGGCCGGAGAGCCGGGCACGGGCATAACTCAACAACTCGGCGTGGATGAACTGGTCGGCAGTCTGCTGGTTCTATACGATCTGCACCCGGAAGGCTTCGCGACTCGCGTCCATCGGGGAATAGAAAAGGCGCAACAAATCCTGCGCCGCCGCGGTGCGGGCGTACATCTGCTTGCCATTCGCGAGGCCGTTGTTGAATTGAAAATCGACATGAATGGCCACACCTGCGGCTCCACAACAGCCGAGCTGCAGTCGATTCTTCGAGGCGCGCTCTTTGAGGCAGCTCCGGATGCCACCGAGATCATCATTGAGCCGGCGCAGAGCGAATCCGCTTCGGCTTTCGTGCCGCTCGAGAGCTTGCAAGTCAGCAACGGATCTGGACCCGCTCGCGTTTTGAGCCGCCCATGAGTGTTGTTATGGCGGAAGCGCAATACGGCTCGTTTAATGTGCTGCGCAGCCTGGTTCGCCAGCCAGACCCAAGAGAACGTTGCGAGCTTTGCGGAGCCGGTCTACATCCGGAACATCAGCACCTCTTCGAACCCGTAGCACGAAAACTCGTTTGTAGCTGCGACGGCTGCGCCGTTCTCTTTCACTCGCACGGGGAGACCAGATACAAGCGTGTGCCCCGCCGTATCCGCGGCCTGCGGGACTTTCAATTCAGCGACGCGCAATGGGATGACCTGATGATTCCCATAGGCATGGCATTTTTTCTCAACAGCAGCGTGGAAGGCAGAGTTCTTGCCTTCTATCCAAGTCCGGCGGGAGCGACAGAATCGATGCCATCCCTCACGGCCTGGGAGGAAATCGTTAAGCAGAATCCGGTGCTAGATGGAATGGAGCCCGATGTGGAGGCCCTTTTAGCGAATCGTCTCGAGCATGCCCGTGCTGCGGAGAGCGGCGAGTACTTTCTGGTTCCGATTGACAAATGTTACGAGCTGGTTGGGCTCATTCGGCGTGGGTGGTGCGGCTTCTCCGGCGGCACAGAGGTTTGGAAACAGATTGGCTCGTTTTTCGACACGTTGAACGCACGCGCTTCCCGGGAGCGCGCACATGCCTGATTTGAGCTTCCGCGTAGACGGTGCGGAGGGCGTGCAGTTCGCTGCCCAGCCGTTGCTCGCGTTGAAATTGCACATCGAGAACGCGAACCCTGAAGAGACGATTCACACGATTACGCTTCGCGCTCAGATCCAGATTGAAGCAAACCGCCGTCAGTACGATGCTGGTGAGAAAAGATCTCTCCGCGACCTATTCGATCAACCCGAACGCTGGGGTCAGACTTTACGGCCGATACTTTGGACGCACGCAAGCGCCGTCATCCCGTCCTTCCAAGGCCGCACCGTGGCCGATCTGCAGGTGCCGTGCACGTTTGATTTCAATGTTGCTGCAACCAAATATTTCCACGCCGTTGCCGATGGTGACATTCCACTGAATCTGCTTTTCAGTGGAACCGTGTTTTACGTCACTCCGGACGGCGCGCTGCAGGTCTCGCCCATTTCCTGGAACAGCGAAGCGCGCTACCGTTTACCGGTTCGCACCTGGCGGGAAATGATGGAGTTTTATTATCCAAACAGCGCCTGGTTATGTCTGAGACGCGACGTCTTCGAGCGTCTCTACGACTACAAGGTTCAGCATGCAGTTCCGACCTGGGACCAGACGCTTGAGGCGCTGCTCGCGATGCAGGCAGAACCGGTGCCATCATGAACCGGTTCAAAGTGGAGGAGATCGCGAACGCCGTCCTCTATGAGGGCTATCTTCTCTATCCGTATCGCGCGTCGGCTGTGAAGAATCGCCAGCGTTGGAATTTCGGAATATTGTACCCGCGAGCCTTTGCCGAAGCGCAGCGGAGCGCAGACCGATGGACCACGCAAACGGAATGCCTGATCAGGCCACTTGGCCTCGACGCGGCGCTCAATGTCACTGCTCGATTTCTCCATATCATCCAGCGCAGTGATGGGTGGCAGGAGGCGGCCGAACGCGACGTGAACGTCCGGGAGCTGACGCTAAGCGATCTTTCCTTGCGGCCGGTGCGGCACACGTTCGATTCTCCGGCGAGCCGCGAAACCGACGAGCGCTTCGTTAGAACGGGCGAGTTCATCGAAGGCGCGATCGAGGTGCAGTGTGAACCGCTCACGAATGGCTTGGTCAAACTTCGAGTCGATGTCTCGAACACCGCGATTTTCGATGACGCCAAACCTTCTAGCCGGGAACGTGCGCTGCTACTGTCACTCGCATCGGCCCACACCATACTCGAACTCAAAGGCGGCGAATTCATTTCGCTACTTGACACACCGGACGAGTACCGGGAAGCCGCCGCCCAATGCCGAAATCTGGGAACGTATCCAGTGCTGGTCGGCGATGAAGACCAGCGCAACGCGATTCTCTCGTCACCTATCATTTTGTACGACTATCCCCAAATCGCACCCGAAAGCGCGGGTCCCTTGTTCGATGGAACCGAGATAGACGAAATTCTGACGCTGCGCATTATGACCCTGAGCAACGAAGAGAAGCTCGAAATGAGTCGTGTAGATGACCGTGCACGCCAAATTCTCGAAAGAACGGAAGCCATGCCGCCCGAGCAATTAATGAAAATGCATGGAATCTTGCGGGGCATGCGGCGCGAGAAGGCTGGCTCGGCGTTCGGCGAGGAATTGTCATGAATGAATGGGAATGGCAGTTGCTCGAAGACGAGATCTCCGCCGAATCAGTGGCGGTTGGCGGTCGCGAGGTAAGGAAAGGCGATCGCGTAGTGCTGCGCCCGGGGCCGGGCGGCGACATACTTGACCTGGCGC
>JBPCJX010000054.1:0-33674 GCA_051004875.1 Bryobacteraceae bacterium
CACCTGAGTACAACGCTGCTGTTTCTCGACGCGGACGACGAAGTGTTGCAGAGACGGTTCAGTGAGACCAGACGACCGCATCCGCTTGGCTCTGAATCGACGGTTCTGACCAGCATTCGAGACGAGCGCGATCAGCTAGCTCCCATTCGGGAGCTCGCGGATCTGTGCGTTGATACGTCCAAATTGAACGTTCATGAACTTCGCCGGCTGATCACCGGTAGATTCCAAGACGCTCAAGACGAGAAGAAAATCCTGGTTTATGTGAATAGCTTCGGTTTTCGGCACGGCGTGCCAGCCGACAGCGATCTTGTGTTTGATGTTCGTTTTCTTCCCAACCCGAACTATATTCCGGAATTCAAGAAACTCACGGGGCGTCACCCTAATGTTGCTCGATACATTCGATCCTTTCCGCAGACAGTTGAATTTATCAATCGCATCTCTGAATTACTGATATATCTCTTGCCGCACTACATCCGCGAGGGCAAGAGCTATTTGACTATCTCATTCGGGTGCACGGGTGGGCAGCATCGGTCCGTGCTTATAGCTAATGAGATTCAAAAGCGTTTGAGTAAGGCTGGGTTCAGCGTAAAAACAAACCATCGGGATGTGAATAACCGGTAAGTGGGAGGGGGCGGAGAAATTAGCTTGAGGCTGTTGGATGAGGAGTTCGGCTGTCTTTCCGAGTTTCCGATAACGCTACTCTCCGAGCACTGTGATAACAGAAGATGGAACGCAGTTACGAAGCATATGGTCTAAAGGATAGTTTGACCAGGCAATGATGTAAGCCCGAATGTCTTACCGAACCTCAACCACCGCAGCGTCATGGTTTCGGAGTCCATTTAGGTGGTGAGGGCTGGACCGGTAGTATCCCGTCACGGTGTAGACCTAAACCGGCGATCACTGGAGATAGCTCTTCTTCAAACTTGACCTCGAGCTCATCTGACCTTGCGCATGACGCTCGCCACCAAACACAAATCGCAGCAAAGCACAAAATGGCGAGCATGCAACTATATTTGCGCAGGTCCGAAAGAGCACGACGTTCGAATTCGGCGCTCCAGTATGTAAGATTTAAGCCCAACATCAAACAAAGCAAGAACGTGATGTGGAGATTCGATTTTCCAGGCAGGTAAGAACAAGTGAATGGAATCTTGTGGAAGCCGTGGACACAAACCTCCGTAAGTATTACTCCCACACACGCGAGTACCGCAAGATGTCTCACCGCCGGACGCCACGGCCACAACGACAGAAACAACACTGCCGAAGTTGCCCAGACTGGCGCCAAGGCGAGCACGTACATAGCCCGTCGGCTTGCCGAGAAATATTCGGACGCTTCGCGAATCTGCGTAAATCGGAAAATCCAATTAGCCCGAAGTTCTAGAGGGATGGCAAATACAACGCGGATTCCCAGAACCCAAAAGCACGTCATAACGAAGCTCGACGCGAGCAGAGGCAAACTCACCCGATGCCATGGATCGCCTGCGGTTGCCGCTGAAAGCTTCTGTGCAAGCGGCGTTTTCAGAAAGAGAATAATCATTGCGAAGCCGATTCCCACGTAGAACGAGAGAAGAACGCGATGTTGGCGACTTCGGAGAAGGGTACGAATGCTAAATTGAGTAACCGCCGTTTCAATTCGAGTGCCAAATCGCGGCAACCAGGTCAACTGGCGAGAGCCGGCCACGATATCCGGTTGCTCCACGATCTTACGAAGTGTGCGGAAGTAGGAAAAAAGAAATGCCAGGCCGGCTCCGGCAATCACGAGTCCTAAACCAATCCACGCATGACCCGCTAGCGCAACTAGTGTAGGACGTGCTGTCTCATTCAGCGATCCATTCAATTCTTGGAAGAGTCCTAGGAACCAGTACGACGGCAACCAGACGAGCAACCGTTCGTTCTCTGGAGCAGTCAGTGCCTCGGCCGATGCTAGCGATGGTTGAAGAAAATACACGCCCACAAACAGGCAGAAGGTGGCTATCTGTAGAATTGCCGACAGGCGCAGGAAAAGCCGCCGTGGCAGTTGGGCCGCGAGTCCCTGAACGGCCAGCACGCAGCACAGGACGAACGCACCAGCAGCGAACATGGTGATCCAATACACAACCAAAGTCCGATAGAAGTCGGGCATCAGGATCATGTCCAGGCCACTGAAACTCGGAGGAGCCAGTGCCAGCGGCAATGTGAGACCCGGGCCCGCGTTGAAAGTAATCACCGCAAGGCTCAGCGCCACAGCGAGCGATGCCACCTTGGCGAGAAACATTGTGCTTGCGCGCACGGGCAGCGGAGCTAACACCAAGACATCGCGCCGGTCCGGGAACGTGGAGTCCCAACTCAGAACGGCAAACAAACCCACCACTAGCATGGTCGTTGCGATCAGAGAGTGTTCCATGCCCCAAGCGGAGATGAGCACCGCTTCACGCGGCATGTGGCCGTTCTCTATGCTGAGAACCAGGATCGTGAACGGCAGACTCAGGAGGATCAGGATCGTCGCGAAGCGTCCCAGCAACCTGTTTGCATCGCCTTCATGGGCCGACAAAACTTCACGATCCACCATGCGGAAGAGAAACTCGCGGTAGAGGACGCGAAATTGAAGCTTTGTCATGGTCCGGCGTCCTATGCCTGAATCAGGTCCGCGATCTCGCGTGAAATCATCGCCGTGTCCTGCTCGACCGCCAATTCCGTAAAGATCGCTTCGAGCGTCGGCAATGTCATCAGAGTCCTCAGATGCTCAATCGAATCGTCGGCCACCACTTTGCCTTGATGCAAAATCACAATATGCGAGCACACGCGCTCAACTGTCTCGAGTTCATGTGAGCTGAACAGGATCACTTTGCGGCGTGCGGCAAGTTCTTGAATCAAGCTGCGCAATACCAGTGCCGAACCAACATCTAGGCCCGAGAACGGCTCATCCAGAAGGATCAGATCCGGATTATGCAGCAGCGCCGCCGAGAGCAGCACTTTCTGGCGCATGCCTTTCGAATAAGAAGAGATCGCCACATGCCGGTCGGCGTGCAACGCGAATAAGTGCAGCAACCCGTCAATGCGCTCGGCACTGGACCTACGAGGTAAGTCTCGCAATTGAGCCACCATTATCAAGAACTCCAAGCCGGAGAGATGGGAATAGAGGTGCGGCTCCTCAGGCACGTAGCCCATGCGTTGTCTATACGTGATCGGGTCTTTTTGGATGGGCACGGAGTCGAGCAGGATTTCGCCCGACGTCATTTCAATCAGCCCTGTGATCATCTTCATGGTCGTGGATTTACCCGAGCCGTTCGGCCCCAGGTAGCCGGTGATTTCACCTGCACGAGCCAAGAAGCTGACGTTATCCACAGCAACGATGCCGGAGAATCGCTTGGAGACGTTGCGCAATTCGAGTGTTGCCACTGAGGCCATCGACTCTATGTAGCACACTACTATGCGATGAGTCAAGTGATAGTCAACTACATAGCGCGCCTATAATTTCCTCATGGCCCCCGAGCCAAAGCTTACCCACACGGCAACCATGATTCTTCAGGCCATCGACGCTGGCCATGTATATGGATTGAGCATGATGGAAGCGACTGGGCTTCCTAGCGGAACGGTGTATCCGGCGCTGCGCCGCCTGGAACGCGATGCCTTGATCCGCTCTTCCTGGGAACAGCAGAAGATTGCCGATGCGGAGCAGCGGCCATTGAGGAAGTACTACAAGCTCACCCGCTCCGGGAACGCCAGACTGGAAACAGCACAAAAACGCTATCCGCTGTTGGCAGGCTTAATGACCGACCGGAAAGGGGAGTAGACATGAGGAGTCGCCGCCCTTTCCATTCTGCCTTGATCTCTCGCGCTATTCTTATCGGCGCAGCCTTGCTCGTGCCTCGCTCAGAGCGCGAAGAGTGGCTCGCAGAGTGGACATCGGAGCTGTGGTATTTCTTGCACGCCAGCGGTCCCGATCCCGCTTCTCCTCCTCGATTTAGCCGAAGCATGGCGCGTTTTTGTCTGGGTTCGTTCAGAGATACAATCTGGCTGCGGCGCAATAATCCTGATTTAACGCGCAATCAACTGCCTTGGTTGCGATCGCCAATACAATGCGCGGCGTTCTTGGTATTTTTAGCGGTCCTAACATCATTGATCGCCTTTCTGGAGTCAGTCCTGCAGCCACCGTATACCGGGTGCCAATTCATGCTCGGTCAGTTGTTGGTTCTCGGTACGGCGCTGCTGATCCTGCCCGCCACAACGACTTTCGCGCTTGGTGAGTACCCTTCGACTCTCCATTCGCCCACTCGGGCAGCGCGCCTTCACCGATGGATGTTCTTAGGGGTTAAGGTCGCGCTCATCTTGCCGATTGTCTTCTGCGGAACTCTGGATTTAGGCCCCATCATCGCTTCAGCCGGAGTTCGTCCTCAAGCCACCTTAATCGGGTACGTCCTGGCCTTCCGCTGGGCGCTCATTGACCAGCGTCGGCGCTGCCCGGTATGCCTCCGGCTACTAACAAACCCTATCAGAATCGGCCAGCCCTCGCACATCATGCTGGACTGGTACGGCACAGAGCTTATGTGCTCAAGAGGACATGGATTCCTGCATGTGCCGGAAACCCCAACAAGTTCCTACAGCACGCAACGATGGCTTCAACTGGACTCATCCTGGAAGAGTCTTTTCTCTTAATGAACAGAACGACCGCCTAGAAAGAACATCGATTGGAAGCCCGGCAATCTCAGGCACCAGCACATGCCCCAGACTGGGACTGGGAAACACCATTATCTGAAAGTGACGTTTTGACTTAACATAAATGGACTCCGCCCTCGGACCCTAAGTTAGAAACGCTTATGGGACGACTGGGGAGCGATCCAGAAATCAGCAATTCTTCGGAGACCGGGGAAAGGCGTCGGGATCTCGCTCTTCGGCCGGACCGTCGACGCATTCGAGATCTTTTTCTATAGCGACTTTAAGTTGGGAACCGTTCACCGGCAAATCGAAATAGATTCCGATGGTGTCGTTCGCGGCCCAATCGCGAACCAGGTGTTGCGGCGCGGTGACCCGAATCGTATCGTCAGCGAAAGAAGCTCGCGGAGAGGATTGGGCGGAGACTTCGAGCACATAGCGGATACAGGCGTCGCCTGGAAAAGAAACGCGTTCTTCTAGAGCGCCCCCAGACGCCAAATCTGCCGCTTCGTGCCGGTTTACCCGTAACCGAAGACTGTTATTTTGAAAGCGCAGTTTCACCTGTTATGAGTCTCTTTACTGAGAGTCTAGCCGCCACTCGCCCGAGTAGATGTTGAAATGCCCACCCCTGATGAATCCGATGAGCGTGAGCGAATGCTCTCGTGCGGTTTCAATCGCAAGACTTGAAGGTCCTCCTACCGTCGCTAGTATTGGTGCCCCGGCCATTAGCGCTTTCTGAACGAGCTCGAAGCTACTGCGGCTGCTCAAGAAAAGAAGATGGTTTTGAAGTGGAACCCGATTGTTGAGCACGCAATCGCCGATCAACTTGTCGAGCGCGTTGTGGCGTCCAATATCCTCAAAAACGGTCTCGATCTCTCCGGCAGCATTGACGAGTGCCGCAGCGTGCAGGCCCCCGCTTTTCGCGAAGCCCTCTTGACGCCCGCGCAAGAGCTCGGGAAGTCTGGAGATCAACGAGCGATCCACCCGCAGATTTCCGTTTATCTGACGAGGGATTAGGCTGGCAATCGCGTCGCGCGTGCGCTTCCCGCAGATGCCACAGCTGGAGTTTACGACACTGCTGCGGCTTAGCTTCCAGGCGTCAAAATCAACATTTCTCGAAAGCTCGGCCAAGAGCTCATTCGACGGATCGGTGCCCAAGGAGCGCAGATCGAAAAGGTCCTCCAGAGTGCGAATCACTCCTTCTGATAGCAGAAAGCCAGCTGCAAGTTCGCGATCATGCCCGGGTGTCCGCATGGTCACGGCAAGGCTTTCGAACATCTGCACATCTTTGAACCAATAGCTGATGCGCATTTCGAGCGGCTCCTCATTCGCCACGTCGTCGAGAATCCGCTCCGATTGAATTTCATTTACGCGTTTGACGCTGAAACGCCGAATCAGATCGCTAGCCTCGGTCATGCGGCGTGCGCGACGGTAAGGGCGCAAGCGATTCGTCCTTTATCGTCACTTCATGAACGCGCTGCATAAGCAACGCAGCGATAACGAAGCACATCCCCGCGACAATCAACGCCTTCATGCGGTCGTTTCCGAGCAGATGTGCCATCACCCAGCCGAAGAAAAGAGATGAAAGGATCTCCGGGATCACGATGAAGAAATTGAAGATGCCCATGTAGACACCCATTTTGTTTGAAGGGATGGCTGCAGCCAAGATGGAGTACGGCATTGAGAGAATGCTGGCCCAAGCGACGCCGATACCGAGCATCGGCACAAACAGCAGCCATTTATTGTGGATAACTGCGATTGACAGGAGGCCCATGGCGCCGGCCAGAAGGCACACCGAATGAGTACCTCGACGCCCAATGCGGCGGACAAGCAGCGGCAGCAGCGGTGCGGCGATAAAGCAGACAGCGTTATACACGCCAGAGCAATAGCCAGCCCAAATCACGCCATCCGTATAGGCGGCTTCCGTGGTGGAATTGGCACCGAAGACATTGTGGGCAACGGCCACGCTGAAATAGAGAAACATGCAAAACAGGCCAAGCCATGTCAGCAACTGTACGAGCGCAAGCTGTCGCATTGTCTTTGGCATATTAGCCAAGGAGTGCAGAATTTCCGCGAGATCGAATTTTCTCGCATTCTTGAGATGCTGCAGCTCGTCCGGTGCGGGCGGATATTCCTTGGTGGTCAGAATAGTGAACAGCACAGCTCCGAGAAAGGCGACGGCTCCAACCCAAAAGGACAGTCGCACAATCTCTGGGATTGCTTTCGCGCCGGCCGCGCCCGAAACTCCAAAGGAACGGCGCAGCAGTAGCGGCAAGTAGGACGCAGCAACACTTCCAAGTCCAATAAAAAAGCTTTGCATGGTGAATCCGCGTGCACGCTGCTCGTCGGGTAGCATATCGGCGACAAATGCGCGAAAGGGCTCCATGCTGATGTTGATGGAGGCGTCAAGTATCCATAACAAGCCGGCCGCCATCCAGAGTGCGCCGCTCAGTGGCATAAATACAAGCGCACAAGAACTCAGGAGCGCGCCGGCAAGGAAGAACGGCCTGCGCCTACCCAGCCGGCCCCACGTGTTATCACTCCAGTGGCCGATGATGGGCTGCACGAGGAGACCCGTCAGCGGCGCCGCTAACCAAAGGATGGGGAGTTGGCTCGGCTGAGCGCCCAGGTATTCATAGATCGCGCTCATATTGTTCATCTGCAGCGTCCATCCGAACTGGATACCCAGAAAGCCGAAGCTCATATTCCAGATCTGCCAGAAGTTGAGGCGCGGCTTTTCGAGGTGGATGGTGGAGGCGGACATCAGCAACCTCCGGGTTCGCTTGGAATGCGATCGTAAGCGATGGCGAATTCGCGCAGGCGCGCTTGATCATCCGACGTGAATGCCGCGGGACGCATTCTCCACCGCCAGTTGCCGCCCAGAGTACCTGGTTTGTTCATGCGCGATTCGCTGCCCAGACCCAGAACATCCTGCATGGGCACGATGGCCGCGCGAGCTACGGAGCCGATGAGAGCGCGGATCATCTTCCAGTTCATCGCCTCGCTATCTGGACCCAGATACTGGATCGCAAATCCTTTTTCTCTGCGCACGTCTTCGGGCGTCCGCGTACTATAGCCTCCTTCGCCTCGCCACCAGCTCATCACGGTGTCGTTATCGTGGGTACCAGTGTATGCAAACAAGTCGCGATCGTAGTTATGGGGCCTGAAAGTACATGCCTGGGGGTCGCTCCCAAAAGCAAACTGAAGAATCGACATGCCCGGGAACCCGAACTCATGGCGCATTGCTTCGACCTCAGGCGTGATGACACCCAGGTTCTCAGCCACAATCTCCAGATCGCCGAGTTCCTTTTTCACAGCACGGAACAAAGCCGGACCAGGACCTTTTACCCACCGGCCATTCATGGCGGTCGTTTCGCTGGCGGGAACCTCCCAATATGCCTGGAAACCGCGGAAATGATCGAGGCGAACTAAGTCAAAGAGGCGAAACATAGCGCGAAAGCGTTCGGTCCACCATGCAAATCCAGAACGCTCTATCTCAGCCCAACGATAGATGGGATTGCCCCATAGCTGGCCCGTTGCACTGAAGTAATCCGGAGGAACGCCAGCTACGACGGTAGGCTTACCGCGGTCATCAAGATAAAAATGCTCCGGATGAGCCCACACGTCACTGCTGTCGTGCGCAACATAAATAGGAATGTCGCCCATGAAGCGCAGACCGCGCCTGCTTGAATACTTTCGAAGTGCGTCCCATTGCCGATAAAACTCGAACTGCCAGTACTTCTGGCATTCCATCTCATCGCGCAGCTTTTCGCGCCAATGCGCCAGGGCCGCGGCATTCCTTTGCACGAGATCTTTCTCCCAAGCAGTCCAACTTTTGTCGATGCCGAGAGCATCTTTCAGTGCAATAAACAGCGCATGATCATCGAGCCACGCCGCTTGATCTCGACAGAAGTTTTCGAAGGCGAGCTTGTCTGCCGATAATGATTTTTTGCGAAAAGCGCGGAATGCCTTAGCTAGCAGGGGGAGCTTCCAATGTCCCACACGTTCATATTCGACGGTGTCGAGATCAAATTTCGGCGGATGCTCGATGTCACTCGGGTCTAGCAAGCCATCACGGGCGAGCAGCTCCAAACTGATGAACAGTGGGTTCCCCGCGAAGGCCGAAAATAATTGGTAGGGCGAATCGCCATATCCTGTTGGACCCAGCGGCAACATTTGCCAAACGGTTTGCCCAGCGTTGATTAGCTGTTCGGCAAACTGGTATGCTCCGTAGCCGAAATCACCGATTCCAAACCGGGAAGGCAAACAGGTTGGGTGCAGCAGGATGCCGCTGCATCGGGGCAGATTCACGCGACCACATTAGCAGAGTAACGGGGTGGCGAAGGGCCTGATCCAATTGCGGCAAAGCTGCCTCCGGGAACTCCCGCCTCGCAATACTACTGGTCCGCATGGTACATTGCTCTCCAGCGTTGTGATCGAACCCATCACTCTCCCGTTGTGGACCTGGCTCATTCTTGGCATCGCTCTCATGGTTGCCGAGCTGCTCCTACCGACTGGCTTCTTGTTCTTTTTCGGCGTGGGGGGCGTCGTGACAGGGTTGCTTGCTTTGCTTGGTCTGCTGCCGTCTTTTATTACCCAAGGACTCGTCTTTATCGGAGTCTCACTGTTCTGTGTGGTCCTCCTCCGCAAACCATTGCTTACCAAGTTCCATTTCAGAAACCGGACTCATGCCGTCGATTCTCTGGTCGGCGAAACCGCACAAGCACTTGAGGCAATCGTTCCGCAAGGACTCGGGAAGGTGGAATTGCGTGGATCGTGTTGGTCGGCCTTGAACATCGGTTCGGTACTGATTGCCGCGGATGTGCGGTGCCGGGTTGAGAAGGTCGAGGGCCTCACGTTGCATGTCAAAGTTTAGGAGAACCAATTGACCGCAGGCGTTATCGTTGTCGGTGTCCTCGTTTTTCTAGCAATTATCATTCTCTATAAGACTGCTGTGGTGGTCCCTCAGCAAGCGGCCTTTGTCGTGGAGCGGCTTGGACGTTACTCCGGCACGCTGCAGGCGGGTTTCCATATTCTCACCCCCTTTGTCGATGTCATCCGCTACAGGCACTCACTCAAAGAGACGGCAATCGACATCCCCGAACAAGTTTGTATTACTCGCGACAACGTGCAGGTGCGTGTGGATGGACTGCTCTACTTGAAAGTCCTCGACGCCGAACGCGCTTCCTACGGCATCTCTAATTACACCTTTGCCATCGCCCAGCTCTGCCAGACTACTCTCCGATCGGAAGTCGGCAAGATCGATCTTGATAAGACATTCGAGGAGCGCTCTCAAATCAACCTGTCCGTAGTCAGCGAGGTTGATAAGGCGTCCGAGCCTTGGGGCGTCAAGGTGCTCCGCTACGAGATTAAGAACATTACGCCGCCGGAAGACATCCTCGCTGCCATGGAAAAGCAGATGCGGGCGGAGCGGGAGAAGCGTTCCGTCATCCTGACATCCGAGGGCGTGCGCGACGCGGCGATCAACACCGCCGAAGGTGAGAAACAGAAGTCGATTAAAGCTTCGGAGGCCATCAGGCAAAAGCAGATCAACGAAGCGGAAGGGCAGGCACAAGCGATTCTCTCAATTGCGAGCGCTACCGCCGAAGGCATCAACCGCGTCGCGGCCGCCATTCAAGCCCCTGGAGGTTTCCAGGCGGTCCAACTCCGGGTTGCCGAACAGTACGTCAATCAGTTCGGTAATCTCGCCAAAGCGGGCAACACTTTCATCATTCCCACCAATCTTTCCGATGCGAGTTCGTTTATCGCGACAGCGATGAGCATTATCAATGGCGGCGTGCAGACATCGTAATAGCAGCTCGGCGTAGCGCCTGAACTCGCCCGCAGTTAAAGGGCGCCAGATCGGAGGGATCTACGCGGCTACATTACGAAGATAAGCTTGGGCTGTCCGCCCGAACGGCTTTGCTTATAGAGAAACGCTGAGCTGCAGCCACTATCCCTTCGTAACGCGAATGGATTCCCGTGTTCTGACCTACCTTGTTTTTGCCGCAGGACTGCTGGAACCTTTGACCGTGACAGCATCAGCCGAATGGTAACGACGCTGAAGGATCTGAGAAATCAGAGGGAAGTATTAGAAAAAATGAAACGAAGACTATTTCTCGCGGCCATCGTGCCTGTTGCCGCATTTTCTAACGCGGCTGCGTTCTTCGATCAGGATCATCAGGGCAACGGAAAACAGAAGGGCCGGCACCATGACGACAATCATGATGATCATAAAGCCGAGGGTCCCCGAGGTCATGGGAAAGGACATGTCCGATATTTCCGCCCGGAGGATCGGGTCATTCTCGGCCAGTACTATCCGGTTCAGAGTCTACCGCCAGGGCTAAGGAAAAAGTACGCCCGAACAGGAACGGTTCCGCCAGGCTGGCAGAAGAGAGTGCAGCCGCTGCCGGTCGCTGTGGTCGCGCAGTTGCCGCCTCCGCCTGCGAACTGTGAAAGAGGTTATGTAGACGGTTACGCAGTGATGTATGACCGTAGAACGCGTGTGATTCTGGACGCGGTGGATCTGATTGGGGCAGTAACGGGGCACTAAGATCGGAAACACAGCTAAGAAGACTGTGATGTTAGCTGGGATCAACCTAGCATGCGGTTCGCACAGCCCTCGTTCGTCTCTGGAATCAAAAGGCTTTGGTTGCGGGGGCAAGATTTGAACTTGCGACCTTTGGGTTATGAGCCCAACGAGCTACCTGACTGCTCCACCCCGCACTTGCATCGTAACAACCTTGCCTAGTGGGGTCAATATCGTGAGTGGCGTCCAAGTACGCGGGTGAGGAGCAAATCATTGCCAAACCCGCATTTTTACGGGCGGCTGACGTCCACGTTTTACAGTAGGAGGAGGCGTTTCCCCCGCCGAACTCCGTATGGCATCTTCCCGCTCCGTTAGAAGAAGGAGCTCGACCGCAGTCCGGGCCGCAGTATCCGTTCCCCGCCGCCTTGACTCTCCAGATCTCTACCTGAATCCTCATCTCAGTTTGCTTGCCTTCCAGCGGCGGGTGCTCGAGGAGGCTCTCGATCCCGCGAATCCGCTGCTCGAGCGGGTGAAATTCGTATCGATTCTTGGCTCGAACATAGACGAATTTTTCATGGTTCGCGTCGCCGGCCTGTGGCAACAGATCGAGACCCGCACGACAGAGATCAGCATGGACGGCAAGTCGCCTGGCGAGCAACTCGAGCTGATCCGGCACGAAGTCACCAGCTTGATGGAAGACATTTACAGACTCTGGCGCGAAGAACTGATGCCGGAGCTCAGAGATGCGGGCATTTACATCCTCGAACTGGACGAACTGAACCCGCAGCAGAAAACAGCCATCGATGACTACTTCCGCCGCATTATCTATCCTGTATTGACGCCTTTGGCGGTGGACCAGGGCCGGCCCTTTCCTCATATTTCCAATCTCAGCCTGAATATCGCGGCAATTGTCAGTAATGGTGATGGTCAGGAACACTTCGCGCGCGTCAAGGTGCCGGATTCGCTACCGCAATTGATTCAGGTTCCGTCAACCGGAACTGAGCTCGCATTTGTCTGGCTGGAACAGATCATCATTGCCAACCTGCGGCTGCTTTTTCCGGAGATGGATATCCTCGAAGCCGACCTGTTCCATGTCACACGGGACGCGGAGCTTGCGATTCAAGAACTCGAGACCGACGATTTGCTCGAAAGCGTGCAAGAAGCCGTATGGCGCCGCAGATTTCGTGATGCTGTACGTTTGCAGGTCAATAAGACGATGCCTCAGAAGCTTGTCGACTTACTTACCAGCAATCTGGAGCTCGATCAAAATGACGTTTACCACGTTGACGGCCCGATCGATCTGAGCCGGCTTAGATGGCTTCTCAACCTGGACCGGCCGACCCTGAAGGACAGGCCTTTTATAGCTTCCGTGCCACCGGGATTCACGAACGCCTCCGGCCCAGAGATATTCACAGCCATTCAGCAATCTGACGTGCTTCTGCATTCCCCCTTCGAATCGTTTCAGCCGGTGGTAGATTTCCTTCGCGTTTCGGCGCAGGATCCTGACGTATTGGCGATCAAGATGACGCTTTACCGCGTGGGCCGAAATTCTCCCATCGTAGAGGCACTGCTCGATGCGAGCCAGGACGGAAAACAAGTGGCTGTACTGGTAGAGCTAAAGGCCCGCTTTGACGAAGAAAGCAACATTGAGTGGGCTCAAAAGCTTGAGCGCGAAGGCGTACACGTTGTATATGGATTGCCTGGCGTTAAAGTGCACGCCAAAATGGCAATGGTTGTGAGGCGCGAAGGCGATTCCATCCGCCGCTACGTCCACCTGGGCACGGGCAACTACAACCCCACGACTGCGCGGCTGTATACGGATCTGGGCCTGTTCACATGTAATGAAGAGATCGGGGCGGATGTAAGCGACCTTTTCAATCATCTGACTGGCTATTCGGCGAAGAAGTCCTACCGCAAACTGCTGGTTGCCCCGCATAGTCTGCGGAGCGGGCTGGAGCGTCTAATTCGCACCGAGATCGAGCGGCATCGGGAACACGGTGATGGGCACCTCATCTTCAAAATGAATGCGCTTGAAGATCCGGGGATGATTCGCCTGCTTTACGAAGCTTCCCGAGCTGGTGTCGAGATTGATCTGCTTGTGCGCGGGGTTTGCTCGCTACGGCCGGGCGTTCCTGGAGTGAGTGAGACCGTTCGGGTGAGGAGCATTCTCGGACGATTTCTCGAACACAGCCGTATTTTTTACTTTCATAACGGTGGGGAAGAACTGATCTATCTGGGAAGCGCCGATCTAATGCCGCGCAATCTAAATCGGCGCGTAGAAGTGCTATTTCCGGTTGAGGATCGCAGTTTGGCGCGGCGGCTCCGTGACAGGATCTTGGCCAGATATTTAGAGGATGAAACGGAAGTCCGCATCATGCAGCCGGACGGCACCTTTAGCCGCCCGAAACGACAGCCTGGGAGAAAGCCGCCCAGCACTCAAACCTGGTTTTTGAAGACCCACGAAGCCTGAACCGCTTTCTTCTTATCAAGGCGCATTAAGCAAATGACGATTGGAAAGTTCGTTGGCGCCTGGTCAGCCTTTAGCGTCCTACTGATCATCATAGGAGTTTTTTGGCTTCGACCAGACGTGATTTCGCAGCGCGCTCATGTAGTCCTATTCAAAATTGTTGTACTGCTAGGTGCTCTATCGGCCGCCGGCTTCGCGCTCCTGTATACGGTTGCGCGGACTTGGTCTTTGCGCGTTCAACGTCTCGAGGAATTCGCGGAAGCGCCGCTTGAAATGCGTGATGAGTTCCCCGACGACGGTCCTCCAGAGCTGCAACGGCTTTCGCGAGCCATCAAACGCAACGGCGAGCGCGTCCGGGAAGTGATAGAGCGGGCGAATCTCGAATTGTCTCACCGCGAAACGATATTGGCCGCTATGGCGGAGGCCGTGCTTGCGGTAGATCAAAACTTAAAAGTTATTTTTTGCAATGATGCGTTTGCGCGGGGTTTCGGAACGCGCACGCCAGGTGTCGCGGGTAGAACATTTTATGAGGTTGTCCGCGAACCGGCTCTCCTTAGCATGCTCGAACGTGTCGTGCGCAGCGGCAGTTCCGAAATAGATCGGTTTCGAATGCCGAGCGCTGGCGGCCGCTGGTTTGAGGCACGCGCGCTGACTTTGGGGAATGCACCCGCACGCGGAGCCGTCGTTGTGCTTCACGACATCACTGATATTCAGCACCAGGAGCAAGTTCGCAAAGACTTCGTAGCAGACGTGTCACATGAATTGAGGACCCCGCTTTCGGCTATTCGGGGATATGCCGAGACCTTACTGGATGGAGCCCTTCAAGATGCGGAGAACAGCCGGAAATTCGTGGAGATCATACTTGCACAGACGATCCGGCTGAATAACATCGCGTCCGATTTGCTGGTGCTCTCGGAACTGGATTCAGGTGCGTCGCCCGGGCCGCCGGACTCCGTCGCTTTGCGAGAGGTGATCGAGTCAGCACTGAACACGGTACAAAGTGAAGCAGCGCTGCGTCACGTGCATTTGAGGAAGGGCGAGTTTCAGGAGTGTAGCGTAGCCGGATACCGCTTTCGTCTCGAACAAGCATTAGTAAACCTGCTGGATAACGCAGTGAAATTCAATCGTCCGGACGGTGAAGTCATCGTTGAATGCGGATGGGCAGAAGACGGTCGGGTGCGGGTTTCAGTGCGCGATACCGGCATTGGGATCGCGAGCGAGGATCTTAAGCGGATTTTCGAGCGGTTCTATCGTGTCGATAAGGCCCGCTCGCGGCCGGCCGGTGGTACTGGTTTGGGTCTGCCGATTGTCAAAGAAGTGATCGAGCGGATGGGCGGATGCGTTGAGGCGAAGAGCCAACTCGGACGTGGGTCCACGTTCACTATACTGCTGCAAGCCGCCTGAGCTTTAGACGCTCTGGATTTCATCGCTTTGTAACATTCCCGTCACACTCCCTTTATGGCGGCCCCTCGATACTGGGGTGCATAAGCAGGAGATCGGGATGTTGAGAATCAATTTTACGAGTGTGTGGGCTGTCTTAGCCATAGGGGCGCTGCCCTTAAGCGGAGAGGCGTCGTTGACAGGCGCAGGCGCTACATTTCCGGCGCCCGTTTATCAAAAATGGTTTAGCGAGTACCAGTCGATAGATTCCAGCGTTCAAATCAACTATCAACCAATCGGCTCGGGCGGCGGCATCAAGAATGTTACTGAAGGAGTGGTCGATTTCGGCGCAAGCGATGGCCCGATGACAGACGCCCAGATAAAAGCCTTTAAGGATAAGCGCGGCTTCAATATCCTACACTTCCCAACTGTTTTGGGGGCTGCTGTCCCAACTTACAACGTTCCGGACATCACTCAGCAATTGAATTTCACGGCAGAAGCTTTGAGCGGCATCTTTTTGGGAAAAGTTAAGACATGGAATGATCCTCTGATCGCAAGTGCCAATCCGGGCGTGAAGCTACCTAGTGACCAAATCGTCCTCATACACCGCTCTGATGGCAGCGGGACGACATATTGCTGGACAGATTATCTATCCAAAGTGAGCGCGGAGTGGAAGTCGAGAGTGGGAAAGAACACTTCAGTTAATTGGCCAACTGGTATCGGAGGTAAAGGGAACGACGGCGTAGCAGGGTTGATCAAACAGCAGAAGGGTGCTCTCGGGTATGTTGAGTTGGTTTACGCTGTGAAAAACCATCTATCTTACGGCAAGGTTAAAAATCGGGCCGGAGAATTTGTAAAAGCCGATCTGAAGTCCGTCACGGCGGCTGCCGACGCCGCAGCAAACACAATGCCGGCCGATTTTCGCGTCTCCATTACCGACCCGTCAGCTAAAGGCGCGTATCCGATTTCCAGCTTCACCTGGCTATTAATTCCAGAAAGAATTTCTGATCCCACAAAAGAAAAGGCGCTTGTCGGATTTTTGAAGTGGGCCATTACGAAGGGGCAAAATTCAGCCGAATCGTTACAATATGCTAGGCTGCCGCCAGAAGTGGTGGCCAAGGAGGAGAAGGCAATCGCTCTGATCAAGTAGGAAGGTGATCAGAGATGACGCGTTTGCAATTCGCCTCATGGCCAGTTCGATATATGTAGGGCAACGGACTTCTCGCTCCAGGGTTCAGGCGTTCTTTAAGCAGCTTCGCGGGGGCGATGCCATCGCCTATCCCATTACGCTCGCTTGCGCCGCTACCATCCTGGTTATCGTGGCGCTGTTAGTGGGCGAACTCTGGATCCACTCGCAACCCGCGGTTCAAAAATTCGGGTGGCACTTTCTGGTTACATCCACCTGGGACCCGAACGGCGGCCAATTCGGCGCGCTTCCGTTCATCTACGGTACGTGCGTTACTTCGTTTCTGGCGCTCTTGATCGCAGTCCCGCTAGGCGTGGCTTCATCGATTTTCCTCGCCGAGATGGCGCCTCCCAGACTCTCCAACATACTCACTTTTCTCATTGAACTTCTAGCGGCCGTCCCGAGTGTAATTTACGGACTCCTCGGGATATTCATCCTAGTCCCATTGGTTCGCGAATATGTTGTCCCGGTGCTTACGGCGACTTTCGGCTATCTGCCGATGTTCCAGGGAAATTTCTATGGTGTGAGCTTGCTCTCGGCGGGCTTGGTGTTATCGATCATGGTGGTGCCATTCATCATTTCCGTTTCCCGCGAAGTGCTCTTCGCTGTTCCGGTCGAGCAACGGGAAGCGGCTCTTGCCCTGGGCGCAACAAAATGGGAGACCACCTGGCAGATTGTGATGCCGAACGCTAGTACCGGCATCATTGGCTCGATATTTTTGGCTTTGGCCCGCGCGCTTGGCGAGACTATGGCCGTTACGATGGTCATCGGCAACACTCCCAAGATTGCCGCATCGTTGTTCTCGCCGGGATATTCTATTGCAGCCGTGATCGCCAACGAATTTGCGGAAGCCAGTGGAGAACTCTACACGTCTTCTTTGATTTTCTTGGGTCTAGTCTTATTCGGGCTGACGATCGTCATCAACGCGGTCGCGCGCATTCTCATTCTGACCACTGCGCGCAGAGGGGGAACCTAACTTATGATGATGGAAATCTCCCGAAAGCGCAGAATTATCAACGCGGCCATGCTCTCGCTATCGGGTGTTTGCACAGTTTTGGTAATCGGCGTTCTGTTCTTTATCCTCGGGTATTTACTGTGGAACGGTGCGCGATCACTTAACCTGGATTTCTTCACGAAACTTCCCAAGCCCTCGGGAGAAAGCGGCGGTATGGCAAATGCGATTGTAGGCAGCGGCAAAGTTCTACTGCTTGCCACGTTGGTCGGCGTTCCCATTGGGTTCCTCGCTGGTGTCTACCTTGCGGAATATAGCGGCAAGACTTTCGCCTTTGCTCTCCGCTATACGGTGGATTTATTGAATGGCGTTCCTTCTATCGTGATAGGAATTGTGGCCTACGCATTGGTCGTGCAGCCGATGAAGCATTTCTCGGCTTTGGCAGGCGGCGTCGCGCTAGGCATTATGATGATCCCGATTGCGGTACGTACAACCGAAGAATTTCTGCGTTCGGTACCCACCTCGTTGCGCGAAGGTGCTATGGCGCTGGGAGCGACGAAGGCAAAGACAATTTCTGGCGTAGTTGTTCCTGCGGCAATTTCTGGACTTATCTCCGGCATGATGCTGAATTTGGCTCGCGTGGCCGGCGAGACCGCGCCCCTCTTATTCACGGCGCTGGGCAATATGTTCTGGAGCCGTGGCTGGCTTCAGCCGATTGCAACGCTGCCCGTGATGATCTATAACTATGCGATTGCGCCAGAAGAAGATCTTCATCAGCAGGCCTGGGCAGCCGGTTTCGTTCTGCTTACTCTGGTTCTGGTTATCAATGTAACAGCCAGAGTGATCATCGCGCGTGGACCTGCGTCCGCAAGGAGATAAGCGTGGCAACTCCCCAGCAACAAGTTCTAAGAGCTCCGGTGATTGCGCCTCAGGAAGGAAATGAAGTGCAAAAAACGCAGCCAACACCGAAGCTGAATACGAAGGACCTCAATTTTTTCTACGGTACCTTTCAGGCGCTGGACAACATCAGCATAGGTATTCCAAGCAACAAAATAACTGCCTTTATTGGGCCCTCGGGCTGCGGAAAATCAACCTTTCTCCGAACGATGAACCGGATGAATGAGGCGCTTCGCAATACGAGGGTTGAAGGAACGCTGCTGTTGGATGGTGAAAACCTCTTGTCCATGGATGTCACGGACGTCCGGAGAAGAGTCGGTATGGTGTTTCAGAAATCCAACCCATTTCCGAAGACCATCTTTGACAACGTTGCTTACGGCTTACGCGTGAACGGAATCCACAGGACGTCGGTTGTTGCCGAAGCTGTGGAGAAGAGCCTGCAGCGCGCCGCCCTCTGGACAGAAGTTAAGGATAAGCTCCATAAGCCCGCAACGGCTCTATCCGGTGGACAGCAGCAAAGATTGTGTATCGCTCGGGCGTTGGCTGTCGAACCCGAGGTATTGCTGCTCGATGAACCATGTTCCGCACTCGATCCCATTGCAACGTTAAAAATTGAGGAATTACTGTTTGAGATCAAGAGCATCACGACGATCGTGATTGTCACCCACAACATGCAACAAGCGGGTCGCGTGGCGGATTACACCGGTTTCTTTTTGCTGGGCAAGTTGGTTGAGTTTAACGACACAAGAACAATGTTTCAGAACCCCAGTAAGAAAGAAACTGAGGATTATGTTACGGGGCGGTTCGGCTGATCCGTCCTGCCCTTGAATTGACTTAGATTGAGGTAAAGGTGCGCCATTTTCAACAAGAACTAGAGCTCCTCAAAGGGAAGCTCCTGGAGATGAGCGCTCTGGTGGAGAGTGCTGTCTATCGCAGTGTTCAGGGCGTCGTCGAAAAAAACGAAGAGTTGGCTCAACAGGTTCTTAAGAACGAAGCCCGGATTAATCAGCTTGAAATTGAGATCGACGACATGGCGATCAGCCTGCTGGTATTGCAACAACCTGTCGCTGCAGATTTACGTTTAATAACAGCCGCGATTAAGATTAACACTGATCTTGAACGGATGGGCGATCTGGCCGTCAACATCGCCGAGAGCGCGCTTTCTCTCATGAAAGACCCAGTAATTCGTCCGTTGATTGACATCCCGCACATTGCGGGACTGGCCCAATCGATGGTCCGAAAAGCTCTGGATGCTTTCGTCAACCGAGACACGGAGCTGGCGCGCAGTGTTCTCGCTTCTGATGATGCCGTCGATAATATGCGGACGGCAAACTATCACGAGCTGATCAGCTTTATGGAGAATAATCCCCAGCAAATCTCGCAGGCGCTATATCTGCTTTCGGTTGTGCGAAATCTGGAGCGCATTGCTGATCACGCAACGAACATCGCCGAGGATGTGCTGTTTCTTGTGAAGGGCATCGACGTTCGCCACCATAACGAGGAGCGGACGGCGGTGGTGCGGACCTAGAGATACTAACGGCTATGGCCGATACACGGGGCGCTCTAAGCGCTCGATCCGATTCTCGAGGCGTAATACTTCGGCCCTGATGAAATCGCGTTGATCATCAAAACGCTTATTGAAGTGCTCGCGCAGATCTTCGAACTGCTTATCGAAGTGGTGCGTCTGGTAAACGACTCCCAGCGCGAGAGTAAGTGCGACCATCACAGTCGGCCCCCACGTTACGAGTGGCGTCATTGCTTCTATGTTACGCCAGTCTGCAGCACTAGCTGTGTGGAGCAGCTTGATTAACTCAGGTTCTTCTTCAGAACCTCGCTTACAGCCGCAGGGTTGGCCTGACCTCGACTCGCTTTCATAACCTGGCCTACTAAGAACCCCAAAACCGCAGTCTTGCCGTTCTTGTATTGCTCCACTTGTTTTGGATTAGCCGCGATAATCTCGCCTACGATTTTTTCAAGTGCTCCGGCGTCGGAAATCTGCCGCAAGCCTTCGCGATCCATAATTGCCGCGGGTGAGTCGCCTGTCTCGAGCATCTTGGGAAGAATTTCTTTGGCAAGCTTGCCCGAAAGCTCGCCCTTATTGATGAGTGCCACCAGTTCGCCCAAATGCACCGGAGAAACTGGCGAGGCTAATATCTCTTTTCCGGCAGCCTTTAGCAGGCCCATGAGGTCGCCAACCACCCAATTGGCGGTCGAGCGCGCATCACCGCTGACCTTTACCGCTGCCTCGAAGTAATCGCCCGTTTCGCGGTTTAGAGTGAGCACTTGCGCATCGTAGTCGCGCAGTCCGTACTCGCTTACGAACCTGTCACGACGATCGGCGGGAAGTTCGGGTAACTTATGCCTGATTTCGTTAAGCCAATGTTCGCTCACGCGCAGCGGAACGAGATCCGGTTCCGGGAAATAGCGGTAGTCGTGGGCGTGCTCCTTGTTGCGCATGCCGACGGTTCGCCCGGTCTCAACATTGTAAAGCCGAGTTTCCTGCACCACCTTTCGTCCCGACTCGACCAACTCCACTTGCCTCTGGATTTCATACTCCAGCGCCATTTTGAGGAAGCGAAACGAGTTCAGGTTCTTCACCTCCGCCTTCGTCCCAAACTTTTCAGCCCCTCTGGGCCGAACGGAAACATTAGCGTCACACCGCAACTGCCCTTTTTCCATGTCGCAGTCCGACACGCCGATGTACTGGAGCATTTGCTTGAGCTGGGTGAGATACAAATAGGCCTCATCCGGCGATCGCATATCCGGCTCACTGACGATTTCGATGAGCGGAGTGCCAGACCGGTTCAGATCGACATAGGTGTAGCGGTCGGAGTCTTTGAAACCTTCATGAATGCTCTTTCCCGCATCGTCCTCCATATGCACACGCGTCACTCCGATGCGCTTCTGCTCGCTACCACTAAGGAGGTCGACGTAGCCGTGCTCGGCGAGCGGCTGGTCATACTGCGAGATCTGATAGCCTTTCGGCAAATCCGGGTAAAAATAGTTCTTTCGAGCAAACCGGGAAAACGAATTGACGTTGCAACGCAGCGCAATGGCCGCGCCGATTGCCAGTTCCACGGCTCGCCGGTTCAGGACGGGCAAGGCGCCGGGCAGGCCCAGACACACGGGACACACCGTCGTGTTAGGAGGTGCGCCGAATTCGACCGGGCAACTGCAGAAAATCTTGGTTTTCGTGCCAAGCTGGACGTGGACTTCAAGCCCGATGACAGGCTCGTATTTGGTGAGAACATCGTCAGCGATGGCGGTGGACGACATGATCTGATTTTAGCGGCGTTGCGCACTCGCCTCATGACGAAACGAAAAACCCCGTCGCCGCGATCACTAGACCCACACACGCCAATACAATTCCGATGCTCCAGTACAGCCGCCGTTTAGTCAGTAAAGTTACCGACGTAATCACGAGCGCCGCTTCCAAGCAGACGTCGCCGAGATCGAAACGATCTGCGGCATTCTCCTGGCGTACAACTTCGCGTTCAAGTGCATCTGCCTTGGTTTCAATTTCCTTCTGTTCTCGATCACTTTCTTCGATGCTGTGCTGGAATTTTTCTCTCACCTTCCCGGCGCCCGCGGGATCTCTCAGCTGAGCAACGGATAAGAAGTCAAGGAGGGCATCATAACTCGCCCTGCCGGTTGCCTTCGATGCGTAGTCGACCCACTCGCCACTGCTTTGATTCTGCGCGAAGATCGTGCGAGAGTGGGCCCGGTGGCCAAGCAACGAAACCAGCGCGATTAACACGGCCAGGATCGATGTACTGATTGAAACAGGCAGGAGGCTAGAATCGCCTGTTTGCGCGGGTGACGGTCCTTGCATTCTTACAGTATGGGCTGACTCAGCCCTACTCCGTCATACGCACAGTCCATATGTGTTTCCACATTTCGATCGAGATTGCCAGGTGCATCGGCGAGCTAGCGCTCGCATGCCAACTCCTGTAGGCTGTAGAATACTATGCCCAAAATCTCCAAGATTTTCGCAATCGTGTTTTTCTGCTTGGTCCCTGTCACGCCGCTGTTCGGGGCCGAGGAACACGGGGCATGCCAGCCTAATGGACCGTGCCCGGTTTGCGACCCGCCCCGCACTGGCACCGAGTTGGATGCGCTTCGAGAGGGCAACGCCAGGTTCAGGGCCGATCCCAAGCACCTGCATCAGTCCGCCGACTGCAGCGGTAAACTCTTGTGCTGCCAAAAGCCTTTCGCGGTCATCCTGAGCTGTTCCGATTCCCGTGTACCAGCCGAGGTTGTTTTCGATCAGGGTTTTGGGGACCTTTTCTCGGTACGGCTAGCCGGTAATGTCGCCACCCCTGCCGCCTTGGGTAGCATCGAGTACGCAGTGGATCATCTGGGTGCAAAGCTGGTCGTGGTCATGGGACATCAGCGTTGCGGCGCGGTGCAAGCGGCGTTTTGTCCACGGCCAGGCCCACACATCGACGGCATCTGGGACCTGATCCGGCCAGCAGTTGCATCACCGCTCCCCACCTGCGAACACCATGTGGACGTTGATGACAAACAATGGGATCACGCCATACGAGAAAATGTGACCAACATGGTTAAGCTCGTCACGCGGGATCTGCGCAGCGAGCCGAGCAGATCGGAGGTGAAGATTGTCGGAGCTTATTACAAAATGGACGACGGCGCGGTCGAACTCCCGAAATAGCGAAACGGCACTTCCGAGACAGCACTATTGCAGTGCATGGTAATCTATTGTGACGATTCGGCGCTGCGGCTTGTGAAGTCCGGAGTCGCTCCCTATTATGGCTTCGCGCGAAAGCGGCAACATGGAGAGAACCCAGACGACACTCGATTCGACCTTGGAGAGTGTAGACAAGGCAGAGGTCATCGCCATGGACGAGGCCCGCAAGGCGGGGTTCGATGAAGACGACCAGCACCAGATTGGCATGGCCGTGCGCGAGTGCCTGGTAAATGCAGTGGTGCATGGAAATCGGTACAGCAAACATAAAAAAGTTCATTTGGACACCGAAAGATCCAGAGACCGCCTTACCTTCACGATCGGCGACGAGGGTCAGGGCTTCGATCTGAGCTCGCTTCCAGATCCGCTCGCGCCGGAGAATCTCTTAAATCAATCGGGCCGAGGCATCATGCTCATCCGTGCTTTTATGGACGATTTCGATCTCCATCCCCGCACTGGCGGCGGCACGGAGGTTCGTCTTACGAAGAATTTACCGTAGATCTTAGGTTTCGTTTACTAGTGGCTATCCACAGAGGAGGCAGAAGTGAGTATTAAATTGACGTCCCGGCAGGTTGGCGATGTCACCGTCATCGATGCGGCCGGACGAATTACTTTGGGTGAGGGCGCTAGCGCGTTCCGCGATATGATTCGCGACCTGGCGGCGAAAGGAAACAAAAAGATCTTACTGAACTTGAGCGAGGTTTCCTATATTGATAGCTCCGGTATAGGCGAAATGGTCTCGGGCTTTACGACAGTTACCAACAACGGCGGACAGCTCAAGTTGATAGGGCTGTCGAAGCGCGTCAAAGACCTGCTTCAGATTACCAAGCTGTACACGGTTTTCGAAGCTTTCGACGACGAGGCTGAAGCAGTTCGCAGCTTTAGCTAATCGAATCTTCGCGTTCGCTTCCTTTTCAGGCCGTCCAACACCCACCTTCCCTGAGATAAAGGCGTGTGCAAACGGCACTACATCAGTACGAACGTGTCGACATCACCACGGCCTACACATGCTTCCACGGCCGAAGCTGTAGCTATTCCGGCCACAGGTAGTGCCCTGGTCGAAATTCTCCTGGCCGATGAATTGACGTTGATGAGGGAAGGTTTGGCGGCACTGTGCAACTCCCTTCCCGGTTTTCACGTAGTGGCGCAAGCCGGAACTGCTGCCATGGCTCTTGCCGAGATCGAGCGTCTGGAACCCACGCTGGCTCTGCTGGACCTGGGGCTTTCCGATCTGGCCGCAACTGAGGTCATTCGCCGGGTTCGTGATCGAGGTCTGCCCACGCGCTGCGCCGTCTTCTCCACTCGGAAAGATCGCAAAACCGTCCTAGAGGTGCTGCGTGCGGGCGCATGCGGGTTCCTGTTGAAGACTTCCAGTCCCCAGCAAATGGCCGAGGCACTGGCGCAGTTTACGCAGGGAGGCATTTACGTATCTCCACAAATCGAGGTAATGTCGCTGTTTGGCGAAGGCAACGGCCGGAACCAGGGCGCAGATCCCATAGAATCGCTCAGCAGCCGGGAATTTCAGGTGTTCTCGCTGCTAGTGGATGGCGTCCGCGCCAAAGAAATTGCGGCTCGCCTGTCACTGAGCCCGAAAACGGTGGATACGTACCGTTCCAGCCTGATGCGGAAATTGGATATCCACGACGTGGCTGGCCTTGTGAAGTTTGCGATCAAGCGAGATTTAGCCGAACTTCCAGCGTAACGGCGGTATTGCATCCCATAAGATGCGCTGCTTACTCGCCCTCCAGAGCCGCATTGGACCGGTATAAACGACACGCCACCCAGGCAGCGTATTAGCCGCCAAGCAACCAGTACCAACATCGAAAGGCACGGCGAACAAGAGTGCCAACATCGCTCGAGCTCGTTTCATAAACAGACGTTGAAGTGTGCTCAGTAAAGCCTTGCCGACTGCCGAAGAGCTATTTCCCCTATTGCGTTTGTGAATCCTCCTGAGTCGTGCAAGCTCGTCCGTGCATCCTCACTTATATCGCATGGCAGCCGCTTTCTGCCCGTGCGTATCAGCCGCAACGACGCTGGTTCCAGCCGCGTTCGAGTCAAAATAGTGCGAGATCCTTTGTCGATTCCTTCGAAACGCGAACTCGGCGCTCAGCCGGATCCGGGATCTGTCCGCGCTCAGCTCAGGCGAATATTAGCCAGCCGCGAGTTCGCCGCTTCCGACCGGATGTGTCGCTTCCTACGGCTCGCCGTCACTGAAACCCTAGAAGGGAGATCGGATGACCTGAAGGAGTACCGAATAGGCCTGGAGGTGTTCGATCGCCAGGAATCCTTTGATCCTGGAGCCGACCCGATTGTCCGAGTCGAAGCGCGACGGCTCCGGGCGAAGCTCACAAAATACTATGCCAGTGAGGGTCGCTATGACGATATCGTCGTTGAACTCCCGAAGGGCGCGTATGTGCCGTCGTTCCGCAGGCGCGAGCCTCCAAGCGCGGAACCCTCCTCATCCGCCGCAAACCGGATTGCGGTGCTACCTTTCGTCGACCTGACAGGACCAGCTGGTGGAACCCACTTCGGTGACGGGCTCACCTGGGAACTCATTCACGGACTCACGCGAATTGAGAGCCTCTCGGTAGTCGCGTGGAACTCCGCCGCGCAACTCCGAGCCGAAGGGATGCCTGATATCTCCGTCGTCGGCGAGAAGCTCCAGGTGCAGGCAGTGCTCGCCGGGAGTATCCGCCGCTCCGCAGATCGGCTGCGGGTCGTGGCCCAGATGATCGATACTACTTCCGGCGTCTATCTATGGTCCGAGACATACGAGCGCCGCGTGGACGATGCAGCCGATATCCAGCAGGAGATCTCAGAAGCTATCATCACCACGCTCCGCATCCGGCTAGGGAACGCGAAATCGAATCGCCGCACTTCAGCCGCTTATAATCCCGAGGCTTATCAACTTTATTTGAGAGGACGAGGCCAGTGGAACCAGCGAACCGAATCGGGTATTCGCGAGGCGCTGGAAAGCTTCCAGCAGGCTGTGGCGCGCGATGAGCGGTTCGCGGCGGCTTACGCCGGGATAGCAGACGCTTACGCGCTTCTGGCTGAGTACGGCCTGCAGCAGCCTGCAGAAGTATTGGTTCAGGCCAAGGCCGCCGCACGGCGTGCGCTCGAGATTGATCCGTCGCTCGGCGAAGCCCACTGCTCCTTGGGGTTGCTGATTGCGATCCATGAGTGGAAATGGACGGAAGCAGAAGCGCATTTTCATCGAGCCCTCGACCTGAATCCGGGCTACGCGACTGCACACCATTGGCTCGCTTGCGATTTTCTGCCGATCTTCGGAAGGTTCGAGGAGGCGATGCGCGAGATAGAAATCGCAGTGGCCCTCGACCCACTGTCTCCAATCATCAGTGAGGGACAGGCTTTCCTCTTGATATTGCAGAGACGGTACGAAGAGGCCGAAATGCTGGTGCGCAGTATGATTGACGCCAAGCCTTCGTTTTTCAGAGCCTATGCCACTCTCGGGCGAGTGCTTATGCAGATGGGGCGGAACGACGAGGCGATTGAAATGCTTGAACGCGCAACGGCTCGCGTAGGTGATCTCCCCACCATATTGGGCGCGCTGGGCCAAGCATACGGCCGGAGCGGGAACTTTGAGAACGCCCGCCGAATGCTGACTCGGCTTGAGACGATGCGTAGTCGCAGCTACGCCCCGGCAACCTGCCTGGCTCTCACCTGTATCGGCTTAGGAGAGATCGACGATGCGCTCACCTGGCTTGAAAAAGGAGTGGACCGCCACGAATCTAACGTAGTTTTAATGGGGGTGCATCCGGCGTATGACGAGTTGCGTGGCGATCCGCGGTTCGAAAAGCTGGTTGCGCGTCTCGGGTTAGGGGCGTGAACCGGCCACTTTGAAGGGACTGTATAGCCAGTTAAAGCGTGGGTGACCGGCGTAATTGCCGCACATCGACGATCCAAGCCGACGCGCGCGCGGGCATGCTCCTGGCCGATGCCAGTTGCTTGCGAAGCTGTGCCAAATCCGGATTGCCGGGACTGAGCCGGGTCTGTAAAATCGCGATAGCTCTCTCATATGTCTTAGCCGCCGCTTGCAGCCGGCCCTCCAGCCGCAGCAGGTCGGCGAAGTTTCCGAGGAAGAGTCCATAATTGGGATGCTGGTCGCCCAGTGTATCTCTGGTTATTGCAAGCGCTTCCCGATAGAGCGCTTCAGCGGGCTCATATGTTCCGGTCATTTTATGAGCTTGCGCAAGATTGTTCAATGCCGCTGCGACCTGTGGTAGTTTCGAAAGGTTTGACTTACGCCAGCTCTCGATCGCGCACTCAAGCAACTGCTTCGCCTCATCGTAACGATGCTGTCCAATGCGGAGCGCACCGATGGAAGCGTATATCTCTGCCATCAGCGGATGCGAGGAATCAAGGAGGGATTCGCCGATCTCTTTCGCGCGCAATAACAGCGCCTCCGCCTCGTCGAGGTCCGCCTGCTTCTGCCGGACGAGCGCGAGCTGCTCAAGGCTCGCCATCAGACGCAGACGCTCCGAGTTACCAGCTTCCGAGAGAATCCGAACCGCGTTGCGGCTTGCCGCTTCGGCTTTTCCGTACCTTCCCTGTTCCTGGTAAATCGCTGCCAAGGTAATAAACACGCCGGCTACGGAGCTGCTATTTGGACCATCGGTTCGTTCGCGAGACGCAAGCACGTCGGTAGCGGCGTGCTCAGCGGCATCGAATTGCCCTGTTCGGAGGTAGACGAGGGTCAGATTGTTTAGGACCACGGATGCATCTGGCCGCGAACCGACAGGCAGCCGGGACCACACTTGAAGTGCGCGGCGAAAGGTGCTCTGAGCTTCCGCGAACCGGCCGCGGTAGTAGAAGGTTGCGCCCAGATTGGCCGTGCCCGTGTAGAATTCGTTGCTTAAGGCGCCGTCCAGCCGCTTCAGCCCGGAGCGCAGAGCGTTCTCGGCCTGATCGTATTTGCCCGCGCGAATGAGTTGCGCGCCGCGTTGAATAGCCGCGCAAGGCGCCTCATCACCCCTAATGGGAAACGTGAACGGGATGGCAATCCCCGCGAGTACCGTTAGGACTCGAATGGTTAGTGTAGATCTTGCTGTCATAGTTACCTCATTTCTCCGTATCGATCTGCGAGTAGCATCACGCAATAGGCAGGACCGATGTCAGTAAGAAATGGTGAGAACCGGCGCGTATCTTACGGCGAAAGCTCTGGAGGGACCGTCTGACAGGAGATCGCGGCGCGCAGAATCAGTGGGTGTCTTACCGTAACTCGATTTGCGACGACCCGAGCGCTGCGCCACTTTGTGACACAGCACGACGGAAGATCTAGGCCGCTGAGCGTCCCGGCGCGCCCGTTATGTTACGCTACTGTTTGCTCACCAGTTAGAAAGGCAGTTTCTGTTTTGACTCGTCACGAACTCAGGGAGCAACTGCAGCACGACCACTTCAAGGATGCAGTCTCCGAAGCTGTCACTTACGCGTTCTCCAACCCCAAAACACTTATCCGGTGGATCGTTTTAGCGGTTCTTATACTCGTTTTGATCGGTTGTGCTCTGTGGTTTGCAGCGTATAAGAGATCGATCCGGCAAGAGGCGTTGGCAGCAGCATTACACGTAATAGAAACCCCGGTCGGAGCCACAAGCCAAGCGCCCAACAGCTATCCTACGCAGGACGCGAAACAGCAGGCCGAGATCAAGATCTTGTCAGACATGGTTGCGAAGTTCAGCGGAACCCGCGAAGGATTGATCGCACAGTATTATTTGGGGACAGTAAAGGTCGAAAGGAAGGACCCCAAGGGCGCTGAATCGGATTTGCGTCGAGTAGCTGATTCGAAAAGCGAGTTCGCGCCGTTGGCTAAGATCGCCCTGGCACAGCTGTATGCGGGTGAGAACCGGATTGCAGATGCAAAAGCGCTTCTTCGGAGTATTTCCAATAAGCCGTCCGATCTCGTATCAAAGGCGCAGGCTGACATCTTACTCGCGCAATTGAATCTGACAACCAATCCACAGGAAGCAAAAAAGATTCTTCAGTCCCTGAAAGGGCCCAACCAGCCCCCATCGGTTACCAGGGCAGTCGATCAACTCTCGGGGCAGCTGACGAGATAGTTGTTTGTGAGCAAATGCTGGGCCGACTTTCGCTTGGTCCACGGAGTCTGCGAGGCCGCAGATTTCCTGAACCAGCGCATGCCTACCGTAGCGACTTTCAGCGCGACCGTGACCGCATCATCCATTCCAGAGCATTCCGCCGGCTCGAAGGCAAGACACAGGTCTTTGCTGCCGGCCTGTGTGACCATTTCCGGAACCGCCTCACTCACACGCTAGAAGTGTCGCAGGTGGCGCGTACCGTGGCGGTCGCGCTTGATTTGAACGAAGAGTATACGGAGACGCTGGCGCTGGCGCATGATTTAGGCCATCCGCCTTTCGCTCACGTCGGCGAAAAAGAGTTGGACCGGCAGATGCGTTTGTTCGGCTGCCGCTTTGAGCACAATCGGCATGCTCTTCGAATCGTGGATCTCCTGGAGCAACGCTACGCGCGCTTCAACGGCCTCAATCTGACATTCGAGGTTCGCGAAGGCGTCATCAAGCACTCACGCGAAATCAGCGCAGATCAAGATCCGGAGCTCGAAGAGCTGCTTCCGAGACAGCGCCCGCCGCTGGAGGCCCAACTGCTCGATTTGGCAGATGAAATTGCCTACAACACAGCCGATGTCGATGATGCTTTCTCGACGGAGATTTTTTCGATGGAAGAGCTGGGCCGAGCCGTTCCGGCTTTTGCAGGACTAGCCGAGCAGGTTGAGATGCAGTTCCCCGGTGCTTCCGATCGTGTCCGATTCTGGGAGATTCAACGGCAGCTGATGAGCATCCTAGTAAGCGGACTGATAGAGGGAACGGTTGCGGCGGCCCGTGAAAGCGGCGTCGAGACGCTAGAAGACGTCCGCGCGCTCGGGCATCGTCTCGCCAAGTTGACGCCGGAAGCGGCCCAGATTAACAGCCAACTGAGGACGTTGCTAGTCGACCGCGTTTACTCGTATGTGCAGTTGGTTGCCGACCGAAGTGCCGCCGTCAGCAAGATGGGAGAGCTTTTCAACTTCCTGGTTGAACATCCGGATCGGGTATCGGCTGGTTATCGCGAGAATTTGGGTGAAATGCCGGCCCATCGCGTGGTTTGCGATTATATTGCGGGCATGACGGATTCTTACTTCACGCGAACGTACGAAAGTCTGTTAGGTGGGTAAGCCCAGTACGAACGCTAGTCGCGGGGCACGGCGCTCGACAACTCTGCGGAGCGAACAAAGTACACCTTTTGAAGCATGCGGCAGATCTCACGCGCTATGCGCTCTGGTGTTTCATCCTCGTCCAATTCGACTTCCACTTTGATGTACAAATCCACTCGCTGCATCTGGTCTGATTCGATAATACTCGGTAGCCGATGCGGGAAATAATTTTATGCAAGATATGCGGCAAGCGCCGGGCGCGACGTGCCTGTCCGGCTGTTGCTGGCGACATCTGCACGCTTTGCTGCGGGACGGAACGCGAGGTGACGCTTACTTGTCCTCTCGAATGTGAATATCTGAGGGAGGCGCACCGGCGAGAGAAACCGGTGCCATTGTCGAATAATCAATTAGCGAATCCCGATGTCGCCGTGAGCGAGGAGTTTATTCGATCTCACGAGGAGTTTCTGCTGTTCTGTATATACTCGCTGGTTCAAGCGGCTCTACGAACGCCAGGCGCGGTGGATTCGGATGTTATGGATGCGTTGGAAGCCCTTATCCAAACGCATCGCACGCTTGAATCCGGGCTGTATTATGAGACTAGAGCACAGAACAGGATCGCCGCGGATATACAGCGCTCCTTCGAAGCGTCGCTAACGGATTATCAGAAGCTGCGCACAGAGCGCGAGCATCTTTCGCCGGCGCGCAACGTTGAAATTCTTGCAATCCTCGTGTTTCTGCATCGGCTCGGGCAACAAAACCAAAACGGACGGCCTCGCGGCCGGATGTATTTGGATCTTCTTCGGCACATGACTCCCGAGCAAAGCGCCGAAAAGCAAGCACCGGGCATCATTTTGTAGGGGAGAGTTGTTACGAGGGCCAAATTAGTTAACTGGAAAGAGCTGGCGCCCGAGGTGCATCACTTCGAGTTTGAAGTCCTCGGCGTTGAGAACTTCGCCTTCACTCCGGGGCAATTCGTCTCGGTGGTGGAGCCCTTACCCGGAAAAGAGATCACTCGTGCGTACTCCATAGCTTCCCCTCGTGACGGAAACCGCTTTGCGCTTTGTCTGAACCGGGTTCTCGATGGCCCCATGTCTTCGTATTTATTCCACCTCAAGCCCGGAGATGAGGTGGAGATGGGTGAACCTCTGGGTTATTTCACACTCCGGCATCCGGGCCATCGTTCCGTTTTCATTGCCACCGGGACAGGAATTGCGCCATTCCGCTCCATGCTTCTGGAACATCTGCCCAAGGCTCATTCGCGAATCACGCTACTGTTTGGAGCGCGATACGAAGAGGGCTTGCTATATCGAGAAGACCTGGAGCATTTGTCGAAGCAGTACGAGACTTTTCGTTTCCTGCCCACAATTACGCGGCCAACCGAAACGTGGATGGGGCGCACCGGCCGGGTGCAACAGCATCTGGATGACGCCCTGGCGGTTCCGAGTTATGAAGACCAGAGCACGTTAGACGTGTATATCTGCGGCCTCAAACAAATGGTGGATGACGTACGGGCTGAATTGAAAAAACGAGGATTCGACCGCAAGCAGATCATCTACGAGGAGTATGACTGAGAAGCGATTACACAATTTTTGTGAGCTGGGTGCGCGGGTAAATCTCTTGCGTCTGCTCAAGATCGGCTAGATTGATGCCGGGTAGCTTGGAAGAGGCGGTTCCAGCGGCCACGCCCCAGCGCAACGCTTCGCCAAAGGATTCGCCGCGATCGAGCGCCCACACCAGGGCTGCAGCCATGGCGTCTCCGGCTCCGATCGGGCTAAGCGCTTCCACTTGCGGGGGGACCACTTCCAACACACCTTCGTTCGATGCTGCAACCGCACCGCGTCCACCCAGAGATAGAACGGCGGAGGTTGCGCCCATGGCCTTGATTTGCTGAACGGCTTCGATAAACTGCGCCCGAGTGATGAGGGCGCGATTCAATAAACGCTCGGCCTCCGACTGATTGGGCTTGACTACCGTGGGTTCTCCCTCAATGCCGTACAACAACGCGTCGCCATCGGTGTCCAGCAAAGTCTGTACTTCGTGCTTAGCCGCCATGGTGATCAACTTCGTATAAAAATGGGCGTCAACGCCGGGCGGCAGGCTACCGCAGAGCATAAGCCAGGATGAGCTGGGCAGGTGTTTCTCAACGCCCTTGAGGATGCGATTTTGCTCCGCTCGTGCCACGGTCGGGCCCACTTCATTCAATTTGACGGAAAGGCCCTGGCGGTCGGTGATGGTGAGATTGATGCGGATGTTGTGGCGGATTTTGACGATCTCTTTTCCGAAGCTGTCCTGGCGCAGTTGTTCCTCAAATTTGTGTCCCTGCCGTCCCGAAGTCGTAATGGCAATTGCATTGGCCCCGAGGTTAGTGAGGACTCTCGCGGCGTTGATGCCGCGCCCCCCGGCTGCGTCGTTGCTCGAGAGAATGTAGGCGCGATCTTCGAATACCAAGCGGTCGACTGTGATGGTGCGGTCGATGGCCGGGTTTACGGTCAGCGTAAGAATGTTTTTAGTCATTCAGGACGATCGTCGGCCACGGGTGACCAGCTTCGCCCCGAGCATTCCTCCCAGGCCGGGCAATAGCGTCACCATGAAAAAGGTCGGGATGATGCTGGCGAGAACGCTCATGAGGAATTGGTGAGGGTTATCCAGCATCTTCGCGAGTTCGGGGATATTCGGCAGCGCCTTCAGTGCCTCGCGCCCACCAGGAGAGGCGAGATAAATGCTGGTCAGTGCGGCGCTAACGGCGAACACCAGAAAGAGCCAGAGACCTGTCATCCAGCCCAAGCGCGCCCCGGCTGCCGGTGATAAGGGCTCCGGCGAATGGCCTTTGTAGAGCGTAGCCGCAGCGAATCCAGCCGCGCAAAGTACGACCGGCCACAAAAGCGGTGCGATGAACGCGGCGGCGCACAACCCCAGCAAGGAGACGGCTGCCACGGCCAGGCTAACCACGACGGCCCGGGAATTACGAAACGAGATTCGCGGGGGTGGGACTACTGTGGGCGGCGGAGGGGGTGGCGCGGCGGTTGGGGTGTCTGCAACCAGACGCGCAATGTCTTCCTCGTACTGAGGTTTTCCACATTTATGACAGAAGCGGGCATCGTCGGGCAGGACAGCTCCGCAGGTACAGCGTTGTTCCACATCTTTAGTTTACGGCCAGATTACGAAACGAACTCCCGGGGTGGCAGGCCAAATTACGAAACGAACCCAAATGGGTTCGTTTTTTCATCCCGCTAAGATGGCAGAGAGTCCTCATGGCGAAACCCAATGTGCTCGTTATCTGCCCGCCAGACCACTACGTTTTGCGGAATCTGGAGCCGATTCGTGATGCAGCTAACATTTATGTCGGGGACGAAGTGGCTTCGGTCGAACAGCATGCGACGGAGGCCGAGATCATCCTTTTCTCCGGTCTGGCCGGGAAGACCGTCCCACTCCGGGAGGTTTGGCCGTATGCCAAGCAGGTGCGGTGGATTCATTCGCTTTCGGCTGGAGTAGACAATTTGCTGTTTCCGGAACTGATCGAGAGTCCTGCCGTCCTGACAAACGCCCGTGGAGTTTTTAAGCGATCTCTGGCGGAGTTCGTCGTGCTCGGAATGCTGTATTTCTATAAACGAGTGCGGCGGCTGGTCGAGAGCCAGCGAGCACACAAATGGGATAACTTTATGGTCGACTGGCTTCCCGGGAAGAAGATGGGCATAGTCGGCTATGGCGAAATTGGGCGCGAGTGCGCGATGCTCGCCAAAGCA
>JBPCJX010000055.1:0-54374 GCA_051004875.1 Bryobacteraceae bacterium
GGCATAGACAGCATGTTGATGTGATGGCTAGAGTGCAAGAGACGGCATACCAGTACAGAATCATTAGAAGGAGATCGTCGAGTGGAGAGTAAGGAGAATGCTTTGCTGACGCGGCGGGCGTTTGCCGGAGCAGGGGCTTTCATGATTGTTCCGCGGTACGTTCTGGGCGGCAAGGGTTACGTTCCGCCGAGTGACCGGATCACAGTTGCCAGCATCAGGATGGGACGCCAGGGCCAAGTGGTCACGATGAATCTGCTGAATCGGCCTGATGTTCAGCTAGTCGCGGTCTGTGATTGCAATCGAGGCTCTAATGACTATGTCGAATACGGCAACAATGCGCTTTTGAAAGCGGCGCGGAAGTTGTTGGGTCCGGGACATGAGAACTGGGGCCAGGATCTGGCATCCCCCGGCGAGGTGGACCTGAAGCACGATTTCCACACGAGCCTGGGAATGGGCGGCCGTGAACCGGCAAAGCGGCTGGTGGAAGCCTATTATGGCTCCCGGAACAATTCGCGATCAGGTGGTTATAAAGGCTGCACTGCTTACGTTGATTACCGCGAGCTGCTCGAGAAGGAAAAGGATGTGGACGCCGTGTATGTTGCGACGCCGGACCACTGGCATGCTCCGATAGCCCTCGCGGCAATGCGTAAACACAAGCACGTGCTATGTCAAAAACCGATGGCGCACTCAATCGCTGACGCGCGGCGCATGGCGCAAACAGCACGCGAGACACGCGGGTGATTTCGGAATGGATCGGTGACGGCGCGATTGGAAAGGTGCTCGAAGTTCACAACTGGTCAAGCAGACCGTTTTGGCCGCAGGGTGTCGATCGGCCGCGAGAGGCGCAACCTGTTCCCGAAGGTTTGGATTGGGATCTTTGGCTGGGGCCCGCAGCGGAGCGTCCGTTCAATAAAGCGTATCTTCCATTTGTCTGGCGCGGTTGGTATGACTTTGGGTGCGGCTCGTTCGGCGATATGGGGTGCTACAGCTTCGCGGGCGTGTTCAAAATTCTGGATCTGACGCCGCCTGTCTCTGTTGAGGCGAGTTCGAGCGACTCCTACAGCGAGACGTTTCCTCTAGCATCCATCGTCCATCTGAATTTTCCGGCTAAGGGGAGCCGGAGTGCGGTGCGCATGTCGTGGTACGACGGAGGCTTGCGGCCAGCGCGGCCGACCGGGTTGAAGCAGGAAGATCAGCGCCTGTTTCTGGGCGGAGAGGATGGGGAAGGCATTATGTATGTCGGCGACAAAGGAATTTTGCTCGCCGAGTTTAATGGCGGAAGCCCGCGCGTTTATCCGGAATCGCCAAAATACAAGATCCCTTCCAAGGAAGAAGAAGAGGACGAGCTGGGGCACAATCCTGCGATCGATCAGTGGATTGCCGCATGTAAAGGAGGACCGGCGCCGCTCGCGAATTTTGAGATTCAAAGCCCCGTGACGGAGGCTTTCCTGTTGGGATGTTTGGCGCAGCGTTTTCCAGGCGAATTACTGGAATGGAATGCAGCAAAGATGCGCATCACGAGTTTCGAAAAAGCGAACGAGTTGGTGGATCCGCCGTGCCGCGCGGCGTACAAGATCTAGATCAACTGCTGCAATATTGTGAGCGGACGTTGCGGATCTGAGAGGATTGAGGTGAGACACCGCGATCCAGCTTAGCGACCCCATGTATAGCGACCCGAAGACGTGAAGCATCCCAAATTCCATAAACAGTCACGGTTTGCGAACAGGGCGACCAGAATTTCCGGTCACATTAGACATGCTCCCGAGACGGTCAGGTTTTTGCGGCGTGCCGCACCGACGCTATTGCGTGAAGCCTCAAAGGAATATAAGCGCGAAGTCGTACCCGCACCGCATCGACCCCGGCCGAGATTGTGGCCGGATCAAGGCTTGCACGTGGCCTGGCTCGGGCACAGCACGGTACTGCTGAAGCTGGATGGGTTTACGATCCTCACGGACCCGGTGTTCAGCAGCCGTATCGGACTGAACCTCGGTCCCCTTACAGTGGGCATCAAGCGGCTGATCGAGACGGCAGCGTCAATAGAAGAACTCCCACCGATAGATTTGGTTCTGTTGTCGCACGCGCACATGGATCATTTCGATCTGCCGAGCTTGCGGCAACTGGAGAATCGGCGGACGCGTGTGGTCACGGCTTATCGGACTTCTGACCTGTTGCGTCCGAGGCGTTATGCGCGTGTCGACGAATTGCGCTGGAATGAGACGATTCAGGCCGGAAGCGTTCAGGTCAGAGCGTTTGAAGTGGCGCATTGGGGCGCGCGGATGCGGAGCGATGTGTTTCGCGGATACAACGGATACGTCGTGGAAGCAGGCAGCTATCGGGTCGTGTTTGGCGGCGACACTGCGTACACAGAGTCCTTTAAGCAAGTACGGTCCGCGCGGAAAACAAATTTAGCCATTATGCCTGTCGGGGCCTATGATCCGTGGATCCGGGTGCACTGCAATCCGGAGGAAGCTTGGAAGATGGCGAATTTTGCCGGAGCGGAGTTTGTGCTGCCGGTTCATCACCAGACGTTTCAACTCGGCCGCGAACCCCGGTTTGAGCCGATCGAGCGCATTGTGAAAGCGGCTGGGCAAGCGCCCGAGCGCGTGTGTATTCATGAGATCGGTGAAGAGTTCCATCTATAACGAGCGGCTTGAAGGAGCGGCTTGAAGGAATTGTTAAGGAAGGAAGAAAAGAACATGGAGACTTGTACGCATCTCGATCAAATTCAGGACGTCACACGCGCACTCCTCAGGGCTGCGAGGAGTGCTTGGAAATCGGTGACCGCTGGGTCCATCTGCGGCTGTGCCTGGAGTGCGGCCATATCGGCTGCTGCGATTCATCGAAGAACAAGCATGCAACCAAGCACTTTCACCACACACAGCATCCGATCATGAAGTCGTTTGAGGCTGGGGAGAATTGGGGCTGGTGCTACGTCGACCAACTCGAGTTAGATCTCGCCTAGCTGTATCGATTTGGGCCTCGTCGCGGGAATCTGTGAGTGACTGGTATGTGCGGGCAGCGCTAGAACATCAGTCCGTGCAAAGCGGCGAAGACAATGCCGGATAGCAGGTCCGCCGCTCATTCGCTTTCCCTAGCCAGCTTTTTGAAGCCAGTTTGCCTCGCCCAGGCTGAATAACGGTCAATCGAGGGCGCGCAGCCATGTCGGAGAGATGAAAATCAATACAGTTTCATTAGCGGGTGGCGCTCCGAGATTTCCCAGATCGTCGTTTGGACCGTCCGGCGTGAATTGGACGGCGGCGGCGCCTAGTTCTCGTCAAGGCGCTCCAACCTATGCGAAATCGAAAATGCCGCCTCAGAGATTACGATCCAAGGCGCTCGGCTTCCTGAGGAAGTTCTAAAGCTGTCGGGGCGCTGAAAGGAAATGAAACTGCTCACCGAGACCGCCTTGTCTCTTTCTTTCCTCGCCTCGGCGTTTGCCCAGTCCAATCAGACGGGTGGTGCCTCAGGTCGCGTGCCGCCCCGTCCGCACCGGGCCAGGATTCACAGATGATCAAAATTACTCGCAGAGGCTCGCAGCCCTCCCGGCAGGGACCGGCCGAGAACTTCACCGGTTCTGTGCGGATTGATTCTTCCTTTCAAGCGAGCTCGCCAGCACGGATATACGGCGCTCGACTTGCGTTTGAGCCCGGCGCCAGAACGGCGTGGCACACCCACCCGCTGGGCAAAGTCCTGATCGTGACGGCGGGCACGGGCCGGGTGCAGCGCTGGGGCGACCCGATAGACGAAATTCGCAGGAAACCAGAGCCGCTGATGATCCAGGAGCAAGGCAGCTTCGCTGTCGGCGGGTCAGTCACGGCCACGGGCAGTCCGCTAAGACGTCACAGAGCGGCGGGCTGGGCTGGCGCACGGCCATCAAGAACAGGAATGTTTGCGCCATCGTCTCCTTCGAGCCGGGCTTCGACTTTCCTTTCCCCGAGGCAGAGGTGCCGGCGTTAGAGCGCTGAGCGCCGTCACCGTGCCTCAGTCGGAGTCCATGCTGCTCACGAAGATACCGAGCGTCATCTATTACGGCGACAACATCCCCGAGAAGCCGAGCGTGAATTCGGGCCAGGAGTAATGGCGCATTTTTCTCGAAATGGCCAGAAGGTGGCGGGATGCCGTGAACCGCCGTGGCGGGATGTCACCTCGTGCATCTGCCGGAAATAGGAATCCGCGGCAACACCCACTTTCCGATGTCGAATATGAACAACCTTCAAATTGCGGATCAGGTGTCGAAGTTTCTGTCAGAGAAGAAGCTGGACTGATCCGCTGCTACACCTCGCGGCGCTTCTGCTCATGCTAGAACGCCAGCGTTTCCTCGCAAGACAAAGGAGTTTGAAATGGTTGATGAAGTCATCGGTGAGAAGAGGCGCGAGTTCCTCAGAGCTTCGCGGGCAGGTTCTTTCAGGTGTAGTTGTAGGCGGTTCAGCCATGCCTACGCCACCCGCTACGAGGAAAAATCACGCCGAACCTGTCGCGTTTCGACCGTCGTTGCACTCCGCGGAAATCTCGATTAGCAGAACCCTGAGCTGGGTTGTTTCCGGATTGTGATCGTATCACGCGCCATTCGGAAGTTTCACTGGTTTCCTCCGGTGAGACCGCGGATGATGTCCTCGCTTATTGAGACGGAAAAGGCGAGCCGAGTGTGACGCGGTTTATGGCAAGCTACCCGAGCCGGAATTGGCCCACGATTTTTTCTGACGAGTCCGATTGATTTTGAGTGCGCTAGACCCCAAAACTCTTGCCGCAACTGCAGCTTCGCTTCGCGTTCGGGTTGTGCCACACAAACGAGCTTTCCATCAGCGACTCGGTGAAATCGAGTGTCAGGCCATCGAGCAGCGGGTAGCTCTTGGGGTCCACGTAGACGCGTACACCATCGAATTCCAGGACGTGATCTGCCGCTTTGGCGGTTGGATCGAGCCGGAAAAGATAGCTCATTCCGGAACATCCACCGCCCTGAACACCCAGCCGCAGGCCGCCTGGGCAGTTGTGCTTACTTAATAGTTGATTAATCCGCCTGATGGCGCTTTCAGTGACTGCGATCATGCCTTTGTTTTCATTGTAGTGAATCTTGACTTAAATGTATATGTTATCTAATCTAGGACTAGAGACTTTCTATGGCTACACAGCTCAACTCCATCGAGACACTCGCGAACCAGGAATATAAGTGGGGCTTCATCAGCAATATAGAGGCCGACAGCCTCCCGGCCGGGCTCAATGAAGACGTTATTGCTCTGATCTCAGCGAGGAAAAACGAGCCGCAATTCATGCTGGATTGGCGTCTGAAAGCCTACCAGCACTGGCTCACGATGAAGGAGCCGACTTGGGCCAACGTTCACTATCCCGCGATCGATTATCAGAATATCATCTATTACTCGGCACCGAAGACGAACAAGGATCGTCCGAAGAGCCTCGACGAAGTGGATCCTGAGCTGCTCAACACGTACGAGAAGCTTGGAATTCCGCTGCGCGAGCGTGAACTGCTGGCCGGTGTTGCGGTGGACGCCGTTTTCGACAGCGTGTCGGTTGCGACAACATTTAAAGAGAAGCTCTCCGAGCTGGGAATCATCTTCTGCGCGTTTTCAGAAGCAGTCCAGGAGCATCCGGAGCTTGTCCAGAAATACCTCGGCACGGTGGTGCCCTACTCGGATAACTTCTTCGCGGCTCTGAATGCAGCGGTGTTCAGCGATGGCTCATTCTGCTATATCCCCAAAGGCGTTCGCTGTCCGATGGAGCTGTCCACCTATTTCCGCATCAACGCGAAGAACACGGGCCAGTTTGAACGGACGCTGATCATTGCCGAGGAAGGAGCCTATGTCAGTTATCTCGAAGGCTGCACTGCGCCGATGCGCGATACGAATCAACTGCATGCAGCGGTGGTGGAATTGATCGCCCTCGATAACGCCACGATCAAATATTCAACCGTTCAAAACTGGTACCCAGGCGATAAAGAAGGCAAGGGTGGCATCTACAATTTCGTTACGAAGCGCGGCAAGTGTCTCGGCGTGAACTCCAAAATTTCATGGACCCAGGTCGAGACCGGGTCGGCGATCACATGGAAATATCCCAGTTGTCTACTGATGGGCGAAAACTCCGTTGGCGAATTCTACTCGGTCGCACTGACGAACAACTATCAGCAGGCCGACACGGGGACGAAGATGATTCACCTCGGGAAGAACACGCGCAGCACGATCGTTTCGAAGGGCATCTCCGCCGGCCACGGCCAGAACACCTACCGGGGCGCGGTGAAAATTCTCAAAGGTGCAGCAGGTGCGCGCAATTATTCGCAATGCGACTCCATGCTGCTGGGCGACAAGTGTGGCGCGCACACGTTTCCCTATCTCGAAGTGAAGAACACTTCTTCCAGCATCGAACACGAAGCATCCACTTCCAAAATCGGCGAGGACCAGATCTTCTACTGCCGACAGCGCGGAATTTCAACAGAAGACGCGGTCGGCATGATCGTGAACGGCTTCTGCAAGGAAGTGTTCCGGGAGCTTCCCATGGAGTTCGCTGTGGAGGCGCAAAAGCTGCTCGGCGTCAGTCTCGAAGGAAGTGTCGGATAAACAGGTGAAAGAAACAAGCATGACGAAAAACCCAATTCTCGAAATTAAGAATTTGCAGGTGAAAGCAGGTGAAAAGGACATCTTGCGCGGGATCAACTTAACCGTTTACCCCGGAGAGGTGCACGCCATCATGGGGCCGAATGGCTCCGGGAAAAGCACTTTGGCGCAGGTGATTGCCGGCCGCGATCTTTATGGAGTTACCGGCGGCGAAGTTCTGTATGAAGGGAAAGATTTGCTGGAGCTCGCCCCGGAGGAACGCGCGCAGGAGGGAGTCTTTCTAGCGTTTCAATATCCGGTCGAGATTCCGGGCGTGAGTAATCTTTATTTCCTCAAAGCGGGGCTGAATGCCATCCGTAAAAGGAAGGGAGAGCCGGAACTGGATGCAATGGAATTTCTCTCACTGGTGCGCCAGAAGATGGCCCTGATGGACATGGATGAGAGTTTGCTGAATCGCGCCGTGAACGCAGGCTTCTCGGGCGGCGAAAAGAAGCGGAACGAGATTTTCCAGATGGCAGTGCTGGAGCCGCGCCTGGCGCTGCTCGACGAGACCGATTCCGGCCTCGATATCGATGCTTTGAAGATCGTGGCCCATGGCGTGAATGCGCTTCGGAGCGCGGACCGCGCCATCGTTGTTATTACGCATTACCAGCGTCTCTTGAACCATATCATTCCCGATTATGTTCACGTTTTAGCTGAAGGGCGGATTGTGAGATCGGGCGGCAAGTCGCTGGCGTTGGAGCTCGAAGAGAGCGGCTATGTGGGTATCGAGGAGCTTGCGGAGACAGTGCAATGACGGTGGTGGCGATTTCAGGGCTGGCCGAAATTCGCAAGCGCGCCGCGGAACTTTTTGAGACCCGCGGCTATCCGACCACCCGAGACGAGGAGTGGCGGTTCACCAACGTTGCACCAATCGCGAAAGCTGACTTCCCCATAGCGGCGCCCAACCTCAATGGGCATAGCCTGCGGGCAGCGCTAGAGCGGCATCCAGGACTCATCGAAGAGCATCTAGGGCATTACGTCAACTCCGAGGCCAACACATTCGTCGCCCTCAATACTGCCGGTTTCGAAGACGGCGCATTCGTGCATGTTCCTCGGAACACCGTGGTCGAGGAGCCGCTGTGGATGGATTTCACGGCCATTCCCGACCGGACAACTCACCCGCGCAATTTGATCGTTGTCGACGCGAACAGCCAGGTTCGGATCGTAGAGAGATACAGAGGCAGTGGACGGTATTTCACTAACGCTGTGACGGAGATCGTTGTCGGCGAGAACTCAATTGTCGAGCACGTCAAGCTGGAAGAAGAGAGCCCGGAATCGTTTCACGTGGCGACGATTCAAATACGCCAGGCGCGCAATTCCAATTTCAAATCGCATAACATTTCGTTCGGCGGCACGCTGGTACGGAATGATGTGAACGCGGTTCTTTCAACCGGCTGCGAAGGCACACTGAACGGCCTATATCTGGCGAGCGGGAAGCAGCATATAGACAATCACACCGCGCTCGATCACGCCGCGCCCCACGCCGCGAGCTACGAAGTCTACAAAGGCATTCTGGATGGCACGTCGAGTGCGGTGTTCAACGGCAAGATTTTCGTCCGCAAGGATGCGCAAAAAACCGACGCCAAACAGACCAATAAGAACCTCGTGCTGTCAGAAGGCGCGACGATCAACACCAAACCGGAGCTTCAAATTTTGGCGGACGATGTCCGCTGTACGCATGGCGCGACGATCGGCCAGCTTGACCAAGAAGCGTTGTTCTATCTGCGCACCCGAGGCATTGGAACGACCGATGCGCGCGATCTTCTAATTTATGCTTTTGCCCGAGACATCATCGACCGCATCGGCATTCCGAAGGTCCGCGAATATCTCGAAGAAGCGCTGTTCGAACGTCTCGCGTATTCGGGGAAACCAGGGAAGGCCGGTGTATGAAGGCTGACGCTGTACTCGTTGAGAGCCCGAGTAAGTTTGATGTGGGGCGGTTCGATGTGGAACGAATCCGGGAAGATTTCCCGATCCTTCGGGAAAAGATTCATGGAAAGCCGCTGATTTATCTGGACAACGCCGCTACGAGCCAGAAACCCAAGGCGGTTATCGATGCCTTGGTTGATTACTACTGCCACTACAACGCGAACGTCCATCGCGCCGTGCACCTGTTGAGCACTCGCGCTACGAAAGCATGTGACGACGCGAGAGAGAAAGTTCGGCGCTTTATCAACGCTGCTTCGAGTCAAGAGATTATCTTCGTCCGTGGCACGACGGAAGCGTTAAATCTGGTGGCCCAGACCCATGGGCGCCGGAACATCGGACCAGGCGATGAGGTTCTGATCTCCGGCCTGGAACACCACTCGAACATCGTTCCGTGGCAGATGCTCTGCGACGAAAAGCAGGCACGCCTGCGAGTCGTTCATATCGATGATGCGGGAGTTGTTCCACTCGATCAATTCGAGAAAGCGCTGAACGAGCGGACGCGCCTGGTAGCGATCTCCCACGTTTCGAATGCTCTCGGGACAGTAAATCCATTAGCCGAGATGATTGAAATGGCGCACCGCTGGAACGCTCCGGTCGTGGTGGACGGCGCGCAAGCTGTGCCGCACATGCGCGTTGACGTACAGGCTCTCGATGCGGACTTTTACGCCTTCTCGGGCCACAAGCTCTTCGGGCCGACCGGTATCGGGGTTCTTTACGGCAAAGAAGCCCTGCTCTCAGCTATGCCACCGTTCCAAGGCGGCGGCGACATGATACGCTCTGTCACTTTCGAGAAGACCGAATACAACATCTTGCCGTACAAATTCGAAGCCGGAACGCCGGACGTCTCGGGCATAATCGGCCTCGGCGCAGCGATCGATTACGTCAATGGCGTTGGCCTGGATGCGATTGCAGCGTACGAACAGGAGCTGCTGGAATATGCGACCGAAGCGATCTTGCAATTGAACGGCATCCGGATCATCGGAACCGCGCCGGACAAAGCTAGTGTGATCTCGTTCGTTTTGGACAACGCGCATCCACACGATGTGGGCACGATTCTCGATCGGGAAGGCATTGCAGTGCGGACTGGTCATCATTGCTCGCAGCCCGTCATGGACCGCTTCCAGATCGCGGCTACCACACGAGCATCGCTGGCCTTCTATAACACCCGGGCGGAAGTGGATGCGCTGGTCGCCGGAATCCGCAAAGTACAGGAGTTTTTCTCATGATGTCGGATCTGCAGGATCTGTATCAGGAAACAATCATCGACCACAGCAAGCGGCCTCGCAACAAGAGCCCGCTCGACCAGGCCACCCACAGCGCCGAGGGTTACAACCCGCTCTGCGGCGATAGGGTTAGCGTGCAGCTAAAAATTGAGAATGGACGCATTACGGGAATTGGTTTTCAAGGCGCTGGTTGCGCCATTTCAACAGCCTCGGCTTCCCTCATGACGGAGGCAACCAAGGGCAAGACGCCGGAGGAGGTTGAGACAGCGTTCAATAAATTCCATAGCCTGCTCACGGAGGACCGGCCTCCTGCGTCCGATCTCGGCAAACTGGCCGTCTTCTCCGGGGTGCGCGAATACCCGATGCGCGTTAAATGTGCAACACTCGCGTGGCATACGCTTCGCGCAGCGCTGCACGGCGAAGCACAGCCCGTCTCGACGGAGTGAAGCATGTCTAACGACCTCCACGGCCGGGTAGTCGAGGCACTCAAAACGGTGTACGATCCGGAAATTCCGGTCAACATTTACGAGCTTGGCCTAATTTACGATGTACAGGTGATGAGCGAGGGAGATGTGCTCGTCCGAATGACGCTGACCGCGCCGAATTGCCCGGTGGCTGAGATACTACCGAATCAGGTTAGGCAAAAAATTCTAGGTATTGATGGCGTCACATCGGCCAAAATTGATTTGGTTTTTGACCCCCCCTGGGACCGCGACAAGATGTCGGATGCAGCGAAGCTAGCGCTTGGTTTCGACATGGGTCCTGCCACGGTGCCGCTTACGAAATTACAGCGATGAAGCTCAGCTCTCACGAGGAATACGGATTGCGCTGCCTGTTGCAGGTCGCCCGCCAGGGTTCGAACGGGAGTACGAGTATTCCGGAGATCAGCCGTAAAGAAGGCATCTCGATGGCGTATGTGGCCAAATTAATGCGCATTTTGCGGCAGGGCGGATTTGTAAGGGCCGCGCGCGGCAAAGCAGGCGGTTATACGCTCGCAGTTCCACCTGAGCGAATCTGCGTTGGCGATGCGCTAACCATCCTAGGAGGCCGCATCTACGCGGACGATTTCTGCAATCGGCACTCCGGTACGGAAACCAGCTGCACGCATTCGACCGATTGCTCCATCCGCTCTCTATGGCGTGCGGTGCAAACCGCCGTTGATAGCATACTGCGGACCACAACCATTGGCGATTTGCTGCACTCAGGTGATGACACCGTAGCTGGCAGCGCTTTGCAGATTGACCTCGTTTCTCTCCACGATTACCCCCACGGCGATCCTACGAGTCCGATTGCAAAATAGAAGCGATTGTGTCCGGATCACGTGGTTCGGAAATATCGGCGTCGCGCCATTTGGCTGTTACGTGATCATCTATTATTCGTAGGAACTTGGCGACATCGAGAGGTTTAGTGAGATACTCCGTCGCACCGACTTCCTTAAGCCGTCGGATCTGCCCGGGCGTCGCATCTGCGCTAACAATAATTATCGGTGTGTTCCGCGTACTCGGGTGAGCCCGCAATTGTTGCAGTACAACATCACCTGCCAGATCGGGGAGATGGAGATCGAGGAAAATCATATCGGGGGTGTGCTGAATGGCTAAGTCAATCCCCAGGCGGCCTTTCATAGCGAAGAGCAAGTGTATTCGCGGTCTATACGAGAGCACATGCTCCATCAAGCGCACGTTCTCGATGTTGTCTTCGATGTATAAGATGTCAGCAGCAGAAAGGCACTCCGGAACGACTGTTGCCAGCGAGCCTTTGCGCTCGATTTGCTTGGTTGGCTGCTCGGTAGAAGGCAAGTCGATCCAGAAGGTACTACCCGTCTCAGAATGGCTTTCAACGCCAATGCACCCGCCCATAGCTTCGATCAGCTTCTTTGAAAGCGCCAATCCAAGTCCTGTTCCCTGGACATAGTTTTGGCCGGCATCAATACGCTCAAAGGGTACGAAAAGCCGGTCGCGTTGTGCCGGCGAAATGCCTGGGCCAGTATCACTGATTCTTACGCGAGTGCGCCCTGAGGCGAGATTCTCAGACGATACGTTGATTCTGCCATCGCGGCGGTTGTATTTAATTGCATTCGATAGGAGGTTCAGCAAAACTTGCTGGAGGCGCTGTCGATCCGCAGTCACGTACTGCTGAGAATCGGGTCCAATTTCATCGCAGATCTGGATGTCGGATGCCTCGGCGATAGGTAAAACCATGTCCAGCGCTTGCTGGATCGACTCAGAAAGCTCAACTGGCTCCAGAGACAGGGCCAGCTTGCCTGCTTCAATGGACGACATGTCAAGGACTTCGTCAATCAGACTAAGCAAATGTCTGCCAGCTTTGAGAATGTGTTCGACATACTTTAGGGAACGGCCGGACAACTGTCCCATTTGCAGCAGTTGTGCAAAGCCGAGAACAGAGTTCAAGGGTGTCCTCAGCTCGTGACTCATACGCGAAAGAAATTCACCCTTTGCCTGGTTAGCTGATTCGGCTTCCTGCTTGGCGGCCTCAAGCAACTGCTCCGATCGCTTTCTCTCCGTAATGTCGCGAAGCACTACAACACCACCGGCGACCCCTCCGTCATCCGCCCGGAGAGGTCGAGCGCTGCAGTTAATCCAAGTGCCACTAATCCAATCTGGGCGGCGCACAAACAGATCGACAGAATCCACATCCTCTCCACGCATGGCACGCGCTAATGGCAGCATCTCACCTGGCATGGTAGTAACTGTGTCCGGCAAGAAGACTCGGTACGTTTCTGACCATTGATCGGGAGTAGTATCTACTGAACCCAACCCTAAGAGTCGCTCGGCGGCTGGATTGAAGATAAGAAACTTCCCCTCTGTATTTGCGACAACCACGCCATCACCGATACTGGCCAAGACGCCTTGCAAAATTGCGAATTGCTCGCGAAACCTTTCTTCTGAATGGATGATCTCTTGCGCTTGCACGGCCAACTGTTGCGTCACAGCTTTGTCGATCTTGCCGATTTCGTCACGCGCAGCCGCGAGAGGCACGACTTTTTCGCCGGTGGCTAATTTTTGTGCATTCTGCTCCAGCAACAGAATCCTTCGACCGACGCCAGAAGTGAACAGGTAACTGGCCATGAAACCGCCCAAAAGGCCGATCGCGATGCTAAATCCAGCAGCGATATGAACTGCTCGATTGGCACGAAGGCTTCTTGCGCGCCTGTTTTCGAGCAGCCGATCTTCCGCCGAGAGCATTTCATCGAGTCGGCCGCGTAGTGGTCCCATTGCCGACCAATCGTTGCTTTCCAATTGAATCGGCTTGTGCGTTTTTATGTTTTGCCGATACCCTTGATATACAGCCGTAAGATCCTGCATCCGAGTTTCGGCGAGTGAAGCCATGACAGACCACCCTTCAGTCTGTTCGACGTTATCTTGCACGAGATGCTTGACCGTACGTAGTGCGTTCGGCAGTTCGGTGGAGGCTGTGTCATAAGGCGATAGCAACCGTTCATCTCTTGTGGCGCCATACCCGCGAACAGCACTCTGCGCATCCAGTAGAAGGGTCAAGATATGTTGAACGGAGGATCGGACTTCAAGAGTATGAGTGACCCAGGCGTCGGCCTTCGCCCGCCCTCCCTCTGCGAAATATGTCGCGCACGCCGCGATGATGAGCGCGACCGCGGGCACCGCGCCTACAATGAATCCTTTGGCACGTATTGAAACGTCCGACCACAGCCGTAGAAAACCCATCAAAATTGCTCCTTCGTTGTCCGAAAATGGTTCGGCGGATATTCGGGCAAGTTTTGGCCTGCCTTTCGAGAGAAGCATAATGGCTTACGAAGTACGAACCGGAGAATTGCGGTTTAAAGTGTTGTTATCGCGGACCTAATCTAGTTGGGGAAACTGTGACTGGGGCTGCCGGTGCGGGCAGCATCATGGCAGACGGGATGAGGAGGCCTGATGGGACTCGAAGCTAATATCTCGATGCAGCTTTGAATTACTCAGCTTGGAGGACAACATGAAAAATCCGGACCAATCGAGCCTTCGCACGGTCTGCGTCGTGGCCGGGCAAACGACCATCGGCCTTGATATAGGCGATAAATTCACACATTTCTGCATTCTCGATACAGAAGGAGCGCTGATTGCAGAAGGACGCTTCCGTTCAACTCCGGATGTAGTTAAAGAGCAATTCGAAGGAGTACCACGGTGCCGCATCGCCCTGGAGGTAGGAACCCATTCACGTTGGATGAGCAGTATTTTGGAGGGTCTCGCACATGAAGTGATTGTTGCAAACGCCAGAAAGGTACGCCTCATTAAGGAGAGCGACAACAAGACCGACAAGATGGATGCACGAACCCTCGCTCGGCTGGCCAGGGTCGATCCTTCACTGCTTTCACCGATTTCTCATCGTAGCCAGAAAATCTATCCTGATCTGGCTAAGCCTGAGGGCCAGAAATTTGCTTCGTGCGCTCCAGGACAAAGCTGATCAACGCGATCAGGGGCATCGTGAAGGCCACTGGAGCACGGCTACCTAACTGCTCAACACCTGCCTTTGCAAAGAAGATGACGAAGGAGTTGCCGAAGGAATTGAGGGAGAGCTTGGGTCCCCTGATTGAGACCATTAGTCATTTGAGCCAGCAGATTGCGACGTATGATAAGCAACTCGAAATCATCGCGAAGAATGACTATCCCGAAACGACCAAACTTCGCCAAGTGCCGGGTGTTGGTACGATAACGGCTCTCCAATTCGTGCTGACGATTGAGGACCCGGCACGATTCACCAAATCACGGCAGGTTGGAAGTTTCCTAGGGCTTCAGCCCCGACAAGGTCAATCGGGTGATCGAGCGCCACAGTTGGGGATTTCGAAGGCCGGCGATAGTGCATTACGACGCATCTTGGTCCAGTGCGCGCAGTACATGCTTGGCTGTTTCGGCAAAGATTGCGATTTGCTGCGCTGGGGTCTCAGCTTAATGCAACGAGGAGGTAAGAACGCAAAGAAAAGAGCTATCGTCGCAGTCGCCAGGAGATTAGCCGTTCTGCTCCATCGGCTTTGGACAACCGACTCGCCTTACAATCCCTTCCATAAGCAAACAGCCGCAGCGTAGTTAACGTGGGCCGGGCTTGCAGATAAAGCCGAGTTCGGGCGACTGCGACTGCACCCCGGGCCTTCAAAGGCCGTCAGGCAGATGGCAGCGCCCATTCGATGACGAGAACCTCAACTTGCACGTAGAGCAACACGTTGCTTTAGGAGAATGCGTATAGAAGCGAGGCGCTCTTCGATTGACAGTTAGCCGTTTACACAGGGACAATAACGCGGGAACATCGGAGGAAGTAAGAGGGAGCCTTTTCTACCCTCCGTCCCTCGCCGGGAAGGCAGGGGAGCTGGTATGCAGCTCCCCTTCTATCCAGGAAAGGCCAAGAAAATCAATTTTCGGGTTGACACAGACGGCCTCCTCATAGAAGGGGTGCAGGCGTACACGGTGCTAACACGTTTGACGGATGTCTGGATTTCGGAATGGGGTTCTGCGACCCGGTTTGCTACCAGCCCCGCTTCCACTTGCGCCACCAATCGGTGTTACCTAGATTGAGCGCATCCCAAGCGGCATCCATTGCTGCAGGATCGCCACGCAGAATGCCTTCCCTCGTCACTGTGGGCGGAACGTTAACGAGCTCTGAAAACCGGGCAAACACCTTCTCGCGCTCGGAGCCTCTCGTTCGAGACAGTAAATGCCACAACGTGAGCGCATCCTGTGGGCGGGCGGCCGCGAGGACCGCATCAAGTGCCTTCGGATCACCAGTCTCATCAACACGATTCAGAGCGGATTCGAACTCAGCGGGCGCATTCGAGAAATGCGGTGTTCCTGGTCCGCGCCCAGGCCGGGTTCGACAACTTGCACCCGCTGGTATGAAAGACTCCAGCTTGCCCCACTGAAATGCAACCCAGCCCATCTCGACATTGAGTGATCCCGTTCCGTCAGGCGCGACATGGAGCGTGTACTTGCAGCCGAGGTCGATGGTGGTCGCCGCTGGAGTGTCCACGACGAATTGCCTGGGCGGAGCCCAAATGAACGCATGAATCGTGCCATGATCGAGCGCAAGCCGCTGTTTGTCTTTGGTGTCCTGGAGAATTTGCAGCCGTGAACTTGGGTCCACACGCACTTCGCCGATGAACTCCGATTCCAGGCGAGCAGCAGACCGCCCGGTCTCGATCGTCTGACCGATTCGTGCCGTGTGCGATGTTGCGCCGTTCCAAGACAATTTCCAAGCCGAATCGCGAGGATAAAACGCGCCACCATAGCGCAGGCTCAGACCAATGCCGGCAAGCAGCATGGCGGCAACGGCAGAGCCCGCCCACAACCAGTAGCTTGTCTGCCGGCGTATTGGTTTGATTTCTGTTACGGCTTGCAAAGCCTCCGCGCTGGCTCTGTATCGAAGAGGCCTCAATAGCTGTTCGAGCTCAGCTATCTCAGGCTCCGGGTCGCCGGCGCGGTTCCACAAATATTCTTCACTCATTGCAAATACTCTTCACTCATCGCGTGATTCCTTTCCCAGCGCCTGACGCAAAAGCTTCATTCCGCGGCATAGATTTACGCGCACGGATTCCGGGGTGAGGCCCGTGCGGACAGCAATCTCCGGTCCCGTCATGCCCTCCACCAGCCGCAGGATCAGAGTTTCGCGGTACGCCTTGGGCAAATTTCGTAACACGTCCAGCACTTCGAATGCTTCGCGATCCGGTCGAGAGCCGCCCGGTGCATCTCGCGAATCCAAGGCTGGCCGATGCTTGCGATGCAGATCGACCGCGAAGCGCCGTGCGATTGCGGCTAACCATCCGCCGAATGCCGTAGGATCTCGCAAGGAAGAGAGTTGCTGCATGGCGCGCACAAAGACATCCTGAACGAGATCTTCGGCGTCCGCGTAACAGACGTGCGCTAAGAGGATGCCGTGGACCATGCGCGCATACTGCTCGTATAGACTTCCGAAAGCCGCGCGGTCCCCGCCTTGAGCAGCGCGGACCAATGCGGCTTGTTCGAAATGCACCTCGGTGAGGGTCGATGCGAGCACGTTGTCTTGAGCGTACTTGTTTTACAGTTTCGACGCTACTGAGGTGGTGTTCAACGCGGCCTCAATCTGTTCTCTCGATGGAGGCTGCGCGAATCGCGTGATTCCAGCCCAGTCAATCGAGTTAGTATCGATTCTTACAATGGCACTGGGCCGCGACTCAAAGCGCGGATTTGCTTCGACCAACGTAATGACCCATTTGCCTTCGGTGGGCCATTGACGAGTAAGGGCGTAAGTGCTTTCACCTGACAACTGAATCAGCTTTAACGGAATGCTTTGGTGTTTCCCGTTCACTGTGCCCTCGGCGGTGGCCGAAACAGTTGTCTTCTCCGGCTCCTTGCACGAGTAGCCGCGAACGACGAGGACGGCATTCTTGGCCTGGGCTTCCGGATTTGCCGACGGCCTCCCGACCTGGAGCGCCAATGAACCCGCCATGAGCGATATCGCGGCGCAGAGCGCGATAACGGGTCCAAATACTTTTGTTTTGTGTTTCATGAGCACATCTCCTCAGAATTTTCGAACTTCTATGGAGGAGACGGGCCTCGGGGGGCGAGTGTTAACCGCGTTGACTTAGGTTGATCTTGTCTGAGTTTGCACTTGAATCTGCTCAGCGGCGATTTGGGCGATATCGAGCAGACGTGGCGCGCTTTCTGCGTTTGCGAGCGCATCCCGGAACATGCTGTTGCAGAACGGACACGCTGCGCCGATGGTATCCGCGCCCGTCGCGACTAGCTCTTTCACGCGAGTTTCATTCACTCGATTTCCGGTTTCTTCACCGAGGAAAACGAGTCCGCCTCCGGCCCCACAGCAGAACGACCGTTCGCGGGCGCGCGGCGGATCGATCACAGTAGCGGATTTAGCAATCACTTGGCGCGGCTCCTCGTAGATGCCGCGATAACGGCCGAGATAGCAGGGATCGTGGAAGACGACCCGCCGCCCTGTCTCCGCTCCGGGTAGTTTTTCGGTATGGCGAGCCAAGAATTCGCTGTGGTGCTCAATTTCGACAGCTTCTCCGAACTCGCGCCAGTCCTCCTGGATGGTGCGGACACAATGCGGACAGATGGACACGATTTTTTTGACGCGGGCCTGCTGCAGCGTCGCCAGATTCGTTTCTGCAAGCTGACCGAATGCCAGATCATTACCGAGCCGGCGAACAGGATCGCCCGTACAGCGCTCTTTTTTGAGAACTCCGAAGGAGGTGCCAAGGTGCTTCATGACAGACGCGAATGCGCTGATAATTTCGCGGCCGCGCGGATCGTAGGCGCCCATACAGCCCAGCCAAAGGCAGTATTCTTGCGATCCATCGAAAGTCGGAAGCTCTTCTTTGGCGATGAACTTGTCACGCTCTGCCTGGGAGAACCCCATAGCGTTGCCGTTGCGTTCCAAATTGAGGAAAAGCTTGGTGCCGTACTCGTCTTCCCAGGTGCCGGTATTTACTGCTCCCCGGCGCAATCCAATAATCATCGGAAGGTGCTGGATTCCCACTGGACATTGATATTCGCAGGCGCCGCAGGTGGTGCATTGGAATATGGCTTTTTGCGACACGGTTGCGCTCAGAATGGGCGTTTCGTTGGTTTCGCCGAAATCATTCACGTAGGTTCGGAGGCCAAGCGCAATCAGTTTAGGATTCAGCTCCTTTCCCGTATTGTTGGCGGGACAGTGTTCAGTGCAGCGGCCGCACTCTACGCAAGAATACGCCTGTAAGGCCGTGAGCTGGGTAATGTCTTTACCCGAAACCAAGCCGAAATCTTCATCACCTGCCAAAGGGGGAATGTGGCTGAAACCGTCGCGCTTTAAAACGATTGTGATCGGGCTAAGGACTAGATGTAGGTGCTTGGTATGCGGGATAAGCGGCAAGAATGCAAGCAGTGTAAGCGTGTGGATCCACCACAGCAGCCGACCGGCGATCGATGCTTCCGGCACCCACCACACGGGCATGTAGGTGATCATCAGGATGAAAATCAAGAGGGCGATTACGCCCGATTCGTAGGACAGAGGACCGAGCCACATCGGACGAATGACGAAGCGTCGAAATGCTAATCCGGCGATTGAGACAGCGCATAAAGCAGCGAACAGAAAAGCGAACCAGAAATAAAAGCCTCCGAACCAGGTGTGATAATTCAGGAACGGAATGCCGAAACCGGTTGCAATGTGATTCAAAGTGACGAGCGCGAATGCGCAAAAAGCCCAGAATACGAAGGCATGCGCAATGCCGGGTAGCGGGCGTTCGCGAATAACCTTCGCCTGACACAGTACTTCCCAAAAGAAATCCCAAATGCGGCGGCCGACTGGCCCTAGTTTGAAATCGACATCCCGGCGCGCACGAAGGACATGATGTACGACTTTGCCGAACCGCTGCCAAAACAGCCAAAGCGAGAGAATGACAAGTGCGGCAAGCAAAATTTTGGGAGCCACGATCCCATAGGCCGGCATTAGAGCGACATGACCCCATGTGTCCTTGGAACCATAGCTCTAGTAGCATGAAAAGGCGTGCGATATGTCATTTCAGGAGCCGCTGGCTTCATTGGATCACACCTCTCTGATCGCCTGATCGAACAAGGGCACGCGGTGGTTGGGCTGGATAATTTGATCACCGGCCATGTGGAGAATGTTCAGCACCTTCTTGAGAATCCAGCCTTCCGGTTTATCGAGCAGGACGTCTGTAAGCCGATTGATATTCCAGGCGTTATCGATCGAGTGTTTCATCTGGCTTCGCTTGCCAGCCCCGTCGATTATTTGAACCATCCGATCGAGACTTTGGACTCAGGATCGACGGGAACGCGGAGCATGCTTGAGTTGGCACGCCAGCATAACGCGCCTTTTTTGCTGACCTCCACCTCCGAATGCTATGGCGACCCGCTGGAGCATCCGCAAATGGAGAGCTATTGGGGAAACGTGAACCCTGTCGGGTTGCGTTCTTGTTACGACGAAAGCAAGAGATATGCAGAGGCGCTGACAATGGCTTATCATCGCGTTCACGGAATGCGCACCACCATCGCGCGGATTTTTAACACGTATGGGCCGCGGATGGCGTTGAATGATGGGCGCGTTGTGCCGGCCTTCATCGACCAGGCGTTGAGAGGCGCGAAGCTGACCGTCTTTGGCGATGGTTCTCAGACACGCAGCTTTTGCTATGTCTCCGACCTTGTGCAAGGCCTCTTGCTGTTGAGCGAGTCTGATGAGCGGTACCCGGTGAACCTAGGCAATCCGATCGAGATGTCTATCCTCGAATTTGCGAATCAGATTCGGGTTCGGCTCGGGAATCACGTGGGAGTTGAGTACAAGCCGTTGCCATCCGACGACCCCAAAATTCGACGGCCTGACATCAGCAAAGCCAAGCGGGTGTTGGGTTGGGAGCCTCTAGTTGGGCTTGATGAAGGACTGACCAGAACCATAAAGTACTTCAAACGCAAAGCGCTAGAGGACTCTCAAGAACAGTATCGGAAGTGATTTCCGCGATATCAAACTCGCCAATCACTTAAGGTATCGGGTTTGTCGTGTATACCCACTACGACATCGACGGGTTTCCGGAAAATGGCTCGTCGAAATTCGAACCGCTTCTCTCACCTCGGAAAGCGGATGACGCCATGTTCGATTAGCTTCTTAGGTTGCATGATCTGAAGGCCGGGAACGTATCTACATAATTGCTTCGACACCAGGATTTACGCCTGAGCAATATCGCCGCTTTGGCTCTCGTTCAGTGCCATACAAGACGCCTTAACAAAGCTTGAACGAATCGTTGCATGGTGCGCAATCGATCCTGCTGAGGTGCCGTTCGGGTTACGCTTCTTCACCCGCAATTTATGCTCCCGCGAGCTGATGTGAACACATCTGCAGCCACGCGGCGGAAGCTGAACACCCGCGGAGTAGACTCGCGTCCCTGGTTTTGCGGCGACCTCACCAAGATCTCCGAGGGCGAGCGTTTGATTGAGCGCATTCATGTTTTTCGATGTCAAAACCGTGTTCCGGCTCCGCCGGCCGCGAACTGCTCGACTCAATCGATGCCGGCTGCAGAAGTGCTGGTTTCCGATTTGGCATCCACGACCACTACTTCGCAACCGCAAATTCTTAGATGAGTCGCCTGACGATGTACTGGCCGCGCTGAATGGGCCACCGGAACCTCTTTTCGACATGTGACACTGGTCACATCAAGCCGCAGCTAGGGTTCGTTCATTTGAAAGGCGATGATTTTCCAGTCTGCGTTCTCTTTGGCCCATAATAGTCCCAAACCCGCAGGCTCTTCTCCCGGTTCAATGAGCTTAAAGAAGGTGGCAAAGTAAGGCTCACGACTGATTGGCGAGCGACGAACGGTATTTGTATTTCCTGGCTGCTGGCACAAAAGGTCTGATGCCTCCTCATCGGGGACGCTCGTCAGCAGGTATGCGTTCTCATGCGCGTGACGGACGATTCCAAGCGTGGGATTATCTGGATCAAAGCGCTCCGTAATCTGTTCCAGTTTGTGCGCCGAAGGTGAATGAGACACGATTTGTTGTAGGTACCCGCGAAGGGACTCCGCAGCACTGCCGCCATGGCTCGCAGATCGTTGCTCAGGCAATAAGCCGACACTGAGGCATGCGTAAGCGCTCAGCGCGAAAAAGCGAAATGCCGCTTGGTGATCCCTGTTGACGAACAGGGTATCAAAAAAGCGCTGCGTCGTCCGGATCATCGCGACATCGGCATTCGTGTCAATTGGCGCCGCTTGTGTTTTGGATGAGCGCAGTGGGCTATCTGGCACCGAGTCTTCCTCCGCCAACCCCGGATCAAGCTGCTGCGAAACGATCTTCCAATAGCCTTGCTCCTTTCGCCAAAGCAGTAACAAAGAGCCGCTGCTCGGGTTTTTAGGTGTCTTTATACGAAATGCGGAACCATAATAGGTTCCATACTTCCTTCGCGGTTGCAAAGCTGGATCCGTCTCTGAGCAGTTGAACTCTGCCGCCACGTCATCCGGGATCTTAACCAGGTTGAACTCGGGTGCGTACTTATGTTCAATCGGTAGAAGTGCCCTACTTTGCAAATTCACACGCGCCACCGCATCTGACAAACGCGCAGGTTTTCCGAGAACGAAATTCGTCTCTTCCAAGTCGTTCCAGAGCTTCCGCGGAACAACGTCCTCGGATTTCTTTTCTTCGCCTGAGGAAGACTCGACGCAGGCGTAGTCACGCGCTGATACATATGCAACCGCGAGATTCGGCTTTTGTTCAACCAGCCACGTCGACAGGTAATCGTGGACTGCATCTGCCAGCTTCGCTTTGGCAGTCAGCCGAGGCCGGCTCGCAATATCGTGTTCAGGCTCAGGTACAAATCCGCTTTCCCGCTCAATGGGAATCCCAAATAGGTTGCGCCACCAGTTCGTTAGGCCATCCCAACGCTTCAAATGTCCGGGGTAGTTATTTCCCGCGCGCACGTCCGAATTTGCGGCCGTGAGGTGCCCATTGAAGAGCGCCCCGGGAAAGCCGGACCTCCGATAATCCACGTCAATATCCGCTCGTCTGCCATCGCGAGTCACGGAAACCTGAATGGAGGGAAAGCCAGCTCGTTGGCGATAGTTCACCGGGTAGCCAATGTGGAATACCGAATTATCGCGTTGGCGGGAAAACTCTCGGCTTGTATCCAAAATTTGCACGGCCCCGGGTTGTAGCAGAACATACAGTCGGAACTGAAGGTCGCCTCGAGTGCCGGGAGATCTTCCCCTGACGGTTTCTATCGCTTGAACCAGACCCAGAGCGGTGCTCGGGCCCTCCGAATTCTGCCCAGTCAAACGAGTGGTCATGAGCGCGTGAGTTACTGCCTCAAACGTAGTGCGAACTGAGACCGGAATTGCGTTGTAACCAGCTTCTGGACTCAGGTTTTTGTGGGTTCGTTGGTTATAACGATCAAACCAACCATCTACAAGCTTCCGCTGCTCCGGCCTCAATTTTTCGTAAGTGCCGCCGAACTCAGTGCCCTGTTGTGCCAGACCAGTGAGACTCGCGGCTAGAACAAGGCCTATAAAGCGCCGAACGGAAGTATTTTGGCTCATGTGCAGCAAGTGAAGCCGAACACCGAGTAAGCGGATACGTCGCGGCCGATTGTCGCCTTGTACAGGAAACAGCAAGGATGAGGAGAAGAGGAACCCAAGCGCAAGCAGTTACTCATTTCCTCAGAGCCCTCCGTCGCCTTCACGGCAGAAGATAAAACTCGAATTCTCGAATGTAGCGCCATTGCTTTCCCAGCCATTCAGGAGCATAGAAAATCTTAGCCCACGGGACACCGACGGTTGCGGGGGTAGTGACCACAGGTGAACAACAAGTATAGTATTCGAATTTATGAAAGCACCGACCAGCGCCGGGAAAATTGTGACGTTAAGTGCAAACATCTACAAGCGGGAGAGGTAGAAACCTCCATGTGGTAGAGGCATACTGAACGAGGCATTTCCTTTCGGAAAGGTTTACCAGATCTGCCCACTTTTCGGGAATTCCGATATACGCTCAATGCGCGTTCTCAGTGACGGCTCTTGCACGCCTTGGAGCAGTGCCTTCCTGATCGTGCCGATGCATACGTTTTCGAGTGCTTCAAGATAAAGCCCGGACAGGACTGTCTTTACAGCAATGCAATCAATCACGGTGATATTGAGGCGGAGAATTTATTAAGAACTGATTCGGGTTGAAGACAAGCACCGGCGGCTCTGGATGATTGTCTTCGGGATACTTGACCAAAGCATCCCTGTCCCGAAGCCTGACCCGACTCGACTCCCGGTGCTGGGCGATAAATCCGATCGGTTCATCTTCGTGCAGGCGTCGCGTCCTGCGCATCAGCGAGTTAGTTCTGATGTCCATCCGGTACATTGGCCAAGTGGCCACGCCGGATCGATGATCGTACTGTGGTGGAGCGAATTGTAAATAAAAAGGACGCAGCAGAGAAAATCTTGGCTCCTCAGGCAGGACTCGAACCTACAACCCTTCGATTAACAGCTATATGATTCATCGAAATTATGCGCGCTCACCCTTGCCCAGGAGTGGTCGATGCGTTTCATTTTAGCCGCCCGATTCCACGCGTTCGTCTATTTGGAGCGGACACGGCGGGGAGCCTAGAAAATAGGCAGAACAGGCCCCCCGAGTTGTCGCTCTAAGTAACTTGGAGTTTCCGCCGATCCCGAGCGCCATGGAATCGACGACGGCTGCGATGAAACGCGCATGTTCCGTACGATTTGAGCAGCCCACAGTCTTCGCGGCTGGTTAACACCAATGCGGATGAAGTGTGTCGGCTTGCTACCGATATTCTTCACTTCATGGGTAATTGCCTCATTCCAACCGGCTGTACCTTTGGTCCTGTGCCGGCGTGTTGCCCTTCCGTCCGCGATTCGGAGAGCAAAAGTGCCTCACCCGCACCTTGGAGCGGGACGGCATGGGCGGCAAGAACAGCACGGAGCGGCTCTTCTCGGGCGCTCTGGTGCGCCTTAAGCGCCATTGGCATGAGGATAGAACTCACAAACAGGACGAAAGGCAGCCGGGCTCATATCGGCCAAGCATGACTCTGCCGCGCATCTTAGGGTTCGGCGGGCATCCTATATAGGGAACCATTGTTGTCGTCTCCAGACATCCAAATAGAGGGATGACATAGCCGATACGCTCGGCCGGATTCAGCGCTATTCAGTTCTGAGTGCGTTCATGGGCGAGATAGATGCAGCCCGGCTGGCTGGAATTATGGCTGCGAAAAAGGCGCAGATACCGAGCGAAGTTGTCGCCACCATCAGCGCGAGCGGATCCCAAAAGGAAACACCATATAACTGGGCCGAGATCAGGCGTCCGGCACCAATCGCAAGTGGTAGGCCCAATACGAGTCCAACCAGCACGCGCTTAAAGGCTCCGCGAAGTACAAGTTGGACAACCTTCGTGCGATCAGCGCCTAGCGCCATGCGAATACCGATTTCGCTAGTCCGCTGCGCAACCGTATAGGCCGTGACACCGTAGAGTCCAACGGCAGCAAGTAGCAGAGCTACTAACCCAAACACTCCGGCCAGACTGGCGACGGCGCGCTCCTGATCGAAGGTGAGATCGACTTGTTCCTGCATAGTTCTCACGCTGTTAATCGTCAGGTTGGGATCCCGTTCCGCCAACAGCCTGGTTAGCTGCGGCTCAAGCATCCCGCGGGGAACGTTCGTCACGAGCATGATTCCACCGATGAAGTGAGACTGCAACTCAATCCTCCTCATCACTGCGTTCTTGTAATCGACATTCTGGGCGAGCGGCACGTAAAACATCGGCCGCGCCGGCCTGCTTAAGCCCCAACCCGCGAACTTAGCGTCGCGCACGATACCGATAATGCGGAACGTATTAACATTCTCCGGCATATCGAGGCCGAAGTGCTGATCTAGCGGATCTTCGTGGCTCTTGAAAAATCGTTTTACGAAAGCTTCGTTCACAATTGCCACCGGCGCCGTACTTTCATTGTCGGCAGGTGTAAAGGCACGCCCACGTGAGATGGTCATGCCAAAGTTCTGAAGATAGTCAGCGCTTACGCGATCCCAGGAAGCGCCCGCTTCCTCGCTCATCTTCGGAGCAGGATGGCCAGCGACCAAGATCAGCTCACCCCAGTTGTCGGTGAGGGGGTTATACAACGCGAGACCCGACCCTTGCACTCCTGGCAAACGCTTAAGGCGTTCCTCAAGCTCGCGATAGAGCGCCGCCAACTTCGGCTGCGTGTAGGTGGCGGGGGGACGATTCAACGAAACCACCACACGGCCTTGGAGTTGGTACCCGAAGTCCTGGTGCTCGAGCTTATCGAGGCTTCGCGCCAGCATGGTTGCACCAGCAACCAACACAACGGACAACATGGCCTGCACAATCAGAAGCGCTTTGCGGGCGAAGGAAGAATGATCGCTGGTGCTGCGACTCGATCCACGCAAGGCTTCCACCGGATCGGTTCGGGTGGCAAACCACGCTGGAGCCGCGCCGAATATGATCCCTGTCAGCAGTGCCACGCCGAACGCGAACGCCAGCACAATGAGCGACGGTTGCGTGCTGATCGGCAGAAAATGCGAGCTTCGGAAAGCAAGCGCGAGTAATAGACGTGCGGCTGCCACTGCGACTACAAGCCCAGCAATGCCACCCGCAATCGCTAGCAGGATGCTCTCGATGAGTGCCTGCACAATGATCTGCCGTCGCGTAGCGCCGACCGCGAGGCGCACGGCAGTTTGTCCGCGGCGCGCGACCGCGCGAGCCAACAGCAGGTTCGCAACATTCGCAGACGCAATCAGCAGCACCAATCCGCAAACGGCTAGCAGGATCTGCAGACTTCGCCCGTATTCTTCTTTCATCTCAGCGACTCCGGCGCCTGCCGGGACCACGTTGATCACCTGTTTCGGAAGCATCCGGATCACGTCCGGCATCCAGTTGGAGGGATAGCCGGAATCATGACGCATCCATTGCCGGAGGACTCCCGTGAGGCGCGGAGCCATGCCTGCGATCGAAGCCCCCGGACGCAAGCGGCCAATGACACGCAACCATGCGCCGATAGACTGGTGTAGCAGCGCACCCTCGCCGGCAATCATGGGTTCTTGCTGCACCGGAATCCAGATATCGGGCGGGTCGCTGCGCAATGTCTCGCCGAAAAATCCAGGCGGTGCGACTCCGATGATAGTGAAAGGATTGCCTTCTACGACGAAGGTCGAGCCCAGGACTGAAGGATCGGACCCATAGGTGACTTGCCAAGCCTGATGACTGATCACCGCAACCGGCGGAGCGGACGGTTTGTCGTCATCCGGTGCAAACACTCGTCCTGCAAATGCCTTCACCCCAAACGTCGAGAAATAGTTTCCGGTGACATACTCGGAGCGCAGAGGCCTGGCAGCGGTTTCGGTACCTTTACGCCTCACGCTCAAGCGCGCACCGCCGGCCTGAAAGGCAGCCAGCTCTTCAAACTCCGGTGTTTCTGCTTTCAGCCGCTCGTAAAGCGGGAAAGAGAACATGCCCCACCGGTCTTGGGGACCGCCTTCCACGCAGCAATCATCGCCATCGCCTACGCGGTACAGAAGTGCCGGATCGGAAACCGGCAATGAGCGCAGCATCACCGCATGGATCAACGTGAAGATGGCGGTGGTTCCGCCGATTCCCAAAGCCAGCGTAAGTATGGCGGCGGTCGTAAAAACCGGTGACATCCGGAATTGCCGCAACGTGTAGCGAAAAGTGCCAGGCAGGTTAAGCATTCGAACCCTCTTTAGGTTCTACGAGGTTTGAATTGCTGCAGGTTCCCGAAAAATGAACCTTCGTGACTGCCCGGCTTCAGTTTCAGGCAATTCCATTTCTGACGGGATCACGAGCAATCCGGAGACTATCTCGTCTCGCGGACGCTATATGGCGCTACAGAGAAGTCGTCGCACCCCTCTCTTCTGCGGTTGGGGGCCATCCTAATATAAAGTAAACATTTATTGTCGTCTCCAGACCTCAGAACGAAGCGACGCCAACCGCGCATAAGAGCACAGGTCCTGCCAATCTGCCGTTGGTCACCCGTGACCCTTACCAGATCGCATCGCATTGCTTTCACCGGGGGCTCAGCCGCCGCTTCCGTGAAGACCTTGTGCAAGGTTTGCAACTCGGAAGAGGACATGCACATGTAGACAGCGCCCGACGTGACGCTCAGCAGGTTTCGGCAGGCCTTCGTGAGAAATGCTTCGAATGCCTTACCGAGATTGTCGCTAGCACTGGGACGGCTGGCCCGGTAGCGAGCGCTCCCATGCAAACTGCCATATCGCACGTTGTCGGGCGGATCCGTAAAGGTTATCGCAGCCGGAGTGGGAGGGACGGCGTCCTCGTGAGTGCCCCATTTGGAGCTCATGGCAGAGCGAGAGGCGCTTCAGTTCTTCTTGACTGGACCCCCACAGATCAAGCGAAAGCCCTTCATCGACTAGCTCCTGCAACTCGAGCCGCAACGCTTCCTCATCCCAGGTAGCATTTAATGCCAGCTGATTGTCGGCAGTCCAGTAGGCGCGCTGCTCGACCTCTTGTGAAGTGATCGAGCACGATCACGGGAACCTGTTCGAGCTTCCTCGATTGAGCGGCGAGATAACCAGCTGAGCCCACGATGATACCGCCCTGCGCGTTTTACCACGATCGGATTAGTGAATCCAAACTCGCCAATACGGTTGGCGATTTGGGGTGATCTGAGACTCGGAACGTAGAAACCGCGTAATCGTCTTCGAAGATTCTTGCGGAGCCAAAGTTTCAACCGGGTCATTCAACGTTATCGGGTCGACGAAGCACTTATGGATATAAAACTGAAGAGCCGCGGCGGCCCGGCGAGGGATGGTCGCCAAAGTAAATATGTGAGTTGGTTGTGCGCCAGCACCACGAGGATGTTTATACCGACTGGCATTACTTCCACTTTGGTATGGCGTTCGGCGGCGCTTGCGCCAAGGCTTCTCTCAAGCTAGCTTGGATTTTCGTGTTGTTCGGATCGAGCAGCAGGGCTTCATGCAGCTCATTGAGGCCCTCGGTCCACTGACCCAGGCGCAAAAGCGCTACTGCGTAGTTTACGCGGATTCCGACATGCTCGGGATTCAGGTGGGATGCCTCCCGGTACTTCGTGAGTGCGCCTCTCAGATCGCCAGATTTTTCGAGATCGGCACCCTCGTTGTTCTCCTTTATAGCAGTGAGATGGTTTTGATTCGCCCGGGCTTTCTCGCGCAGCAGTTCGGCCAGCTTCTGCTTCAAACGATTGGCTTCTTCAGGGTTGCCATCCTGCCTCAAAGCAATCTGTAGACCGTTTAACGTGGATTGGTCGGTTGGGTTGAGTTGGTATGCCTGCCGAAGATGCTCCACTGCCAAATGCGGCTTATTCTGACGAAGGTATTCGGCCCCGAGTCGATATTGGGCAACGGCGTCTTCAGGATTTGAATCGACGGCCCGCTCAAATGCGGCGAGCGCACCGGCATCATCCAGCAGAGTTCTACGCGCCTGACCCAGATCCGACCAAGCCTCGCCTAACTTGGGACGAAGGGAGACAGCCTGCTCCAGTTCGGTGGCGGCCTCCTGTGGAGCGCCCTCAGCCGTATACACTTTGGCCCGCAGATAGTGGGCATCCGCCGCGTCGTCTGCGCGGCCGAACAAATGGATCGCACGATCCAGATGGGCGGCGGCCCCTGTCAACTCGCCGGCACCTAACAAGGCCTGCCCCAAGTTCAATTGCGCCACGGCGTACTCGGGCTTCAACGCAACCGCCTTTTCGAATGCGGTCCGCGCAGCCGCGGTGTCACCGAATTTGTTATACGCTTCGCCCAGCGCGTTCTCAGCTTCTACCGAGCTTGGTCGTAGCCGCACCGCAGCGGTAAGTTGGCTAATCGATTCCTCCCGCTGACCTTCTTCCATCAACAGGCTGCCGAGGAGTAAGCGAGCATCAGCGTTTTGAGGATTGGTTTCGATCAGCTCCCGGAGAACCCGAAGGGCCTCCTGTGGCTGACCGTTTGCGGCCAATTGCCAAGCGCGTTCAAGCGGCTGCTGCGCGAGTAGAACAGCGCCGCAAGCAAGCACAGTGACAAACCGGCAGTTCATCGCCGTTCAATTCCGAAACCCTCAGTGATGTGGATCAATTGATCGACGGCGACGTTCGAAAATCTCTCAGTTCCGCCGAGCGGCCAGCGGACCTCGACCTCCACGGTTAACACGCTGCCGAGACCGAAATGCAGACGCGGGTCGTTAGCGGACAGATACGAGGACTGGCCCAAAACTTCTTTGGTCTGAACTTTGCCTCCATAGCGGACCGTCACGCGTGCGCCGATTGCGCTCCGGTTTGATTTCGTGCCCCTCAACTTGAACTTGATCCAGTGATGTCCGCCGGTGATATCGTTTCGCAGCAGGGAGGGCGGCTCGTTCAAATTGACGACCAGAATGTCCACGTCGCCGTCATTGTCGAAGTCGCCAAAGGCACAACCGCGGCTGCAGTGCAGGGCCTCTATGCCCGGAGCTGCCTGGCCCGCCAATTCTTCAAAGCGGCCATTCCCTAAACTGCGGAACACGATGCGCGGACCCTGGTAAGGTTGATCCGGTCTGCCCTGGAGTTCCGGGTAGATTCCCCCTGTAACCCAGACGATGTCAGGATGACCATCATTGTCCAGGTCTTCAACGCCAACGCCCCAACTGATGAATCGTGTCTCACTGCCCAAACCGGAGCGCAGCGTGTCGTCGCGAAATTCGCCTTTGCCATTGTTGGTATACACGGCGGGCGTGTCGGCGGCGAAATGTGTCTTGACGATATCGAGACTGCCACGGCATGAGAGATCGCCAATGCCGACACCCATTCCGGCCTGTTCCATCCCGTCCTCGCTCAGGGCAACGCCGCGCTCCATGGCCTCTTCCGCGAATGTACCATCGTGCCGATTACGAAAGAGCAAGCTGCGCGTGGAGTCGCAAGCCACATAGATATCCGGCCAACCATCGTTGTCGAAATCCGCGGAGACGGCCGTCAATCCGTAGCCCGCGTCAACCTTATCGATGCCGGCGGCACCGGTCACATCACTGAAAGTCCCATCGCCGTTGTTGCGATACAACGAGTGGCGCCCATACGGAAGTCCGCGCGGCCCACAGAATACCTTTTCGTTATTACAACTCGAGATATCACCGGCCCGAGGAACCGATTTCGGATCGAAGAGAACGTAATTCGAAACGAACAGGTCAAGTCTCCCGTCGCGATCGTAGTCGACGAACGTGCATCCGGAGCCAAAGCGCGGCTGGGCATTCAACAGGCCCGCTTCTTTGGTGGAATCGGTGAAAGTTCCATTCCCGTTGTTTTTGTAGAGAACGTCTTGCGGATAACCCGTGATGAAAAGGTCTTCAAAACCGTCGTTGTTGTAATCGCCGACCGTGACCCCATACCAGTAACCGGTTCGGAACAGACCCGCTTTCTGGGTCACGTCAGTGAACGTGCCATCACGGTTGTTCTTATAGAGACGGTTCGAGGCGCTGGCCGGCGGGTCCCCGAAGCGCGATCCCGTAAGCACGAGAATGTCCAACCAGCCATCGTTGTCGTAATCAAAGAAGGCGCAACCACATCCCATAGCCTCAATAACGTAGTCGGAGCGCTTCGGATGTCCGCAGACCGTGATCGCCTTGAGCCCGGCACTCAGAGCGACGTCAGTAAAACGCGCATGAAAGGGCAGTCCCGACGGCTTGCCACGCGGTCCCGCTTTCAGGCCGCGCGTCGCCATGCCTTGATCCGACGCAGGCGGAGTTTGACGTGCCAACAGTTTAGCCGCGGACAGCGTCAATAGCCGGAATGCGCCGCGGCGGCTGAGCAAATGCATGCCTCCGAAAGGCTGGCGCGTCAGAAAATCAGTTTGAAACCAAGTTCTATCTGGCGTCCCGCCTGGTTGCCGTAGACAGCAGTCTGGCCGGCGAATTCGCCCGTCGGAGAGCCTTGATACAGGGCCTGGCCGAAGTTCGGAGCGGTGCGATCGGTGCTCGGGTCGCCCAGATTCAGTTTGTTGGTGGCATTGTAAGCGGTCATCTTGAGCTGAGCCTGCACCCGTTCAGTGATGTGGAAATTCTTCTGCAGAGTCGCGTCCAGATCCATGAAACTGGGTCCGGTAATACAGGAGTACTGCAGAGGATTCGTACGCAGTACATACGTGTTTGCTGGCAGCACGCTGAAGGCCGAAGGATTGAAGTAATGTCCGGATGGAACATTCTGGCAAGGATCGCCGGTGACGATCAAATTGCCGAATCTGGGGTAGTCGCCGCTGGTAAACGTGAATTCACCGATGATCTGCCAGCCTCCGACAAGCGCATCAGCGACTCTCGGGATGCTGGACAAATAACGTTTGCCTCTACCGAACGGAAGTTCGTAGGTGCCCGCTGTAATGATTCGATGATGAGGCTGGTTACTGTCCTGCCATTGCAACTGATTCTGAAATAGAGTCAGATCATTGAACGTATTAATCTGGCTCTTCTCCTTAATGAAGATGTATCCGAACAGGAAGTTATAGCCCTGACTGAATCTCTTCTGAAGCTTCAGTTCCAAATCCTGGTACCGCTCCTCCGCTCCTCGCACGCCAATCTGGTAGAGAGGACCGTATAGAGGATATTTCACCAGGAGCGAAGATAAGGGCACAGTTGCCTGGTTGAATAGCGGTCCGGGGAGTAGCGTTTGATTTAGATAGTGATAGAACGGATTCGCGACCGCTGCGCTGAGTTGGTTGCTCTGATAGCGCTGCTCAATGCGTGGATCAATATTGTTGAAGGCTTGATTGTAGTGCTGGTTTCCAAAATTTACGAAGTAAGTGAAAGATGCTACGATTTGCCCGGGCAGCTGATGTTCGAACGTGATATTCAGCCGGTTATTGTAGGCCTTCTGAAAATATTTCGGATACCAGAGTAGGGGCGAGCCTCCCCTGCCGACATTCGTGCCCGCACTCTTGCCCGGGATAGGAACCAGCGGATTACTGGGCGGGAAGGGATTTGATAAGGTCGCCTGCGGTCTGCCGTTGAGCAAGGGCGCTGCGTTCTGATAGCCCGTCATACCGAAAAAGGGCGGCTCAAGGAAGTTCACATCCTCAAAACCCTGGACCGGGGCGGGCGTAAAGTTATATTCGGTCGGGAAAGTGTACAACGCGTATCCGAACCGCAAAGCCGTTCGATCGTTAATGCGGTAAGCAACTCCGAAGCGCGGCTGCAGGTTCAGCTTCGGCGCCTTCCACATTCCGGGGTTGCTGCTGCTGGTGAAGTTCCAGATTCCGGCATAGCTGTAGTAATTGGAGCCCACGATGGCAGCAGCTTCCGGAGATACTTTGGGCGGATTGGCGGCAATCGTGGGGTCAATGGAGAAAAGATCCAGACCTTGCGAAAGCTGGTGCTGCGGATCATGCCAAGCGGTCTCGTATTCGTCCCGAATACCCAGGTTGATCGTCACATTGCGGCTCACATGCCAGTCATCACCGATGTAGAATCCAAAGAAATCAGAGACCGTCACCGGCGCAGGGCCGCCGACCATCTGCGTGTCATCGGCCAATGCACCGAGCAAGAACGTGGCAAACGGATCGCCCGATTTTGTGAGGTCAGGATTGTTGAAAGTATTCGCCGTCAAGGACTGATTGAAGTTAAAATTATTGGTGTTGCTGACGAAATTGGGGCCAGCGCCGCGGCGAAACTGAAAGCCGTATTTTAAATAGTGTGATCCCTTGGTCTGGCTCACCTGGGCGCTGAACGCTTCCGCGGCCGGTCTCTGGTCCCAGAAGAACCCAGGTCCACCGAAACTATTTCCGCCGATGTTCAGCGTGGGGAAATAGAGCGGCACGTTGGTAGAGGCGTCCAGATAGGGCGCATACCAGGGATTATTGGGCCAGATGCTCGCCCAACCGTTCTTACCCAAACCCTTCGAAACATAGGCGTCGATCAGATTGAACCAGTCGCCGTGGAAATTGATGACGGTATTCGGGCTAAGGGACCAAACGGCGTCACCCAGCACCTGATTGGCTCCGCGTAGGCTGCCGGCCGGCTGATACAGAACGGAGTTGCTGGAGATTGGATTAGTTTGGCTGTCCTCAGAGTGGTACCGCCCGTAGTAGCCGGAGACACGCCACTTATCACTAATGTTGTAATCCACGCGATCGGAGAAGTTGAGATAGTCGGTGGTCTGGGTCAAACTTTTCAGGTAGTTGTTGGCGTGGTTATAGCCGATTCCGGGATTATTCGGATCAAAGAAGGTAGCGACGAGCGCAGCCGAAACCGGATCAAATCTGCTCGAAGGAATCTTGTTCCCTGGAAAAGCAGTCCGGGTGACGTTGCCGTTAGCGTCGACGACAGTGCTGAAAGGGTCGTAAATTGTGCGGAGAGATCCATCAGCGGCGAATGTCTGAGAGAAGTCGCCCTGGCGTTCTAAGGCGGTCGGAACGGTACGCGTGTAGCTTCCGGGCTGATGAATTTTCCAGTCCTCGACGGAGAAGAAGTTGAACAATTTATTCTTTAGGATTGGGTTGCCGAAGGTGCCGCCAAACATATTCTGGCGCTGGGCGTTAATGTTGAACGTGGTTCGATCGGATTCAGCGCTCAGCCACGGATAGCGGCCAAGATAAAAGGCCTGACCGTGCCATTCATTCGTGCCGCCTTTGGTGGTCAGGCTGATAAGCCCGCCAGCGCTATGGCCCGAAGCGGCATCAACGCTGTTTTGCGCGACAACGGATTCTTGCACATCGTCCTGGTTGGGGGGATACCCGGCCTTGTGACCGATGCCGATGGGGTTGCCATCTACCAGCAGATTATTCCTCAGATTGGTGTTGCCGCCGAGATCGACACTATTGGGGGCCCATGATTGATAAGGCTGCATCTCGCCGCGTGTGTTGATTGCCGCGGGCTCAAGCAGCGTCAGCTTGAACGGATTCCGATCGAGGCGCGGAGTATCGTTCGCCATCTTGGTGTCGATGGTCAGCTCCTGGTTGGTGGAGTTGAATTCGACGGCGGGTGGGGCGGCCTCTACAGTGACACTCTGCTGCAGTGTCCCGGGATTCAACGTGGCGTTAACTGTTACGTCGCCGCCCGCCTGAACCGAGACGTTTTCTTGGACAAATTTTCCAAAACCGACGGCTTCCACGCTTACGGTGTACGTTCCTGGATCCACGAAATCGAAGACATACAGGCCCGAGGTATCGGTCTGCTTCGTGGCCTTCACGCCGGTGTTGACATTACCTAGTGTGATGGTGGCAGTGGGCAAAGCCGCGCCTGTTTGATCCGTGATTAGCCCTCTGACTTGCGCACGGTTGGCTTGAGCCCATGCCGAGACAACCAAGAATAAGGCCAACGACGCTGCGACCGACACAAGCGCGAGTCTTCTGAGTGCCATTGTTCTTTCCCCTTTTGCTGATACAAAGCTGCTAACGAAACAAACGGGACTCTATCACGAGGAATGTGGGCCTGTCAATTACGAGTACGCGACATTAAAAGGCGGTTGGCGGTTTCTTGAAAGGTTTGAATTTCCTACGTCCGTCGTAATACGATTGGACTCGGAGGGCCGGCGTCCGAGTCCCTTGTCAATCTCGAACAGGGCATCTGGGATTTTAAGACCCACGTTGTCACAACGGCAGCTTTGCTCGATTACGATACTCGGGTGAGCAGTATCATACCTGCCATCGGCCGTAATGCTGTGCAGGAAGGCAATTGCGGGCCGGCTGCTACGTGAGCGCCAGATTCAAATTTTCAATAGCCTCGTCGATCTCTGCCGCGTTCTTATAGCCAACGGTCACGCAATCGACACCCGCGTTCTTGAACGCGAACCTCATCGCCGCCTGTCGGTCCTCACGCTTCGTGAACCTACCCTCGCCTGCCAGTTTCATGCTGATCACGCCCATTCCTTCCTTCCGGACCTCTTTCACATGCGTGACGACCTCATTCACATTTCCCGGCCCGGTCGTGTTGTAGTCCTCTCCATCCATTGCGGTGCCTTTATGATTCATTCGGATCATCGCAACTTCCAGCCACTTGTTTCCCGGGACCTGGCGCAACGCTGGAAGTCCGTGCACCGACGCGCCGTGGCCTATCACGACCTTTCTCGATTGGGCTTCCAGAATTCCGTCCTGCCACCGCATGCTGTCGCTTGGCCACGACGCAACGTGCTGCCAATGCAGCAGCATCACGTCAAAATACTCGGCGTTCGCGAGTTTGCGCAACTCGTCGATCTTCTCCTGCGGATTTACACCGTCACGCGTGGTCACCTTCGACATAAGCCGATAGCTATCGCGCGGAATGCCCTTCAGCGCGATACCAAGCATTCTATGCATCTCGCCGTATGACTCAGCGGTCTCGAAGAAACGAACGCCACGATCGTAGGCGTAGCGTACCAGCCTCGTAAACTGGTCCTGCCCCAGTTCGCGCTGTACTCGCCCGCCGAAGCTTCCGGTGCCAAACGCGAGCCGCGTCACTTTGACATCGGATTTTCCGAGTCTTACCCAATCGGTCGCTGTCGCACCCTCCGCTCTCACCGGCAGGGTTCCGGCGCCCGCGAGTGATGCCGCGGCTAGCCCGGTTTTCAGAAAATCACGTCTCGAGCAATGATTCATGCTTCGTTCTCCAACGAGCCGCATCCTAACACATTCATGATAGCGGCGTGCTAGGCGGAGAGCTCATTCGGGCCCGAACACCGGCCCGAGCGCATAAAGATGAAACAACTGACCGGCAAACTTGCGGATCGTTTTTCGTGATACGCTTAAGTTGCATTTGATGGCCCCGCCAATCTCGACACGACTTCTAATCGCCCACCGGAATTTGCTCCGCTCTCAAGTCAGAAAGAAGAATAGATGAAGAATATCTTTGTAGGAAACCTCAGTTTCGGCACCAGTGAACAGCAGATTCGTTCGCTTTTTGAAACCCACGGCGCCGTTGATCGCGTGAACGTGGTGACGGATCGTGACACGGGACAAGCAAGAGGCTTTGCATTTGTCGAAATGAGCAGCGCGAGCGAAGCTGACCAAGCCATCGCTGCCCTGAACGGAGCCGATGTGGACGGAAGAACGCTGAACGTCAATGAAGCCCGTCCGAAGACCTCGGGTGGAGCGGGGCGAGGGAACAGTGGCGGGGGTTACGGTCGCAAGCCGTCCCGCTGGTAACTCCCCAAGCAAGCAGTACGGGTTGATGACTCCATCAATGGCGTGGATTACCGACCAGGTTTCGGATCGACCCTGACGTTTCCCAAGCCGTGCCGTTTTCGTGCCGGGCCGATCGCCAAGGTGCTGTTTGATTCGGAGCTGCAGCTTCGAGAAAGATGGCCCCGTTTTCGCCCTACTGTTATGCCCGCACGCCCATCGGCACCCATGTCCACTAACTACGATGACATCGCCGCGCAATACAAGCGCTCGAAGCAAGTGATCTGGCGCTATCACATTGAACAATATAGTCTCTGCCAGTTGCTTGGGGATGTCTCCGGACTTTCACTGTTGGATCTAGCGTGCGGCGAAGGCCATTACACCCGCCTGCTTAAGGTCCTGGGTGCATCGCGGGTTGTAGGCGTTGACATATCAAGTAAGATGATCGAGCTCGCCGAGACCACCGAGCGAGACCACCCGCTTGCCATCGAGTACATCGTCGCCGACGCCCAGGCCATCCGGTTCCCGGAACCTTTCGACGTGGTAGTGGCGGCCTACCTGTTGAATTACGTACGTTCGAAGGAAGACTTGCTCGCGATGTGCAACGCCATCAGCCGCAGTCTTAGACCTGGCGGTCGATTCGTTACGATCAACAACAACCCCGTGCAGCATGTGTCCAACTTTCAAGCTACACGAAAGTACGGGTTTGTAAAAAGCGCCGAAGGCGAAATCCGGAATGGCACGCCGATACGCTACACCTTCTTCATGGCCGATGAGACATTCGCTCTGGAGAATTATCACCTCGATGTCGCAATTCATGTCGCGGCTCTTACACAAGCAGGCTTTTCGGATATCCGGTGGCATTCCGTGAAACTCTCTCCCGCTGAGGCGGCTGGCCCGGACCGGGAGCATTGGACGGATTTTCTCGCGGATCCCCCAGTCATTCTTCTGGACTGCAGAAAACAAACGGCAATCTAAACTGCTCGCCGCGTTTGACTGAAGATTAGAAACTGATCTGATCGCTCTAGCCCCAGACAGAACTTCAGTTGGGGACGCCAGCGTTCGGGAATCCTGACGCGTTTCGGCCATCGCAGCCGGAACGCAATTTCGCGAGAGTACTACCGTACCCCCGGTTCTTGACGCTCCGTATTAGCCCATCTAGAGTTATCTCACTGGCTCTTCGAGACGCCCGCGCGCCGGCGTGTTCACCGCCGACCCAAGCTAAAACGGCTCGGAGCTGAGTTGGAGCGTGCGCCGTGGTAAGCAGTGGGGCGCCCATTTTTAGATAGTTCCAAATTCCCTATAACTTACACGTTGTCAAACAGCACTGCAGGATTCGGGCTCCCCCCGGCGAGGTCGCGCAACCCGAAAGGCGCCCCAATTCTCCAGAGCCAAAGCTGAACGCCGGCTCGCCATCACGTTTATCGAGCCCGTAGATTGATCTGCTTTTTACACTTGGCCCTTACCGGCAAAATCAGTCGGCAAACACGAACTTCAATGAACCTGCTCAAAATCATCATCGAGCTCAAAACTGAAAGAGAGCGCTTGGACGAAGCAATAACCGCGCTTGAACGGCTTCGGATGCGGAACACTCGCCGGCGTGGTCGGCCGCCTAAATGGCGAAAGGAGGAAATACGAGGCCGCGTAGGCAGGCGTTCTGAAAAAGACAATGAGACTAGCTTAAAGAGACGCAGCGAAGTACGAGAGCAGTAATAACGGTTGCCTGCGCGAGCGAAGCAGGTCACCGAATACAGAGTATGACGATCTCATCTGCAAAATGTCGCCCTCGGAACAGTGCTGCTCGTTTTCCGCTCTCAAACAAAGACGCCTGGGTGAGTGAGTTTATCGCCACTGTCAACCGCACCTTTTGGTAAACGGCTTGCACCAACCGTACGGTGAGCCGCTTTGCCGTAAAAAGACATTCCGGCCCACTATCCGGCATGAGACTGCCTGAATTACGAGCATGTCTCTCTACTTCTTCTATTCGCCGCCAATGCGTAACGTAAACTACACGACCAATCGGGTCCGTGCGAGTTGAGTCCGACCTGTGCCTCTATTTGTATCTACTATAACCGCAAATCTTTGACCTTTCGATGAAACTGTAAATACATTGTATTTTTTCGCGATGATTTACCTCTTTAGTGATGGCATTAGAACGTCAGGGAATCATTTCGGAGTTGGACGTTAGGAGAGCGTGATGAAACCTCGTGAGTTGTTCAGCTTTCTTTTACTGTCTGCCTTAGGGGTACTGCCGTCGCAGGCCGCGGGCCGGTTCATCGTACGCATTAACGGCGGGTCATCGACGATTCAGGCGGTTTGCGTGGCGTTAGGCTGCACCGTGGGGGGTGGCTTGGACGGCTCTCTAGGTCAGGTCTTCTTAGTTACCACTTCTGATTTGGTAGACACCAACACGTTTTTGGCAACACTGCGCCTGACAACCGGAGTTGCAGACGCGGAGTTGGACCTGCAGGCTCACGCCTCGCAATCCGGCTACACAATACCACCCGCCCTATCGGATACGTCTCCCGTCACCTACTTCGGAAGCACTGTTCCCAACGGCTATGTCAATCAACCTGCGACTCAGATCATTCGCCTCAGCGACACTCGGGCCGCCTTTGGAGTAAAAGGCGCAGGCGTTGTTGCGGTGATCGATACAGGGGTGGACTCGAAGCACCCGGCGCTTCAGAGTGTCTTAGTTCCGGGCTATGACTTTACGCGAAACCAAAACGGGAAAGCAGACGAAACGGACGATGTAGTGCTTTCCAAGAAACCGGCCGTGAACGGCGTTCCAGCCGCATGGGTGAACCCGAATGCCGTGGCGTTAGTCGACCAGTCTACCGCCGCCGTGGTGGATGGCCAGTCGCAATACGGCGACTTTGGCCATGGCACTATGGTGGCGGGACTGATCCACCTGATCGCACCCGGAGCGATGATTATGCCGCTGAAAGCTTTCATGGCAGATGGGACAGCTTACGCCTCTGATATTCTCCGAGCGATCTATCGGGCCGTCCAAAGCAACGCCAACATCATCAACATGAGTTTCAATCTGGCGGCGTACTCGAAAGAAGTCGAGAATGCAGTTAATTTTGCGAATCGCAACGGCGTAATCTGTGTGGCAGCGGCGGGTAACAATGGACAAGATATGCTGGTCTATCCTGCGGGTTTGAGCGCTGTCATGGCGGTGGCCTCCACCACGAACGACGACCAGCGTTCTTCGTTCTCCAACTATGGGCAAAATTTCATTTGGATTGCTGCACCTGGCGAAGGCATCGTCACTACATACCCATTCGGGACCTATGCAGCAGTTTGGGGAACTTCCTTCAGCACGGCATTCATTTCCGGTGTGGCTGCCCTGATGCTGGACGTTCAGATAAATTGTGACCAGCTTGAGGGTGCGCAATCGATGGCTCATGCAAAGTCTATTAGTCCGGATTTGGGCAACGGGCGCCTCGACGCATTCCAGGCTGTGCAGGCTTGGCGTCAGCTATTGGGCATGCAATAGGGTTAGCCAGCAGGGGCGCGCTCTCAAGTGCAACTAACAGAACCTCCGGTTCAGAGTTGCGATGGCGATGCCGAGTGGGGTTCCGCACCCGCGGAGCGTGATGAATTGCAATTCACATTTTCACGACGAGACCCCAATCTATTCCTGTCGGTCTGCACATCTTCACGCAGGAACTCGACGACCTACAGATGGAGCTTCAGGAGCATGGCCCTTGCCTCAGCCACGGGGTGATCTGCACAACTGCCGTCACTGTGACACCTCGGAAACGTCGGAGCAATCCGGCGTGGTAAGCGCTTGGGCGGCCGAGGTTTTACGCGCTAGCCCTTCTAACGCATTCGCCCCGGGCGGTGAACCCCGACGACTCACTGGGAAAGGAGACCCTCGCGCATTCTTCTGCGTTTCGAACGCTTTGTGAAAGGCGATACTCAGGCGATCTCCCTCGGTTTCGTCTAAATCGAATCACTCTGCACCATTGCGACTGCAAGGTCAGCCACGTTGCTTAACGTTTGCGCTTTGGAACGTCACGAGGATAACAGTAGCTGCTTCCTTGCCGTGTCGCTAGTACTAGAAGGGTTAGCGCGTGTTACTTTGGCCCTCCCGGAGTTGCGGTCTAAGCGCCGGAAAGCCTGCATAATGAACCAATAGCACGTGCAGTTTATAAGTGCGGTTTATAAGTAATGACACGCACCTTGCGGTTACAGATCTCGCGTGAACTTCGCGCCGCCACAGAGGTGAGCGCCGATCTGAACCGCTCGCCGTTGTTCAATCTGGTTAGCAGCAACGTCGCGGTAGGGTTCTCGCTTTTAGAGTTCGCTGAGATGCTGTCTCAACTAAACAAGCCGGGATCTGAGGATGCGCGCACTGCGGCGGAGAACGTCTACGCGAAATCTGTCCTCTACGCCAAGGAACTGCGAGTCAGCGAGCGCACATCGGCGATGTTTAATCTTGGGCGGCTTCGTACGGCCCTTGACGAGTTTGGTTCGGGCTAGCTACCGACCAGCACAGCAGCTTACCAATCCATCGGCAACAATCCTTCTTGGCACTTTCACGCCGCGAATCGTTCCTTTCGCTCTAGGAGCCGCGTATAGAAGAGCCCCAAAATTGCCGTGCCTTTTTCTGCTAAATCACAAGATCCGCGCCAGTCCCGTCCACCTGAAAACCTGGTCACAGTGAGAACTCCCTGAGCAGTTTGGGTCCGACCGGAAAAATAAATCGCAATTTGACAAGGGTTTAGCAGCCACTAGAACGCACTTGACGCATAACTTGCTACCCGCAGATGTGCGCTATTCGGCGTAATCCACAAGTCCGGTTTTGCGGAACGCCAGGTGCCCCTTAAATTGACCCCCCAGCGACTCAAGAGATATTTAGCGCGCATGCCAGGATAGATGACAGTGAACGGTGAGCAGCTCTACATCCAGGCGAGCGAGCAGCTTCAACGCATGCGCGTTACGGAGGCGTTACGGCTGTTCGAGCGCGCAGAGCAGGCGCACTATGATCCCGATTCCTGTGCCGCCGGCCGCTGGGATTGCCACATGCTCTCAGGCAACTTTGAACTCGCCTGGCGGGAGAGCGATCTAATTGCGGCTCGAGGCAATCCGGATCCACATCGGTTTTGGGATGGTCAACCGTTCGCGAACCGGCGCGTGTTGATTCGATGTCTGCACGGCCTCGGCGATACCATTCAGTTCATTCGTTATGCGCCTCTGATTCGGGAACAAGCCCGAACCCTCACCATTGAGGCGCAGCCCACGCTGAAGTCATTGCTCGAGCAGGCGCGCATCGCGGATCAAGTGATTACCTGGGGCGAGCCAGAACCAGACTGGGATCAGCAAATCGAGGTCAATGAACTTCCACGCGTTTTCCAAACGACTGTTCAATCCGTCCCGCGGCACGTCCCGTATTTGACTGTCCCCCGCGACCATGGCCTTGACATGAACAACAACCGGCAACTCCGGATAGGCCTTGTGTGGGGCACGAGCAACTACAATCCCGAGCGTTCCGTGCAGTTCAAGGAGATGGCCAAATTGCTTGCGATACCCGGCGCGTCTTTCTTCAGCTTGCAAGCGGGACCACATAAGGCCGAGCTCGAACTATGGTCAAGCCAAGTCGTCAACCTATATAAGGGATCGCTTTGCGTATTGCCTATGGCACAGACCCTGATCAGTCTTGATTTGGTAATCACGGTAGACACAATGATGGCCCATTTGGCGGGCGCGATGGGACGCCCTGTCTGGACACTGCTCCCCTACCGATGCGACTGGCGCTGGATGATAAAACGCGACGATTCGCCATGGTATCCGACGATGCGCCTTTTTCGTCAAAAACGGCCCGGAGACTGGCGGCCCGTCATTCAGCAAGTAAAGCGGGAATTGCGGATGCTGATTAGCGACCCGAACGTCGAACCCCATCTTTCGCGGCAGTGCTCGCCTGCGCAGCCAGTTTCGGCGCGGGAGGTCCAGGAAGCGTAAAAAAGAAGGTTGAACCGGAACCCACCTGCGATTCGACCCAGATTTTCCCGCCTGCGCGAGTCACAATCTTTTTGCACGTCGCCAGGCCGATTCCACTCCCGGCTATCTCTGCGCCATGCAGCCGCTGCATGGGCTGAAAGATCCGCTCAAACCCCTCCGTCTCAATACCGATCCCGCTATCCTGCACTCCGATCAACCACATCGAGCCTTCCCGCGCAACGGAAATTTTGATGAGTGGGGGAGTGTCGGGCTTCCTGTATTTGATCGCGTTCGACAGCAGGTTCTGGAAAAGCTGATTCAACGCCTGGGGCTCAATCAGCAACTCAGGAAGAGGGTCGTGACTGATGACCGCTTTTGAATTTTCGACATCTCTCCGCAGGTTGTCTAGCGCTATCTGCAGCGCCGTTTGCGCATTCGTTGTTACTGATGATCCGATCGGGCTCTGCCCCAGCTGTGCATGGGCCAACACAGCCTCCACTAGTCCGGCCATTCTTTCCAGACCTTGCGAGACTTGCTTCAAACACTCCTGACCGCTCGGGTCGAGCTTGTCGGCGTGCCGGCTGGAAAGCACATCCACCAGCCAGCGCGTGCTGATAATAGGTGCGCTTAGGTCATGCGATGCAATTCGGGCAAACTCTTCCAACTCCTGGTTCGAGCGCTCCAGTTCGACAGCCATCCGTTTCAGCTGTTCGTTGGCGGCTTCCAATTCCCGTTGCATTTGCAACCGTACTGTAATATCGGTGTGCGTCTCGATGACTCTCGGCGGCGCGTCTGCGTTGTCTGGCGATAGAACCCAGCGAGTAGCAACCAGAACACGGCTGCCGTCACGTTTTACGTGTTCAAGCTCGCCTTTCCAGGTTCCTGACGCGCGAAGTTGGTCCTGAATTTTGTCGAGCGGCTCGGGGAAAGTAGCCTTTAATAGTACATGCGCAACCTGCCCGACCGCCTCTGCGGCTGTCCAGCCATATAGACTCTGGCATCCAGCCGTCCAGTGATCGATCGTGCCGTCCCAGCGGCGAACCAGAACCGTCGATTGATCGAGTGCTCCCGTCAGCGCCCTTAAGTGATCTTCAGCATACTTGCGCTCTGTGACGTCGCGCAAAACCTTGCCGAAACCCGCTAATCTGCCATCTTGGTCGCGAAGGCCGATCGTTACTCCTTCGACCAGAATTCGCAGCCCATTCTTCTTCATCAACCATCGCGTATCAGTGGATCGGCCGGTTTCCGCGGCGGCCTTAAGTTCTTCAACAGCTGCGCCTTTCATCCTGTCCTCTGGCGTGAAAAGCAGCTCGATACCCTGTCCGATGAATTCATCCGCCGTGTAACCGAACTGCAGTTCTACGCCAGGATGCCAGGAAATAAAATTTCCATTCGTGTCAGCGATAACGATCACAAACTCGGAGAGTTGTGAGACTAACAACGAAAAACAATGGCTTTGTCCTAACGTGAACTCTTCAGGCATTAAAGGTGGTTCCTTCATTGTCTCTGGTCGCCAACCAAATGCTTTGATTGATGCTCCGCACCAGCGGTGCACGTCCACCCAACAGAATCTCGCTCACAGATGCAGGCGCAACTTCCAACCGCAGTATGTGATCCAGCGGCATTCCGAGCAGAAGGAGCAAGAGAGAACGGATCACATCACCGTGCGTGATGGCCGCAACGGTTCCGTCTTGATGACGCGCCTGTATGTCTTCTAGGCTTTTCCAGGCTCTGGCCTGAACTTCAAGTAACGATTCCCCTCCGGGCGCTCGCGTCAAGGACCGCAGCTGGTTGAATTGGCGCCAGTCCTCTAACTCGTTCAACTCCGGGAACGGTTTGCCGATCCAACTGCCGCAATCGACCTCATTCAGGCCCTCCTCGATCGATACCTGCAGGCCTTGCAGATCGGCAATCAAACCCGCAGTTTCAGTTGCACGTTCGAGCGGGCTCGATACCACAGCGTCCACCGTATAGCGCATCTTGAGAGCTACTCCCGCTGCTCGCGCTTGTTTGCGTCCTTCTTCATTCAGGTGAACTCCCGGCATGCGTCCATACAGCACGCGTCCGAGCAGGTCAGTACTGCCGTGCCGGATGAGTAGAATACGAGTCATATTGGGGCAAAAATTTACCTTAGATCAAATTCAAACCAGAGTGGACGAGCTAGGTCCATGGTTCCACAACCTTTCTTTATCAGGCGTACAGACCGCACCGAATCACTTTCTGGGCGACTATCCGTCCACGAAATGGCAAAGGTTTCAGGACGCCGTTCCTAAGGACTTATCGGGCATGACGGTGCTCGACATTGGGTGCAACGCTGGATTCTATTCCATAGAAATGAAGTTGCGCGGAGCCAGCCGTGTACTCGGCGTCGATCACGACAACGACTACCTCGAACAGGCACGTTTCGCTGCCGAAGTGCTCGGCTTGGACATCTCTTTTGAGCTGATGTCCGTCTATGAGGTTGGCCGGCTGCGTGAGCATTTCGATATGGTGCTCTTCCTGGGCGTTTTCTATCACCTGCGCCATCCGCTGCTGGCACTCGATCTCGTCCGCCGTCATGTTGCAAAAGATTGGTTCGTTTTTCAATCCATGTTGAGAGGAAGCCGCACTGTGCCCGCGATCCCGGAAGATTATCCGTTCGCTGAGCGGGCGATTTTCGATAAGCCCGGTTTTCCCAAAATGCACTTTATCGAACACCGCTATTCGGAGGATCCGACAAATTGGTGGATACCGAACCGCGCATGTGCCGAAGCGGTCTTGCGCAGCGCTGGATTTCGTATCGAAAGCATGCCCGAACCCGAGGTTTTCGTTTGTCGCTGCGATGAAGAAGCCTATTTACATCCGCTGCCGCTAAAGGTCCTCGAGTAATCCATGGTCGAAGCCGTAATGCTTTGGAATGAACCCAATAACCTTTCGCATTGGGATTTCGAACTGGATCGGGACTGGTCTGCCTACGCCCGGATGGTCAAGCTGGCTGCATCAGCGATACACGCGGAAAATCCAAAACTCACCAAGGTATTGGGCGGCATTTCACCCATCGACCCGGCCTTCATTGTGCGCATGCAGGACATGGGCGCGCTGGACCAATTAGACGCCGTGGCCGTGCACGGTTTCCCGCTCGACTGGAATCATTGGACGATTCATGAATGGCCGGCCAAACTAGCGGAGATCCAGGCAGTCACGGCCAAGCCGATTTGGGTATCCGAAGTAGGCGCATCCTCCTTTGGCGCCGAAGAAGTGCAGAAGTTTGGCCTCAATGCGACCGCGCAACTGCTGATTCCGCGGATCGATCACGTGTATTGGTACAGTCTCTTTGACCTGCCCAGAGCATGGCCGGCCACCACGCGGCATCGCGAGAGCGAGGGATCGTCTTACTATCGCCATTTCTATATGGGGCTCTTCCGCGAAGACGGCTCAGGGAAGCTAGCCTCCCGTGATTTTTCAAAATACACGCCCGCCCTGGGCATTTGCCAATGGTTTCACTTTGAGGACCACCGTTTAGAGATGGCTGTCCAGCGTCTACGCGAGTTGGGGGTGAGGAAGCTACGCACGGGGCTGAGTTGGGCAGATTTTGAGCGCCCCAATGCTGAACACTGGTTTGACTGCCAAATGCGTCAGCTCGAGCCTTTTGGGGTTACTGTGACATTCTGCTTCACGCCCGAACGCTGCGGCGTCCGCCCGCACCATACCAGCCCTCCACAAAACCCGGAAGAATATGCCGAATTCTGTGCAGCCATGATTAGACGCTATGGAGTGTAGAGGAGCATTCCGAAATAGAAGTCCAAGCTTCAAGGCTCGCAGTTGACACTATATTAGGTCCGAATGTAATATGTCGTTATGCGACATGACGAGACAAGACATGACGTAGTGCGCAGTAGGTCCCTTACCGAACCCGTTCTGTTGATTCTGGTGAGTTTGGCAGACAAGCCGCGGCACGGCTATGCCCTATTAAAAGACATTGAAACGCTGAGCAACGGTCGCGTCCGGCTCAGCACGGGCACTCTATATGGGGCTCTCAGCAGACTTCTCGAGGATGCTTGGATCGAGCGCTTCGACCAAGAAGATACGTCGCGCGATAAGCAAGCCTACCGGCTCACACGATCAGGCCGTAAGCAACTGCAGCTTGAGTTAGATCGAATGAAGCACTTGACGCGAGCGGCGAGTGCCCGCCTGAGAACGGCGGAGGCGTAAATGAACATCAGGCAAATTTATGGCGCTTTACTGCGGCTTTATCCAGCCGCTGAAAGAAAGTTGTTTGCCGCTGAGATGTTGACAGTCTTCGAGGAAGCGGCTGAGGAGCAGCGTGAGCGTGGATGGACCACCTTCGTCCGCTTCGCTCTCGCGGAACTTATCGGACTTGTAAGAGGAGCGGCGGCTGAGTGGATCGGTAAGTTCACACGCGGTTGGCTGCATGGGCCCGTTCAACACGCCGATGAGGTAACTGCTGCCCAAAGGCACATTGACTCAATCTTGAGCCGAATGGATTACGCGATCGCCAACCACCAATTTGCAAGAGTTCGCTCCTTAGCGGAAGCCGAACGCCAGGCCCGTGAGAAACTGGGCCTGCTTCGGGAAAGCCACGAAATCGAAGACTAGTCAGTCGCTCTCGCCGATTCGAGCCCGGAGCGCAGGAAAGGGCTTACGCAAACGAGAATCTTTCAGGTGCTTCCATAAATCCTGAGTCCCACAACAGCTGCCGAGGGGTCGTCTTGCTATCGCCATTTTTATATGGGCTCTTCCGCGAAGACGCTCAGGGAAGCTAGCATTTGCCAATGCTTTCACTCTGAGAACCACCGTTTACAGATGACGGTCCAGCGTCTGCGAGAGTTGGGGGTGAGGAAGCTACGCACGGGGCTGAGTTGGGCAGATTTTGAGCGCCCCAATGCTGAACACTGGTTTGACTGCCAAATGCGTCAGCTCGAGCCTTTTGGAGTTACTGTGACATTCTGCTTCACGATCGAACGCCGCGGCGTCCGCTCCACAAAACCCGGAAAAATATGCCGAATTCTGCGCAGCCATGATTAGACCTACGGAGTATAGAGCAGAGAGTCGAAACACGAACTGCGCGCCATCGAGAAGCTCGTGTCCTGGACCACGTAGGAGGCGTTCTTTGGAAACGACCCTTCCAGGTCGACGTGACCGGCGTGCTCAAGCCAGCCGCCAACCGCATCGACATCTAAGGTCACAAATCTCTGGCCTAACCGCATCATCGGAGATCAGCAACCTGGCGTTCAGAAAACATACACCTGGACCGGCTATCACCCCTACACTAAGATTCGCCGCTACTCGAATCGGGCTTGATCGATCGACTGACCGTCTCTTCCGTAACCCTGAAATAGGATGAACCGAAGGGCGTTCATAGGTCTCGCCGCAGCCTTGCTCCCGAATAGCGCAATTTGAAAAAACGAACCCAATGCCAGTTCGTTTCGCAAAATCCCTCCAACGCATAGAAACATATAGGCAGCCCCAGGGAGTTCGTTTCGCAAAAAGACTTCACATTAGAAAAACGGTCAATCCACCTGTCCGAGCGGCGTAGGTGGCCATTGAGTCGGAGAGACTTCGAGTATCGGCCAGGTAGGGCGAAGGCGACGTCATCAGCATTAACGGATTCCGGCCCACGTCGAACGATTACCTACTTGATGGCAGGGGTCGTCCCGAAGGTAGATTCGTTATGGACTCGTGCGCCTTTTGCGCAATCTAGCGATCAGGTAGCCCACTATGGCGATGTTTACAAGTAGTATGATGACCTTCGACCAGGACAAGTGTTTGGCCAGCTCATAGATCTCGAGCGGAATCAGTCCAGAAGTTGTGATCACTGTGAAGTATTCCGCCCAATGCTTTCGCATCAACAGCCCTATGCCTTCGGTCAGAAGTAGGGCGGCATAGAAGAATGTGCCTACGCTAAGCGCTTTCAATTGCTTCGGCGTTACCGAAAAGAGTTTGCTCACGGTACCGTGAAAGAAGCGACTCTCGGGATCGACACGCAAGATGTAGACCCAGTGACTGATTACTTCGGCCACATTCTTATGGAGTAGCTTGAGGGCGCCGATGCCGACAGCGACCAGGAGAAGCCCCTTCAGCAGTTTGAAGAGCCCGATCAGCAGTATGCCAGTCGAGCCGGACTGCTTAACCGGGGTTTCAAGATCCACGGCTGCGTGTCGCATGACAATTAAAGGATAAGCGCTGGACTAAAGGACGGGTTGCGCCGGTGCCCGTGAGGAGGTATCATTGCTACCTTTTGTTAGAGTGGAGAACCATATGCGCTCTTCCTCGCTCTTGCGCTTCTTCACGACGATGATCGTCGCATTTCTCCTAGCAGCCGTGCTTTGCACGGGCGCGGCTGATGCACAGGACCATCAATTGGCTGGCAAGTGGAAGATGAATTCGACCACGCCGGATGGCAATGACGTGTATTGGACTTTGTCAATTACTTACAAAGACGGAAACTATAGCGCAACGCTAAGTTCCGATGATGGTGAGACCTCCGCAAAAGATTTCAAAGTTGAGGGTTCGAAGGTTCACTTGCAGGCGCCGTACCAAGGCGATGAATATGACATTGACTTGAAACTAGTGGACGGCAGACTGGTAGGTACCTGGTCCGGTAACGGTGATAGCGGCGAAACCAAGGGAGAGAAGACCGCTGGGTAATATGAGGCGCCGGGAGTTTCTCGTTGCTTGTGGGATCGCTGCGCATGCGAGCGGAAAAGCATGGGCAAACTTCGGGTAAGCTCGATCGGATCTGCGTTTTGTCCTGGAGTTTTCGCAACCTCTTTGCGCGAACTCGCGAAAGAGGCGTAGCGGCGCCAGCGAAAGACTTCGATATTCTCCATTTTCCCGAGATGATCGCGGATCGCTATCACATACACAACGTAGAAGTGCAGTCAATGTATTTTGCGTCAACCGAGCGGTCCTATCTCCTCGAATTTGAAAAAGGGCTGAAGCGGACAAAATCGCAGTTGATCGATATACCGTTAGAATTTGACGACGAAACCAGGGCCTTACGCCGACATTTCATCGTCGGACCCGAAGCTGCGCCAGCATGCCATTGACCTCTCGATTCAGTGGATCGATAGAGCTGCTGCGCTTGGTTCGCGTACAGTCATGCCGATTCGCGGAAGATTGGAGTGATCCTGGAAAATCGCGGAACCTCGGCGGGAAGACCGGAGGAACTGGCGCGGATCACCAAGGCTTCCGGGATCTTCGCAAACCCGGATTTCGGCAACTTCCCGGACAAGCAGACTTGCGAGCGTGGATTACGCGAGCTGTTTCCCTTAGCCGACGGCCTTTGCCACGCCAGGTTGAACCCAGCAAAGTTCAATTTAGCCACGTGCATGCATATTTCTCGAGAGGCGGGGTTTAAGGGCCTGTATTCGATCGAGACTGAAACATATAATGGCGCTGATCCGTATCACGCGGTACAAAACGTCCGGGACCAGTTAATTCAGTATCTGTAGCAAGCCACACAGAACGACGCATTGCAAGTCATCGCTCCGACTGATAAGATAATCTGCACTCGTTTGTAGAACGATCGGTTTCGATGAGGACTTCACCATGCGGTTTTTCCGTTGCGGGATCCTTGCCGTTGTTTGCATTCGGTTGATTGCAGCCGCTTCGTCGGATTTCGAGAAGCTGGACTTACAGGATGGATCGGCAATTGCGATCGATCCGGTAACCGATGTAGGGTGGGCGACTCTAACGCTCACGAATCACTCCGGAAAGAGTAGCCGGGTTTCGGTCCGAGCGGGGCAGGTGATGAGCGCATCGACCGGCCTTCCACTGGCGGGCGCGAAGCTTCTGTTCAGGGCTGCAGGAGCGCCTGAAGAAGCACGGCCGGCTGAAACAAAGTATGAAGTAAACGATGAATTAGCGCCGGGGCAAAGCAATACGCTTACGGCGGCAATTTCTGGAATCGAGGGTGGCGGGAGCTACTCGATTGCGCTGTTTAACGGCTCGCAGCCGATCGGGAAACTTTCGGCAACGGGCTTTCCGTTCCGCGTTCATCCGGATACAGCGGCGAACGGCACGGTGCAAGTGACGGTGGCCGCGGACCGCTCCTACTTCATGCTCAAGAACGACGATCCTTTGGAGTACCCGATTTTCTGGGAGCTTTTCGTTGGAACGCGAAAGGCGAGCGGAAGCCTGGAGTTGCGGCCTTCCGCATCTGAAGAAGTGGAGATCAATGAATCCGGTTGTGGCGGCAGCGGGAGTGGCGCGCCGTCTTGCCTTCTCTCGGTGTCGGGCGGCTGGGCACGATTTTCGTCGTGGTTAAAAGACTCGAGCGAAGACGGCAGATTGCGCATCGCGTACCGGCCAAAGACCGGCACCGAAAGCACCAACGTTCAGCGGGAAGCTTCGCTTGTGCCGCATTTGGTGATTCCGGTCAAAGTAGTCACTCACTACCGAGCAAGCGATGAAACTGCGATATTAAGCAGCGTCATCTTATTCGTGTTTTTGGCACTCGGCGCTCTGCTTTCTGTATTTGCTAATCTGTGGATCCCTCATAACCTGCGCAGGAATGCGATTTCATCGCGTTTGAAGCTGTTGATTCGAAACATTCGAGAAATCTCAGCGGCGATTCCCTCACAGGCCCGCATCTCGGCCGAGGTGGATGCGCGAGAACTGCTCGATCGTCTGAAGAATGCGGGGTGGTTTTACTCGGATTTCGACACGGTTCTTCTGGAGTACGACGCGCAGGTATCGGTACTCGAGGCCAGGTTCGCACTTCTGCAACAAGCTGATGAATACCGGCAGGACTTGGAGCAACTCTCTGACATCGACATTCCGCCGACGTACATCGCTCGGGCGCGACGGGCATTTGAGCCTGCGATGGAGGTGTTCGAGGGCTCACAGTGGACATCTACACAACAAAAACTCGCGAGCGAGTTTGTCGAAGCTTTTAAACAGCAGGTAGACGCACTGCGAAACGTGCGCTCTGGCGTGGATGAACAATTCAAAAGCGAGATTGCCACTCGCCTAGCTCGCCTGAAAAGCGTGTTCGGTCAGACGAGGCAAGATATGGCGGCGAGTTTCGAGAAATTCGTCCCCAGCATCTTCAAGCGGCTGAATGACGGCACGCTCGACGGCAAGCTAGGTCTGAGCGACTATGTCCAGCTCGATTTCGATTTATGGAAGCTGTGGCTGGTGGAGCGGTTCGTCCATGCCTACGAAGGCGCGACAAGTGCGTCGTGGCGGAAGAAGTTGGAGACCAGGGCGGGACTATCAGACGAGGTTCCATCAGGAAGTCTTCTGTATTTCTTGCAGCTCAATACGTGGGATGCGGTCGAGTGCGCAAAATTGCTGTGCGACGAAGTGGATCAGGGCATTTTTCCGGAAGACATCTGTGCCGCTTTAAGCCATCTACCGAGGCAGGTGGCGATTCGAGTGCGGCAGAACGAGATCATGTCGAACCGGCGCGTAGACTTTGAGCTCTGTTTTTCGAATTATGCGATGAATAGCGCGATGGCACGGCGGGAGATCATGCCGGTTTGGACGTTTTCCGTCCCGGGACACACGGACACAGCACCTCACGAAGTGGACCCCCATGGCGCGACGCGAACGATGGGTGCGACCGGAGATCTAATGAATCGGTTGCGCGGCAAGAGTTCCCAACGGCATCCGGGTAGCAAGAGCGAGAGGGGATGGGTGGTCTCCTGTTTCGTTCCGCAGTTAGCTGAAATTCACGTTAAGGTCAGTTTTGAGAATTGGTTCGGTGAGATGCAGGTGGGTGCCGACCAAGCAGACCTCGAGAAATCATTTCCGATTCAGGCGACCGATGACAGCCTGGTGTGGGCGCGGTTTTGGTTGGAGATCAGCCGTTCTTGCGTGGCTCTTGCGATTCCGGTAGTCGGGCTCTTGGCAGGAGCGCGGGATAAATTGCTGGGTATGGACGTGACGACGGCGATCGCGGCCGTGTTCGTGTTGGGCTTTAGCACAGATAGCATTAAGAGCGCTCTGCTTCGCGGGACCTCTGCCGCGCCGACGCAGCCTTCCACGACGGCGGTGAGCAGTCAAGCTGCGCCAACTCCGGCTGCAACATTGCCAGGAACTGCAGGTCCTCCCGCGAAAGCTGCGGCCGCGACCTCCGGAAAGTAGATCGCGGAAGACCCGGAGGCGCCCACGTAAGTACGGTAAGATCGAGCTGAATTGAAGGTTGATATGCTCTAGCAACGGACTCTGCTTGTTAAAAAATATTAGCTTTGTTGTCGGTCTGTAACGTAAAATGGTGGGGCTGGTCTGACGTTCTGTGCCGAGAAGCTGCGGCGCATAGCTCGCAAAAGTTTACGTTGCATGCTGAGACATTGTGCCACCCTGCTGGCATCGATAGCGGTCCTTTTTCTCTTTCCCTGTTCTATTTGTGCAGGAATATTGCCGGCAGGGACGCGTGTTGAGGCGCGCCTATCTACTCCGACCGGATCGCGCATCTCACATCCGGGCGATCCTATTGAAGCCACGGTCATCGCACCAGTATTGGCGGATGGGCGGTTGGTAATCCCGCAAGGAGCGACCGTATCGGGAGTGGTTCAGCGCGTTAAGCGCCTGGGACTAGGCCTAAAGCACCTCACGTCAGGCATTGAATATCGCTTCGACAGAGTGCAATTGGCTGACGGTACGTCGATTCCCGTCCAGGCACGCGTGGTCCAGGTAGAAACCGCTAAAGAGCGCGTAAACGAACAAGGAATCGTCGGCGGCATCTATCCGACAGCGAATCTCTCTGCGACGGCCGCGTTTTACGTGCTCCCATTGTTGTATCTCGACCCGGAATTTGGCGTGCCTCTATTAGGAGTCAAATCTCTCATCGCCCGATCTCCAGATCCAGAGATCTACTTTCCGGCAGGCACTGAGGTGATTCTGCAACTGACCGCTGAGGCCGATATTCATAGTCCAAGCGTTCCACAAAACGATATCGCGCCGCTCTCGGCAGCGGAGATGGCTGACGTTAACCGAGTGCTTGCGAAGCTTCCCCAGCAACGGACGGACAGGGGGCGCAACCACCCTTCCGACCTGATCAATATACTGTTTCTTGGGAGCCGCGAGTCGCTCAATCGAGCATTCCAGGCAGCAGGGTGGTCCGGCGCGCACCGGAGTTCACTGAGGTCTATCTACCGCCTGTATCACTGCATGGTGCAGCGCATGGGCTACAGCATGGCGCCAATGGGAAAGTTGCGGCTGAACGGTGTCACTGCCGACGTCGAGTATCAGAAAGGCCTAAACACCTTTTCCAAGCGGCATCACGTGCGGTTATGGAAGCAAGGGCAGGAAGACGCCTGGCTGAGCGCGGCAACCGAGGACGTGGGCTACAAGCTTCGGCGAATGCACCTGACGCATGCCACAGACCCGCTGATCGATAACGAACGGGCCAAGGTATTGAATGATCTGGCCTTTACGGGCTGCCTGGATGCGGCGACTCTAATGACGCGCGACTCCTCAGGCGGAGGCGATCAGCAGGAGCTTTCGATCAAGACAGATCGCAGAGTCGCAGTTCTTCGGATGAACGAATGCCAAAACCCGCGAACCACTGCAATCGAGTCTACGAAGAACGGTCTTCGAGGTCGAAGACGATCCGTCCAAATCCTGATAGCCCTGCGGAATGATTTGATCCGGATCAACCCTCTCTCTCTTGCTAGCAGCACGGTGAGGGCGCTTCAGCATCATCAAAGCTCAAACGTAAACGGGTCCATGTCGGCGTTCAGCTCACAGAAACAGAAGACAAACTCGTCCGAAAGCAGTATTCAACCAGCGTGGATTCGGCCCAGCGTTCTCGATGCAAGAAGCGTCACGAATGATTCTCAGCGTTGAAATCACCGAATTGCGGCGCCTCGGCTTTCCCTCAACGGAAGGCCTGCGGAATGCGACATTACTAAGCACAGAAAGGCTCAGAAGTATTGAACGTTTATCTTGTTAATCCAAGCGATAAGTCCTTCGGGACTGCGGTGATTACTCCCCGGTGGCTGTATGTCCTGGCCGCCGCTACCCCGGACTCTTTCGGAGATGCCCAGATCTGCGATGAGACTCTGGAACAGCTCGATCCTTTACGCGTTGCACCTGGGGATGTGGTCGGAATCGGTATCCACACAGGAAATGCTCTTCGTGGGTACGAGATCGGCAGAATGGCCCGGGAGCGCG
>JBPCJX010000056.1:0-13967 GCA_051004875.1 Bryobacteraceae bacterium
AAGCCTGAATACTTTGCTGATCATGGGAATCCGGCCGTTAGGAGATTTTCCGGCATCAGTGCTCATCAGCTTCCGCGGCGTTCCATTCACGGCAGTAGCCAGCGCCATCATCGTTGGCATCGCCGCGCTGTTCTTATTCGCCAAACGGGCCGCCTTTAGCGCTCCCCAAAATCTTTAAGGCAAGATACCATCCCAGCGCAAGCGAACGCTCACTTCGTACTTCGATTACTACCAGCGTTCAAGAACGCATTTAGCCCTCGGAAAGGATTGCCCGACACCCCGAGCAGTGTTAGGCCATAGGAAGATTATCCGGATTCTCTACCTGGGCGGTTTACATCATTGCTATACGCGCATTGCCGCATAGATGCCACCCGCAGACGTGATTGTGGCGAACCACAATTGCTCAGCAGCGCTTAATGCGTTATATCTGTACGCTCTTCCGCAGCTAGCACCTTGAGATAAGGAATCAACTTTGCCCACCAAAGCCCACAGTATTTAAACCTTGTCCCACAAGTTTTCCTGCAAGTCGCGGCATTGTCTAAGCGAGACCATATAGGACACGCATCATCGCATTTGCAGTCCCACTGATATTTGCGCGAACATCAAGGCGACGCCGTTTGAGCAACGCCTTGTTGCGTTTACGATTCGGAAATTAAATGCTGATTCCGAGAACGCTCAGATGCTGCCGGTGAAATCTCAGGTGGTTTCTGATTTCTGGAGATTCGTTGAGCATAGTTTTGACTTCGGCCCGTGGTCCATCGAGTATTGAGTCGCCGAACGTTGTAGCAAGCATCCCAATTATATCGGCAGGTTCTGTAAGAAGCGCTGGGGTGAAATCGAATTCATTGGGTATTCGCAAGAGAAAGGCAACAGAAGGGTGTTGAGTGACGGCCGCAAGTGACCACCGGTTTTCCTCCAACTCGCGCAGCTTTTTTGCGGATTCAGGGTCGTCGTTGTGGTAGGAGATCAGAACTTGATCAACGGTAGCTTGGTAGCCCTCGCGAATGCTCTTCCTGAGGTCATCCGAATCGTAAATAGTCGGAGATTTTCCAAGAAGATCAAAAAGTGCTTCCATCAATTCCTTTGCTCTGCTGGAATGTACCTGGTCGGGACCGGCAAAAAGGTCCAGTGTCTCCTTCATCGCTTGCAGGAAATCAGCACGTTCCTTGTCATCGACCTGTCGAGCCAAATGCAGGTCATAGAGCGAAACGCATCGCTGAAGAGGTTTGAAGAGCACATTGTTGTGCCGCTGCTTCAGATATCGCTCGTAAAATCCTAGTTTATCTCGCCATGGCAGATCCTTGTCATTGGCGAACATGGAAGGCCAACCACGCTTTAGGCGTTCATGCATGTAATGGCGCTCTGCACCATCATCACCGGATAGCGCGATCATAGCCGTCGCCTCTCGCAAAGGTAGCTTGCCACCGAGCGCCTCAATACGGCTCAACGCGAAGGCAGTCATTTCCTCGGCATTCGGTAAACCGAGAACAGAGCCCGTCGTTGGCCAATGATACCGCTCACGAAGATCACGGGCGAATTCGCTAAGATCAGCCAACTGATCGCCCTTCTGAGCCAGGACCGCATCGTAGCCGCGAAAAATCTTCTCTAATCCTTCCTTCGCTAAGACTGATAAGCGGTCGTAGTACTCCTGCGGGACAGGCTCGCCGCGCGCCTGCGACTCCGCTATCCGGTTCTGCAGAGTCGTTGCTTCCGCCATCGCGTTGGCGCTTGGAGGAGACGGAGTTTTTGAAGCCTCCATCTCTTGCGCAGACTCCGACGTAGGAGGCGCTTGAGATCTAGAACGAACTGCGATCACTCCAGCAAGAATGAGAATGGCACCCACGAGGGAGCCCCATGGCCAGCCGAATACCAGAGAAATGGCTCCAAAAGCAATCAGCGTGATTGCGATGACGTTGTAGCGCTTCATCTGCTCTATTCAGCGTCACTGCGGGCTCTAGCGATTAATCCAATCGCTCTTAACGGTCGAGAGCCCTTCCGATATTGCGTGTGTCTTGGCCCCTCAGTCGTCTGGCTTACCTCCAGCCAACGTCATAGCTGCGTGTTTGTCATGTCCAAAGTTGCAGTTGTTGGGGGGCACACCCTCGTCCTTATCAAAGCCAAGCTCCCCAAGCGCGGCTCTACAGCTCGGGTAAATGAGTCGCTTAATAGTTGGGAGCGGCAGTCTGCACGTGACGGTAAGTTCCTCCGTCCGAATTGTCTCACGTACCGTATTGACCTTGGCGCAGCCGCTGTGGTCGTGATAGAACGTGAGCATGCACCAAGTGATGACTCGTAAAGAAAGGGACCAAGCTGCCGTCGCGTTATTGGCTGCACTCCTCTCTAATCCCGAGGTTCTGAAGATCAATTTGGAGGAAGCACCAGTCGAAACGGCTAAAAAAGTGCGGCGCTGTATACAATTTGCGGTCGATAGCGTTCGGGACCTCGAAAAGGAACTCCTCTCGGAACGCGGTCACGGCAAAGGGGTGGATCTCTCAGGCAGTGACGTGCCTCTGAAATAAAAACTTCGCCCAGGAAGTTTCTGTGCGGTAAATAACCGCAGAGGGAGCGACCGCAAACGGGCCGCCAATGATTAGCACTCCCTAGGCCGTAGACTTGATGTGGTCGCTATACTGCGAAGGTATCGAGAGACTTTCCTATAATTTAAGTCTCTATAAGTACTTTAAGGGTCCGGCACGCGCGATGGAATACCCTGAGGGTTTCCCCGAACACCTAAAGGCCCCTGTTGATGCGGTTATACCAACGGCGGAGATCGAGTTTCTCTTGGCCAGACGGGATCTCGATGTAGCGGCGGACCGTGCATTTCTCGACGGTTTGAAACCTTACCTCTATTCGGAACATTACGTTTCACAGAGTGAGCCAACCATCATATGCCACCGCGGGCGATCCTAACGATGTACCGGGTAAATCGTATACTCTGTCAAGGTTACGCGCCTATGAGATCGACCCCCACCAACTAAAAAAGGTACTGACCTGATGGTATGGACTCGGCCCGCATAGCGGTTCTTGCTAAGGTGGCGGGCGAAGGAGATCTATGCCAACGACGAGCATTGTCGGTCTCGATACTGCCAAAAACGTTTTCCAGCTCCACGGCGTGGATTCGAAAGGAAAGGCCACGCTCCGGAGGCGACTACGAAGAGCGCAGTTAAGTGACTTTTTTGCGAACTTCCCCGCATGTGTGATCGGATTGGAAGCCACGCAAGGCGCTCATCATTGGGCTCGTGTTCTGGAGACGTTCGGGCATACGGTACGCCTGGTAGCGCCACAGTTCGTAAAGCCTTACTTACAGTCACAGAAAAACGATGCCAAGGATGCGGCGGCGATCTGTGAAGCGGTGAGTCGACCGCACATGCAATTTGTGCCGAGAAAGACAGTTGAACAACAAGACCTGCAAGCGCTTCATCGGGTACCGGGCCGAGTCCATATATGCCCCCAAAGTTCGCACATGGCGCACAACCGTAGTTCGCCGAGCGGACGTTCCATCAGTTGCTTCACCTTCTCGCGGCTCGCCTCGATGAAGTTCTCGCTCACCGCCGACTTCTCGATCCCGTAGGCGTTGCTGAACTCCTTCACCACGGCCCCATAATTCCGGGTCGAGAGACCGCGCATCATCTTGTCGCATACCCCTTGTTCAAGAGGCCCGCTGCGCTGGAATAGCTCATAACTCCCCAGCTGTTGTTCGCGCTTGTCTTTCGTCCGCAGCCGCGTCCTCTGGAGTGGCACTTTCTGCCCGTCGATGACGCAGTAGCCGTCCTCCTCCATGACCAGGCCCATCAACGCCAATCCGGCTCTCTCAGCAAGTGTCCCACGCCTTGCTGCAACAAACCGACAATCTCGGCCATCGGCAGCACCATTTGAATGTTCGGGTTCTGGTTTGTGGCAAGCTGGCGAAACTCATTCACCGCTCGCTGAATTGTGAGGTATAGGATACCTGCAAGGGTTTATCCAACCATCCAAACCAGAAAATCTATGAAGCCTAACGGCAAGTGAAGTTAAATTCGGGGCCTCCACATCAATTGGAACAAAATACCACGTGTGGTTTGATCGGAACTGTCACGGCATGGAAGACATCATTGAGTTTGCCAGCGATGCGTTAGGGAATAACCCATTCAATAAAGACGATCCTAGACAGGACCAGTGGGTGTCGGCTTCACGATTCGCTACAGAGGAGATAGAGCGATTTAAGTCAGAAATCCTTCAGAGAAATACAACAGAGCCGAACGAGCTTCGCAGTTGGACCCTCGATTATCTTACCGGCAGGTTTAACATTCAGGCCAAGTGGTTAAGTGCTTTTGTCGGTGGTTACAATTCCGCTGAATGGTACGAACAAGAACTGGAGCGGCTCGCGGACGGTACGATATCTCTGGCTCGGGAGAAGTGCCCAAAGAGCATCCCCAAAGGGCTACTGGTTGCTGAACTTCAACTGCGCCTTGCACAAGTATCCGCGCACTGGATTGCAGAAGCGTTGAAGCTCGCACGGGAGAGTCCGGCCAAAGACGCGACCGATCCTCAGCGATGCCCGGCAACATGGGAGAACGTCGAAATCCGATTCCTGAGTGATCACAAAGTCCAAGTCACTATAGAAGATCGAACGTATCCTCAGAACTATGCCGAGATGGGCTTTGAGGACCGCAGAAGCAAGACTCCTAGGCAGGCGTGGTTACTGCTTCGCGGGCTGGCCGAAACGAACGGCACCATCCAGGCAGCCGCTAACGGCCGGGACTGGGCCAAGGTGGAGAAGCGGATTCAGGAACTTCGCAAAATCTTTCGCGGGCACTTTAGCATCAAAGACGATCCCCTGCCGTTTGTGCAGGGCGGAGTAGGATACAGAGCGCGTTTTAAGATAAGTCGCTCACCTTCATATCATCGCTAGCTTGGCGGTTTTGGCTCGGGGATATGCATAGAGGGCCTCTTCCGGCAGCATCTCGGATCATCCTTTCCCGCACCGTGAACGGAAACGACCTCGCAATTACTGCTTTACCGGTGGAGTGGCCTTAGATTCCGCGAGGTGGGGGCGGATCAACCTAAGGTCTCACTCTTCTGTTCAACAGCAATTACATTGCCCGGCACTGACTCAATCAAACCATTCGGCAGCGAATTTTCGCCAGGCCAGTCATTCTTTTTTTGAAAATTCTTTTTGCCGTACTACACGTACGTTTTCTGACTTTTCGGCGAAAACTGGCCGGTGCTGCCGATTTTTCGCCCGGTAGTCATGGATGACTACTTTCAAATCGAGCGAACGCAATAGCGTAGCTACCACACAGATCGAACCACTGATTAATGAGCACGAGTATGCAAGAATCACGCGCCGAAGCGTAGCAAGTGCGCGTCGAGACCGGCTCTTAGGTAAGGGCTGCCCCTATGTGAAACTCGGGGCTCTCGTCCGGTACCGCCCCGAGGACGTTCGAACATTCATCGAGCGGAATGTACGCGGCGAACTTCAAACGGAGGTCCGCTGACTCATGCCCCATAGATCACAAACTGAGGAAACCGCATTGGAAATCTTGCCTTATGCGTTGAGGTACGCCGCGCTGGGCTGGCCTGTACTGCCTCTCAACGGCAAACTGCCAATTACCGAGCGCGGTTCTAAGGACGCGACAACCGATGTCGAGCTTATCCAGCGTTGGTGGGCAAAGTGGCCTAAAGCGAATGTCGGCATAGCAACCGGACACAATTTCTTTGCGCTGGATGTCGATATCAAATCTTCGGGCGATGAAACGATTGAAGCTCTAGAGGCGAAGCATGGCAAACTACCGGACACAATTCAACAGATTACAGGGAGTGGCGGCAGACATTTTCTCTTCCGTCTACCTGTCTATAAGGCTATTAAGAACTCGGCCAGTAAGATCGGGCCAGGTCTGGATATACGGGGTGAGGGTGGCTATATCGTTGCGGAGCCCTCCATCCATCCAGTTACAAAGCACCCCTACGCTTTCGACGGCTTGAAGGAGATTGAGGAGCAAGAGCTACTTGAGGCCCCGGACTGGCTTCTTGAGCTTGCTGCGGAAAAGCCTAACGACAGGTTTGTCCTGCCCGAACGTATCGAAGAGGGCAGCAGAAACACCATATTGTTCAAGCTTGCGTCTAAATGGCGCGGTAGCGGCATGATCTTTGACGAAATCAAAGCCGGGCTGCTATCTGTAAACAGCAGCCGGTCTGACGAGACGTTACCGACCGGTGAGGTTGAAAGCATCGCTAAATCGGTTTGCCGGTACGAGGTGACATACATTTCTCGACCTGGGAACGCTATGCGTGTCATGCGGGAGTATGACGAATCAAGGCGTGGCGAAGTAGGCAACCTATTCCAAAGCGCCAAAGCAGATCCAAACTGGCTCCAGAGACTCTCCTACACGTTCAATGAGAGGCCGGAGAAACTCCTGGCCAACGTGATCGTGGCTTTGGAGTCTGCGCCACATTGGTACGGCAGTTTCGCTTACGACGAATTCTCGATGACAGCGCACGCAATGAAAGACCTAATCGGGAGAATACCGGCGGGCGCTGTGATCGGAGACTATGAGATATCTCTGATTACGGCGGTTCTTCAAAATGGCGACGATATCAGGGTTGGCAGCGACACGGTAGCCGAAGGTGTAGCGACAGTAGCTAAGTCCAATTCATGTCATCCGGTCCGGAACTATCTAGAAGGGTTGCGATGGGACGGTGAGCGACGGATAGACGCATGGCTGGTGACGTACCTTGGTGTTCCACCTTCAAACTACGCAGCCGCAATAGGAACGCGCTGGCTTATCTCAGCGGTCGCGCGCATTTTTGAGCCAGGGTGCAAGGCTGACGCCTGCTTGATCCTGGAGGGTCTACGCCAAGGCCAAGGCAAGTCTACGGCCTTGCGAATCCTAGGGGGCGAATGGTTTAGCGATGAGGTCGGCGAGATTGGGAACAAGGACACGCTGTTACAGATCCGCGGTAAGTGGATCATCGAACTAGCTGAACTTGATGCACTGAGCAGGCATGATGCAAGCCGGATTAAAGCATTTATCTCTCGGCAAGTGGACCGATACCGTCCCCCTTATGGACGTGTAACGGTCGACGTTCCAAGACAATGCATTTTTGCGGGAACGGTGAACCACGATACGTATTTCAAGGACGAGACCGGCAATCGGCGCTTTTGGCCGGTGCGCACGGGCAAAATCGATCTTGAGGCGCTGCGGCGTGACCGGGATTTCATATGGGCTGAGGCGGTGGAACTATTTCGAGACGGCCATAACTGGTATTTGGATGACCCCGATCTGTGTTCCGAAGCTGAGAAACATCAGCTAGAGCGCTACGAGCTTGATCCGTGGCAGGATCTCATAGGCGACTACTGCACCCGCCATGGCGGACAGGACATCTCTGTTGAGGATCTTCTAAATGGGCCAATTAATAAGCCAGTGGCTCAATGGACCCAGGCGGACCGCAACCGCATCGGACGATGCTTGCGCCTGCTTGGTTATGTGCGCGCTTCCGCAAGGGTCCCCGGAAGCACAAATAGGAAAAGGAGTGTTTACAGGCATCTAGAGGGTGAGTCTGTGGTCCCTGATCTCCAACTTGACTAGGGACTAAACGCGGGACAGGGTAAGCGACTGATTCGCTAGGTACTTACTTTTCCTGTCCCTCGTCTCTCGTTGAAAGTTTGAAAGAAGATCTTATAAAAAGGCTTATGAAATGGAGACGTATATAGGAAAACGTGAGGGACACAGGGGACGCGAGGCACCGAGATTTGCCGGGTACTTAGGTTTTCGGTTTCTTATTGGCCTTCCGCACGTTGACAGCGACAGCAGATGCTTTCTTAGCGCGGGCGGAACGTTGTTCAGGGGTCATGTTCTGGGCGGCTTTCTTCCCGCCTACACTTCCGCCGAGTTTGCCTCCTTTGGAGCCTTGCCTTCGGAAGAACTCCAAGACTTCGGGCGGTAGTTGATTTCTAGCCACGAGCAATATCTTACACCGGGTCAAGAGGCGTGAAAATCCAAGCCGTTCGAGACGAGCCTTATAGGAGCGCTTCCCTTGAAAAAGCTACAGGCAATCGCCCGCGAGAACGGTAAGAAGGGCGGCCGCCCCAAGAGTAGTGGCCAGAAGCAAACGAAGAAAGGTGATCAGTGTGGCCGTCTATAAACAGTCCAAAAGCAAATATTGGTGGTACAAGTTCATTTGGAACGGCGATGCCATTCGCAAGACCACGAAGCAGACCAACAAGCGGGTTGCCGAACAAATGGAAGCAGCGCACAAGGCGCGGTTGGCCAAAGGCGAGGTTGGGATTCGGGAGAAGTTCAACATTCCTACTCTGGCCGAATTTGCGACGGCTGAGTTTCTACCCTTTGTGGAAGCCCGCTCGGCGGAGAAGCCTAAGACCCTAGAGTACTACCGGAACGGCGTGAAGAATCTCATTGCGTTCGGTCCGCTGGGCGGGGCAACTCTGAGTGCGATCACCACGGACCGAATAGGTTCGTATATAAAGCGCCGCCGTGCCCAGGGCCTCCAGGTCACGAGCATCAACCGCGAACTGGAAGTACTCCGGAGAATGTTCAAGCTTGCGGCCGAATGGGGACGCGTTGACAAATCCCTTCCGAAGGTCGAAATGCTCTCCGGTGAAAAGCATCGTGACCGGGTTCTTTCATCGGTGGAAGAGGCAAGGTATTTAGCAGCCGCGCAGAAGCTAGGAGAAAGCATCGACGCTCGATACTTCCGTGCGTTAAACGGGATTCGCGCAAAGCGAGGGCAGGAGCCCATCGAACCGAGCGATCTATTTTTGCTCCGCGACCTCTCCACTTTACTGCTTGAATGCGCCTTGCGGCCAGATGAAGCTTTTCGTTTGCAATTCCAAGAGATACATGATGGTTCGATTCATGTGCTGTATGGGAAAACCAAGAGCGCCAGGCGCACCGTCCCGGTCGGGCCTCGCGTTTCGGAGCTGTTAGAACTGCGCCGCGAGCGACTCATCGAAGGTTGGGTATTCCCGGCACCGACTCGTAGCGGGCACATCGAAAAGTCCAGCTTGAAAAAACAGCACCGGCGCGTCTTCAAAATGGCGAAGATTGCTCCCTTTACCTTGTACACGTTCCGCCACACTTGTCTGACCCGCTGGGCCGCTCATATGGACCCTTACACTCTCGCTTATCTGGCTGGCCATAGCGACTTCAGCATGACCCGCCGCTACGTTCACCCGCAGGCCGAGACCGTTCGTGCGTCAATGCAAAGGGCGCGCGAAGCTCAGGGTGGGCATAGTTTCGGGCATAGTGCAAAAACCATCGATGCAGAAGACGTTGGCCCAGCTGAACGCAAATTAAATGGAATCAATAAGTTGGTTTGGTCGGGGCGAGTGGATTCGAACCACCGACCTCCTGGTCCCGAACCAGGCGCTCTAGCCAGGCTGAGCCACGCCCCGAACATCTCCAGTCTATAAGGTCAATCCCCGACCCGCAAGTGAACGCACGCCCATCAAGCTTCGCCTTAGTTCACACGCTTCAGTTCTGCCGCTAGCGCGTTGATCCCCTTCTTTCGGTAAATCTCCGCTAGACGCTGTTGTTCAGGCGATGCCGCGAGAGCGCGCCGCAGCACCAGGTCATTCGTGGCCTCAGTAATGTCACGCCTGCTCGGAATCCACAAATTGCCATCCGCAAACTCGACATTATCCACAAACGCCATCACCGCGCCAATCAAGAGTGGCTGGCCCGTCGCACGGGAAACGCGCAGCATTCCTGGCTCCGTCAGTATTCCCGTTTGCACCGGGGCAAGCTGCATCGAAGCCGGAACCGATCCGGCCACGAAGTCCCTGCCCCGCTCGTCCCGTACGATCCATCCCATCTCGATAGTCCGCACCGCCTTCCGCGAACGGTTTTTCACTTCCACTCGCGGCGCTCTCACTTGATTCCCGAATACGCGCGCCGCCCCACCCATCGCTTGCACCGGCGAACTTGGAAACAAAACCGCCCCAACATTCACCGCTTGCTCGCCTTTCGGTCCTGACGTCGGCCCACGCAGCAACTCCAATCCAAGCTGTGGCGGGCTCCGGTCCTGCAGCCCGAAATTCAGCTCTTCGCGCAATTGAGCCAGCCTCCCGGTCTCCAGCAGACCAGCTAAATAGCGGCGATCACGCCGCGCCTCCAATTCATACACCGTTAGAGCTCGCCGCGAATCAAGCTTGTCCGGCCCGTAGTACGAAAGATCGCTGAATAGTGCGCAATCCAGTGTCACCTGCACCAGTGCGCCCTCATTCTTTAGAACGTTTAAGGGCCGCAACAACTCCATGTCGATCCGCACCGGAAACACTTCTCCGGGTTGCACGTTCAAGCTCGGTACGGTCACCGATCCCTTGCCGGACGGGGTCAGATCCTCAGCTTCCACTCGCAGCGTAAGGCCGCAGATGGTCTTGCTTCCCGTGTTCCTCAACTGAAGCGACGTATGCAGATCCAGCGCCATCGAAGCGCGAAGGACACGGGCGGTAGTAGATCCGAGACTAAAGGAGACGAATAGCACCGGGGAGTCGTGAGGAAATTCAACGTCCACCCAGCGTCCGCTGGTATCCTCCGCAAACGCACACGCCGATAGCACAAGCGCCAGCGCAAGTGACAGCGCCGCTCGTTTCGCGCTACTCGCCATAGACGTTGGTGATCGTGACCTCTCCGGTCTCTTCGTCCACGAATCGCGCGCCGAGTGAAGAACTGCCCGCCAGCGATATCACAGCCGAAGGTGGATGAAGTATGGTCAGCGTCGCGCCTTGAGCGCGGACCGCAATGCCTTCGGGCGTTGTTCGCACCACGCTTCCGGCAAGCTGGGGAACCTCGATTCCTATCGATCGGCGCAGCGATGCCGTTAAATGGTCCCTCTGTTCGCTGGGAACATTCGTCAACCAGCCTGCGAGAAATAACATCGCGAGACCCGCAGTCACCCAAACCCCGGGTGTACGCAATATTCGGCGCCGCCCGACCTTTTCGATGCACCGCGCGGCCGCCACCCCGACCCCGATGTTTCCGAGCATTTCCCGTTCCAGACGGGCCCAGTCTGTAGTTGCCTCAAAGGCTGTGAGGGTCTGGCGATCCGCTTCTCGCTTCAGTTCGTGGCATGCAGAACGGAACTGCAAAACCCGCTCTTCGCAATCCGCGCATCTTCCCACATGGCGGCCAATCTGCCATCGCCTCACCCACGCGACATCGCCTTTCGAATAGAGCGCCAGAGTCTCTAAGTCCGGATGGCCAGCGTTACGCGCCTTTTCGGATCTCACGACGATTTCCTCGCTTCCAGATATCGCTTGAACTTAATCCGCGCATTTGCAATGTGCGAGCGCACGGTCGCCATCGAGCAGTTCATCTGCCGAGCAACTTCATCAGCTGGCATATCTTCGACGTCCCGCAGCAGCAGCGCCATTCGCTCACGCGCCGTCAGCGCCGCTAACCCGCCATCCAACTGCAATTTCCGCTCCCCTCGGAGCAATAGTTGCTCCGGACTATCCCCCGCCGCCGGCCCGCCCTCTGGAAGCTCACTGACGTCAGTGAACGCGCATTTCTTATTCCGTCTCAGAAAATCAATCGCCGTATTGCTCGCGATTCTTGACAGCCACTGTGCGGCCCTATCCAGGTCCTTCAACTGCGACTGGCGCTGCAAGGCCTTAATGAATGTCTCTTGCGTCAGATCCTGAGCGTCGTCAACATTCCCCACAATGCGGTAAATGAGTAGAAAAATCCGGCGCAGATTCGCCTGCACAAATCGCGTCTGCGCGTCCGCCGCGGTCTGAAACTGGGCATCCGAGATAGGAGGCAGAGGCTCGCTCACGCACTCCTCCAATACCCGCGGAAAGCGTCGGCAGTCAAGTCGCGCCGCGGAGTTGCTTCCGTCCTGCTGCATTCCTCTACAAAGGAATGACGAAGTACAACCGCAAACGTGCAGGACCGCAGGGACATGTGGACGTTATCTTAAATATATATGAGATCTGTGGCCGTCATCGGCATCGGGAAAACCGCCTTTGGCGCCTTCCCGGACCGCGATCTTCGCTCTCTCGCCGTAGAGGCAATCGGCCACTCACTTGCCGACGCGAATCTCTCTCCCGCAGCCGTTGAAGCCTTTTATCTCGGCAATTTCGCCGGACCGTTGTTTGTAGGCCAAAACCACCTCGCTCCTTACGTCGGCACCGCTGCGGGCTTTGAAACCATTCCTTGCACCCGTATTGAAGACGCCTGCGCTTCCAGCGGATCGGCATTCTTCCATGCCTGGCAAAGCGTAACAGCGGGCATCTATGACGTTGTCGTCGTAGCCGGTGTAGAAAAAATGACCTCCCAGACCACCCCGCGCGTCACGGAGATTCTGGCGGGTGCTGGCGACATGTCTGGTGAGGGCCGCGCCGGTGCCACCTTCCCCGCCCTGTTTGCCATGATCGCTCAGCGGCATATGCACCAATACGGCACCACCCGTGAACAACTGGCCGCGGTCGCCGTCAAAAATCATGCCAACGGCGCGAAGAATCCTTTGGCCCACATGCGCAAAGTCATAACCCTTGAACAGGCCCTCGCAGGCAGGCCCATTGCCGAACCGCTCACCGTCTACGATTGTTCACTCGTCAGTGATGGAGCCGCCGCCCTGGTTCTGGTTCCGCTCGAGCACGCCAATCGATACACTGCACGCCATGTACGTGTACTAGGCGTATCTCAAACCTCCGATCACGTCGCTCTGGACAGCAAAGACGACGTCACCTGCTTCCCCGCCGTCAAGTCCGCCGGCGAGAAAGTCTACGCAATGGCCGGGCTCGGTCCGGAAAATATGGAACTCGCTGAACTCCACGATTGTTTTACGATTGCTGAAATCATCGCCAGCGAAGATCTCGGATTTGTGGAAAAGGGCAACGGCGGACCATTTGCTGCGGCAGGTTGCAGTGCCATCGACGGCCGTCTTCCCATCAACACTAGCGGAGGCCTGAAATCAAAAGGCCATCCCGTCGGCGCAACCGGTGTCGGCCAGATCTGCGATCTCACGATGCAGATCCGTGGCGATGCCGGCGATCGTCAGGTCCGTCGCCATCGCGTCGGCTTGGCTCAAAATCTTGGCGGATCGGGCGCAACCTGCGTTGTCACTATCCTAGGAGCAGCCTAAGTGAAGCGCTCAGAATCAGGCGACGGCATCGTTTACACAGAGACCATTGTCCACTCGCCGCCCGAACAATTCGCCGCTGACGCCCCGTATCAAGTGGCGATTATCGATGTTGAAGGAGGCCGCCGCGTCACGGTTCGTATCCTCGGCAAACAGTCCCACGAGCGGGCCCGGATCGGCGATAGAGTTACATTTGTCGAAGAGCGGAACGGCGTCGCCTACTACCGCCGTCTGGCATAAAAGCGCGCCAAACTCCTCGCGCTTTCATCGATCCCCATAAACTAACTCTATGAACTTCACTCGCCGCGAATTTGCCCGCGCCATGGGCGTTGGTGCCGCCGCATCATCATTCACTTCCGCCGCTCACATCCTGAATCAATCGCCTGATACACAACAACGAAAAATCGGCTACTGCATCGTCGGTCTGGGTCGAATTTCAATGGATCATTTCATGCCCGCCTGCAACATGTCCCAGCGTTCGCGGGTCACCGCGCTCGTCAGCGGCCATCGCGATAAAGCGAAAAAGATGGCATCTCAGTACAACGTGCCACCCAAAAATCTTTATAGCTACGAAAACTACAACGAGATCGCGGACAACAAAGATATCGACGCTGTCTACATCGCTCTGCCGAACAGCATGCATGCCGAATACACCATCCGCGCCGCAAATGCAGGGAAGCACGTGCTCTGCGAAAAGCCCATGGCAACCACGGTCAAAGATAGCCAAGCCATGATTGACGCTTGTAAAGCCGCAAACAAGAAGCTCATGATTGCCTACCGTTGTCAGTACGAGCCCACGAATCTCCATGCCATTCAACTGATCCGCGATGGCAAGCTCGGAACCATTCAGGCCATTGAAAGCGCCAACGGCTTCACCGAAC
>JBPCJX010000057.1:0-40891 GCA_051004875.1 Bryobacteraceae bacterium
CGAGGCGTGGTCGGAGAAACGCTCGCCGGGCCAGATCGCCACGATGCGTGAGTTCATGAGCCAGATGAGCAAGCAGCGGAGCAAAGCCACATCGGCGTAGCTGCTGTCTTTCGTGCCGATCATCAGAGGCATCCTTCGCGAGTCGCGGAGGGTGGGCTGTTAATTCGTTGAAGCCACCGTGCGTCTAGCTTCTTCGAACATGAACGGAACTCTTTAACGCCAGCGAAGATCGTCATGATCATCTTGCGTTTCATTTTCCAGTTGGTCAGCGATTCGGAAACAATGCTGTTCTGCGGATTCCTCCGCAATAGTCGCCAAGTGGCGAGTTTGCGAGTACCAGTGTGGCTAAAACTTCCAGATCGCCACTTACCTGTTAGAACGAAGCCGCCCGCGCGGCGGACGCTGCGCGTGTCGGCTTCGCGTTCTTTAGCTTTACCTCGACGTTCGAAGTTGGGTGCTTCTCAGTGGCAGTCCTGAACCTTCCAGCGGATCGTACTCCAGAATTCCCTTGCGTTCTGAAGAACTCGCATGGTTAAGTTGAACTTCTATCACGGTCGTCGATTTTCACTTCGTTCGCTGTAATCGCGGGCTCCTCCTCAATGACCTTCGCCAGCCGCTTTCGATATTCCATCAGCCATTTCTCAAATGCTCCGCGGGTTGGTGAGTTTAGTCCATTCTGGCCATTTTTGAACGACTGCAGCAGATCGGGGAGATCGCGGAGCGGTTCTGTCTTGAAATCGTAATTCGGATGATCACACATATATTTGTTATTTCTTCCTGCAATTCAGTAGCAACCAAGACGCCTTAATAATTGCGGTCAAGCAGGTCGATTCAATTCATCTCGCTGGTTCTTCCCTGCCACTTATCGCAGTCGATGACTGCCATGCGTCATCGCTGTCCAAATGCAGACCCCTCGCCTCATTGCTGTTGGTGAGGCCTTCTATGAAACGCCCTTGTTTCTTTAGTCCGAAAACTACATAAAGGGTTGAGACTTCCCAATTTTCGATTGGAAGCGTGCATGCATGATGAACTGCAGCGGGCTGAGTCACAACGGCTCGTCACCTTAAGCCAAATGGCTTTATTCAATACCGATGGAGGAATTATCAAGATGCAAATAAGATGCAAAACGGTCTTGAATGTGGGCTTGGCCCTGTGTGCCCCCTTCCTGGCTGCAGGTTTTTTAGACGCTCAGATCATCGACCAGATCGATGTCAATATTCAACACAGTTTCATGATTCGAAAGAAGACGCTTCCGCCGGGCAAGTATGTATTTCAGATAGATCAGGGCTCGGATGAGGGAGTCATGGTTCTTTCGACCGCCGATGGCAAACATTTAGATCAGTTCACGGTCCGGGACTCAATAGCACACCAACGAGACCAGGAAATACCGAATTGATTTTTAACCGCTACGGGAATTAAGAATTTCTAAGAAAACTTTTCGAAGCGGGTAACAAGAACGGTGTAGCTGTCCCAGGAGGAACAGCAACTGCAGGAACAGGGCCAGAAGCCAGTCGCCCATACCGAAACCAACGAATAGACGCCTCTACATCTTGCGGGGAGAACATGCAACAAAGAGAGGCCATCGCCCAGCGATACGCAATCTAGACCGCGAATCGAACCTGTTGCGAAACGTACGGTCGGCTCTTCGTCGGATTGAAGATGGTTTCTTTTGGAATTTGTGTCCATTGCGACCAGGAAATCAGTCCAAAGCGGCTGGCTTCGGTCCCGTGGGCTCCATTTTGTATCGGGTGCCAGGAGCAAGCCGATCGCAATCATGAGGATGGCAAGGAGCTGTTTCACGAGATGCTCGTCAAGGCTGCCTGAAACTGTGGCCAGAGCCTTTCAACCTACCTAAGCACGCGGCAGCAGTAACCGGACTTAGGCCAGATAGGAGAAGCATTGCGGAATTGCTCCACTGGCAGCCAGAATCGTACTTTCGTCCTTTATCTTTTCGCGCATTTCCATTCAAGCCACTAGACAGCTTCCGTCACTGATCGCAGTCAGTGACCACAAATCGTCATCACTGTCCAATAAAAGATCTCCACGTCGCAGTAAGTCCTTTGTTACTTCAGAGCTTTGCGTGAAACCCAATGCGGCCTTGGCGGGGAAGGGCTGGACACAGGTAGAATCAGGCGGTCAGGTCGCGATCGTCACCTTCAGCAGTCCGGTTGAGATTCCGGGCCAAGTGCTGGAAGCGGGAACATATGTCTTCAAGCTGGCGCATTCGGAGTCCGATCGGGACCTCGTGCAGGTGTTCAACAAGGATGAAACACATCTGTACGGGACCTTCCTTGCGATCTAGGATGAGCGTCGCGCCCGCGGGGAAGCCGATTATCAAGTTCGAAGAGGCCCCAGCCGACTCGCCGGAGGCTGTAAAAGGGTGGTTCTATCCGGGCGACAACTATGGACACGAATTTGTGTATCCAAAGACAGAGGCCCTTTGCCCTGGCCAAAGCCAACAACGCTCCGGTAGCATCCATGCCTGCCGAGCTTGCTCCGAACACTAAGAAACTCGCCGCCACCATGAAAGAACCGCACGTAGTGGCCTGCCCGGGCGGCGACGAGACCGCAGGCGTAAACTACAATTACCGCTCTCCAAAGGGCAACCCTCACATGCGACGCTTACTCAATCAAGATGCGAATGCTGCAGCCAGGACCAAAGGAAGCATATTCGAGCTCCATCACTTCGCCGGCTTGATCGGCGCATCCAGGAATTGCGTTACCACGAAGGCGAGTTGCGGGGACGAAAAGATCGTGTAGTGTGGCAACTGCCCTTTCTCCCGTTAGGTTCTTTCCCGCACCCGACGCTGTAGTGGCCATGAGCCGTGGCGGCACGATAAAACTCGCGTTCAGATCTTTCAAGCGGAATGCGATTTCACCAACCGCATTCTGGTGGCTGGATGCGATCGCGGCATCTCAGTGCTTTCCCGCCATGTTCAGGCCGCGGGGATTGAACTCGTTCTTGCCCACAGGAATAGTTCGCAAGCGCTATCCCTGCTGAAAGAAGGTTGCGTTCATGTGGCAGGGACGCACCTCAAAATGACGTAACCGGCGAATCCAATCTGCCGCAAGTTCGGCGGCTTTTCCCGAAAAATTCTGTGGCTGTGATCTCGTTCGCGCTTTGGGAAGAAGGCATTCTGACAGCATCAGGCAACCCGAAACATAGCGGGATCGAAAACTTTATTAGAAAACATATCTCCATTGTGAATCGGGAAGAAGGATCGGACGGCCGTGCTCTGCTGGATTCGCAATTGAAACGAATGGGAATTCGATCGCTGGCGTGTTCGGGTTATCGTCATTTGGCGTCGGGACATCTCCCCGCAGCTTGGCAGGTTGAGTCGGGCGCGGTGAATTGTTGTCTCGCGACCCACGCCACTGCGTGTACTGGGACTGAATTTCATTCCGCTGGTGAGTGAGCGCTACGATCTCCTTATTCGCAAGCAGCATTTGGATCTGCCTCGAATGCAGAATCTGCTCGATGCCCTTAGTCGGTCGGGTTTTCGCCGCGAGTTAGAAAGGTTCGGTGGTTACGACGCGCGGGTAGCTGGTCAACGAGTGCTTTCATTTCTGCTGAAATCGAAGCAACCAATGCAGTGCCCTTTCCCTTTACCCCTTCTCGCAAAGGTATGCTGCGTCGAGTGCCGGCGTTGGACAGAATTTCGGCAATGTACCAGCATTCTGGAGATCTACAGAAATAAAAGTCGGCATCGCACATATTACGATGCTGTTGGATTTGATGAAAGGATTGTTTACAGTTCCGGGTTTGTGTATTCCATTCGGCGCGGATTTTGAGAATCACACGAAGAGCGCGTGATTGCGATTAATGGCCAGGAAAGTTGACTGGCAGACGAAGCGACCCGAAATAACTCAATTACCCGTCGCCTCAGAAAGCGCCGAACTCCCGCCAGCGCCCGTACGAGACGCGCGGATCCGAATTCGCAGCATGTACAGAAGAATGCACAAGTTTGCAGCCAGGATTCCAATGTGTTGCCAGTTCGCACGCTCCGTAACTTTGAGAATCTCCCACGGCAAATAAAGAGCGCCCGAAAGCAACGCAAACCATTCCGCCCAGACACGCCGGTTCCACAAGCCCCAAGCCTCAATAAACCGCACCGCAGCGTAGGTTACAGCGGCAGCGGCAATGGCCCATAGACGCGTGTCCGTAAGCCGTGATGCAGCGTTCAGAAGTGCTTGGGCAAGCTTACGGTCAGGATTGATATGCAGGTAGTCAAGAAAATCGACGGCCACATCTTCGGCATCTTTGTGGACCAGACCCAACAAAGCCAATCCGAGGAGCAGAACGATTATGCCCTTAAGAGCCTCTATGCTGGCGACAGTGCGTAAGCCTGCCTTACTCGCTTGCTCATCGACGGCTCGCGGTGAGCGGACAGTCTCCGCAGAGGGCATCTTTTCGAATGCTCTCATACCGCCGCACTGCGTATTACGATCAAAGCGATATGTCTGCCGAAACTTGCTCTCGTTAGTAAACGTCCCACGGGGCGAGCAACAGCTAAACGAGCAACGGCTAATATGTGATCGGACCCGAAAAACGGTTCGTACAATTAGGCTCGTCGCAGGGGGCCATGAATGAAGATCAGGTTAGTGAGTTCGGGATTGGTAATTGCGGCTACGCTGCTGGGCGGCGTGGTCACCGAGAAACCTCGGATATTCGTTGCCGAGAGCCAGTCATTGCAGCTCTCCGGCGAGGCTGCAGTCGGGGATGCAAAAGGCGGTCTCTCGGTGGCCGGCGGCACCAGCCCTCAAAATGTCGAGGTGATGAAGACTTTCCTGCGGCGCTGTCCAGCCGTACGTGTGACCGGGAACAGAGAGAAGGCAGACTTCGTGGTTCGCTTGGACCATCAGGAACCGAATCCCACAACCCCCTTCGTCCGCGGCAACAAAGTTGCCGTGTTCAATAAGGATGAGGACCTGATCTACAGCACCTCCACTCGAACGCTGACGAGCGCCGTTAAGAGCGCGTGCGAAGCCATCGCCGGCGGTTCCCGAAAGTAGAGCAAGCTTCAGATCGCACCTGAACGAAAGCGCCGGCAACCCGCATTCATTCCCGGCCCTTACTCGTCGCGGTGAACCGTGTCCATCGAAAACGCAGGCACACAGATTGCAAAATACTCCGCTCCCTCCGGCTCCGGTGTGTGGCCAATCGGACATGGACATCTCACCGTCCCGCGAGTGATGCCTGTAGGAAAGAGAGTTGACGTACTGCACGTGCTACGGCCTGTATCATCAACGATAGGGCGAACTGCTAGAGCATGGGAACACAAAAGAAAACAACATGCAACGTCCGGTCCGGCAAGCAGAGCTGATTCTTAGGCTGTACGAACTGCGGCGCGAGACCGTCATGCGCGAAGCACGCTCTTATGTAGGCGGGGAGTTTATGCCCCGATCCGCTGGCGAGTTTGTTGACATCGTTAGTGCAGGTAGTAGGCAAAGTGGCTTCGTTCTTCAGGTTTACGGATATTGGGACATGGTGGCCGCATTCGTGTCGAATGGTGCACTCGACGCGAACCTGGTATATGACACTTGCCAGGAGATGTATTTCCAATACGCCAAGATTCAGCCATACTTGGCGGAGTTCAGGGAGAAAATGAATTTGCCTGAGTTTCTAATCGGCATTGAGCGCCTTGTGGAGGGATCTGAGGCAGGTCGCCGACGCATTCAAACGATGCGGAAGAATCTCTCAGTGATGGCAGAAGTACGCGCCACGCCCAAGCAGAGACGTCGCGGTTAACTAAGGTAGCCAACCAATTCTCGGCAAAGCCGTTCGAAGTTCTTTTGTGTAATCAAATTCCGCAAGACGTCGATCAACTGCGGCGACGACGGCTAGCTGACGAGAACACGCGACCTAATGCGACCAGCTGGAGAAGCCGGCAACTCGAATGTGAGACTGCAATCCGCCCAGCGTTGGCACCGCCGCTTTTGCTATTCTCCACCCATTCGCGCGATATGAACAAAACGAAGCGTCATCCGATTCCTAGAGGTTTCGATTGAATGCCCTGAGACGCCTCGAATTCTCGCAGAAAGGAAACGTGGACATGAACCGAAATTGGTCAGTGGAAAGAAGGCATGGTTCACACTCGTGACAAAGAAAAGCAGGGCCTGTATTACCGCGATGACTCTACTGGCTTTGCTGCAGATCTCATTGTCCGCACAAGAGCAACAAACAACACCGGAGCCGAACCCATAAGGGTGCCTACATTACGTTCGGCCCTCCGCGAGCGTCGGAAATCATCCCCCAAAGCATCAACGCAGCGGGGGCGATCACGGGATTTTACTCAGGGTCCTCCGGAGTTCACGGGTTCCTGCTAGCGCGTCATGCGAGCCCCGCGGGACGCGAGTGAACAACCGACCGGTAGAGAAGTAATCAGTTTTCAACGTAAGGCCAAGCAATTCTCTGATTCGCTTCTTCCTCGAGATATCCTGAGGCAGTATTGGCGCTATAGTGCGACTAAGTCTGCGGCCCGAGCTGATCGGCTTCCGCAACTATATGCTCGGAACTCCCCGAGTCATGAAATTAAGAAGGAGTTTGCTAGGTTGTGGCCGACCGTGTAATTGCGATCCAGCGGCTATCGGGTGACGAGACCTGAGTTGTGTTTTCGATCTCGCGTCAGGCGGATATTTGTCGTCTTGCCGCCGTCGTAGCGTCGGGCCTTTTGGAATCGTAATCGCTGAGCGCTCTTCGCAGCGAGCCGTTTCGGGTGTTCTGGCGCAGTTCCGTCCCTACTTGGGTTTAGGAATCTGGGACAGAACGGTTTTCGATAGCTTAGCTACAACATGGACCTGGGAGTCCACTACTTCCGCAATGTCGTAGCGCATTGAACTGCCGAGAACCATAGCGATCTCGCCCGGATTGAGCTTGTACTCGTCTTCGAGCCAGCGGGACATACCGGTGGTTGCCGCTTGTAGGGCATCGTTGAGAGATCCGCCGATACCCGAGACCATGACATACTCGCTGTTCTCGGCACGCGGCTGGCCGAGCGACTTGCCTCGGATGAGGTCTACTGTGAACTCAACGTCCATTGAGGTCTCAAGCGCGTTGCCCGTTAGCTCGCCATCGCCTTCGGTTGCATGACCATCGCCGACAAACAACAACGCGCCAAGTTGAAAGACAGGAATGTATAGCGTGGCGCCTTCGCGCAGTTGGTTGTAATCCATGTTGCCGCCATAATTCCCCAAATTGCCGGAACGAAAGGCTTGGCGCGCGGGAGGAGCAACGCCCACACACCCCAACATGGGATGCAGAGAAATCTTGAAGTCTTTCAGGCGATCGGTCGGTTTGGTGAGCATCGCGGTTTGTGTTGTACGATCGAGTTTCCAAGAGGAATCGAAATCCTTTACGCGCTTCAGGTCGCGGAAGTAGTAGGGATCGACGGCGCTGCCAACGACCGTATCGTTGTAGATGCCGGCCGTGTCTCGATTCAGGCGGACCCGGTTTAGATGGACGACAAGCGTGTCGCCCGGCACAGCGCCGTCGACGTAGAAGGGACCGGTGAGCGGGTTTCCTCCCTGCGAACGATGCTCGCCCTTTTCGTCGACGCCTCCGGCATCCACGCATTTGGTCTGGATGGTATCGCTGGGATTGATATGAAGCGCAGGCTGGGTAGCGCCGCTGAACTGGCGGTAAAAGTGAGTAGGCGTGAACTGGTGGGTGCGAGGCGTGCCGTTCCACGGAGTATCACGCTGCGCTGAGAAGCTGGCGGGCTCGTCGAAAAGCTTGCCCTGACCGTGCATCTCGTTTGCGGATGTAGAGACGGACAAATTGCCGGACGATTTCTCTTGTTTGTTTTCTTCTTTATAAGTGCATTGAAACTCGATGGCGGCGCCTTTGAGGACGCCATCCAGTTGAACGTCACCCCAAATCTTGCCGATGTAGTGTCCATTCTTGGATTCGAGGTTCAGGCGCGTGTAGTCGGGCTCACCGAAACGCACGATGTTAACCACCCAGTCGCCCTTGACATCGGTTGTTTGTGCGAGAGAAGCGCCGCAGTACATCAGGAACGCAATAGCGAAGCGCATATTTCTCCTTGGGGTAATCTTCAACATACGAAGAACGTATCTGAATGTGCGCAGTTCGATTTGGTATATACTTGCCCGTAGTTTTACTGGCACATCCGGCCAGATTACAGGAGGCTCCATGAAAAAGATATTTCTGCCGGTACTCGTCACCGCAATCTGCTTGATTGCTGCGGCGGCACAAAACGCAAGAGCACAGAACGCCGCCGGGCAAGACGCAACGGCGCAGAACTCGTCAGCACAGAACCATGAACCACCGGCTGTGATGGGCATTATCCGCGAGGCAGTGAAAGAAGGCCACTCAGCGGCACACGAGAAGGTGGAGGCGGATTGGGCGGGCGCGATGCGCAAGCACAATTTTCCGTTTCACTCGCTGGCACTAACGTCGATGACAGGGCCGGCGGAGGCGTTATTCCTACTCCCATCGAAATCATTCGCCGAAGTGGAGCAGGCTGGCAAGGAAGCGCAAAAACCTGCTTTGAAGGCCGAGATCGATTTGCTGGAGGCGCGCGATGGCGAACTTCGCTCCAGCTCTCGGACTATGTACGCGGTTTATCGCAAAGACATGAGCTATCGTCGCGAACTGGTCAATATAGGGAAAACGCGATACGTCGGCATCACGACTTTTCGGCTTAAGCTCGGCCACATGGAAGACTTCGCGGCGGGCTCGAAGAAATTCCTTGGAGCCCAGGAGAAAGCGGGTTTGAAGGAGCCGATGGTGGCCTACCAAGTGATCGCAGGCGCACCGGATGGCTTGTTTCTCTTCATGGAGCCCATGGAATCGTTAAAGATGGTCGACGAGATGCCGGCGCACGATAAAGCGGTTGCTGAAGCCATGGGGAACGAAGAATTCCAGCGAATGATGAAGGGCGCAGGTGATGTGTTCACGTCGATCGAATACAGTCTGTTAGCGGTCAATCCGAGAATGAGCTATGTCTCGAAAGAGACGGAGGATGTGGATCCGGCATTCTGGCGTCCGAAGATGAGCCCGGTCAAAGCCACAAAGACGAACACCACGCGGGCAGAAAAGTCAGGCCAGTAACGGCCTGATAAGGCCGTCAACGCTAGCGCCCCCGGTTCACGCATGATAGAAATCGTAGAATCATGCGCAGACTAAGGTCCGGCACGCTGCTCCTGATTGCGATTGGATGTGTCTCGTTTAGGGGTCTCATCGAAGCGCAAAGCTTTCGAGGGGCGATCATCGGCACGGTTCTCGACCGAACGAGCGCGCCCATTGCGGGGGCGACCGTCAGCGTCAGGAATGTCTGGACTGATTTGTCTCGCACCGTGAAAACAGATGATGCAGGCAACTTTAGCGTGCCGGAACTGCCGCTGGGCGCCTACTCGGTCACAGTCGAGAAGCAAGGTTTCACCAGCGAATGGGCGCGAAGAAAATCTGGGGACCGCCTGCAGATGTGTCCACTACGTCCCGTCACCTGATGGGGACGTGCCGCATGGGGCTAAATCAAAAGAAATCAGTTGTCAATTCTTACAGCCGGACGCACGACGTGCCGAACCTTTTTGTGGTTGACGGCAGCAATTTCGTGACCTCCGCCGGCAGCAGCCGACTGCGACGATTCAAGCGCTCGCTTATCGCGCGGTCGATCATATGATACGGGCGGCAAAAGCTGGCGAACTGAGCTGATGGCCCCGGTTCGCTTAATTCGGATCGGAAGCGGGTTCCGCGCGATAGACTGACCGAATGCGGCGAGTCCTAGTACTGTTGTTCTCAAGTTGTGCTTTCCTCTTTGCCGGCCCGGCAATCGGTGAGAACGAGGCAATGGCTGCTGTACAACAACTGTTCGACGCGATGGCCACGCACAATGCGGACGGTGCCCGAATGCTCTTTAGTCCGGGCGCGACACTGGTTGCAGTTCGGGCAAATGGGGCAGTTTCTAATAGCACAAGCGAAGAGTTCGTCGCTCACGTGGGTACTGCGGAAGAGCCGTGGCTTGAGCGAATGTGGAATCCGAAGGTGTTGATTCATGGCGGCCTGGCTGTCGTGTGGGCAGACTATGATTTTCATCTGAATGGAAAGTTCAGTCATTGTGGAGTGGACTCAGTGACGCTGGTGAACATATCAGGAACCTGGAAGATTTCTGGGATTGCATACACGATGGAGACGTCGGGATGCGCGCCGAGTCCGCTTGGGCCGCCGAAGAAGTGAGCGCGTAAACCATGGAACGAGTCTGCTTTCTGTTACAGGTGCGGCCGGAACGTCTCGCCGAGTACAAGGAACGCCACCGAAGCGTCTGGCCAGAGATGCGGGAGGCTCTTACTTCGACCGGGTGGCGTAATTACTCCTTGTTTCTACGCGACGATGGCTTCCTAGTCGGATATCTGGAGACGCCTAGTTTCGAGCGAGCGCTGGAGGGAATGGCGGCGCTTGAAGTGAATGAGCGATGGCAGAAAGAGATGAAGCCGTTTTTCGTCGGGTTAGCGGGACGTGCGGATGAGGGAATGATGAGGCTGGAAGAAGTTTTTCATTTGGATTGAAAAGAGGGCCAATTTCCCGCTTTGAACACGCCTCAATCGCATCCGAGTCGGCACAGGTGGACATCGCCTCGGCTTAGTCTTCTGGCCCAGCCGCTACGTCCTCCCAAAGGCGGTATTCATCGGCTCGCCGGGGATGAGCCATGTAGCCACGGTGGTCGCGATCCTCAATTCCAATTGGAGCAATCGCTTAAAGTGTTCCTGCAGTGCATGGCGGATCAGCGCCGACCGATTGACTTTCTGGCGTTTCCCCCAAAATCAGCGGCTTTCAAAAGCTTTGCATCGAGCACAACTTGGATGGTCTCCACTTGTGGATGTCCTTCCACGTATACTCAACGATAGCTAAGCTTACATTTGGCGGGATTCCTTTGGGACAGTACAAACGGTACCAGCACGTCTGCGCAGTTCGGTCGCCTCGGCATTACAATGTGATCCTCATGGCTTCTCCGAGTATGGTCTTGTCACCGGATTCTGTCAGTCAACTGGGGCGGTGAACTGCTCGGAGTATGTTGCCAATTGGAGGCTCTGATAGGTGGTTCAATTCGATCCAAAAAACGACAGTTTATCGAACGAAGACGCCTCGCGGCGAAAGTTCCTCCAGACGGCGGTGGGACGCAGCGCAGTTGCCGGCTTGGTGACTGCAGCGGGAATGGAGTTTGCGGGCCCGAGTTCAGCTCTGGCGCAGTCGACGCTCACCCCCGAAATGGCGCTGAAGGAATTGCTCGAGGGCAATAAGCGTTTCGTGGCCGGATGCCTGACATCATTTGGGCTGGACCTTGCGATTTTGAGGCACCATACAAGTGAAAAGCAGCAACCCTTCGCGGCAGTGTTGTCTTGTGCCGATTCCCGGGTACCCGTTGAGTTAATTTTCGACCAAACCATCGGTCATATCTTTGTTACGCGCAACGCTGGAAATATCACTACTTCGGAAATCATCGCAAGTCTTGAATATGGTGCAGCCGTGTTGGGGACGAAGGTAGTCGTGGTCATGGGACATAGTTCTTGCGGTGCGGTTGATGCCACGCTTCAAGGCAAAGAAGTTCCTGGGCAGATCAGCGCGCTATATCCGCATATCCAGCCCGCAGTTGATGTGGCGGGACCAGACCTCGAGGAAACGGTCAAGGCAAACGCCAAGATCCAGGCGACCTTGCTTCGCGAGGCTTCCACTGTTATTTCCGCTTTGGTAAAAGAATACAAGCTTCTGGTTCTGGCCGCGTTTTATAACATTAGCTCTGGGGTCGTTTCGCTGCTGGAGTAACTAGGCATGGACAACAGTGACTGAAGATGCGCCGAACTGCGCGGTGGACGTCTGATTAGATGATGTTGTCGGCTCCCGAGTACAGTTGGCAGTTGAAGGACGACCCAGGCCCAAGAGAGCGGAATAGTTGGGAGCATCAGGAAAACGACCGGCGAAGGCGGAATTCCGGGTGAAATGTAGCGCACGACCGGATTCTTAACAGATCGTGAGAGGTTCATGGTATGTCTCCGAACGCGCGGCTCCATTCGACCATCGTCGTGTAGTAATGCGGATGCGAAATCGCGATCGCTTTCATGCCGCCCAAAGCCTGGATGTGCCGAATAGTCGAGTCGTCGAGTAGACTGATGCAATCCCACAGAACATTGCCTTCCGGGCTTTGGATTAAAAACGCGCGCTGGCCAATTCCGAAATGTGGCTCAATTGAGAATGACGTAAGTAGTGCCTCTTCACCCATCACTTTTGTCTGGTGCGTTTGACGCAAGTCTTCGAGGGTTGTCCATTGCTGTCCATCGAGGGCCAGGTACTGCCGTTCTTCATTGCATATCGGACATTCTGTAGGCGGCTTCAACGCGTCAGCGAACTGCGTGCCACATGTAACACAAATCGCGTTCACGTACACGAATGTACACGAAGGCTAAATGATCGCAGCACGCTCTCGATCGTTTCTTCAGCTATCCTTTGTCCGAAACTCCATCAAAGCAAGCGCGGCGAAACCCAGAGCGATCACCACACGCACGCCGATAAGCCAGAGTTTCTCGCCAATGATTGCACGATTGATAGCGAGCAAAGCGAAGCCGAGGGCGATTGTCGTATACCACCATGCCATCCACCGTGAATTGACCCGCCGCATCTATCGGCTCCGGAGTGCGCTAGCGAACGCGAGAAGGCCTGTCAATTCGCCCACAAAGAACAGGACCCAATTAAAAGGATTCGGGCTCCTGCCCATTCCCGTATTGCGAAAGTCCCAGACAAACGCCGCAATCACAATTGCGCCGCCGAGAATGATCACAGCCCATCGGGATCTGGCGATGTAAACCGGTCTATTGTTGTACTCGCGCCACAAAACCGCAAGGCCCGCCGCAATCATCGAAATGGAAACGAGTATAGGCGCGACAACGGGGCCCACCCACGGCACCGGCAGCAAGAAGAGAATATCCCAGGTGAACAGCGAAGCAGGCCAATCAAGCAGCAGCTTTAGCGATAAATAGAACGCAATATCCCAGACTCCGAAACAGACGACAAATGCCGCAATCCATTCACGCGCTCTGCGGGCTGCGATCAGTCCCACACTCGCCAGCATTGCCAGTGTGGCCAGCTCCCGGCCAAGCTCTATGTTGAGCCGCGCTGTGTGCTCCGGACCCAAAACGGTCAATTGATCGAGCGTGAGCAGGGGAAAGAGTTCGTCCGGCGGAACGGTTGGGTAGAACTGCGCACGCAGAGGCGCATACATGCCGCGCAGATACGACACGACAGCCGCTTCCACATAGCCGAAAGCCACACCGAAGATGACCAGTCCAACGACAACGCGCCGCCACTGATCTCTAGAAGCCATGCTCTAGCTTCCCAATTCACCCGTTGTGGATTTTAGAGGTTCTTAGATGGACCGTGTTGCCCAGAGCAATAGGCGAATCAACACTTCATTCTTGGTCCCCACAAGCCCGAACAGGGACGAAGGCTGTCGAATTCCAAACTCGCTCATACGAAACACTGCATCGCCATCGATCTGCAGCGTCTCCGGTTTGGTTTGGTTTACGACGAGGTTGAGATTTACGGCTCGGGTCATATTCCGGATGCTTAAGACACCCTCGACAGCAAACCCGCGAATCCGTTTCGTAGTCACGCGATTGGATGCGAATGCGATGTGAGGGTATTGATCGACGGCCAAGACTTCCTTGCGGGTATAGCGAGAGACTTCCTCCTGCCGTTTCGGCTTTAGCCACTTATCGCGGCATACAAGGCTTGCCACGTCAATTGTCATCTTGACTTGCGAAGTCTCCGGATGCTCAGGAACGTAACGGAGTTCTCCTCGAAACTGCTCGAAGAACAACAAGTGCTTCTTGCGTTTCATCAGCCCGGTCTTATACACCTCGACTGCCAGCGTGCTGTCATTCGAAGGCAAAATTGTATAGAACGTCTGCTCTGTAAGCATCAGAATCTGGAACGCGGCGGAATGTCCATCGGATTGGGGAGACGCACTCCGAATGCCAAAAGTTCGATAACTCGCAAATCAAAGGATTTTCGAGCCTAGCGGCCTAGTGTCGGCAAACACGCCCCAACCAGGACTGCCCATTTGCGGACAGCCGGTTTCAATTTCGTACGCATCGCCTGAGTGACCTATAGAATGTGTAGTTCGTGCAGCAGCGACACATCGAGAGACTTGCACAGCAGCATCTGCAGTCCATGCTGCGCGAAAACATATTCCTGCTCTCGCTCGGCTTCTTGATTCTTTTCGCCGGTCTCGCGGACCTCGTTCTTTGGGGAGTCCGGCGTAGAGCGAACGAGAGAATCCTGCTCTGGTTTGGACTTAATGCAGCCATTTATGGTCTTCGTGGCTGATCAAGAATCCACTTATCCTGCTTACCTTTGGGATATCGCAGTATTGGCGCGATTATCTCGTTGCGTGGGGAGACTTTCTGATCGTGATTCCAGCAACCCTGTTGCTCGAGGAAGTTTTCGGACGCGGCTGGCGATCTTCCGTGCGCTGGGGCGTTTGGATCCTCACCATCTACGCCTTGGTTGGTCTCACCTGGGGCGTAATGAGCGGGAAACCCTATCGGCTGCCGGAGCCTGCGACCGTGCTGCTCTTCCCGCTGTTCCTGTTCATCCTCTTATTGAACGTGATCAAGGGATACCGGCCGCCGCAATTTGCCGACGCAAAAATCTTCCTGATCGGCTTGGGGATCTTCATTGCGTTCATTCTTGAAGACCACTGGGCAGCACCGCGTTTTCGCATTGAGCCGGTAGGTTTCTTCATATTTACTTGCGCGCTTGGCATCATTGCCATTCGCCGTACGATTCGGAACGAAAAGAAACTGTTTACAGTTGAGCGGGAGATGGCTTCAGCTCGGAAGATCCAGTCATCAATCCTGCCGTCCGAGACACCGCAAATTGCAAACTTGAAAATTGCCGCCCGATATTCTCCGATGGCATCGGTTGCCGGCGATTTCTACGACTTTACTTTCCTCGATTCAAAGGGGGTCGGCATCCTCATCGCTGACGTGGCCGGGCATGGAGTACCGGCAGCGCTTATCGCTTCCATGGTAAAAGTCGCTTTCGCCACGCAACAACCTCATGCTCAAGACCCTCCGCTCGTCATCTCCGGTCTGAATCAAATTTTTTGCACGCAACTCCGCGGCCAGTACCTCACGGCGGGTTATCTTCTCGTTGATCCGATTCGTGGCTCCGCGCTGTACTCCGGGGCCGGGCATCCTCCGCTAATCGTTTGGCGAGCATCGGGGCAGAACGTCGAGCGCTATGAGAACAACGGCTTCTTTCTTGGATTCCGTTCCAATGAAACCTATCCAAAGCTAGAGGTTCCGCTGTTGCCCGGCGATCGGCTGCTGCTCTACACCGATGGATTGCTTGAAGCCAACAACCATGCCGGCGAGAGCTTTGGCGATCGCATCGATTCCTACATTGCCTCTCACCGTGATCTATCCGCAGACTTGTTTGCCGACGCCCTCCTGGCTGACCTCTACGCGTGGACAGCAGGTTCAGGTAGCCTTCGGCAGGATGATGATCTCACGCTGCTGGTCGTGGACTTCGTTCCCGCCGCCGGAGAATTGTGATATCGTGCGTTTCGAATGACTTCGACCGACACTCTTTCACGCCGCTCGTTTCTTGCCCTGTCTGCCATCACACCTTTCGCGCTAACTGCCGCGGGTCGAAAACAGATTCCCGTCGGGCTTGAGCTTTACTCGGTGCGTACCGAACTGGAAAAAGACCTCCCCGGAACACTCGATGCCGTGGCGAAAATGGGCTACGAATGCGTCGAATTTTATTCGCCTTATTACGACTGGACGCCCGAATATGTAAAGGGGGTCCGCACACAACTGAATACCTTGAAGCTCCGCTGTTATTCGACGCACAATGAGCTTAAGTCATTCAAGCCGGACGGAATAGAAAAAGCTATTGAATTGAACAAGGCTCTCGACGGGCGTTACGTCGTGCTAGCCCATCCGGGTGAGATCAGCGATATTGATGGTTGGAAGCGGATTGCCGAAATGCTGAATAACGCAAACGATAAATTCAAGGGTCATGGGCTGCACGCCGGGTATCACAATCACCAACTCGAGTGGAAGCCCATTCGAGGACAGAAGCCGATCGAAGTGCTCGCGGCGAATACAGATAAGAGCATCATGCTTCAGCTGGACGTCGGCACTTGCCTCGAAACGGGTAACGATCCGGTAGCCTGGATTAACCAAAATCCCGGACGCATTCGCTCTATGCACTGCAAGGACTGGTCGCCCGAGAAGGGTTATCGCGTGCTTGTCGGCCAAGGCGTCGCACCCTGGAAGAAGATATTCGAGGCAGCTGAAACGACAGGCGGTATTGAGTATTACCTCGTCGAGCAGGAAGGCAGCGAGTATCCGGAGACGGAAACGGCCGAGCGTTGCCTAGTCGCCTTTCATGATCTGCACGGCTGAATCCGGCCGTAATTACGGAACAATTACCGCTGCCCCATCGATTGAGTCACTCTTGACCGCTATCAACGCCTCGTTGGCGCGATCCAGAGGAAATGTAGTGACTTTCGGGCGCAGGCCAATCTCAGCCGCAATCTGAAGAAAATCGCGCGCATCGGCCCGGGTCATATTTGCCACGCTCCGAAGCTGCCGCTCACCCCATAAGAGGCGATCGTAGTCGAACTCCGGAATGCGGTCCAAGTGAATTGCATTGATCGCAACCACGCCACCCTTCCGCAAGCTGGCGAGGGCGGCGATGACCACGTCGCCACTCGGAGCGAACGTTACGGCGCGGTCAAGTTCGACAGGTGGTCTTTCCTGCTCGCTTCCCACCCAAGTGGCTCCGAGCGAGGCGGCTAACTGGCGATGCGAAGCTCCTCGCGTCGAAACATATACTTCGCAATTCCAAGCCTTCAGGACGGCGATTGCCAGATGTGCCGAGGCGCCAAAGCCGAAGAGTCCGACACGGTCTCCGTGTTCCACGCCCGCCACCCGGAGGCTGCGAAACCCGATGATGCCGGCGCATAAAAGTGGCGCGGCATGGAGATCATCCAGAGCTTGGGGAAGGGGAAAGACAAAGTCTTCGCGAGCAAGTGCATATTCGGCGTAGCCGCCGTCGACTGTGTATCCAGTGAAAGCCGGCGCATCGCAGAGATTTTCGCGATCATGTCGGCAATACCAACAGTTCCCGTCAGTGCCGCCGATCCAGGACACACCTACGCGGGTGCTAACCCGAAGGTCTCGGTTCCCGCTTTCCACAATTTCACCTACAATTTGGTGGCCCGGAATGACCCCTTCACGAACCACCGGCAGTTCGCCTTCGACGATATGAAGGTCGGTGCGGCAAACGCCACAGGCTCGCACGCGGAGGAGGAGATGGCCGAGTTTGGGGTCAGGCCGCGCTACGTCGCGAATTCGAAGCGGATGCGTCGAAACGTCTTGTGGCGAGGCGAGGACAGCGGCTTTCACTCAATCCCTTCCTGACCCGATCCTATCGTTATATTGAAGGTGGTCGAGACCACCAATGTCCAAATGAATGCTTCGCCGCACCTTCTTGTACCTCTCACAGCAAAGCTGGCTGCGCCACTGGATGGAGAACTCAGCCCTCTCGCGCAAACTCACCTCCCGCTTTGTAGCCGGCCGTACTCTGTCGGAAGGCATCCACGTTTTAGAAAAACTTTCGAGAGAACGCACGTTCGGCACCCTCGACTTCCTTGGCGAAAATGTTACATCGCTGGATGAAGCCGGGCGCTCGAGGGACTCTTATCTCGCAGCACTGAACGAGATTGAAGGAGCGAATCTATCCGCCACCGTTTCGATGAAGCTATCGCAGTTTGGATTAGATTTCTCCGAAACAGGCTGTTTTAACAACGTACTTGCCCTTGTAAAACGCGCTTCGGAAATAAACAGCCGCGTTGAGATCGACATGGAGTCTAGCGAGTATACGGATCGGACCTTGCGGGTGATCACCCAACTACATGAGCGATTTCCGGAGAACGTACGGGCTGTGATTCAGGCCTACCTTTTTCGAAGCGAGGCGGATATACGAATGCTGTCGGAACAGAAAATTCCCGTACGTCTCTGTAAAGGCGCTTACCGCGAGCCGCCCACTGTGGCCTTTCCTCACAAAAGCGATGTGGACCGAAATTATGTGAAGCTGATGACGTTGCTGCTCGATGAAGGGGCTTATCCTGCGATCGCGAGTCACGATGACAACATCATCAAGGCAGCGCTACGTCATGTAAGGGAACAAAAGATCTCCCCGGATCGTTTTGAATTTCAGATGCTGTATGGAATCCGCCGCGACCTGCAGCGCCACTTGGTTGCGCAGGGATTCCGATTGCGTCTGTACGTTCCCTACGGCGATGCCTGGTACCCATATTTCATGCGGCGACTAGCAGAGCGCCCGGCGAACGTTTTGTTCCTGGCGAAGAACGTGATTCGAAGTTGACGTCATAGCGGCGGAACCGCCCCGGTGGAGAAGGAGTCTAATAGAAGTTATGAGGTATTGGCTGTATCTTGCTGCCAAGCTTCTCGCTGCCGCGGGTGTCGTGTTTGCGCTTCAATTCGCGGTAGCCCATCTCTTCCCGATTCCGCCGCCCACGCGATTCGGACCGCCACCGGTCATGTTTATGCACGATTTGATGTTCACCTTCGCCATCTTCGCCGTGTGGCTGGTGGGGGCAGGTCTGTTCGCTGTAATCATCTGGGACCATCGCCGCCGCTGCCGTGCCTGTTACCGGCGGCTGATCATGCCAGTCGCAACCGGGTCGTGGGGAAATATGGTCACGTTTGGCCGTCCAAAAACTGAGTTGATCTGTCCATTCGGACATGGGACATTGAGCATTGAAGAACTGCAGATCACGGGACGAAACATGCCCGACTGGCAACCGCACGACGACAATATCTGGAAAGAGCTGGAATCGTATCATCACGCTGGAAAGTAAGCGGGCGCGCTCAAAAGTAACCGGCAGGCATATGTGGCGTCCAACCGAATGAGAAAATCATTCTAGGCCCACATTTGCCGGTACGTCTAAGATTCCCCTCAAAAACGATTCACGCACGACTTGCCGCTACTCCGCTGCGCAAGTTCGTCCTCTTTGGCGTGCTCGCGGCGCTCACGATTACTCTGATCGTGATTTCATCTCTTTACGCGAAGTACGCGCGCTTGGCGGACGAGAAGCTCACGCAGGGGCCGTTTCCCAATTCGTCCCTGCTCTACGCCGCTCCCGAAGCGGTGGGCATCGGGGATCGCGGCACTCCCATCCAATTCGCATCGCGTTTGCGGGAGAGCGGCTATGCGGAAGACGCTCGCGCCAATAACAGCGGTTGGTACCATTTGCGCCCGGACGCAATCGAGATTTTTCCCGGGCCCGAATCGCATGCAGCCTCTGAGCCCGGCGTGCTTCGATTCAGAGACGGCAAGATCTCTTCAGTGATTTCGCTGAGCGACAACACACCTCGCACGGAATACACGCTTGAACCCCAAGTGCTGAGCAGCCTGTACGACAAAAACCGCGAGAAGCGCCGCCTCGTCAAGTACGACGACATTCCGGCGGTGCTCGTGCACGCGGTCGTTTCGGTTGAAGATAAGCGCTTCTTTCAGCACTCCGGATTCGATCCGATGCGCATTGCCAAGGCAGTTTTCATCGACATCAAAAAGCGACGCAACGCGCAAGGAGCTTCTACGATCACGCAGCAGCTTGCGCGGAATTTGTGGCTCGATAACCGCAAAACGTTCGGTCGAAAGTTTGACGAGTTGCTGATCACGATTCACCTCGAACGCAGGCTCTCCAAACAGAAGATTTTCGAATACTATGCCAACCAGGTGGACCTCGGCCGGCGCGGATCATTTGCGATTCGCGGGTTCGGAGAGGCTGCCCAGGCGTATTTCGGGAAGGACATACGGCAGTTGACGCTTCCTGAAGCCGCAACTCTGGCCGGCTTGATTCAGGAGCCGAGCCGTCGAAACCCGGTTCGATGGCCCGAGCGCGCTAAGGCACGCCGGGATGTCGTGCTCAGGCTGATGCTTGAAAACGGATACGTCGCCCAATCTCAATATGAAGCCGGTGTCCAGGAGCCGATGGCGGTTGCCAAGCAGGGCATAGAATCGGCCGATGCACCCTATTTCGTCGATCTTGTGAACGAGCAGCTTGCCGAACAATTCCAAGATCAGGATTTTCAGGCGTCGGGCTCCAAGATATACACCACGATCGATCTTGATTTGCAGCGCGATGCGGCGACAGCGGCCGCGCTCGGAATGCGCGAAGTCGAGACTGTTCTTCCGAAGCGTCACAAACAAGGAAATCCGATTGAAGATCCGCAAGTAGCGCTGATCTGTCTCGATCCGCATACCGGCGAGATCAAGGCTTTGATCGGAGGCAAGAACTATGGTGTGAGCCAGATAAACCATGTTGTCGCGAAACGGCCCTCAGGCAGCGTCTTTAAACCTTTCGTCTATGCGGCGGCGCTGAATACCGGACTTCAGGGTGGTCCGACTCCAATCACCGCATCGAGCACATTCGAGGACCAACCGCGCACGTTCGTCTACAACGGAGAGTCCTATGAACCGGTGGATTACCACCGTAATAATTGGCTCGGAAGCGTAACTGTGCGCGAGGCGCTTGCGAAATCATTGAACGTCCCAGCGGTCGAAGTAGCCGAGGCAGTCGGATATGATGCGGTGGCCGATTTAGCTCATCAGGCTGGGCTGACCGACATCAAGCCGACTCCCTCCATGGCGCTGGGGTCTTATGACGTCACTCCTCTCGATATGGCCGGAGCGTACACAGCCTTTGCAAACGGCGGACTGATGGTGAAGCCGCGCTTCATTTCAAAGATCGTGGACCAGGCCGGCAAAGACATCTGGAAGTCGGAACTCGAGACCAAGCAGATTCTCGACCCGCGGGTGGATTACATCATGGTCAACATGATGCAGGAAGTTCTCCGCAGTGGCTCGGGCGCCGGCGTACGATCGCGCGGCTTTACGCTTCCGGCAGCCGGCAAGACGGGCACTTCTCACGACGCTTGGTTCGCAGGATTTACCACGAAACTGCTTTGCATCGTGTGGGTGGGTTTGGACGATTATCAGGATCTGAAGATCGATGGTCCCCATGCCGCGGTTCCTATCTGGACAGAGTTCATGAAGCGCGCCCACAAGCACCGGGTTTACCGTGACGTTTCAGATTTCTCCGTTCCAGAGGGTGTCGTCAGCGCACAAATCGATCCGCTCAGTGGCCAACTTGCGACAAGCGCCTGTCCGACGAATCAGACGGATTATTATTTACTGGGCACGCAACCTATTCAGTTCTGCCTTCTGCACCAAGGGGGCTCGACACAGATCGCTGGCTGGGAGACTCCTCCCATTCCAGGCCAGACGGCAATAGCGGCTGCAGTTCCCACTCAGCCGGCGGTTGCAACAGCTCAGAGCTTACCGAACGTGGAGGCTCAAGCCCAGCAAAAAGAAAAGCCGAAAGAAAAGAAGGGCTTCTTCGATAAATTAAAGAGCATCTTCCGGTAGTGCTGAACGGTGCAGCCTCATATGCCACGAATGTAAAGCGAACGATGAGCCCGCAACGGCCGCTAGGTGTTGCAAGTTGCTGAGCTGTTCTTAGATATCCGCCTGCGCCTTTCTGTGACCGGTCGGGGTACCGAGAGAACGATGATTTTGCCGAACGAACTCCGCGTGCTCATGTCATCGGCTTCGAAGCAGTTCATGTCGCGCTTGGGAAGTTGAGGCGAGAGTAGATGCCAAATCAACGATTTAGCGGGTTTCTACCAAACAAACTCCCTGGTTTTTACGAATCGAACCCAAATGGGTTCGTTTTTGCATTTAGATCTGATTGGGTTCGATTTTGAAGATTGAGGATGTTATGGTCGTTGGGGACAGACTCGCCGGGACGCTTGGAAACTGAAAGTCATGGGCGCCAATTGCTGTAATCTGAAGCCCGAAAATCACCTGCGCGACAAACGCTATCGCCGGGTGCTGTGGGCTGTCCTCGGCATCAATGGCGCTATGTTTCTGATCGAGGTGGTTGCCGGTTTGGTGGCGGGCTCGGCCTCTCTGCAAGCGGATGCACTCGATTTTTTGGCGGATGCAGCGAATTACGGGCTTAGTTTATTCGTGGTCGGCATGGCGCTCCACTCAGGGCAAAAGCGGCACTCGCCAAGGGCATGACGATGGGCCTTTTTGGCGTGTGGGTGCTAGCGACGTCCATCTGGCATGCCGCCTACGGAACAGTGCCGGACGCCGTGACGATGGGAGTGGTCGGTTTTGCCGCGCTCCTCGCCAATGCTGCGTCATTCGCCTTGTTATGGGCTTATAGAGCCGGTGACAGCAATATGCGATCGGTGTGGCTGTGCTCGCGCAACGATGTGATCGGGAATTTCGCGGTGCTGCTGGCTGCTCTTGGTGTTTTCGGCACTGGTACGGGCTGGCCGGATGTGATCGTTGCATCCATAATGGGCGGTCTCGCTTTGCAGGGCGCTTGGCACGTGATGCGGCAGGCTTCCGCGGAACTGAACGAGGTAGTGTACAAATAACGCAATCTTTATTTCGTTTACACGTTTACTTCCTTGTCTTGAACCTGGTGCACAAACTGGCCTAGGTAAGCGCGCAATTCGTCACGCACGCGGCGGAAAAGCGCCAGCCGTTGTTCTTCGGAACCTTGTAGCGCAGCCGGGTCTTCGACGTCCTGATGCAGCTTTTTTGCCGCGCTGAAGAACACTGGGCAGAACTCGCGGGCATTGTCGCAGACGGTGATCACGTAATCGAACTGTTGTCCCTCAAATTCATCGACATGCTTGGAGCCATGCGCGGAAATATCAATACCCAACTCGCGCATGGCTACGATGGCTTCCGGCCGCACCGAGCTCGGCTTTGTGCCCGCGCTTTCGACATCGAAACGCTCCCCGGCATCATGGCGAAGCAGGCCTTCGGCCATTTGGCTGCGTGCGGAATTGCCGGTGCAGAGAATCAGCACTCGTTTTTTATCGCTCATACGTTGTCTTCCGCTGGGAGGAGTGGGAAACCACTACGGAAGCTGCATCTTTCGGTTGGGATGGTATCAGCCAGCGAAACAGGAGTGTTGCCGCCGCTGCCCCGGCCACTTGTGCCCGATAAAACCCGGCATATCTCCGGGCCGTATTCCGGCAAACGTATCACTCGCAGATCGTGCGAGGGTTAACAGCGGGATTCGCAAAGGATGTGGACGCTGTGAACCAATACGCGCCGGTAATGTAAGTTCCGACCGCGAACGGCACGGCAGGCGAGCGCAGCCGCGCACATCCCCAAATCACGCAGAGCAGCCCAAAGGTTGCCACGAACTCGCTGAAAGTTTGCGCGCCGCCTGCCCTTACGCGGCGGGATACGCTAAACACCGGCTCGCCGAAGATGACATGTGCCGTCGCTACGCCCCCGAAAGCTCCGACCAACTGCGCCGCAATATATCCGGGTACTTCTCGCCAGCTTAGTCCCCCTTGCGAGGCGTCAGCCAGGGTTACAACGGGGTTGAAATGTGCGCCCGAAGGTGAGAATGAGTGCGATCAAAATCGCAGCAGTCGCTAGCGTATCTGCAAGCAGCGCTACGGCCACATTGCCACTGGCCAGACGTTTTCCCATGATGCTCGACCCAATCACCGCGGCCAGCAAAAGCGCTGTGCCGATGGCTTCAGCGGCAGATACGGCGGGCCCGTGTCACGGGCAGCAGCCAGGGGCGCAGCAGCTCGCAGGTTTGATCGCGCGGATAAACGCGCCCATGAATTTATCTGCGACAATTGGGGCGACGGCATCCACATCCAGGCCCTGATTCGACAGGAATGCACGAGCGTCCCTAATGTCGTAAATGCGTGTGGGTTCGATCTCGATTGCTGCAAAGCCAGCTTTCGCGAGCTTGTCTATGTATTCCGAATGCTGTAGCGCGCCGGCAACGCAGCCAACCCACAGTTCCATGTTGCGACGGATCTCGAGCGGCACCTCGCCGCGCACGACCACGTCCGAAACTGCGAAGCGGCCGCCTGGCTTAAGGACCCGGAACGCCTCGCGCAGCACTTGGTCTTTGTCTCCCGACAGGTTAATCACGCAGTTAGAAATAATCACGTCCACGCTGTTATCGGGCAGCGGAATGTGTTCAATCTCGCCTTTAAGAAATTCGACGTTCTCCACGCCGGCCTTGCGCTGGTTCTCACGCGCCAAAGCGAGCATGTCGTCTGTCATGTCGAGCCCGTAGGCTTTGCCGGTAGGCCCGACGCGGCGAGCGGAGAGCAGTACATCAATGCCGCCACCAGAGCCGAGGTCCAACACCGTTTCGCCGGCATTGAGATGTGCCAGTGCGGTCGGATTCCCGCAGCCGAGCGAGGCCTTCAGCGCCTCTTCGGGAATCTGGCCCGCTTGCGCTTGATCGTATAGGTTCGAGGTGATGGGGTCACACGATGCTGCTGCGGAGCCATCACAGCAGGACGTTGTCGAGCAGCAGTCCGCCGGCAATCCTTCCCCGGTTATGACGCGGCGTGCAGCCTCGCCATATTTTTCTTTGACGATATCTTTGAGTTCCATTGAGTTCACTTCTTCCTTTTGTATCGGCTTCTTTTATCGGCAGAGCTGGACAATGGCTCGCGGCTGTATAGCCTTGTTGCGAGTGCAACATTCGGCATACAAGAAGCCGAGTAGTTCCCGGAGGGCTTCCGCATTTGCGGAATACCAGAGGAACGTGCTTTCACGGCGCACATTCACCAGATCTTCGTTTTTAAGCTTGTCGAGGTGATGCGAGAGCGTTGAGGCTGGAATATCGAGTTCAACTCCTATGTCACCGGCAACCATGCCGTCAGGATGAGTCGCCAGGAGCAAGCGCATGATGCGAAGGCGCGGCTCTGTGCCCATGGCCGAAAACATATCGGCATAGCGCGCCACATCCGGTTCATGCTTGGCTTTTGCCATTAGTGGTAGTCCACTTCTTTGGTAGTTCTATAATTACAGAAATATTTTCGGGTGTCAAGTACGCACATAAAACTGGGAGGCCTTTGGCCTTCACCCGCCACTCGCAGCTAATGCCTTTCCGGACCGACTTCGCGGTTCATCTCGCGGTTAATCAGGAAATTGATTTTGTCGGTGGGCTTCGGGCAAGGCCGGTCTCCATACGTTTCAGCATCTGCTCGTGATGTTGTAGGCGCACCTGGTGGTTGGCCATGTACTCGGCCTGCTGTTTGACAAGCTAGCTCATGCGCGTTTCGACGTGCGTCATCACAATGAGGCGTCCTGAAGCTCCCCCTGAGCTTTCTCAAGAGCCTCCATCCGAACGCGCATCTGCTCCTGCCAGGCCTAATCGCAAATGGGGTTCTATTTCTAAAATAGCCCGACTTTGTGTGAGGCCTGCTACACAGGGTTCGTTAGTTGACTGACGAGTCAGTCAATGACATAATAAACCTTTAGTGACGCCAGCAACCAGTCGAGTCCAGAAAACCGCAGCCCGCCGTGAAGCCATCATCGATGCCGCCCTGGACGAATTTACAGAAAAAGGCTTTGCAGCCGCACGCATGGATGAGATCGCTCGGCGCGCCGGAGTTGCCAAAGGCACGATCTACCTGAATTTCAGCGACAAGGAAGCGCTGTTCGAAGCCATTGTGCGTCAGGAGATCACGCCGCTGGTTGATGCGGTTTCATCCGCCTCGGATTCCGATGAGCCGTTCCGCGGAATCGTCACTCAGCATCTGCTGCCGATCATCCGCGATCTCGCCAACAGCAGGCGGGGCTCAGTGGTCAGGCTTCTGATCGCCGAAACGGGCCGGTTCCCGAAACTCGCCGAGGTCTATTACCGCATGGTCGTAGAGCCTGGCCTTGGCGCGATTGGAAAGCTCGCTCACCGGGCTCACATGAGGGGTGAACTTCGAAGCGATGCGCTGGCACAATTCCCGCAGCTCTTTATTGCGCCTGGGATCCTCGCGATTGTGTGGACTCGCTTGTTTGAGCGTTTCCGCCACTTGGACATCGAACATATGGCATCCGCTTACTTCGATCAATTCTTCTCTCCGACGGATGAATTTGTGGGGCCACCGCAACGCAACAGCCATACCAACCGAAGGAGGCGCACTTGAGCGATAAGCCTTCCGCCGCGGCTACTCCCCTACTCGCCGAAACTCTGCAGCCGCAACAACAGAAATCACCCGAAGCTCCGGCTTCTCTGGGCGGGCGTAGAAAATTTCTGCGTTTGGCCGCAGTGCTGATCGTTGTCATTGCGGCCATTGTGATTTGGCGAGTGTTCTTCTCGAATCCCAAGGTGCCGGAGAGCATCGTCCAGCTCAGCGGGCGTATCGAAGGGGATGATTCGGCCGTGTCTCCGAAGACGTCCGGACGCATTGTCGAGATCCGATTCCGCGAGGGTGCCGAGGTCAGGGCGGGCGAAGTGATCGCGGTTCTCGACGATCAGCAGGTCCGCGCGCGCGAAGAACAGGCTCGCGCGGCACTTGCGGGGGCACAAGCAAGGTCCAACTTTGCACGAGCGCAGATCGCCATTCTTCAGGAACAGCTCCGGGGATCCGAACTGGAAGCCGAGCAATCGAAGGGTGATTCTCAGGGCCGCGTTCGTCAGGCTGAGGCCGATCTCGCCGCCGCGAAGGCCGAACTCGCACAGCAGGAAGCCTCCTACAAATTGGCTCTGTTCGATAAGGAAGCATATACGAGACTCGCCAAAACCGGCGCTGTGTCGGAGCGTCAGGGACAGCAGTCGGTGAGCACCGCCGATCAGCAAGCAGCCTCAGTCGGCGCATCACGGCGCAGAGTTGAAGCAGCCCAAGGCGCTCTCACTACCGCAAAAGCGAATCTCAGCAACCCCGGCATTCGTGAAGCTCAAGTCTCGGCGACGACAAAACAGATGGTGCAGCAGCAGGCCGAAATTGCAAATGCCGCCGCTGCCGCCCGGCAGGCTCAGTTCGAGCTCGCGGAGGCGGAGGCGAACCGCGCCGACCTGATCATTCGCGCTCCTTTCGATGGCACGGTGATTACCCGTTCGGCGGAGCCCGGAGAAGTCGTCACTGCTGGAACTGCAGTCATCACACTGCTCGATCTCTCGAAGGTCTATCTGCGCGGCTTCATTCCTGAGGGCCAGATTGGCAAGGTGAAGCTTGGTCAGGCTGCTCGTGTTTATCTTGATTCCAACCCCAACCGACCTATTAACGCATACGTGTTGCGCGTTGACCCGCAAGCCGCGTTCACGCCGGAAAACACCTACTTCCGCGACGATCGCGTCAAGCAGGTGATGGGCGTGAAAGTGGGCCTCAAAGGCGCAATCGGATTCGCGAAACCCGGCATGCCGGCTGATGGCGAAGTGCTCGTCGAGGGTGACACCTGGCCGGCCGACAAGAGGATTCGATGACGACGACCGCAGCGCTTCCATCCATTGGTGCCCCGTCTCGGAACGGCGAAGCGCCCGCCATCCGCGTATCGAATCTATGGAAACGTTATGGAACGTTGGAAGCTGTCAGGGGCATCAATCTCGACATCAACGAGCGCGAAATCTTCGGCCTGATCGGACCGGACGGCGCGGGCAAGACGTCTACATTCCAAGTTCTCGCAGGCGTGATGGAACCTAGCTCGGGGGAAGCGCAGATTTTCGGACGGCAGGCGCGCAAAGCACGCTCTCACACCGGCTACCTGACGCAGACCTTCAGTCTTTACCCGGACCTTACGGTTTTCGAAAATATCCGCTACATCGGCGAGCTTCGTCGCGTGCCGTTACCGGAACTCAAGCGTCGTGGCTTGCGGTACCTGGAAATGTTCGACATGGATCCTTTCCAGGACCGGCTGGCTGGCCGGCTGAGCGGTGGCATGAAACAGAAACTTGCGCTTGCGTGCGCTCTGGTCGCTGAACCTCGCGTGCTTCTGCTGGATGAACCGACCACCGGCGTCGATCCTGTTTCCCGCCGTGAGTTTTGGGACACGCTCGCTCATTTTGCCGTAGAAGGCCTGACGATTCTCGTCGCAACGCCCTATCTGGATGAGGCCGAGCGTTGTCATCGCGTGGCCTTAATTCATCAGGGAGAGATTCAGCAAATCGGCACGCCGGGCGAGCTCCGCAAGAGCTTAGGCGCCAAACGTCTGGAGCTGCGAACTGCGAAGCTCAGCGCCGCCGAACACGCTTTGGCGAAAGAAGCTGGACCGAATCGGGAGATTCTGGATGTTCAGCGTTTTGGGGATCGGCTCGACCTGCTCGTTGCGAAACCCGAAGAGGCCCAAGGGGTGATCGATCGGGTAATGAAGGCCGCGGGATTGAAGGTCGATGACATTCGCGTCGATGAGCCAGCGCTCGAGAACACCTTCGTCGCGAAATTGCGCAGCCTCGGACAGGATATTGGTCACGAGCCGTTTCCCGGCCGGCACTCCCATGAAGATCTGCGAGGCGCTGTCGCGATTGGAGCGAAATCCCTCGTAAAGCGTTTCGGCGCGTTCACTGCTGTCAATAATGTTTCGATCGATGTCCAGTATGGAGAAATCTACGGTCTGCTCGGGGCAAACGGAGCCGGGAAGACAACCACGATCAAAATGCTGTGCGGGCTTCTGGCTCCGACGAGCGGCGAAATGCAACTGGCCGGTGAAAAAGGCAGTTTGCGATCGCAAGAGGTTCGCCAGCGGATCGGGTACATGTCGCAAAAGTTTTCGCTTTATGACGATCTGTCGATTCGCGAGAATCTCGACTTCTTCGCGGGTGTTTACGGCGTTCCCGAAGACGAACGGGAAGAAAAGCGTGATTGGGTGCTGGCGTTCTCGGGACTTAAAGGCAGAGAGGATCTGATCACTGGGAGTCTTCCTGGAGGATGGAGGCAGCGCGTCGCGTTTGGCGCCGCGATCATGCACGAACCCAGCATTCTGTTTCTCGACGAACCGACTTCCGGTGTCGATCCGCTGGCGCGCCGTGCTTTCTGGACTATGATCAACGACCTCGCGGATCGCGGCACGGCCATTCTGGTGACGACGCACTATCTGGAAGAAGCCGAGCAGTGCAATCGTCTGGGCTTCATGGTCGCGGGCGAACTGGTTGCCGAGGGCACGCCGAGCGGCATCAAAGCACAACAGCCGGGACATCTGATCGAGTTCATCGTCGATCAGCCTCAGCGCGCAGCCGACCTGCTGAAAAGAGACACGGACCGCTGGCGTATTTCTCTCTTTGGCGATCGATTGCATGTCATTTCAGATGCGGACCCGCAAACAGCCGAGGGTGAAACCAGAGATCGCCTGCAGACGAATGGGATAGAGGTGATTAGCGCGAGCGCACAGCGATTCTCGCTGGAGGACGTGTTCATCAGTGTTGTCGAACAAGCACGGCAACAGGGCAAGGTCGCGACGGAAGAAGGGGCGGGGTAAATGAAACGCATCCTCGCCCAAACGCGCAAAGAATTGACCCAGATCTTACGCGATCGGCTGGCCATCGCGCTTGCTCTTGTGCTTCCCTGCATTCTCTTGTTCCTGATGGGGACTTCGATCGCTCTGAAGGTGAGCGGTCTCAACATCATCATCCAGGATCTCGATAATTCTTCGGCTTCCCGAGACCTGATTGACGCGTTTCGTTCATCGCTGTCATTCCGCATCGTGTCATGGCCGGTAGAACAGCAACCGGAGCAGGCATTCACGAAGAATGTTGCGCATGCAGCCTTGATCATCCCCGAACGATTCGGCCGCGATCTAGCACGAGGAATGACTTCGCCGGTGCAGATGCTGATTGACGCTTCAGACTCGAATACCGCGACGTTGATCTCAGGCGATGCGAGCCAGATCGTTCGCGCCTACAATGCCACAAACGCGGCGGGCTCGCAGGCACAACCGGTCCAGGCTGAGATTCGCCTTTGGTACAACCCCGGTCTCTCTAGCAAGAAGTATTCGGGCCCGGGTGTATTCGTCCTGGCGGTCTCCATGTTCGCTCCGCTGCTCGCCTCGCTCGCTATGGCGAAGGAGGGAGAAAACAAAACCATACTTCAGGTTTACGTCTCCAGCATCTCGGCACATGAGTTTCTGCTGGGAAAGATATTTGCGTTCATGGCGGTGGGGCTGTGCGAATGCGTGCCTTTGCTAATCATGCTTCGCACTTACTTTGGGCTCAGCTTCGCGGGCGATCCGACGCCGTTTGTAGCCGCTACAGTCCTCTACTGTTTCTGTGTGGCTTCTTTCGGAACCATGGTCGGCGCCGCGATTCCCAGTCAGGCTGCTGCGATGCAGGCCGTTGCGCTGGGTGGCTTCCTTCTCGTGTTTCTTCTATCGGGCCTCATCTTCCCGATCGAGAACATTCCTGAAGGGATTCGCTGGATATCGAACCTGATCTGGGGCAAGTACTACATCTACATCGTTCGCGACGCGCTGCTACAGGGCGGCGGGTGGCCCTCGACATGGTTGAGTGTGCTGGTGATCGGCCTGATCGGATTGATTTTTTATCTCATCGCATGGCGCAGCATGCACCGCATGCAGGTGAAGGCGTGATGACTGCAATGCTTCGCAAAAGGTTCAATTACCGGATTCTGGCTTTGATCAGCAAGGAATTTCATCAGATCCGACGCGATCGGCGGCTCGCTCTGTCTATGGTGGTTCCACCGGTCCTGCAGGTCATCCTGTTCGGGTATGTGTTGAACTCGAAGGTAATCAATCTCGGCTTGGGAGTTCTCGACCAGAGCGGAACTCCGGAGAGCCGCGAACTCATCGCCAACCTAAACGAGAGCAGAAGCTTTCGGCTGACTCGTTCGTACTTGTCGCTCAACGAAATGAGCGCCGCCATCAGCCTCGGCAAAGTGAAAGCAGGCGTCGTCATTCCTTACGATTTCGCGCGGAATTTGCAGCGCGGCCGCACCGCATCGGTCCAGTTTCTGCTGAACGCAATGGATGCCAATACCGCGACGATCGCGAAGGCCTATGCGGAAGGTGTTCTTGCTTCCTACAACCAGGGCCTGCGAAGCTCGGGGCTTCACGCCAACTTCCGTCAGATCGCCGCGCCGAATGTCAGTCGTCGCGGCCAGGTTCTTCTGCAGCCGGCCTTTCTCTACAACCCCGGTCTGGTCACATCGTGGTTTACCGTCACCGGAATCTTTGGTCTGCTCTGCATTCTGAACGGCTCTCTGGTGTCATCTGCCGCCATGGTGAAGGAGCGCGAGCGAGGCACGATTGAGCAGCTTCTGATGTCTCCCGCGACGACGTCGGAAATCATTATTGCCAAGATCACTCCGTTGTTTGTTCTGCTGTGCATGATGGCGCTGCTGGCGACTTCGATCATGAAGATCGTCTTTCATGTGCCGTTCCGGGGCAGCTTCGTCCTTGTGTTTGGGGGCGCCGCCCTGTGCGTTTTATCCGGGATCGGCATTGGTACGGTGATCGCCACCTTCACGAAATCCGCCGAACAAGCGCAACTGACCAGCTTCTTCGTGAACCCCCCGCTGGCAACACTGTCGGGTGCGCTGACTCCCGTCGAGGCCATGCCGCATTGGATGCAGCCATTCACGCGGTTCAATCCGATCTATCATTTCGGGGTCATCGCGCGGGCGGTACTGCTGAAGGGCAGCGGCTTCGAAACCCTGTGGCCGCACTTTCTCGCGCTGCTGGTCTTCACGCTGATTCTTGTTTCCTTAAGCGTGTGGCGTTTTCGAAAACAGCTTGGATGAGACACAACGAAATGAAAAAATCGTTCACTTTGCAGATCTGGACGGGCGTGCTCGGTGCGATCGCGATGCTCGCAGGGAACGCGCGCGCGCAGCTTCCAGGCCCGAATGTTCCTGCTCAGACGCCTGTCGCGAATCAACTGCCGCTTTCCGGCCGCGCGGGACAGAACGGAACCGTTAGCGCGACGCAAGCGCCCGTGCCGGGAGCAACGAGTAGCGTAAATACTCTGAACACTTCGGTGCAGGCGCAGGGTCCATACAGCGGCAGCGTGTCGGGAGCTGCACGCTCGTTCTCGGGGAAGCTTTCGCTGAACGAAGCGATTCAGCGCGGGCTCGAATACAATTTGGGGCAAGCCAGCCTGCGTCAAGCCGTACGGCAGGCGAGCGGCCAAAGCAAGGTGTCTCGCGCGGCCCTTCTTCCGAATCTGAATGGATCATTGACCGAGACCGTCGAGCAAACGAATCTGCGCGCGTTTGGTATCCGCCTGAATTCCCCGGTACCCGGAGTCTCCATACCGTCGGTGGTCGGTCCGTTCAACTACTTCGACCTTCGGGCACGCCTAACGCAAACCGTCGTCAACCTGACGCAATGGAATAACTACCGCTCGAGTCGGGAAATGGTTGAATCGAACGAACAGTCGATTCGCGATGCGCGGGATCTCGTCGTGTACGCGGTGGGCGGCGCTTATGTGCAGGTGACCGCGGCGAAAGCGAGAATTGCGTCTCAGAATGCGCAGCTCGAGACGGCCAACGCTCTCTTCGAGCAGGCGCAGCAGCAGCGTGGGGCCGGTGTTCTTGCATTGACGGATTTGGACCGCAGCCACGTTCAAATGCTGACGGAGCGACAGCGTCTGGTCACGATTGAGAACGACCTTTCGAAACAGAAGATCAACTTGGCGCGGCTGGTCGGGCTGCCACCTAACGATCAATTCGATATCACTGATGATGTGCCATTCGCGCAGGCTCCTCCGCTCGAGATGGGAGCGGCGTTGAACGAAGCGTTTTCGCGACGGGCCGACCTTAAAGCTGCCGAGGCACAAATTCGCGCGGCTCAACACACGCGCGATGCTGCCCGGGCGGAGCGCCTTCCTTCGCTTTCTGTAAACGCCGACTATGGGGCAATCGGGACGAACCCCGCCCAGGCGCATGGAACCTTCTCGGTCGTAGGCACGCTGAGTTTTCCGATCTGGCAGGGCGGCCGGACTGAAGGGGACATCGAAGAAGCCGATGCGGGGGTGGCCCAGCGGCGCGCCGAACTGGAAGATCTTCGCGGCCGCATAGAAGCCGACGTTCGCAATGCGTACCTCGATCTGCAAGCCGCTGGAACGCAGGTTGAAGTGGCGCGGCAGAATATCGATGTAGCCCGAGAGGCTCTTGCTTTGACCCGGCAGCGTCTAGAAGCGGGCGTGTCGACCAACGTCGAAGTTGTCCCGGCACAGCAATCGGTTGCCAATGCCGAGCTTGATTACATCGACAGTGTGTTCGCGCATAACGTCGCAAAACTGACTCTCGCGCGAGCCCTGGGCGCGGCGGCCGATGAGCTTCCCCGTTTTTTGAAGACGCAGTAAGCTACTTTCGCGCTTTGAAATTGAGGAATTAATTTGACGAGTAGATTATTTTCCCACTTCGGATCGTGAGCTGAATTTTAGAAAGGGCGGTAACGTCCTGCGCAGGATCACCTTTCAGTAGGGTTAAGTCCGCGTCCAGGTCCGTCGCAATGCATCCGCTATGACCGGAATATCCGAATCTGCGCGCCGGCTTGGTGGTTAGGGAGGCCATGATCTCATGAAAGCTCATTCCGGCACGCGACATCAGAGTGAATTCAAGAGCGGTATCAAAGTGGTCGGTGTAGCCAACATCGGTGCCGAAAAGCACCTCGCCTCCGGCCTGCGAGAAAGCATGCAAGCTCGCCTACCATTTTGTCGATCCACTGCTGCCGCTCCTGTCGATCCGGCGGCGCAGCTCGACGGTGTTCTCGAGAACGGAGGCAATGTCGAATACGCTGGTGAAGCCCCAGCGATTGAGCATCGCGTCAAGTTGCTCGTTCAAATCAGCAACAGCCGTGTCGCGCACATGGAGGAGGCCCGGAGTGATGATATGGACGTGGCTGTTCCAGAAGCCAGCCGTAATAAATTTGCCGGAACAGTCGAGGGTCGTAACGTTCTTAGGAACTCTGACGGATTCACGCGGACCGACGGCAGCGATACGGCCATCATGAATGATGACCACGGCATTTGCGATCGGTGGCGCATCTGGCGATGGATACACCGCGCCACCGACGAGTGCGCGGTCGGCGGCGTGGAGAGACATGGCAGTGAAGAAGGCCAACGCGAGAACGAGGCGGATCGGCATATGTAAAACCTGAATGGTTTGGAGCGACAGATTCGAGGACCTCTTTGTGCAGCGAGAGTACCGCGTCGGCGGGGAAGACGAGTATCTTGTTGGCCAGCCGGCTACGCCGCCGAAGAACTCCGCGCGTTGATCGCCGGACTCCGATAGTCCGTGCCCTGAGCTTGCCGGATGCTATGGTCACGCCCCGATCGCCAAAAGCAGATCGTGGAGCGGGGCGAGACTGAGGTGAGAATGGGCATCAAATCAATGCTTTAGCGGATTCGGCCAAACGAACTATCTGTTTTTTACCAAACGAACTGCCGATTTGCGAGACGAACCCAATTGGGTTCGTTTTTGAATATTAGGGGTTGTTTAGTGCGGGACAGGTGGCGCTGTTTTGGGGCGCTCGGAATTTGTGAGCGGCGAGAGCGTTTTATTGTGACTGGCTATTTCGCGGGGCTCGGAAAAGCACCGAGGTCGTGGGCCTATGCCAGGTTGCGAGCTCTAGTAACCGTAATTGTCGAAGGTAATACAGGAATCAAAGCCAGCCTCCGAGATGCCGAAAACCCAGCCAGGTGAAATTCGTAAGCGATTCTCCGGATGACGTCGGTTTGTTCTAGGCACGCGGCGAGATGCGGCGTGTTTGTCCTGTTCCGAAAGCAACAATTCCGGAAGCGAACACTAACTGGATCTCTCGGGACGCCAACCGCCTTTGTTTGTAGAGCGATACGCGAGGCGATAGACTTGCGGACACGTTGTGACAATAACGATACCTGCATGATCGAAAACATCCTCTCTTTCCTGCGCGAGCTGAAATTCGGCGCCCGCTCCCTGGTCCGCGAAAAAGCCCTCACTGCGACCGTAGTACTGACCCTGGCCCTCGGAATCGGTGCCAATGCCGCGATGTTCAGCCTGCTGCGCGGCGTGCTGTTGCGGCCTCTGGTCAATCGCGATGAGGATCGGCTCATCTACATCCGCCAGAGCGCGCAGGGTGCAGGATCGGCTAACGAGAACTTCTCAGTACCGGAGATCGCGGACTTGCGTTTGCGCGTGAAGACACTGACCTCCTTCGGCGAGTTCTCCACTCTTCCCTTTACTATGCTTGGGCTCGGAGAACCCCAGTCCGTTCGAGCCGGGGTGGTTAATGGATCGTACTTCCAGGTTATGGGCCTGCGCCCGGTACTCGGACGGCTGCTAGATGCGCACGATGACGGTCCGAAGGCGGAGGGCGCCGTAGTACTGACATACCGCTTCTGGTCGACAGCGCTGAAAAGCGATCCTTCAGTACTCGGCAAGACCGTCCGGCTCAATTCATACTTCGATGCGCGTCCGGCCACTGTAGTAGGCGTTTTAGAGCCGTGCGTTCCTTATCCCCAGGACACGGAGATCATCGGCAACATCGTAACGAGCTCGCATCATCTATCGGCGACCATGGTAACCAACCGGATACACCGGATGACCGAATTGTTCGCGAGACTTGCACCGGGCGCGGATCTGGAAACGGCGCGCACCGAGTTGCGTACAATCTACGCGCGTATGAAGCGGGCGCATCCCGAAGCCTATCCGGCCAAAGGGGACTACCGAATCAGTGCGGTGAAGCTGCGCGACCAGCTCACGTCGGGAGCGCGGACGATACTGCTGGTGCTGATGGCGACATCGGTGCTAGTCTTCGTCATCGCCTGCTCCAACGTCGCCAATCTGATTCTTGCCCGGACCGTGCGCCGCGAAGCCGAACTAGGGATCCGCGCGGCGTTGGGCGCCAGCACAGGTGCTTTGCGTCGTACCCTGTTCACCGAGAGTCTGCTGCTGTGCGTCGCCGGAGCAACCCTGGGCATACTGATTGCCAGTCCGATGGGCGCCGTTCTGGCGCGATATATGTCGCGATTCTCTATCCGAGCCCTGGACCTCACAGTCGATTCGAGCATGCTTTGGGTGGGAGCTGGACTTGCGGTTCTTGCTGCGGTGCTGCTGGCATTCGTTCCGCGCTTGCCATCAGCCGGAGGCGCCCAGGGATTCGGCCTGGCCAGCGGGAGCACTCGGGTCACCAGTGCAGCGAATCGAAAATTGAGGGTCTTCGCGGTCGTTCAGATCGCTGCCTCCTTCGTGCTTGTAGCCTCCGCCGGCGCAACAGTGAAGACGCTGCTTGCGCTCGAGGCCGCGCAGACCGGTTTCGATACGCACCATGTGCTCGCAGTGGACGTTCCTGTGATGCACTTGGGAAGAACGTCCAGCCAGCAGGTGGATTACTATCGGGAAGCGGCGCGCCGAATCCGTGAATTGCCGGGTGTTCAGAACGTCTCTGTCGGCACGACCGTTCCATGGCGCGATGCTGAGGGGCCTGATTTCGGACTCCAATTTTCGGCCGACGGGCACGTGCCGCCACTGGGCGAGGAACATCACCGTGCCAGGACTCGAGTCATCTCACCCGGATTTTTCGCGACGCTAGGCCTGCCTATCCTTGAAGGACGAGATTTCACAGATGCCGACCGCAAAGGCAGCGGCTCGGTCGCGATTGTAAGCCAGAGCTTAGCGCAACGGATATTTCCCAAGAGCGATGCGCTGAACCATCATGTGATGTGGACCGACCCGATCCTCCAGGTCATCCCCCCCGGGATGATCAGCACCGAGCCGCTGCGCATTATCGGCGTGGTGCCGGACATGGACGATATTAACGTTGTGCCGAGGCCGATTATTACCGTATATCGTCCTTTCGCTCAGGCGCAAGTTATGGGAGGAGGGCGTCTATTCGTCCACGTGGGCTCGGATCCCTATGCTCTAGTAATGCCGATCACGCGTATCATGCGTACAATGTCCACGGACCAGCCCGTGGAACGCGCGGCTACGCTTGAGGACGTGCGAGCGGAAGTGCTCACGTCCGATCGGCTCAATGCTGTGGTGTTCAGCGTTTTCGCCGGCATGGCGCTACTCATTGCGGTGGTGGGCGTTGCCGGCGTGCTGGCGTTCTCGGTCAGCGGACGCACACGGGAATTTGGCATACGGCTGGAAGTTGGATCCCAGCCGCGGCTACTGCTGATGCGCATCATCGCCGAAGGCGCAGCCATGGCGATCGGCGGACTGGCTGTCGGTTTGGCCTGCGGGTTCGGGCTGGCCCAATTGGCGGGCAGTTTCCTGGCAGACCTGAAGATGCCGGGCATGCTGCCGGTGGCGGGTTCGGCTTTAGTGCTGCTGCTTGCCGCCGTGACTGCGTCAGTGATACCGGCGGCGCGGGCAGCTCGAGTCGACGTGATTCAGGCGCTGCGAACGGAGTGAGCTGCCAATGACCGCAACATTGCCGTGTTGAGGGTGGGTCGCGAACCGTTCTCGATTATCCGAGGGTTGACTCTGCGTACCGCCTGGACGTCTAACGCGCTAGTCGGCGACTAAGACTCCACGGCCTTCAGCCCCCTGGTTTCACACTGGTGTTAAGTGACGAGGCAAAGGGCAGAATTGAGTCTGAGCCGATTACCTTCAACAAATAGTCGAATCGAACCTAATGGGATGACCGCTTGCGATTCACAGGCTTTCAATGTCAAAGTCACCGCTAACATCAACGTTAAGCTTCTTCGTTATGCGCTCAAGCTGGTCCGGTCAGCTGGATTGCGAAATCCACTTACTTGTGAATGTCTATTTGCGAAAGCTCGACGGCACGGCGCAACCCAAGGAGCGGAAGCTCCGGCAGAAACGCATCGAATAGCAGCTCGTTCTCGAAAAGCCGTCCGAACCCGCCGGTTCCGAGGACCAGAGGTTTTTCGCGCGCAAAATGCTGTTCGGTGACAAGCGCGGCCAGCGATCGCACTGTACTGAGCGTGCTGTAATACAAGCCCGACTGGATGCTCTCCTCGATAGAGCGTCCTAAAACCTCGAGTGGCTTGACGATTTCAACGGCAGGCAGCCGGGCGGTATTCGCTTCGAGTGCCGCCATGGAAGTATAGATCCCCGGCGTGATAATTCCGCCGAGATACTCTTTTTCTTTAGTGATCGCACAGACTGTGGTCGCAGTGCCAAAATCGACGATGAGTAAATTACGGCCGGGAAAGCGTGTGAGTCCGCCGATTGCATTCGCGATCTTGTCGGCACCGACTTCCAACGGATTTCGATAGCGGATTTTCAGGCCGGTCTTCACTCCCGGCTGGAGCAGGAACGGCTCAAAGCGGAAGTACTTGCGGAAGCAGTTTCGAAGCGAGTGCACGACATCGGGTACTACCGAGCAGATGCCGGCCATTTCGATCTCCGCGGGATCGACTTCGTTTTCGCGAAGCACAGCGCGAAAGAACGTTGCAAATTCATCGGAGGAGGCTCGGATCGAGGAGGTTCGGCGGAAACTAGTCTTCAGCTCGTCATTGTCATAGACGCCGCCGTAGATCTGACTATTGCCAACGTCAAGGCAGAGAAGCATAACAGCGGGGCCTCAACACAGCGGGACGTTGTCGATCAGCCGCACATGTTGGAGAAATGCTGCGGCGAACCGCCTTCCCCAGTGTTCCTCGACGTAATCCACCGCGAAACCTTCTGATTCGAGAATCGCTTTGGCCTCATCTGGATTAGCAGCCGAGGTCAAAGCACGGAAAAGACATGCCGCGTCCTTTCGTGCCGCTGGAGATAGCAGCATATTTCTCGAGCTTTCCGCCAAGCCCGACGGCTCGCGCACAGTGGGACAAAGAACTATCTCGGTCGGGATGAAAAAGTCTTTCACCATGTCGGTGATGATCTTCAGCTGCTGAAAGTCTTTCTCTCCGAAATAAGCGCGGTCGGGGCGAACAAGATTGAGAAGCTTCAGGACGACAGTCATAACGCCTTGAAGGAAGCCCGGACGCCGGACTCCTTCCATCAGCCGCGTTACGCCCTCCTCCTCCACCCGAAAACGATAACCATGCGGATACAACTCCGATACCCACGGGAGAAAGACCTCGTCTGCACCGAGGGTTTCCAAAACGGCCAAATCGTGTTCGGCCGTGCGGGGATATCGCTGAAGATCTTTCGGATCGTTGAATTGTGTTGGGTTCACGAAGATGCTGACGATGACGATCTCATTTTCTCTACGGCAACGCTCGATCAGAAACGCATGTCCGCGGTGAAGGGCTCCCATGGTGGGGACAAAACCGCTAGTGCGCCCGGTAATGGCGCGGCGGCGTTCCAGCCAGTCGGCTACGGTGCGCGAAACCTGCACTATTGATAACTCTCTTCCATGGTTGGGAAAGTGCCGGCTTTCACCGCTTCATCAAAATTTGCGACGGCGTCGAGGATGCTGCGTGCTCCATCGGAAAAGGGCCGGGCAAACTTGGGGTGGAACTCCATGTTCATGCCGAGGAGATCCTGGAGCACCAGGATCTGCCCATCACACGCAGCGCCGGCACCAATGCCGATGGTGGGAATGCGCAAAGTTTTGGTGATATCGTGCGCGAGGGCGGCGGGAATGCACTCAAGCACTACTGCAAAAGCGCCAAGCTTTTCGAGAACGCTGGCCTGACGGGCGATCACCTGAGCGGCATTAGCGTTTCGACCCTGAACTTTAAAACCTCCATAGGCGCGAACCGATTGAGGCTGGAGGCCGAGATGACCCATCACGGGAATTCCGCTTTGCGTCATCCTTTGAATCACGTCCTCATGCCCATCTACGCCCTCAAGCTTCACGGCATGTGCACCAGCGGTCATCAGGATCTGTGCCGAGTCGAGAGCTGCGGCTAAACCTTTCCGGAAAGAGAGAAACGGCATGTCGACAACGATGAATTTGCCGGAAGCGCCGCGCGCGACAGCCTCCGTGTGAAGCCGCATCAGTTCTACGGTCACGGACAGCGTCGAGCAGTGGCCATGCATCACCATGCCGGCACTGTCGCCGACCAGAATTCCATCGACCGCGGTTTTGGAGAGTAAACGGGCGAAGGTGTAATCGTAGCACGTGACCATCGAGAGCTTGTGCGACTTGTCCTTAGCGCGAAGAAAATCTGTTGGGCACACGGCTTGTGTCGAAGAAGCAAGTCCGCGCGGGGAAGCTGTGGAAGGAGGAAAAGAATCGTTTCGCATTGCCTTGGTACCTGTCAAGAAATTGATCAAGTCCCGGACTTACATGCAGCCTCAGAGGCGGCATTGTTCGGTTCGTCGCTGCATCTGTCAGCGCAAGGTCATCATAGCAAGAGAGTTGCGGCGACAGCTTGGGTGGCGATTTGCGGGATAGCGCGAGTCAGACGTTATTTGGGTTTGGGGATTTGGTCAGGAGGGTTTTCGACGGGTTGGCTAATCGGGCGCTCTGCGGTGTCGGAGTTGTGCCGTAATGTCCTTGCATAGCCGCGCGAGGCGCGTGTCGCTGGCCGTTTCGCATTCCCAGATGACGAGCACTTTCCAGCCGTCACGCTGCAGCTGATATCGGTAGCGTTGGTCGCGTTGCTTGTTGCCGGAAAGCTTATGGCTCCAGTAGGCTTGGTTAGTTTAGAGGCGAAGTTGATTATGCTCAGTTGGTGAAGATATACGGCAGTCCAAGTGACGGGCAGACGCGCTACAGCCCTAGTGATTGCATTGGTTGCGAAAGATCTGCGATCACTGGCTACCCTGCTCCTCAGCATGCAAGCACTAGTTACATTGAGCGTGCGAATCTCACAATGAGAATGTCGATGCGCCGGTTCACCAGACTGACGAACGCTTTCTCGAAAAAGATTGAGAACCATGCCGCAGCGGTCGCAATCCACATGATGCATTACAACTTTGCGAGAATCCACAAAACACTTCGTGTCACCCCAGCAATGGCGGCTAGAGTCTCTGACCGTCTTTGGTCCCTGGAAGATATCGCGGGTTTGTCGTGAATCACGACGCAATGACGCTCGATCAAGAGATTCAAGTTTGGGTCGCAATCGGCACTTGGGTTTCCGGCATCGGGGCTTTAACTGCCGTTGTGACCGCGTTGTATCTGACGAGACGCGTAGAAAAGGTCCGATTGCACGCCCACGCTGGGCTTAGAGTGGTTATTCTCGGCGATGGCAGC
>JBPCJX010000058.1:0-10113 GCA_051004875.1 Bryobacteraceae bacterium
CTTCAGCACTCCTCGCTTCAGCACTCCTCGCTTCAGCACTCCTCGCTTCAGCACTCCTCGCTTCAGCACTCCTCGCTTCAGCACTCCTCGCTTCAGCACTCCTCGCTTCAGCACTCCTCGCTTCAGCGCTTTCCGCTTTAGCGCAAGCGTTTTCCCAATGGGTTGCGTCGTTCGCACCAATGCTTCTCCATACGCGATAAGAACCTAAGAAATGAGCCGGGCAGTCGTCCCCATGTAACTGGACAACATCCAGAGGTACTTGCACCGCAGCTTTTGCAAGCTCTGTTTCAGTAGCGTTCACAAATACACCAACTTTCCAAAACGGTATTTGCACGACCTCTACAATCTCTTTCGCGCGAGCCGGTGTAACATACCGCGGGCTTCCTCGATAGAAGTTGAAACCGAGCGTATTTGCGCCCGCTTCGATCGCGAGTTGCGCGTCTTCTTCGTTCGTGACCCCACAAATCTTGATTACAAACGAAATGTTCCGCGTGCCATTCATGCGGGCGATTGAAGCAGAGCTCTCAGCGAGGCCGTTGGATCATTTGAGGTCATTAATGATTCGCCGATCAGGAATGCGTCAAAACCTGCACCGCGCAGAAGGTCGATATCAGCCCGGGTGTGAATTCCGCTTTCGCTGATACGTGTGGCATTGCCGGGCATGCATAGGCTGAGGCGCAGCGAAGTGTCTAGCGAGACTTCGAATGTGTCGAGATTGCGATTGTTGACGCCTATAATCTCGGCCCCTGAATCTATCGCTTTCGTAAGCTCCTCCTGGTTGTGAACTTCCACCAGCGAGGCAAGCGAAAGCGAGGTGGCCAACTCGCGGAAGCTACTGAGCTGCTCGACATCCAGAATAGCCGTTATCAGCAAAATGGCATCCGCATTATGGGCAGCGGCTTCGTAGATTTGAAGCCGGTCTACGACAAAGTCCTTCCGAAGTATCGGTAAATTCGCCGAGGCGCGCGCCGCTTCTAAATCCAGCAGCGATCCTTCGAAGTATTGCTTGTCGGTAACCACCGACAAACACGCCGCGCCCCCCTGTTCATAAGCGTGAGCGATAAAAGCCGGATGGAAATTCTGCCGCAGAAGACCTTTGCTGGGTGATGCCTTCTTGATTTCAGCGATAATCGCTGGAGTCGACTTCCAAAGTGCCTCCGAAAAGGAGCGGGGGGGTGTCTTCCGCTCATATGCCTGCTGCTCTAACATCGCCGCACGCGAGCGCAGATCAGCCACTTGCGCGTGTTTATGTTGAACGATCTCGGCAAGAATGCCGGACTCAACGTAGCGCGCGGAAGGAGGAAAGTCGCGGGGCATCGCGGCGAGACTTCGGAATCCTCATCGTAACAGGTTCACAGCATTCGTCTTGGCCGGTCCCCTGTATCGCGCAGAGCGTTTGGCGCCCGTTCTACGGCTTAAGGCCGAAAATTACTTCCCGCCGGCTATGGTCGGCTGCACTCGGTCGCGCAGTAAGCTCTCCAGCCCAGCAATGCGTTCCTCTAACTGCTGAATAGTCTGATGCTGTTTCTGCAACTCATTGAGCAGCAGAGCCGGAAGCTGATGGTACTGTACCGACTCGATCTGTCCATGATCGCCGTAGACGACGAGTTCTGGATAAATTCGGGCCACCTCTTCGGCAATTAAGCCGTAATTCAGGGGCTTGCGACCGTCCTCCGCCGCACGCTTGTAGTGGAAGGTGATCGGGTGGAGCCGCATGAGCGCATCGCTCGCCTTTCCCATATCCTGTATATCTTCCTTGTAACGTTTGGATGACAGCAGGACACCCAGTTGGCCGAGGGAATTGACCAGCACGGGCAAACCCGCCACGCTTGAGTTGTTGATACCAGCGATAAACGTGCTCATCTGGTCACCGGGCGTGCCGATGCGAGTGACATTTGAATCGGTAGGAGTGCCTTGGTTTCCGATCTCGATGTTGTAGCTGCCGCTGCCTGCCACGTTTTGTCCCGCCGAGGTCCCGATCGCTATGTTCCATCCGCCAGTCGTCAGACTTGAGAGCGCGAAGTATCCAAGCGCGGTGTTATTTCCGCCCATCGTGTTATTGGACAGCGCAGCAATTCCCACAGCTGTGTTGTAATTCGCATTGTTATTGAATAGCGCCGTGTATCCCAGCGCCGTATTACCCATCCCAAGTCCATTGACCGCAAGAGCGTTATAGCCGAAGGCGCTGTTGTATCCGCCCCCCGTATTCTGCGCTAAAGCTGCGCTTCCCACGGCAGTGTTGTTCGAACCTGTTGTATTGCGTAAAAGCGCCGAGATCCCGACCCCGACGTTGTATGCCCCGGTGCTGTTGATCTGGAGTGTGCTCACTCCCAGAGCGGTATTGCCTACACCTATGCTCGAGGCCGGCAATGAACCCGCTCCTAGTGCCAAGCTTTGCGTCGTCGAGTTACTCTGCGCAATGAAATATCCGTTAATGTCCAGAATTACATCCGTAAGATTAGTGGCGTATACACTCACCGCGCCATTTGTACCCGCCGACACGATGGCCGCGTTGGCCACCGCCACACCGAGATAAGAGTTGATGGTTGAAGCAAGCGGTTGGGGTCCGCCGGCTGGCCATACAGTCAAATAGCCGAGAAATCCAGACGGCACAACCGTGACATTGAATGAGTAAGCTGATGCATTTGCAGGGATTCCGCAAGAGCCGGATAAAACCGGAAAGCTCCTGGGTGTAGCGGCCTGCAGGCTCGGGCCCCCAAAGCTCCCCAACGGATTACGCGTATCGGCCAGTCGGCAGGGCGGAATCGGGACAAAATTGAGCGCCGATTGAGCGCATAAAGCAGGTATGTTTAACCCGACTACCCACAAGGTGGCAATCATGCCGTATCGACGTCTCATATCCCAAACACTCCTTAGGCTCGGTGCCATACAAGGAGGTTATCGGTATTCTTGGCCTTGTCCTGTAGAAGGATTTCGCCATTTATAGCTGATTTCGCTGCGGAGAACTCATCGGAACCACTGCAAACTGTTGACTGTCTCAAAACCGCAAATCACGGGCTTAGCGTGAAGTTGACCACAATGTCAGTGACTACTTCTACAGGGCGTCCATTAAGTAGGGTGGGCCGATATCTCCATTGCAAAACGGCGTCCTTTGCCGCGTTCACAAGAAGCGGATGACCACGAATCAGCTGTAAGTTTTCGATCCTACCGTCTTTGCTGATGGTAGCTGTGAACTCCACAGCCCCTTGTACACGGGCTGACTTGGCGAGCGGTGGATAGGTCGGCTGAACCTGCCGCATGAGATTGGCCTCGGCAACACGGCCACCAATTCTTACCGGCCCGGTCTGGGCTTTCGGTGTCTCGTTTGTGAACAGCGGTGGCGCCACACCGGGCGCACGACTCAACATACTCTCGACCACACCTCCCGTCGGACCATCTGCGCCACCGGTGCTGGCCGTCACGCGAATGTCGGGCGCCGAGGCATCCGGTTCAATATCGTCTCGCTTCTTCGGAATGAGACTGGGGGCCAACTGCGCAACGAGCTGACGAATTGTTCTTGGTTGAGCCGCTGCACTACTGGCAAGCTTCGGGTGCGCAGGCGGTCGGGGCGGCGCGGGACCCACAAGCATGCTCTTCAACTGAGCACTGGGCAGAGTCTCGCTATAGATCAACGGAATCAGAATTACCAGGCACATTACCCCTATCTGCAACAGCAGAGACAAGATGATCGTGTATGGTCGCTTCGCCTCTCCCCGCCCGTTAATAAAAGTTTGATCGAACATGCGCCCCCCGTTCACTAACCACAGACACCGGTTGCATGCCAGGTGTTCCCAGCGCCCCGGATGCAGACGCTATGGCTGTCCTTTACGATAATGGGAGTCACCGCGAAAGCGTCCTTTAGGTGCCGTCCCGCCGAGACTCGCCTAAACGAAAGCATCGAAATTGAAATGCAGCCGCGGCTTGATTCCAGGTCTCTCGCTCTTAACTATGTCCTCATTTGCTGAATCCGAAGACTTGACTCCGCCGGTCGCGAATCGCATCGAGCACCGGGAACTTCGCCACGCTGCCACCGTGATCGACAACTATTATTGGTTGCGCGACAAGTCTAATCCTGAAGTGATCAAGTATCTCGAATCCGAAAACGCTTACACGAAAGCCATGACGAAGACTCTTGAGCCCTTCGAAGAGACTCTTTATAAAGAAATGCTCGGTCGCATCAAGCAAACGGATCTCTCGGTTCCCGTCCGCCGAGGCGATTATCTCTACTATTCACGAACCGACGAAGGCAGGCAGTATCTCATTCAATGCCGCCGAAAACAGAGCATCAGTGCGCCCGAGCAGGTATTGCTCGATTTGAACGAATTGGCGACGGGCCTCAAATTTTTCAGCTTGGGAGCGTTTGAAATTAGCGATGATGGCACCCTGCTCGCCTACACAACGGACACCACTGGATTCCGCCAATACAAGCTGCATGTCCAGGATCTCCGCTCAGGACAGCTATTGTCCGACTCGGCCGAGAGGGTAACCTCGCTTGCCTGGGCCTCCGATAACAAAACGATCTTTTTCACGACTGAGGATCCGCTGACTAAACGCTCCAACCTCATGTTCCGGCATGTCCTCGGATCGAATACAGCAGAGGAAATCTACAACGAAAAGGACGAGCTCTACCACGCTGAGCTTCATCGGACGCGCGATAAGAAATTTATTCTTCTCCGTGTTGCAGCAACCGACTCGACAGAGATCCGCTATCTCAAAGCCGATCGGCCGAATGCCCAATTAAAAGTCGTTCTCCCGCGCGAAAAGGATCACAAATACGGCCTTGATCACCGCAACGAACTGTTTTATATCCGCACAAACAAAAACGCGAAAAATTATCGTGTCGTGACCGCCCCCGTTTTCGATCCGAGCCCCTGCAACTGGAAGGAGTTTCTGCCCCACGACAACGCCGTCCTGATCGAGGATTTAGCGCTTTTTAAAGGTCATGCTGTGGCCTACGAGAAGTCAGCCGCCCTGAACCGGCTTCGCATCCTCAATTTCTCCACCGGCGAGTGGACGTCAATCCAATTCCCGGAACCCGTGTACTCGGTGTTTCCTGCGGAAAATCCCGAATACGACAGCATCTTGTTCCGCTACAACTATCAAAGCTTGGTTACGCCATCGAGCGTCTTCGACTACGACATGAGCACTCACACGGCCACGCTGTTGAAGCAGCAGGAAGTGCTCGGCGGTTATGATCCTTCGCAATATGTATCGGAGCGGCTCTGGGCAACAGCACGGGATGCGGTGAAGATCCCGCTTTCGGTCGTGTATAAGAAAGGCTTCAAGCGGGATGGCACCGCACCGCTTTTTCTCTACGCCTATGGCTCTTACGGCTTCGGCACGCCGCCCACCTTCTCGAGCAGCCGTCTTAGCTTGCTCGATCGCGGCATGGCATTCGTCATCGCACACGTCCGTGGCGGTAACGAAATGGGCGAGGCATGGCACGACGACGGAATGCTCATGAAAAAGAAAAATACGTTCTTCGATTTCATTGATAGCGCGGAATATCTGATTAACGAGAAATGGACGTCCAAGGACAAATTGGTGATTGAGGGTAGAAGTGCAGGCGGCTTATTGATGGGCGCCGTGACAAATATGCGGCCCGATCTGTTCAAAGCTGTTCACGCCGCTGTGCCGTTTGTCGATGTGCTGAACACCATGATGGACCCAACGCTGCCCTTAACGGTCGGTGAATATCTTGAATGGGGAAACCCCAATGAGCAGTCGGCTTACGACTACATGAAGACTTACAGTCCCTATGACAATTTGGAGAAGCATCCTTATCCCGCCATCCTGGTCACCACTAGTTTGAATGACAGCCAGGTCATGTACTGGGAACCGGCGAAATTCGTCGCTCGCTTGCGAACTTTGCAGATTGGCCGCAATCCAGTGCTCTTGAAAGTGAACATGGGTGCCGGGCACGGCGGCTCTTCAGGCCGATACGACCGTCTTAAGGAACAGACCTTCGAATATGCCTGGTTGCTGAGTCAACTCAGCATTACCGAGTAAATCTATCTACATAAAGATGATGAAGAGTGGGTCATCCGGCCGGACTCCTCACTCCGTTTTTGGGAAGGAGAAACGCATCGCATTTGTGAAGACCTCACGTTGATCCATTGCGGTGGGCACTTCGCTGGTGCAACGGTTTTGCACTGGCCGCGCGGAGCGGATGGCAAAGGCGCGCTACTTTCGGGCGACACCATTCAGGTTGTACCGGACCGGCGATGGGTGAGCTTTATGTATAGTTATCCGAATTACATCCCATTGCCTGCGGATTCGGTGCGGCGCGTCGTCAGGTCCGTTGAGCCGTTCAAGTTTGATCGCATTTACGGTGCATTTCCGAAGATGACGGTCGCAAGTGGCGGAAAAGATGCAGTCCACCGCTCGGCAGAACGGTATTTGAGAGCTATGGGCGACGATGCTGGACAGTTACCTTCAGGCTGGCGTCACGTTGCAGAGGAACATCGATAGCTTGCGCTTGCTCTAAATAAGGCTTGATGACGGAAGCATCCCGGTAAGCGAGATCACGGCCATTATCGATGGCAATCAGCGCGTACTGGCCAGGCGCCGCAAAATTGAGTGTGAAGGTGCCGTCGCTGTCACTTTGGTCTCGGGGGAGGTACTCGCCCCGGTTTGCATTCTGGGGAACCAGAAGCACCATGGCACCTGGAAAAGGCTTGTCATCTTTGATCGCGATGCCGTTTACGTGCGTGAGACCTTTGGCAGCAACGATCGAAATTTGAATGGATGCGCCTTCGGCAACATTGACCATCGCATTGGAATACTCCGCTCCCGTGACTGCGATGGATTTGATATACAGCTCTGGAGTATTTCCCAACCGAATTTCGTACTGGCCGGGCGAAATGCTGCCGCGCTCAACTTTAAAGGATCCATCCGGCGCAACGGAGCCGCCTGTAGCTTGACCGCTGTTCACGTTGACGAGCCCCACCGTTAAGCCACGGGGGTGCTCGCTTCCTTCCATCATCACTTTTCCTGAAATGGCCGTGTTCGGAAGATCATTTACATCCAGAGTTGAATTAGCGGTCAGGTCAATGGCTTTCGTCCCGCCGCTTCGAAGGGAGCCCGAGCGCTGGTCGAAACGCTGGAGAGTGACAACGTAATGACCCGGTGCAAGGCCCAGGAGTCCGCGCCGATTCTCTTCCGCGAATTGTGCAGCATTAATGGGGAGCGGGGAAGCGCCCGGTCCCACCGCCGAAATACCGAGATTGAGGTTTTGCTGCGCGGAAGCGTTGACCTCGAGGCGCAAAGCGGGCATGGCTCGGAGGGCGATTGAAAGCTCGGCAACGGCGCCTTGAGAAAGCGTGATGGGAGAAGCAGCTGCTGGGTCAAGAGCATCTGGATAATAGGTCACCGGATACGCGACGTCGAGCTCTGGAGCATTGGCGTTCGGTCCCGAATTTTCGGATTGACCTTGGAGGGGCGAATTTGGCGCATACCAAGGGCGAGCAGAAACGGCTACGAAATAGGTTCCAGACCTGAGATGCCCGAAATGAAACATGCCCGATGAGTCGGTACCTGCCTGCATTTGCATGATGGTACGAGTCCTGCCGGAAAAGATACCGCTGTGAAATAAAAACACCTGAGCATCGCGAACAGGATCGCCCTCCTGATCGACCACAGTTCCTGAGATAGCTGCCGGAATGTCGAGAAGGAATCTGACGTGTTCAGAATCCAGCGCCGGGCCAACTACAATTGCGGTTGAGTAATCCTCATTACCGCGAAAAGCCTGAGTAAAGCCATGCAGCTGAGCTTCAAGCGAATATTTCCCGGGCGTAAGTCCTGAAAACACGAACTGTCCATTGTCAGGAGTGATATAGAAAAGCTGGCGGTTCCGGTGTTCGACTGAGGTAAGCGATACCTGGGCGTGCTTCAAAGGTTGGTTACTGCCACGTTGTAGAACGATTCCCGTAACGCTGTAGCCATTTCCGCGCGATTGTGAAGGATTGGGCGCTGGTTGACAAGGCGCTTTCACCGCGAAGAAAGCATAAGTGCTAAATAGGAGAAGCAATAGGCGAGTGCGCACACTAATCACTCCTTCTGATGATTAAGTTAAGGTTCACGGTCGCCTTTTGGTTGGCTTCAAGATTCACCTGCTGGCCGGGATAATCACGTAATGCGTCGGGGTTCGCGTACTCGAGCCCTGCCACGTTCGAGAAAGCCCAAACGCGATACGTACCTGGACTAAGACCTGCGAAGACGAAATTTGCGTTTGCCTGGGTGGGAAACAGCTTAGGCTCGGCCGGAGCGGAATCGGGGGCGACAAGTATAAATGCCGGAGCATTTTGATTTTCGGAACGGACCGTGCCAGTGATCGTGGCGCAGTCATTCCTGAGAGAGACAGTGATGGGCGACGGCTGTGAGCCCGGAGAGATAAGAAGATCATTGTGCATCAGATCAATGCTGCCGGCCGAAACTGATTCGACGCACTCTTCGCCAAATGCCTGAACTACGACCTTATAGTTCCCGGGGCGAACGCCTTGCAGAAATAGCGCCCCCTGAGAATCGCCGGGTCGCGGAGCGGCATAAAAACGCTCATTGCTGGCGTTGTTTGTGGGAAGCAGTTGAACCTGCACTCCTGGACCTTGATCGGCCGATGGAGATGAAGTGTTCTGGGGTGCCGAGGCGCTAGCGGCAGCACGGTTCACAATTACGGCGATAGCGGGCGCCGGTTGCAATACAATTTGCAGACCAGCAACGTCGGAACCGTTCGCTTCGACGCTTTGTTCGGCGTAATACGCGTTTCCCTTAGCGTCATTCGAGGTGAAATGGAGAGTCCATGATCCGGAAGGCACCATGCCTAAGGCAAACTTGCCCGTGCGCGGGTCGAAGCGGAAATAATTCACACTACTCTCCTGGCCATCGGCGCCTTGATAGGAAATGGAGAGTCCGCTCTGGACCACCCCGGCGGCGATACCCCTGATGGTGGAAGTAGCCGCTGGATGGAGCGTAAAATCTGCCTCGGCTTCCTGTCCGGGCTTCAATTCTAATGATTGAGCAGAGGCGAGATCGGAGCTATTGGGGTAGTACTGGGGCGCATAAGCATTCCGGGGGAATCCTCCAAACGTAGAGAATACCGGGCGCGCCATGGTGCGAAGAAAGTATAGACCGGGGGTCAAGCCCTCGATCCGATAGGTTCCGTTTTCGTCTGTACTCGCCATCATGCCCTGCTGAAGCTGCTTGCGGCCTTCCGATATCTCCCGTGTGACTAGCTGGAGCTGGAGCCCCTCAATGGGCTCGCCGTCGGGATCGAGCACGCGTCCGCGAATTTTGGCCCCAGGAGTTAACTGAAGATGGAATTCGTTCGTGCCCGGACCGACGTTGACGGCAGCATTTTGAGGTGCATAGGAGCCAGGGTGCAAGGATTGTTCATCGAAAAATCCTGGTTTTTCGGCCGTGAGGAACGCTTGTCCCTGCGCCACGCCGCCAACTTGGAAACGTCCGTCCGGGCCGGTGAAGGCGGCTAATTGCATCGGCCCGTTCACATGAACGAGAGCGCGGCGAATTGGTTCACCGGTCGCGGCATTGGTGACTGTTCCGCCTATCGTGAATGTTTTGGCACGTTCGCCTGAAACGGCTTGCGGGGCGGGCGGCGAAACCTGCCCCGTGCAGAGGAACCCGGATACGGTGATCAGCACTACAACGAGCAATCGGCAGGAAAGAGGCATGGGGCAGCCCGTACCATCTTAGAAACCACAAAGGGCGATCCAGGTTCCAAGATTCGCTTCATTGGCGAAGGAATGGCGGAAATTCTGATACACTGGCTAGGCTCGTACATGGCAACTCGCACCATGTCATCGGAAGTCGAAGCATCCAGGAGAAGTCTGCAAAATTTGGATATTCTGCTGATAGAGAATGATCCCGCTGCAGCCCGCTTGACCAAAGAGGCGTTTCGAGAAGCGGGATTGACCGAAGGTGTCCGTTCGGTTCCCGACGGCGAGGAGGCGCTCGCGTATCTACGTCGCGAGGACAAATATGCCGATCACCCTCGCCCGGATGTGATTTTTCTGGATCTTCATTTACCGAAGATGTCGGGCTTGGAAGTTCTCGCTGAAATCAAAAGGACCCCGAGGCTGCTGGTTACCCCTGTAGTTG
>JBPCJX010000059.1:0-5218 GCA_051004875.1 Bryobacteraceae bacterium
AACACGCCGTTCAAGGCTACCGTTCGCCATCTTCTACCCTCCGTTCTAACTCAGAAATTCGCTTCTCAAGGCTCGCCGTCTCGCTCGCTCGCCTGTGCACCTCGAGCAGACCCGCAACGCTGTGCGCTTCACCGGGCGTTATGTTCCCTTCCGTAACAGCCTGAACAAGACAGGCGCTCGCCTCGATCACATCCTCCGCAGAGTGAACCCTTGGGAACTTGAGCTGTATGTGCCGATCTTTTGCAGGCGGGATCAGTCGCTCCACAGCTAGCTTCATAGCGATGGAATCGCCTTCTTTCGCGAGTTCGATCACCTTGCGAATGATCGACTCCGCCTCGTTGTCCATGAGTTGCTGCAGCAAGATCGTTGCGTGGTTCCGACTACCTTCCGGGCGCCCGCGGCCGTGCTTGTTACCTGGCCCGAAGCGATGCCCAGTTCTTTTTGAGTTTTTGGACTCGCTCACGAGTGCACCTCTGCAACGTTTTCGGATCTTCGGGCGTCTGAAAGGGTTTCCAGTTCGTAATGAGGAATTCTCGATAGCCGCAGGCCACACCTGCCGCTTTCGCGGTTATCGGCATAAATCAACGAGCCTCCGTTCCGGTACTGGCGCACGATTCGAGCCACGCGAGCACGTCGCGGCGCATAAACCGTACTTGTCTGCCGATAATCAAAGGCCGGGGACCGAGGCCGAGCATTTTATAACGCCGCAGCGTGACTATAGATTTTCTGGTGACCTTCGCCAGCTGCTCGTAATCAAGCAGATCGAGGCTGCCGTCCTCAGTTGCGGGCGGCCCTAATTGCGGCGCCGGCTTTGAGGCTTTTTTTGAGTTCATCTTTTAAAACCACTTTCCGTGAGCGTAGGTGATATATATCGCTCACACCCTGTTTTCGGTAATCGCCGATGATTTTTCACGCGGCGCTCCCGATACAGGAAGAGCTGAACTGAACGCTCACAAGATGACGATCCCAGGTAATGGCCAGAGAGTCAGTAGAGAGTAGGTGGAGAGTAAGCCGAAACTAGGAAGGGAGTTCTGTATCCCCTGTAAGTTCAGGCGTTCTTGGCGTCGATAGGTCGAAGTTTAAGACCGAGCTCCGCATTGAAGGCCGTGCAGTACTCCTGGAGAGTATCGGCGTAGGGGAGCGTTCTGCCGTGTTCATGGGCGATAACGCTGTCACGGCTGAGTTTTGCTTTCTCGGCCAGCTTCGCCTGATTCCATCCACACTGCTCGCGATACTTTCGAATCCAACGCCCCACCCGAGTTCGTATTTCCTCATTTGTGGCGGCCTGAACGCGCTCAGACGAAATCAGCTCGATCCAATGTGAAATGTCCGCCGTTAGCCGTCGATTGAGATTCTTTCGAAACTCAGGCATCTGCTTAGGCCGCCATACCCAGCAGTGTTTCCAACCCAAAGGCATTAGCGTATTCCACTCTCTAAGCCTTAGAAGGTCACGCTTTACTCTAATTAGGTGGGCGTGGACTTCCTACGGTGGGAGCTCCCGATTGATTGCAGCGCTCCACTCCGACTCAAGCAGCCTCAGATAGTACTTCGCCCACAACTCGTAGACCACGGGCCATCTGTTATCTGCACCGTAATCGCGATTGCCGACTGCCTTTTGCAGCTTCTCTTGATGCTGCCTGTCTAATTTGAGCCGCTCCTGAGGCGCCATTGCTCCCTCCGCAATCCTTAGAGAAGTGAGCCGCCAATCGGTAGGGTTCCGACTTATCGCCCGGCCAGGCTAGGCGGCCACTCCGAACATAACATCGAAATCCTGTTTTGGAACTGACTTGTGGGAGATCTTGTGGCACTCCACTTCAATCTCATGATGTTTTGTGAGCGCTTGTGAGTATTCGCATGAGTGCCTGGATGCTCTGGAGCACCCGTAAATACAGGCTTATGAGCGTTCCTGATCACTAGTGAGTAGTCGAATTTGCGGTAAATCCCATAGCTGTTAACTGATGGGTTGTAGGTTCGAAACCCGACCGGGGACCCAAACCGCTTGTCGAACATGACAGATACCGGAGAGCGCTGCGAATCAGCTAAAAGGATGTAGATCCAATCAGATGCACGGTGCAACGGAGCCCGCATCTGCTGTTCGCTTATTTACCAGCAAAATTTAATAGCAGGAAGGCGCAGCTGCCGACATCCTGCGCGCTCTCACCGCCGCCGCAGCCGCATTCTGAAGTCAATGGCGGGAAGCAGGAGAAGACCTACGTGTGGGCGTCTTGATGATCGATCGCGAGGCGCATGTCGATCCAGCGGCGGTTGCAACGCTTCTGGCCAACTATGCAGTCGCACTTCGGAAGAATCATCGAAAACGCGAGGCTCGATCAATCGAGGCACGCGCCGCCGCACTCCGCGGCAATCCAGCAGCGAACGCGCTCGTCGATGTGACCGAACTCCTCGCGGAATCGAAGCCCCACAGCGAACACAGAGCACGATAATCTCATCCGCAAAATGTCGCCCTCGGAACAGTGCTGCTCGCTTGCAAACCATCGCGTTTCACACTAACAGATCATCCGCGCCTATTTGCAACACAGCCCACAGTCTGTACCACGCTGTCGAAACCAGTGAATTTTATGGTGGGCATCAAAGATATATCCTTTTCGGTCGCTGAACTCGCGGGCGCGGGAGTGAAGCGCATAAGCCTTGCCACGTCGCTTTATCGGGCGGCAATGACAGCGTTTCTTGAAGCTGCATCTGAGGTGAAGAACTCAGACCAGTTCCGTTTTCTCGATCATTGCGCGAGTACGCCGGAGCTGCTGAAGGTGATGCGAGTTTGACAGTCGTGGTGGCCAACGATCCCGCGCGGACGAATCTGCTCTCACTCCGTGGAGCGTATAACTTCACAAGGTGAAGCGCCGGAGGCTGTTTTGTCATGATCGCCGAGATGAGCGCCGCCTGAGTTTCGGCCTCAAAGGCGCGATGTCCGGTAAGCATCTCGTACAGAACGGCGCCAAAGGCATAGATGTCGGCGCGCTCGTCTACCGCCCTTCGTTCCAGTTGTTCAGGCGCCATGTATGGAAGCGTGCCGACGATTGCACCCAGCGGGGTTGCTGAATCGTCGGTGGAGGGCTGAGAAGCGCGATCCAGCATTTTGGCCAACCCGAAGTCAAGAAGCTTGATGCCGTTCGCGGTCAGCATCACGTTTGAGGGCTTTAAGTCGCGATGAACGATTGCACGCCGGTGTGCATGCTTCAGCGCTTCGAGAATCTGTATAGCGATCCGCAGCGCCTCGCTAATCGGCAGCGCTCCACGCTTCAGTCGGCTCGCGAGAGTTTCGCCTTCGAGGTATTCCATCACGAGATACTCGAGATCGTTTTGTTCCCCGATGTCGAAGAGAGCGCAGATGTGCGGATGGTTGATACTGGCGATGGCCTTGGCTTCACGCTCCATGCGTGATCGACGGTCGAGACCGATTCCGAATTGATACGGCAGCACTTTGATTGCGACAATTCTGTTAAGACGCACATCGCGCGCCTTGTAGACTTCGCCCATCCCGCCCTTTCCAGCCTGAGCCAGAATCTTATAAGGGCCTATGGATGCGCCGGGCTCGAGATTGATCGCTATCATTGCGCCTATTACGCGCCGAACTCCCTTTGCCTCCAGAAGGGCATCGCCGCGGCCGTGATACACAAGCAGAGATTCCACTTCCCGTCGCAGGCCTGAGTCGCTAGAGCAAGCCTGGGCGATAAAGCCCGCGCGCTCTTCCGGTGTACGCTCGAGCGCAGCGTGGTAGATCTGTTCGACCCTGGACCACTGATCATCACTCATGCGCTTCCCGGCTCATTTCCCTTGCAAGCCAAGTCTTTGAAAGGCTCCAGTCGCGCGATACGGTTTGCGGCGAAACCTTCAGAACTGTCGCGGTTTCTTCCACGCTCAGACCGGCAAAAAATCGCAGTTCAACTACGCGGGCCTTACGTTCATCGCGAAGCGCGAGTGCCTTCAGGGCATCGTCAAGAGCGATGAGTTCGGCAGTTCGCTCCCCAACGACCATGGACTCGTCCAGTGTGACCGGTCGTACTCCGCCGCCGCGCTTAAGATAAATCCGCGATCGGGCATGGTCCACCAATATGCGGCGCATCATTTGGGCGCACAAAGCGAAGAAGTGGGTGCGATCGCGCCATTCGATCCGGTTCATGTCAATCACCCGAAGGTAGGCTTCGTTGATGAGGGCCGTCGCCTGCAGCGTATGGCCGGCGCGTTCGCGAGTCATATATGCGACGGCAGTGCGGCGCAGTTCCTCGTAGACAATTGGCAGCAGACGGTCGAGTGCACTTCGATCGCCGCCGGTCCAATCACGCAGCAGCTTAGTTAGATCTAGAGCGGACGCTGCGTCCATCCGGTCGCTCCTTTGGTCACGCGATCATAGCATCGGGTCGACGACCCTGGACTGAAATTAATCGAAAAAAATCCAGAGGCCATTGGAGCTTTTGAGCCTCTTTCCCGCCTTGCCGAATGAGGAGGATGCGGTGGGCAAGATGATCCGGTTGGTCGCGGTGAATTGGATAGCTGGTGCGATGAGTTTTGCGGAGACGGAAACGATTACGGTGCGCTTCCACAATGTGGCCGCCGGTCATTCTGCCGTAATTGCTGAGGGCAAGCGGGTAGCGAGTCGCACTTTCGAACTGGTGGGCATTGCAGTCCGCTGGGCCGACTGCCCGCCTGCGGACCCGGGCCGGGTCAGTAGTCAAATTTGCGAGGAGACATACGAGCCATCCCGTTTTACTGTTGTCATCGACGACGACTTCGTGAACGCGCCGGTAGAAGACACTGCCTTAGGGTTTGCACTGCCTTTTTTGGCGGGTCGGAACCATGCCGCGGTCGTGTACCCTCGGATACGGCGGCTTACTGCTCAAAATCCCGATCTAATGGACTGCGGTAGCCTACTCGGCGTCGTACTGGCCCACGAAATTGCGCATTTGCTGTTCGGCTCGATGAGCCACGGCAACGGCATCATGCGAGCAACTGGACCAGGGGGGAGTTCAAGAGCATAGGCCAGCGGCGTTTTTCGTTCACGCGTGAGCAAGGCGCGGACCTACGCGCTGGGCTGCGATCGCGGTACTCTGCGACCGCAGTTAGTTTGGATGACGCTACTCGGAATCTAGTTGTGTTTGTCAAATTCTGCAAATTCGAGTGGGTCAGACAGGACCTTTGATGCCGGGATGGGGTCCAGGGCAAGGGCGGCAGCAGAGCGCCTTGCCCTGGTCAGCCCTGT
>JBPCJX010000060.1:0-33352 GCA_051004875.1 Bryobacteraceae bacterium
GATCTTTCCTTTCGCGCTATCCTGCCTTCGGGTCACCTGTCACCTTTCCTTTCTTCAGCGCCTAACTGAATTCGAAAGGTCCAGTCTGACCCACCTCCCTTTTGCAGAATGTTTGAAGCTTAACCAAGATATCCGGATAGCCAAACACCAGTAGTGATCGTGCCGGCGGATCATAGACGAGCTTCGCTTTGGCCTCGACCACCAGGGCGCAAGTGCCTTCGGTGCCGACCAAAGCTCTTGCAACGTTGAATCCGTGCTCAGGAAGTAATGCGGGCAAATTGAAGCCCGATACCCGGCGTGGGATCATGGGGAACTCTTTACGGATCTGATCCGCGTATTTGTCGCGCAGTTCCTTGAGGGCGCGATAGATCTCGCCTTTACGGCCGCCTTCCCCGATGATGCGCTCCAGATCGTCGTCGCTGGTTGCGCCGACTCTCATGTGAGTGCCGTCGTAAGTAACGACATCGAGCTCGTCGATGTTGTCCACCGTCTCGCCCGCCATGACCGAGTGAATACCGCAAGAATTGTTGCCGATCATGCCGCCGAGAGTGTTGCGGTTGTGCGTGGCGGGGTCCGGACCAAAAGTAAGGTTGTGCTTACCTGCAGCTTTGCGTAGCTCATCGAGCACGATTCCCGGCTGCACGCGCGCGTAATTTTCCTGCGGATTCATCTCAGTGATCTGATTCATGTATCTGGAGAAATCGAGCAGTACCGCAACGTTTACCGTTTGCCCAGGAATGCCTGTACCACCGCCTCGAGCGACTATTGGCGCGCCGTGACGGCGGCAGACAGCGAGCGTATGCAAGACATCATCGGCATCTTTCGGCAGAACCACACCGATAGGCACCATCCGATAATTTCCGGCATCGGAGGCGTACATGCCGCGATCGCCGTCGCCAAAGCCCACGTCGCCCTTCACGGCGACACGGAGATCCTTCTCGAGAGCTGCGACATCAATGGTCGTCGTAGAAGTAGTACCGGTTTGCATCCGGTCGTCAATGTGGGTTGGCGGCGTCTTGGTCGTGATTCGGATCAAAGAGTCGGAGATTTGTGTTTCTATGGTCGGCATGATACTTGGTTCTAGAAGAGGTTTCCGGCTTCATTAAAGGGAAGAGGCGCTGGCGGTTCGAGCACCTGGAGCTTCGAATTTTGCCGGACTTGGTTTAGCAGCCCTTCCGAAATCCAGAAGTCATCCAGGCGAGCGGTATTTTTGATGCGGCAAACGCGCGGGTTGGATCCCGCTAGGGACGAGAACAACGCCACTTCCATGGCCTCCTGGTCGGAATCGAGCCCGAGCGGAAGTGGACCCTCGCGCGTATTTCCGCCCGGTTCCGTGGCGGTCAAAAGATTCACATAGCTGACGGCCGGATCGAATGATTCCGCGAAGCGGCGGGTCGTGAAGTCAGCCATCCCAATGCCCAGCCCATTTCCTAGTGAGCCGTGCGTAAGAGATAGGACGACGATTCGCTTGTAGTTGGGGTGATGTGGCGCATCAGAATTTCGCCAATGCCCGATCACGTTGGGGTCCATGCCGGCGCCAGAAATGGTTTTGCCAAGTTCGTCGACAACCAGAACGTCGAGCTCCTCAAACGGGATCCGAGCAAAATGCTGCTTAGCAAGGCGCAGCAGCCGCATATCGGCTTCGAGAAAGGCCTCGTAAGAAGACGAAACTATTTCGATGGCGCAGGGGTGCCGATAGCCGTTCTCTACAACAGCAACACCACAGAGAATTCTTGATTTTGCCAGTTGAACTTTTGGTACAGCACGCACCGATTCCCAGAGCCCATGGCTGTGCGCCTGATGCGCTCCGGTCTGTTTACCGAGACCCACGGTGCACATCTTGAGCAGGCCGGAAGCAAGCTCGGCTGCTGATTCTGGATGTGTCTTCGTGCGACCGAGCACGATAATACCGTCGGCTTCGGCGGCAAATCGATCCAGGTGAGCAATGGCGCCGTTTTCAGATGGGCCTAACTCGTGGGTCTCCATGGTGGCTCGGATGGGCGCGCTGGTCGATTGCTCGGTGACCCCGAGGCGATGCAGAATCTCGGCCTGACCTTCCGGGGTTGCACCACCGTGACTGCCCATCGCTGGAATGATGAACGGCTCGCCGCCGCAAGATTTCACGGCGTCGGCGATGCCAGACAACAGCTCAATAAACGCACCTATGCCGCGGCTTCCGGCCGTTATGGCAATATGATTTCCCGGCTTGATCTTTTCACGGAGGCCGAACTCAAGAAGCTTCTGCTTTACGTCGGCACGGACATTCTCTATATGATCCGAGGGAAGATTCTGGCGAATATGCGCCATGCTTGGCAGATTGCGGCGCGGGAGAGGCATCGTCGGTCTAGACGACTTCACGAACCTTGTCCTCCATAACCGTCTTGATAATCTTCCAACCTTCCTTTTGTCCTTTGACCAGCGCTTCAGAGAATTTCAGAGCCTGCTCCGTGTTGATCTGACCGGGCATAGGTGCTTCATTTGGATCGACGACCGCCTGAATCACCGCCGGGCCAGGATGTGCGAGTGCCTGCCGGAGAACGGACTCGGCCTCTTCCGGGCGCTCTATCGTGAAGCCGGCTGCTCCGCAGTTCATCGCGAAACCAGCGAAATCGATGGGCTGCAACTGCACTCCGAATTGCGGATTTCCTTCGAGCACCATCTGTTCCCACTTGATCATGCCGAGAACATTGTTTTTGATGACAATCACCTTGACGTTTAGGTTGTATTTGACGAGCGTGGCGACTTCGCCCATCAGCATTGTCAATCCGCCATCGCCGACAACGCAGACGACCTGCCGGTCAGGATAGGCAACCGCGGCACCGATGCTATAAGGCAATCCATTCGCCATAGTGGCGAGCGATCCAGACAGAGAAAACTGCATATCGTCGCGCATGTCGATGTAGCGAGCCGACCATGTGGCGATGGTGCCGCTGTCCGAGGACACGATCGCATTGCTGTCCAGGAGCTTATTTAGTTGGTGCGTGACCACCTGAGGCTTCATCGGCATATCGGTTCGCGTGCCGCGCTCCTCTATGAGCTTGTTCCAACTCGTCATCCGCTTCTGCGATTTTTTCAGAAAGGAGTCGTCGCTCTTGCGTTTGAGAAGTGGGAGTAAAGCGCGCAGTACAGTGCGGCAGTCTCCAATCAAACCCACGTCCACGGGACAACGCAGACCGATCCGCGTGGCAGCGATATCGATTTGTACCGTCTTCACTTTGCCGGGCTTGGGATAAAACTCGATGTAGGGAAAGCTGGAACCGGCGATGATCAGCGTGTCGCATTCTTGCAGCGCATCTTGCGAGGGAGCGGTGCCGAGCAGACCGATGCCGCCCGTCGTGTAAGGGCTCCGGTCGGGGACTACGGCCTTTCCGAGCAGCGGTTTGATGATCGGCCCGGCTACTGTCTTAGCAAGCTCAAGCACCTCCTCGCGCGCGTTCAGGCAGCCACGACCGGCCATGATGGCGACCTTCGAGCCCTTGTTGATCAGCTTGGCTGCGGCTTCGAGAGATTCGCGCGGGGGCACGGAATGAGCGGCTGTATATGTGTCGGAGCTGTGTTTGGGAATGTTTGCGGATGAGCGCTCGTCTTGTGATGAAGTCCAGTCCTGGATGTCCTTGGGGATGGTGATGTGTGTGACCGTGCGATACGCGAGGGCGGTTTTGATGGCCTCGTCCGTGACGTTCACCACGTGGGCGGGTCCCATCACGCGCTGGTTGTATGCGGCCACGTCCATGAACAGCTTGTCGAGATCGACGTCTTGCTGGTAATGCGTCCCGATCAGATCGTGAAACGTGTGACCGGTTATCGCGAGCACGGGCTGACCATCGCACTTGGCGTCGTACAAGCCGTTTAGAAGATGAATGCCCCCGGGGCCTGAAGTCGCAATACAAACACCGAGCCGGCCAGTGTATTTGGCATAACCACAGGCTGCGAATGCGGCGGCCTCTTCGTGCCGGACCTGAATGAATTTAAGCTTTTCTTCATGAGTGCGAAGCGCCTCGAAAATTCCGTTGACGCCGTCACCTGGGAAACCAAAGATAGTTTCAACTCCCCAGTCGATCAATCGCTCAACCAATAAGTCCGCTACCGTTTTGGCCATGTCTATGCTCCTTGAAAGCACCGCGCAGTTCGCGAAATCCAATTCATGTGCCGCGACACTCGCAACCAGTAGTACCTACACGCGAATATAGAGAAGAGAGCCTCAAGATGGGGTCAAGAATCAGCAGCGGCACGTCAAGAAGTCGTCAAGGCACTCGTACGAAGTCCAAGAACGCTCCCGATCCTGCGATGCTGGCAGACGCGGAGAAACTCCAGAAGGCTTTGCTGAATTCGATCTCACACAATCTGCGGACGCCGCTGGCCTCCATTATTGGGGCGTTAAGTACGCTGCAACAGGATCAGGGGGCCGGCCGAATGGATGAGGCGGCGAGGCGCGAACTGATCGACACAGCGCAGGCTGAGGCCCAACGCTTGAACCGGTTGGTCGGAAATCTTTTGGACATCAGCCGCCTGGATGCTGGCGCCGTGCGAGTTCGAAACGACCCCTGCGATGTTCAGGACGTCATCGGTGCGGCATTGGAACAGCTAGCCGGCACGGTGCGCAACCGCTCGATACAGGTAAGCGTTCCGCCCGATTTGCCCTTCATCCGCATGGACTTTGTGCTGATTGTGCAGGTACTCGTTAATTTACTAGACAACGCTCAGAAATACTCTCGCTCAGAGGCTCCAATTGCAGTTGACGCGCGGTTGTCAAACGATCTACTTGAAATTTCCGTCTCTGATGAGGGCGACGGCATTCCAGAACACGAACTCAAGAACGTCTTTGAAAAATTCAATCGAGCTGGCCGAACGAGCGAAACCGGCGGGATTGGTCTCGGTCTATCCATTTGTAAGGGCTTGGTTGAAGCTCATCATGGAAGGATCTGGGCACGACGCCGGCATCCACACGGAACAAGTGTCACATTCGCGCTGCCATTCCACGAATGAACGGATTGTGAGTGAGGCTGTGCCGAAACACGGCGCCCGCGTGCTGGTCATCGACGACGAGCAGGGGATTCGTCGGTTTCTCCGGACCTCTCTGACGACGCAGGGTTACGAAATGTATGAGGCCTCGACGGGCCAAGAAGGGTTGCAGTCCGTTCCGATTGTTCGTCCCGACCTAATTATTCTAGATTTCGGACTTCCGGATCTGGATGGCGTGGATGTGACGCGCTCGCTGCGTGAATGGACGCAAACGCCCATCCTTATTTTGTCGGTCCGGGAACAGGAGTCGGACAAAGTAGCGGCGCTCGACGCCGGCGCCGACGACTACCTCACTAAACCGTTTGGCCTGGGAGAGTTACTGGCGCGCATCCGAGCGGCTCTACGCCGGACCAATCACACCGACACTGGCGCGGTCTTCACAACAGGCGACTTAGAAGTCGATCTTGCGCGCAGGATTGTGCGGTCCAACAGCGAAAAAGTTCAACTGACTCCCACCGAATACGATCTGCTGAAAGTTTTGATCCGTCATGCCGACAGGGTACTCACACATCGCCAGGTGATTCGCGAAGTTTGGGGAGGAGCCTGTTACGAAGATGAGATGCACCTGCTACGCGTGAATGTCAGCAACTTGCGGCGTAAGTTGGAATCCGATCCGGCGCGCCCGCATTACATCCTGACGGAGCCGGGAGTTGGGTACCGGCTTCGAACCGAGTAATCCTACTTACTATCGTGCGTCCCTTGACGAATTCTTGACGTCATCCCACAGATTTTTGACCCTATTTTGATCCGCCGAAAAGTACAGTTGGCTAATGGGCCAGTTTCCAGTCCCTTATGGTTGTGGTTCAGTAAGTTTCTGAACCGCCCACGTAGTAAGCGGGTTTTGAATCTTGCGACGGAAGCTAGCCGGCATTACGCGAGAAAGTCATGGTACGGGATGAACTGATCCGCCAAGCACTCGGGCACACGAATTGGGACCTGCTGGTCTGCGCCATGCCTTCGAACGTGCTCCTGTTATCCGGGTATTGGCCGGCGGTGGGGTATTCGGTAGCGCTCGCCACCCGCGACGGACAGATCGGGCTTGTGGTTCCGGACGATGAGGACGATGTCGCCGAACAGAGCTGGGTGGATGAGGTAGCCACCTATGCGCCCGCTCCCATGGATCGCCTGATGACCGCGGAGGAAAGCGTTTTTGAAGCATTTGTCAAACTAAAGCGCGATCTCGCGATTGCGGCGGATCGCATTGGCTTTGAGCAGACGGATGCGTTCGAGCCCGCTGCTTATGCGCCGCATATGTTGCGAGGAAGCGCTGTCAGGCTGCTGCGAAAGGCATTCCCTTCGGCCACTTTGGCGCCTGCTGACGAGCTTTTGGCAGAGATGCGAACCATCAAGACGCCGGCGGAGATTGAACACATTCGTACGGCCTGCCGAATTGCGGAACAGGCGTTCCAAAAGGGGGCGCGGCTGTTGGGAGCTGAGATGACGGAGGCCGAAGCCGCAGCGGCGTGCCGCATTGCCCTGAGTGCCTACCTGGGAGACTTCGCTCCGGTCAGGCGATGCGATGGCTTTATGCATTGCATGTCAGGCGTGAACTCGGAAACAGCGTTCGGACCCTATCCGCGCTCGCGCTCTCGAAAGCTGGAGGCGGGCGATTTAGTGATTCTGCGCTGTCATTCGCATGCCGACGGCTACTGGGCGGATATTACGCGGACCTATCACGTTGGCGCAGTCAACGAAAAAAAGCAGCAGATGTTTGGTGCTGTTTTCGCGGCTCGGGATGCGGCATTGGCGGCTCTGCGTCCTGGCGTGAGAGCCGCGCAGGTGGACCGAGCCGCTCGTGACGTTCTCGAATCACACGGTCTGGGGCCTGCATTCAAGCACTCCGCTGGGCACGGCGCCGGATTCGGAGCTGCAGATACCGCTGCAAGACCTCGACTTCATCCGAAATCGGAGGACGTTCTGCAGCCCGGAATGGTTCTAAAGCTCGAGCCAGGCGTATATCTCGAACAGTGCGGAGGCATTCGCAAAGCGGACATGGTGGCGATTACAGAAGATGGCGCGGAGGTCTTGACGCGCTTTCACTGGAGTTTAGACGAGCTGGTACTCAACGGCTCACATTAATCGCCGGATTCGAATCGGACAAAGGAGCAACTATGCGTTTCGAGAATAAAGTGTGTCTGGTCACGGGCGGCGGTTCCGGGATCGGGAAGGCCGCATGCAAGCAATTCGCCCAAGAAGGGGGCAAGGTTGTCGTGGTTGATTTAAACGAGCAACACGGCAACCAGACGGTTCAGGAAATCACGGGCGCAAAAGGCGAGGCGATCTTTGCTAAGTGCAATGTTGGCGAGCCTAACGAGGTAAAGGCAACCGTGAAGGCTGCCGTCGATAAATGGGGCAAGATCGACGTGGTTGTCAACGATGCCGCAATGATGACCTTCAAACCGATTGTCGAGCTACCGGACGACGATTTCGACAAAGTTCTCAACGTAAATCTTCGCTCTGTATTCCTGTTTTGCAAATACTCAGTGCCACACATGCCGCAGGGAAGCGCAATCGTAAATATCAGTTCAGTCCACGCTTATGAGACGACGAAGAACGTGGTTCCGTATGCGACTTCCAAAGGAGGCATGGAAGCGTTCACGCGAGGTTTCTCCGAAGAACTCGCTGAGAAGAAAATCCGTATCAATTGCGTTGCGCCGGGAGCCGTGGACACACCCATGCTCTGGAACAACCCGAATATCAAAAGCGGAGTCGAAAAGGTGCAAGGCGCGATCGGCAAGCCTGAAGATATTGCAGCGGCCATTTGCTTTCTCGCGGCTCCCGAAGCGCGTTTCATCACAGGCACGAATCTTACGGTTGACGGCGGCCGGCTGGACATCCTTCCCTAGGAGCAACCAGATGGGGCGCTTCATGTTTGCGACCGGGATTGAAAATAGCTATCCAACCATTGAGTGGAAAGGAAAAACGATACGTCAGGACGAACTGGCGAAAACCAAGCACTACGAACGGTGGCGCGATGATTTTCAACTGCTGCAAGAACTAGACATCGAATATTTACGCTACGGGCCGCCTTATTTTTTAACGCATACCGGGCCTGGTAAGTACGACTGGAGCTTCACGGACGAAACCTTCAACGCTCTTCATGAACAGAAGGTCACAGTCATTGCTGACTTATGCCACTTCGGGCTGCCCGATTGGCTGTGGAACTTTCAGAATTACGACTGGCCGCGGCTGTTTGTCGAATACGTCCAAGCGTTTGCCCGCCGTTTCCCGTGGATTCGATTTTACACGCCGGTCAACGAGATTTTCATAGCGGCAACGTTCTCAGCTCAGTTTGGCTGGTGGAACGAACGATTGAAAACGGACCGCGCATTTGTAATGGCGTTAAAAAATCTCTGTAAGGCGAACGTGCTGGCGATGCACGCCATCTTGAAAGAGCGCCCCGATGCCATATTCATTCAGAGCGAATCGACACAATATTTTCACCCCGAAGGGCCCGAGTGCGAGGATTACGCGCGCAGATTCAATGAGAAACGCTTCTTGTCATTCGATCTGACTTATGGTTGTCACCTGAACGCAACGATCTACGAGTACCTGCTGGACAATGGCATGACTCGGGACGAGTATCACTGGTTCCTTCAACATCATCTACGGTCCCGGTGCGTGATGGGCAATGATTACTACGCGACGAACGAGAATCTTGTCCATTCCGATGGCAGCTTGACCCTGTCGGGCGAGATTTTCGGGTACTACCCGATTACACATCAGTACTTCTCGCGGTACAGCCTGCCGGTCATGCACACAGAAACGAACCATACCGAGCCGGATGCGGTGATGTGGCTGAAAAAAGAGTGGGCCAATGTGCATCGTCTCAAACAGGATGGCGTACCGATTCTCGGATTCACTTGGTATAGCCTGCAGGATCAAGTGGACTGGGATACCGGCCTGCGAGAAGATAACGGGCGCGTGAATGCGCTGGGGCTATGTGACCTTGACCGGAATATCCGTCCCGTCGGGCACGCCTACAAGACGCTAATCAATCAGTGGCGAGAGACTCTCCCGACGGAGAGCAATGTCCTGAGGATACACGGCAGAGAGGATGGAGAGGCGTAGCGTGAGGTGGTCAAGAACGCGAACAATTGCCCTGACGGGTGCTGGTCTTGGCGGTGCGTTCCTTGGTTGGAAAATTTGGCAAGATGCCGAAATACGGAGGCGGAACCGGTCGCTACACCCTGGGCAGAAAATCGTCATCTTGGGTGCGGGATTTGCGGGTGTGACTGTTGCTCAGGAGCTCTCGAAACTGCTGCCGGCCGAGAGCGACGGACAAATTAGTCTAGTTGATCAGAACAACTTTCTGCTGTTCACCCCCATGCTCACCGAGGTCGCAGGAGGAGAACTCGACGCCCGGCACATCGTCGTACCGCCTCGGCGACTCTCACACCGAATCGATTTTGAACAGGGCGAAATTCAGGAAATCGATCTGACTAATAAGTCCGTCGTCCTGAATATCGGAGATGGAGACGGCAGCAGGCGCACTTTGACAGCAGATCACCTGGTGATTGCTCTGGGCTCGGTGCCCAGCTTCCATGGGATTCCGGGAGTGCAGGAGCATTCTTTTTCGATCAAGAGCGTTGAAGATGCAGCCGCTATTCGAAATCGAGTGCTGGCGTGTTTAGAGCGCGCGCATTGGGAGCCAAACGCGAACATCCGCCGCGAGATATTGACCTTTGTCGTTGGAGGTGGCGGTTACACAGGTGTAGAAACGATGGCCGCTGTGAATGACCTGGCTCGAGAAAGCCTCAAAGACTATCCCAATGTGCCGCCAGACGATATCACTACCTTTATCGTTGAGCCCGGAGATCGGCTATTGAGCGAGCTCAGCTCCGATCTGGCGACCTTCGCGCAACAAAAGCTTCAGGAACACAGTGTCCAAGTACTTCTTAAAACGAAGATTACGAGTGCAGCACAAAACTATGTGGAATTGGAAGGCGGTAACCGAATCCCGACCCGAACTCTGATATGGGCCGGAGGAATTACTCCGAATCCCCTCGTCGAAAAGCTTGCTTGTCAGCGTGGGCACCACGGCGGAATTGTCGTAGACGAGTGCTGTGCTGTGCCGGGCCACTCCGGCGTATGGGCACTCGGCGATTGTGCTGAAGTCCCGAAGCACGGCTCACAGGGAACTCATGCACCGACCGCCCAAAACGCAACCCGCGAAGGCGAGTTAGTGGGGCGAAATATTGTAGCGGTTCTGCGAGGCCAAAAACCGGAGCCATTTGCGTTTAAAACGATTGGTGAACTGGCGCTGGTTGGTAAACATGCCGGCGTCGCCAAAATTTATGGGCAACACTTCTCGGGCTTTCTGGCGTGGGCGATGTGGCGGGCAATTTACCTATCCAAAGTGCCCGGCATGGGTCAACGGACCCGGATTCTGCTCGATTGGATACTTGATTTTGTTTTTGGACGAAATATAGCGGAGTTTCCGGTCGACCGCTCGAATCGATGAGAAGTGTAAGAAAATACCGCTGTCAGAGGAATAGACTCTCAATGCTTTCCACCTAGAAAGACAGCCAAGTTTGCAGTGAGAAACACAATCTGCAGAATCGTGCGGAGAATCAATGCCTCCACTTGCCGTCCTGCAATAGTAAGGCGTCTTCGGGCTGCATAAACGTTTGCCGGAAAGACTGCAAGCAGCATGAAAAACAGGCCGAGAGCCGCATAGCGCGCTATGGCGGGCAGCATGAGTCCGACCGCTCCGAGAATCTCCAGGATTCCGGTCATCGTAACGAGAAGATCAGGTCGAGGAAAAACGGTCGGAACCATTAGAATAAGGTCCGGACGGCGCTTGCCCCAATGCGCCGAGGCCGTCAACAGGAACATACCTGATAGCGCCAGACGCAGCGATGTCCACCAACCATAAGGGACCGGTAGCTGAAGATATCCAAGAATACTCAGCAATAGAAACAGTGCGATGAGGACGACAAAAGGTACCATAGATAGCCTCTCGCGAACTCCGCCTTATTGATCCCTCTATGCATGTCGGAGCACGCACTTTTCCGTGACGCTCTGAGGCCTGCTGCTGTTCTTGAAGTTCGTTCAGTCGGCGCGTAAGCTGATAAACCAGTCGAATGTTTTCGTAACACTGGACTGCCCGGTTCTTTACACGGATTACTTTTTCCTCTGCGCCGTGCCACATTCTTATTGGATTGTAATTGGCAGGCTGGATGTACTGGACCGGTGCTCCGGAGCGGCGCTCAAGCGTGGCAAAGGATAGGATAGTCATCGCTATGCCGAGCACAAGTCTCGGCTGCAAAGCCGGCCGCAACCATTTCGCGGCAATTTTGCTTAGAAATCCTCGCTCTGTTCTGTTCGCCATGATCATTCCTCTCTCTGACGGCTCTACTGAGACGTCGAACGAGGGAGGGTGAAATCGACAGATCCCGCATTTTTTGGAGGAAGTATTTGCTAAGTATCGGCAGCTATATCAAGCCGACGTGGACAATCTCTCAGCTATAGGTAAGGACAAGAATTCCAATGGTTAGGGTAATTACGGTAAGCGGCGCGCCCACCTTGAAGTAATCCCAAAATCTTATTTCTATGCCCTTCTGCCGCGCGCGCTCGACGACGATCAGGTTGGCAACCGAGCCAAGAATCGTGAAATTGCCCGCCAATGTCGAACTCATGGCAAGCGCCAACCAAGCTCGCTCCTGCTGTTCTTTGAGTTGCAAGACGAAAGGCTTCAGCACCAGCACTGCTGGAACATTGCTAACCACATTGGAGAGAACGGCGGAAATGCCGCTAATGACGGGTACCCGTTCCAAGTGAAACTGCTGGGCATAAGCAAGGACGTCGGGAGTGAACACGGTTTTCTCAATTCCGGCGACGACCACAAACAATCCAGCAAAGAGCAGCAGCAATGGAAAATCGATCTCGCGGTAGATTTTGTCGGGCTTGGCACGGCGCGTAATAAGAAGGAATGCCCCCGCCGCAATGGCAACTTTCGCAGGGGGTTGCCCAAGAAAGAAAAGAACAATCATGCACAAGGTGACGAGAGCCGATTTAATCGCTACCGGTTTACTGTAATGGACCGGATGCTCTGGCGGCTTGAAATGATTACCGTGAAACTCGGACTGGAAGAAGAGAAAGATCAGGACCACCGTAATCACTAGGCCGATGCTGGCAATGGGCGCAAGCACAGCCGCAAAGCGCACGTAAGCGATATGAGAGAAGCTGCCAATCAAGATGTTCTGCGGATTCCCGGTAATCGTCGCGGTACTCCCGATGTTAGACGACATTGCAATCGCCAGTACATAAGGGACGGGATTCCTCCGCAGACTAGAGACCAGATCTAGCACGAGCGGCGTCATCACAAGGCAGATGGCGTCGTTCACAAGGAATGCAGAGAAGAACCCCGAGACAAATACCACGGCAATCATCACCACTAGCGGATGATGCGTGTGACGCAATACCCACGAGTTCACCAGCGCGAAAAAACCGGAAAGCCTCAGATAGGCGACTACAATCATCATTCCAAGCAGCAGAACCAGCGTGTCCAGATCGATTCCCTTATACGCTTCATTCAGGGTGAGGACTCCACACGCCACCATCAGGCTCGCACCGATTAGAGCAGCGCCCGTGCGGTCCACGTGTAATCCAGGCAATCGACCCCACGCAACAACCAGGTAGGTTGCCAGGAAGATGAGAAGCGAAATGATTGTGATTGCGTGCATCCGGGCTAAGTCGAAGCGGCAAACCACTGGAAGCGGCGCCTGTCGCTCCACGACGGCCACGGACCTTTGGTGCCGTTCTTATTCGGTCCGAGCCGAGTGCCAAGGATGCCTTTGCTCGGATAAGCGCCGATCGCATTGTCTTCATCACGAGATTTCCGAACAGGCCCATCGTAAGAACCGGCTTGATTCACCAGCACGTCGATCCGATCCTCAGCGGTACGACCCTGATAGTCAGCAGCACGAACGGTAATCACATGTTCGCCATTCGAGACTTGTGCCGAATTCCAGACGACGCTCCAATATGGACCTCGGTTGCTGCGGTACATCGCTCTTGATGGTTGATCGTCGATCGATCCAACTACCACGCGAACGCTGCTTTCATCCCAGATTCTTGCATGACTCTCACTTCACCACGCACCAGCTGATCTGCCTTGCTCGGATCCGTAATCAGGTTTTTGTCTGCGGGCGAAGTGATCATTACGAATGGCCACGGACCCAGCTCTTTGAATTTCCAACTGACAACGTCATGATCGAGAGTTATTATCGAAAATCCAGGCGGACCTTCTTCGATCTGGCCGGTCGACCGTGTGGCCGCATAGATGGTTGTGCCGTCATTGGAAAGTTCATTGTAGTGAGTATGTCCCATGTCGACCAAGAGAACGCGATGCCGGCGCAGCAGCGCGCGAACCGTCTCACCGCCATCGATCAATTGGCTCGGATACGTGTGCAGAAAGAGAACCGATTTCAAACCTTTATTAGTGGCTTGATCCAACTGAGTGGTAAGCCAATCGACTTGAGCTTGGCCGAGTCCGAAGTTTCCTTCTGTGCCGCTATCGACCGCGCTGAGGAACACGAGATGGTAGTCGCCTAATCGAAAGCTCCGGTAGAGCTCAGACGCCAGGTATTTACGAAAAACCTCGAGGCTCCCGGATTTGACATCGTGATCGCCGGGAATGATGTGGACTGGGATCTGTAACCAGGCGAGAGCTGTTCGGAGTAACTCGTGTTGCTCTTCACTACCGTTCTCAGTATTGTCTCCCGGCAACACAGCGAAATCGACACCATCACGCAAATAGCCGTTTGCGTGTTCGATTAATTCAAGGAAGTCCCGATAGTTTTCTTCCGCAGCGCGCGTGAGATGAAGGTCGCCGAAATGAACCCAACTTACGAAGGCTGGGTCCCATATGTTCTGTGTCAACGACATGATTTGGTCTTCTCCCCAATTTCAAAGCGAACTTGAAAATCGCCACTATTTCTGTCACCGAGTTGCCCGTCGGAGCTCTTGATCGTTGCTCTCGGGCATCATCAAACAGAACGTGAAGCCACGGCTGGCACGTTCGACAGCGGTGCCGCAACAGCTCATGCGAGATGCAAGTGCACGGAAGGTGCCACAAAATAGCTAATCCTGAGAGAGTGTGACCATTTCTGTTGCTCCAATTGAAATCAATGAGTTCGACTCATGCGCTATAGCTCGGCACGCATTGCATTTGGTCTCTCTTGCTGTCCTGTCACCGCCCGTGTCCTGTACGCAAAGATCACAATGCATGCCCGTCGCGAGTGACAAAGCTGTTTTCTGCGTTGTATCAAAAGAGGATTGTCGTGCGCTGGCTACGGCACGCGGTGTGCATTCATTCTGCCTGCGGGCAGTCCAGAGTGGGACCGCCTTCAGAAATAAGGAGGTCATCTTCAGATGAACACAATTCGTTTTTCAACACGCTCCTCGATTCTGGCCATCATTGGCCTTGGTACGACATTGTTGTATGCGCAGCTACCGCCTCCCGGTGCGGGACCCGGTCAGCCTCCAGCAGCGGGTTCATACAGTTCGGCTTCGGGAACGATTTCGCAACTGAACTATGGACGTGAGCTGGAAGTGAGCGGATTCCTGATTGGGGCAAATACCCTGGTCACATTTCCGCCGCATATCGGCTGCGCTCTCGGGTCGTATTTGACCGTAGGCAATAACGTGAAAGTCGATGGCTACGCCACGACAACCATAACGGGCCTGCAACGGATCGACATGGCCGGATTCAACAATTTGACCACCGGCAAGACGTTTTCGCTTCCACAGCCGGGCCAGTTCACCAATTACAGCGGCTCGGGTAGGATCACGCAATTCAATTACAACAATCAGGGCGAAATTGATGGTTTGATTCTAAATAATAGCGTGTTCGCGAAAACGCCGCCGCCGTTCAGCGCTACCTTGCGTTCACTCGTGCAAGCCGGGAGCACTGTGTCCATCTCCGGTTACACGCACCGGAGTGCAACAGGGAGGACGGTGGGGGACGGGCAGACACGCAGGGGACAGTCGGTCGGCGCCCCAGCGCCGCCCCCAGGTCCTCCACCGGCTTAGGCAGGCCGCTCGCCGCACGAACCCAGCGCGCAACCGACTCCAGACCAAGCGCTGGGTCGTGCATCGGTCGCCCAAGCTGAGAAGGACCGATTTCCTTAGAGCTTTGTCGAGAGATGGTGCGTAAACCAGTTGCTCGCGAGATTCGCAACTCGCTCGAGAGTTCCTGGCTCTTCAAAAAGATGGGTGCTCCGGGAACGATCTCCAATTTCTTTTCGCATTGGAGTTCGTTCAAAGCTCTCTCGTTTAGTTCAAGAACTGAATAATCGTCACCGCCGACGATAAGCAGCGTTGGCGCTTCTACTTTTCGCAGTATGGCTCCGGCCAGATCAGGCCTGCCGCCGCGAGAAACGACGGCGCGTGTTGATTCTGGCAGTTGAGCGGCCGCAATCAGTGCCGCCGCAGCTCCTGTGCTTGCGCCAAAATAACCCACCTGCAAACCGCGGGCCGAAAGATCGTCCGCCAGCCAGTTGGTCGCCTGAATAAGTCGATTCGCGAGCAGAACTATGTCGAATCGTAAAGTCCGGGTTTGAAGATCGATCTCCTCCCCTTCTCCCGTAAGCAAATCAAGCAGCAGGGTAGCGAATTTGGCCTCTTGTAGGACGCCCGCGACAAAGCGATTACGCGAGCTCAAGCGGCTGCTTCCACTTCCGTGGGCAAAGATGATAATGCCTTGAGCGTTGATCGGAATTGTCAGATCACCAATAATTCCGGACGGCGGAATCTGAACAGATCGTCCGAAAAGCTCTTTGGATGCCATGTGGCTCTCTTACTCTTTTTCTTGCGTGCTCGGCATCGCTGCCTATTGTTAACTCGGAAAATCCGAGCCGCCCAATTAACGGCTGCGAGCACCCCTGGAACTCGTTGCTTTGCCTCGCGCTCGTCGGCGAGCGGCAGCTTGTTTCGCCTGCTTGGAGAGAGCGGACTTCGAAGCCGCCGATCGCGGTTCTCGTTTCAATACGTCAAGGCGCGCCTTCGAACGTTTCGCGGAGGGTTTCGTCTGTTTGCCGCTGTGACCCTTTTCGAGATCCCGCTCAGCGCGTTTGCGAGTAGCTTCAGAAGTTTTACCTTTTTTCGGTGGTGGAAGATCCACGCCCGCCCGCCGGGCTTTGGAAAGCCCAATTGCTATCGCCTGTTGTGGTGATCGCGCTCCATGTTTGCCCTCTCGAATGTGCTCCATCTCCTCGCGGACGAATTCTCCTGCCTGGGTAGTCGGGGCTTCCCCTTCAGCTTTGTCCTGTTGCGCCCGTTCGATGGTCTTCTTTCCCGGCATTTATTCCTCCGGAAAATAAGATGACCAATAGCATTTTTCGGTTGCTAGCTTTGGCAGGGCTATTCGGGCTTCAATTGTGCTGACGCTAAACGCTGGGTCATATCTGAGGCTCCCCCCACTCGATCGATACCTCAAAACTTAGCGATCAAGGCAATGCCGCCGGCCATCAGTACGGCGCCCAAAATGCGCCACAGATTTATTGTGTGAATTGGCATTTGAAGCAAGCCAAAGTGATCTATCACAAGCGATGCAATCAACGCCGCTGTAACAGTAAATCCAACGAACGGCCCCGCCCCCACCCTGTGAACGAGTGTGAGTCCAGCAAAGACCTGAACTGCACCTACCAAGCCTCCGATAGGCGCCCACCAAGGCATTGAAGAAAGCCCCTCAATCGTTGGCAGCGGCGTCGGGAACATCGCATAGACGCAGATAAAAAAGGCCGTAATGAGCGCAAAAGATACGGCGCTGGCGAGCCACCGGTTTGCAAGAGATGCGTAGAGCTGTGCATTCATCGCTGCACCGCAGGTTTGTAAAATTCCACCCAGAATAATAAAGGGATAAATCCATCCGGCTTTCAAGGTACTCTCCTGTTGTTCAAAGTTGATGATGGTGCGGTTTCGATGGCGGCTCGCTCAAAACGAGTCCTGCTTCCGACTGAATGCTTCGATACTTTCGTGCCTGTGAAGTACAGTGTTCGACGCACGCCGGACTGAAGTGCATCCAAGCAGCCAAAATTAGTTCACCAGACTCTGCCTGAGGAAAAGCTCGGAAATGCTTGCGGGCAGTACATCCGCACGAGCGTAGCCATTACACCTGCCCTGCACATTTGCAAACAGCGTACGCTCTACGTTTCAATATGTTCGTTTTTTGATCAGCGTTCGACGTTCTCCACGACGTATGAGATCGTTGGATTTACTGTGGAATAGGCTGAACAACATCGAATGGTTTTATTCCGGAAGCCGACGGTGAGCCGTAAGTTCTCCCGAAAAGCCTTGGGAGCGAATCGGGCCATCCTGGTGATCGCGATGGTCGCGGGGCTTCTCGCCTTCGGCACAATGGGGTTCCGGCTCACGGAAGAGTGGCCTTGGTTCGAGTGTTTTTACTGCACGCTGATGAGCGTTTCCACGGTCGGCGCGCCGCCTGAAAATCAGCTCTCGAAATCGGGACGCGAATTTAACGTGGTAGTATTGCTGCTCGGTCTGGGCGTTATGGGGTTCGCCATCAGCAGCTTCGCCCGCTGGGTGGTCGAATCCGAACTCGGAATGCGGTTTGGACGCCGACGCATGGAGAAAGAAATCGCTGCGCTCAAAGATCACTTTATCATTTGCGGGTTAGGCCGGGTGGGCCGCCGCGTCGGCTTAGAGATTGCACAACGCGGCATCCCCCTTGTAGCGATCGAAAAAGATCCTGACCGGGCAGAATGGGCCTCAACGAAAAACATTCCCGTTCTCGTGGGAGACGCAGCAAGCGAAACCGTGCTGCGGCAGGCGGGAATTGCGTCCGCACGGGGACTTGCAAGCGCGGTAACCTCTGATGCGCAAAACGTCTATATCACTTTGACCGCGCGCGGCATTGCCCGTGACCTCCCCATCATCGCCCGTGCCAGCGAAGAAGGCGCAGAGTCCAAACTCATGCGCGCCGGGGCGACGACCGTCATCTCGCCATACGTCTATGCAGGCCAGCGGATCGCGGGCGTACTTATGCGACCCAACCTCCAGCATTTCATCGATCTGGCTCTATCCAGCCCGACCGGGGAGGGCCTCGACCTTCAGATTGAGGAGATTAAGATCGCTGGTCATTCGAAGCTGGCAGGATCGACGTTGGGCCCAGGCGAATTGAGGAACCGTTTTGGTGTCCTTTTGCTGGCCATCCGCCACTCAGATGGAAGACTCGAATTCAATCCGGTTTCAGACCGAAGCATCGCGGCAGGAGATTTTTTGATTGTGATGGGTGAATCTCAGAAGCTTAAGCATCTGGAGAACTACGTCGAAAGATGAAGAGCGCCCTTTACTGGCTAACCATGATAATCAGGCCTTGGCGAGTTTCGGTGCTGCCTTTGGGCTACTCTGAGTTCTGGTTTCGGGCACGAAGATTGTGAAAACAATGGCTCCGACCGCAGCAAGAGCTGTAAAGATATAGAAGGTGTTCTTGAACCCGAGGTGCTGTACGAGAAAGCCAGTGAGCAGCGGCCCCAGTACGCCTCCCACCGCGAGCGCGGTGGCGAAAAGTCCCATCAGAGTATTGAAGTGCCCTTTACCGCGTGTCAGATCGGCTGAGAGTGCGACGACGGCCACACCATAGATTCCCGCCCCGATTCCGTCCACCGATTGCAGCCAAACCACCGCGCTTGGGGTGCTGACGAATGAATACGACAGGATTCGCAACGGCAGAACCCAGAAAGCAATCGCCATCACCGGTTTTCGCCCCCACAGATCGCCATACTTTCCCGCAAGCAGCGCGACGGGCACCATCACGATTTGCGCGGTAAGAACCGTAGCGGTCATGAGATCGTCTGAACCTCCAAGCTTCTTCACATACAAAGCAACTGTCGACAGAATCGGTGCATTCGCAAGGTGAAACAGGAAAATCGAGATGAACAGAAATAGGACCACGCGGTCCCGAAGGAGTGCTGTCGATTTAACGGGCTGCTCATTCTCCCGAGTTAATCCAGTTGCAAGCCTCTCATTGAGGTCGCGCTCGCGAATCAATAGCACGGATGTAGCTGCCAGAATCGACGAGACTCCGACTGCATAAAAGATCGAAGTCAATCCAAGTGCTGTCACCAGACCCATAGCCGCAACCGCGGCGGCGATATTTCCGGCATGATTCCAACTTTGGTTGGTTCCCATCGTGCGACTCAGCCGCTGGTGCCCGACCAGCGCCAGCGCGAGTGCGCCTAGCACCGGGACGCAGAAGGTTTGCATCGAGCCTGCAAGGAACAGCAGCGAATCGATCCATGATGAGGAGTGTGGAACAAGGGGAATCAGCGCGAAGCAGCCGCCTGTCAGTAGCGCTGCCGCAGCGAAGAGGAGACGACGTCTGGAGGATCGGTCCGTGATCAATCCTGCCGGCGTTTGGAAGATCAACGTTCCCAATCCTGCCGCGGCCGTGGCGACTCCAATGGTGTCGTAGCGCCAGTGTGCCTCTCGCAAGAATGCATTCAAGACCGGAAGAACGACTCCCACCATCTCGGCCTGAAAAAAATTAGCCGCATTCAACCCGAAATAACTGCGCTTTGAGTTGTGTTTCTCTACGTCTCTCACCGATCTTTACCCGTTCACCATCGTTAGTCCTCGGGAGCAACTCGGATGCCAAGCAGGTTGATTCCATCTCATGCATGTCAACCTTGGAAATCATAATCTGCTGCGCAGCAAACTAGAATTCCACGCCAGCCCGATGTGCGCTAAGGTGACAGCCATGGACGGAAACCGCCCGTTTTCTTGTCCTCGAACCTTACAGATTCAGGAGAAACGTGTGGGCTTGCAATTGCTCTGCCTCCATTTGTGGATGGCTGCTCGATGGAGCTGCGCTGCGTCGTTGTGCGTTTTGGTTGGCACACTAGGAGCCTTGCCGTTTCCACAAGCACAGGCCGACCCACCGCACCCGCCTCCTCCCGGTCACCACGGCCCACCTGGTCCGCCCGGACCAGAGCGCGACCCCAAACGATTGCAGCAAAGAATTGCAGATATTCGGAGAGGAATATCTCAGGTGCGTGGGGGGGATCCGATGGAGAGCGAAATCGCAAGCTTCGGTATGAATTATCTGGAGCGTTCAGAGCAAGCACTCAGGAGTGCACATCTTTTTACCGCTGATCGTCTGTTAGGCGCAGCGGACGCATGCCGGCACGTGCTCGATCACTTAAATCGAATCCGGCAAGGATCGAAGAACCCGCCGCCTCCGCCGCCACAGGCAATCTCCGATCACTTGCGGCAGGTATATTTCCGGCTCCGCCTTTCCGATTTCTTCCTCCACGAGATCCCTGATCCGAAACCGGAGCGGCTGCCCACTCTTGCGCGGCAGTTCTATCAATCGGCCTTGCAAGCCTATCAGGCTTCCCACTGGCTTGCCGCCGACGAGTACACAAAGTGTGCCGACGACATTACGCACGCTCTCGAAAACCTGGCACAAGCGGCAATCCCCGCACCCGCTGTTCGGCGCGTCTCATGAAAGCGCTGCTACAGAAACGTCGCTTACAACTTCAGCTTCTATCGGCGTTGCTGGCCGTGACATGCGTGGCGGCTGCGAGCGTTTTAGTTATCTCGGATGCAATCCGGCACGCCCAAAGTTTTGTCCTCGCAGACACAACCCGGGCCTTGCAGAGCGCGATCCAGGATCTGAAACGGCAATACCGGGAGCGGATCTCGTCGGATAACTCGTGGTCATCCTTACCGGTTCAGGCTCGAGATCTGTCGCTACGGGCCATCTCCGAAACAGTGCTCAGTTCCTATCCAGGAGTCGAAGGCGGATACTGGAATGCGTCTAGCTTCCTTGGTTACTCCTATCCGACGCACGATGGAGGCACGCCTAAAACGGATGTTCCGGCCGCAGAGCGCGACACCATTGAGTCCCTTATCGCGCATTCAACAAATCGAGGAAGCGCCGAGCAAGTGCTGCGTGGAAAACGGGACCTGGTGGTCATCCGTGCTGCAAGCCAGGATGGCATCACTGTTTGGGTTATGAAGCGTTTACCTGGACAGGCCGAGCCCGCCGAGAGGCGACGAAGTCTGCTGTTAGCCGTACTCATTACGGCTGCATTATTTGGTGCCGGCGGAGTATTGGCGACGAGCGTACGGCTCCATCGGGGCATTTCCGAAATCAAGCGCGGCCTGGCTACGCTGAAAACCGATTTTGGCCACGGCCTCTCGGAGCGCAAGGATGAACTGGGCGAGATCAGCCGTGCGATCAATGAAATGGCGGCGGTCCGGAGAAAGTTGGAAGCGGAGCTCCGCCGCGAAGATCGTCTGCGTACCACCGGGCGGCTTGTCGCTTCAATTGCTCACGAGATCCGCAATCCACTCAACAGCATTCGCCTCTGCATGCAACTGCTCGAGCAGCGACTCGACAAAAACATCCTGCGGCGGGAAGACTTTCGTGTCGTCATGGATGAGGTAGATCGCATGAACCAGCTATTGTCCGACCTGCTTGCGTTTCAGCAAGGGCGTCCGCCTCAGATGAAAGTGCAAGGCATTTACTCACTTCTGGAGCGCTGCGTTCAATTGACCCAGCCTCAGGCAGAAAAGCATGGAGTGCAGCTCCTGCTTCATGCGGATGAACCCGACGTTGCGACTTCTATAGACCAGCGGCAATTCATGCAGGTGATGATGAACCTAATCTTGAACGCAATTGAGGCCACCATTGAGCGAGGCAAGGTCCTAATAACGATGCACCCCGAGTCCGATCATGTCGCCGTCGAAGTGACTGATGAAGGAGCTGGGCTCACCGATGAGCAGCAAGAACATCTTTTCGAAGCGTTCTACACCACAAAATCCAATGGCGTCGGCTTGGGCCTCGCGGTCTCGCGGGAGCTGATGCAAAGCATGGGCGGCCGACTCTACTACAAGTCCGGCAGAGCTGGTGCAACCTTCGTGGTCGAACTAGCGAAATAGCAACGATGCCAGCCGAAATGATTTTGATCGCCGAGGATGAGAGAATCGCCCGTCTCTCATTGACTGAGTTATTGGAGAATCAGGGCTTTCGAGTCATTGCTACCGATAACGGGACCGAGGCCTTATCGACCTTACTTCAACAAGAACCAGATGTCGCCCTGCTCGATGTCCGCATGCCGGGATTGGATGGGCTTTCCGTTCTGCGCCGCGCGCGCGAGTCCGGGTCCGACTCGGCGTTGATCGTAATGACCGCTCACGGCGATAGCAATATCGCCATCGACGCGATGCGGCTCGGAGCATATGATTACATTTCCAAACCCATCGATTTCGAGCAGCTCCTTCCACTATTGAAGCGAGCCTTAAAGCGACGGAAACTCTCGCGCTGCTCTGATGCTTCCACCGAACGGCTCATCGTCGGGGCCGAGGTTCCGATGATGATCGGGCACAGCCCGGCCATGCAACACGTTTACAAGCTGATCGGTCAGGTTGCGGCGAGCGATGCGACAGTGTTGGTGCGCGGCGAATCCGGCACGGGCAAGGAACTGGTGGTCAACGCAATCCACCACAACAGCACCCGCGCGCAAGGCCCGCTTGTAAAGGTAAACTGTGCCGCGATTCCCGAGACTCTTCTCGAATCGGAGCTATTTGGCCACGAGAAAGGCGCATTTACTAATGCAGTGTACCGGCGCCTTGGACGCTTCGAAGAAGCGCGAGGAGGCACTCTCTTTCTGGATGAGATAGGAGACTTGGCGCCCGCGTCCCAATCCAAGTTGCTCCGAGCCGTGCAGGAACGCACGATCGAGCGATTGGGAAGCAACACACCGATCCAGGTGGATCTCCGGATGATCACGGCGACCTCCCGTAATCTCGAGGAAGCTGTCGGACAAGGCGAATTCCGGGAAGATCTCTATTATCGGTTGAATGTGATCACGATCAAACTACCGCCGCTGCGAGAGCGACGCCAAGATATACCCCCGTTAGTACAACATTTTCTGCAGCGTGACGGGCGCGCCGTGTCGATTACGCCGAGTGCTTTGGCGATCTTATGCGATTATCATTGGCCCGGAAACGTGAGAGAGCTAGAGAACACAATTGAACGGGCTGCCGTGCTGGCGCGAAGCGGGATCATTGACGAAAGCGATATTCAACTGAATCCTGTGGCTCACCGTCAAGCGGCGCACTGGACCGAGCAGATTTCGCTGGAGGAGGGGTGGAAAGCTAACGTAGCGGCTGTTGAGAAGTCGATGGTTGCGCGCGCTCTCCGCAAAGCCGAGGGAAATAAGTCGCGTGCGGCCGAATTATTGGGCATCCACCGCAGACTCCTATATGAAAAGTTGCGTGAACACGGCCTTGAAGACGAAAAAATATAACGCGCTCCACCTCCGTGTCGTCGAGTGATCTTGCCTTCGCCCATTGATCTGTCACGTGATCTTACTTGCGTAGAAATCCCGGTCGTACCAGCGTAGACGCGTGTAATCTAAGCGACACGGGTCACGTCATTCAAAGAGTGGAAGGTAGTAAGTATGGGTGTACCAAATCGTTTAGTATTTTTCTCTAGTTACATGTGTGTTAGGCCTGGCTAATGTAGCGTCGGCGCAGAGCGAGTATCATCATTTGACATTTAATGTTGGTGGTGGATTCACTGCAGTAACTGGTGCTATATCGAACCGGTTGGATCACGGCGGGAATATCGAAGCCGGCGCAGGACTGAATTTGAATTCGTACCTTGGAGTACTCGGTACGTTCTCGTATCAAGGACTCGGGATAACCAGAAGTGCCTTGAATGCGGTGAATCAGCCGGATGGCTCCGCCCGAGTCTTCACTCTTACAATCGATCCCAAGATCAGTATTCCGACGCATGGACACGGAAGCTTTTACTTGCTTGGCGGAGGCGGTTGGCTAAGGCGAACAGTAGAATTTACACAACCGACATTAGCGACGACCATCGTGTTTGATCCCTGGTGGGGTTACTTCGGCCCGGCATTGGTTCCCGTGAATCAAGTCCTGGGCACTGTCACCGACAATGCAGGTGTTTGGGATATCGGTGGCGGCATGAACTTCGCTTTGCCGAATACTTCATGGAAGTTATACCTCCAAGCACGCTATTACAACGGGCTCACAACAGGCAGGCACACGACCTTTGTTCCGATAACGCTTGGCTTCCGCTGGTAGACCGCTCTAGCCAAACTTCGTCACGAATGTGCGCACTGGCCGCTCCCTCTTCGGTCGGCGGTTTTGCAAATCTTCAAAACACGAATCAGCTTTTCTGAGTCATGACCGTAGGGAGTGGTCGTGACGAAGTTCGGCGAATCAACCCGCCGAAAACATACTTAGATAATTGCCGTCCAGTAAGCTGGCGGTGTGCTCGCTTCTCGCGCGTTGTGTTTGGCGATCGCGTTAACGGCCGTTGCCTCGAAGGATTTCGTTTCGACGTGTTGGCAGCCGTCCGATACTTGCGCCGGAATGGTGCAAAGACCGTCTCGATCGTTGGGGCAAGTTTCGGTGGCACTGCCGCTGCAGAGGCGTCAATTGAATCCGAACCAGGCGAAATCGATCGATTAGTGCTGCTCGCGGCGTGGACCGAGAGGCCGGAGAAGTTGAAGGGCCGCAAGCTTTTCATCGTAGCCCGTGACGACGCGAACGATGACGGACCCAGGCTCCCGAAAATTCGCGCTAATTATGAGGAAGCTCGCGACCCCAAAGAGCTGATCGTCCTCGATGGCTCCGCCCACGCACAGTTCCTCTTTCAAACCGACCAGGGAGAGCGAGTCATGCGCGAGGTTGTGCGATTCCTCTCCGCGCCGTGAGGAGTCGGGCAGTTTCCCGCTGGAGCCGCCTGCTAATTTCGTGCTGCCTCACGTTTTTTAATTGCTTGCCCAAATGCGATCAGGTTCCCGTCAGGCGCAAGTACCAGCAGTTCCCGTTGTCCATAGCTCTTGTCCATTGGGCCGTGGACATCCCCCATTGGCAGAGCATCCAGCTTCGGTTTTAGTTCTGTGTAGAGGAGATCGACATCATGAACGTCGATATAGTAGGCGAACCGACGATTGCCCGGAGGCGCTCCGTCCTCGCCAGTTTGCTCCAGCAGACGGAAGCCCACCGTCTCGCGATGCACGTAAGCGTAGTTTGCAGCGCGAAAGAGTGTCTCAAACTCCAACGTTTCCGTGAAGAAAATAAGCGCCTGATCGAGATCGGCGACGTGCATGAAAGGTGTGATTTGGATAAAGTTCGACAAGGTGTTTCCTTCCGACCGGGACAGTAGCACACTTCGAAAGCTGTTGATTGCCTCCGCACTTCTCGGTAGACTCACGAGGTAGCAGCAAGGTGGCACGGGCTCTTCTCATCGCCGCCTAAACCCAGAGCGAGAACGCAGTAGCGGAGGTATCCCGTGTACGACATAAAGAATCTCGGCAAGCTAAAGGCCCTCGAAGCCAACGCGCCGGAGGCAATCAAGGCTTTTTGGGCCTTCGACAAAGCAGCCATGGCTGCTGGAGCAATTCCGGGCAAATACAAAGAGCTGATGGCCCTTGCCGTCGCTTTTACGACCCAATGCCCTTATTGCATCGAGATCCACGCGAAAAAAGCCCGGGACGCGGAAGCGTCGGAACAGGAGATCGCGGAGGTCGTGGCAATCGCCGCTGCGCTTCGGGCGGGAGCGGCGATCACCCATGGCACACACGCTATTTCATAGCCATAGAGGATGTTCTGGCCGATACCGCCTTGAATTCAAACCGCGGTGACACGTCACGAATGTTTTCCTTCCTGCCGCCCTAGAACCACTTACAAGCCATTCGCGCCTTACAAACACCCAATCGCCTGCGTCACCGTGCTACTCTCCGACCGGCAAGAGCGGCGATGCGTCGCTTCTTGCCTATTTCATTTTCGGAGCCAGCAACATGACTGCTCGTCAGACCCGTAGAGAACGCCGCGCTTCCGAGCGCAAAGCCAAGAAACTTGCCCGCAAAGCGACTCAGCAACCCGCGCCCGATGCCACCCCACCTTCAAGCGGCGATACTTCCGCCGAATTCCGCTTCAGCCCCGAACCCGAAGGCGAGTTCTCCCCCGAGTTCCTGACCCATGCCGCCTCCCTCAATGAACATTTCGCAGCCCCGGAATCTCCACGAGCCGCCCAAGCCCAGATCACCCGATCTCAGACCAACCGTGCCAACGCCCAACATTCCACCGGCCCGCGTACGCCCACCGGGAAATTGGCTTCGTCTCGTAATTCGCTGAAACACGGCCTTGCCTCCTCGCAGCTCATCATCCCCGGAGAGAATCGCGCTGATTTCGATACGCTCCTAGCCGGCCTGCTCGCTGAGCACCAGCCCGCCACTCCCACCGAAGAGCTGCTCGTCCACCAAATCGCCCAGTCCTGGTGGCTGACGCAACGTGCATTCCGTTTTCAGAACGACTCTTTTACCGCTGAAGGTGTCGACAATAAGCGCTTGTCCTTGTTTCTGCGCTATCAGACTACGCACGAGCGTGCCTTCCACAAAGCCCTTAGCGTCCTGATTCGACTGAAGAAAGATCGCGTGCGCGGGTTCGTTTCGCAGGCCAGCGCGAACCGCAAGGCGGATAGTGGGTTCGTTTCGCAATATCCCGCTGGCGACCCGAGTACGACTCAGTTCGTTTGGCAAAACGAGCCTCCAGAAAATCGATTAGAAGGGAGGACCGCCTAAAAGGGAGACGACAAGCCGAAGCATAACCTTTTTGACAGCGCGTGGTGTTCACACGAACCCCTCCTCCTTGGACGTATAGCGGAGGCGCGCCCAGACGATCCAGGGCAACACGAAGAGCGCCAGGCCGACGAACGGGTTCAAGAGCGCTAGTACCATGGCCGCGACATAAACCGGAAACGCGCCCAAGTAAGATCTCCAAATTCTCCGGATCTGGGCATCGGTCACGTCCGGCTTCAGCAACCGGCGATTCCGGCTGGCGGAGTACCACAAGCCGTTGTACGCTCCATTTACCAGAACGAAGGTGGCGCAGTAAAAAGCTGCGGCGGCCCGTGCTACTGCCTCATGGCCCATGTAGGCGGCCAAGACGGCTGTCGGAAACGGTACGAACGTGATCAGCAACAGAAGCATCCCATTGGCAAAAAGGACACTCCGGCTCACCTCTCTAATGAGTCCAAAAATCTCATGGTGGTTGATCCACATGATGAGAATCGAAATGAAGCTGATGACATACGCCAACAGCGAAGCCCATTGTGCCAGCAGTGCGCGAATCAGATCTGCGCCGCTGGCGGTGGCGTGATTGAGGGGAGGGACCTTGATCTCGAGAACCAGCAGGGTGATGGCGACCGCAAATACACCATCGCTAAACGCCTCCAGACGCGACGTGTCCCTCTTTTCGAGAGACGAAGGCCTTCCTTCGTCGCTGGAGGTCTCCTGCCGCGAGTTGTTCTTCTTCATGGTCCCTTCGGTCCTGTCACTGCAAGCGCCCCATTTTGCCTGCCCTGTAATCCTCTACGGCCTGCCTGAGCTCCTGCTGTGTGTTCATCACGAACGGCCCATAGCTGGCCACGGGCTCTTTGATTGGCTCACCGCTGAGAACAAGGAGAACGGCATCCTGCTGAGCATCCAAAGAGACGCGCTCTCCAGCGGCGCCGAGCAGCGCGAGTTGGGTCTCTCCATTAAGTTCTTGTGAAGAGTTAAATACCACATCACCTTTCAGCAGAACGACTCCCGCGTTCTGGTCACGGGGCAAACTCAGTTCTGTTTGGGTTCCGCCCTTCAGCCGAACATCCCATACGTTGATCGGAGTGAATGTTCGGGCCAGTCCCTTGACGCCGTTCAACTCGCCCGCGATCACCCTGGCGTATCCCGCAGGCCCCAGTTGCACGAGGGGAATTTCGTCGTTTCGCAAAGTTTGATAATGAGGCTTTGACATTTTGTGAATCTGAGGAAGATTCACCCAGAGTTGCGCCATCTCGAGTGTCCCACCTCGCTGGGCGAACTCGCGTTCGTACTTTTCTTCGTGCACCAGTCCCGATGCCGCGGTCATCCATTGCACGTCTCCTGGGCCGATGGTCCCGGAATGTCCGTCCGAATCCCGATGCTCTAAAGCTCCCTGATACGCGATCGTGACGGTTTCAAACCCACGATGCGGGTGCTCGTCCACACCCGGCGGGCGTGCCGAAGGCTGGATGACGATTGGTGCCGCATAATCCAGCATTAGAAACGGATCGATTTCGTTGACTCCGTGTGTCGGGAATATCGTCCTTACGGGGAAGCCATCGCCGACCCAATGTGTTGGATCGGCGCGAAACGCTCCTTCAACTTTTTAGTTCTGACATCCTGCATCTCCTATGAGTTGTTATTAGTTATTACTGGGCGGCTTTCTCCACACGGCGAATCGTCAACTATTGGCTCCGCGCCACGGCCTAGTAGAGATGCTTGATATGAAGTAAGGTTGCAAAAGGCAAAACCTCCGGGTGAGCCAGAATAAAGACAAAGCATGCGATCGGAGGAGATGAACGCACGTCCATCTGCAGTTGGGCTTTGGCCCGCTCTGCCCTGGGAGGAATGGAAGGAGACGGCAACCACGCTCCACATGTGGATGCAAATTGTGGGTAAGACACGCCTGGCCCTCACCCCGCTAGAGAATCATTGGTGGAATGTGCCTCTATACGTGACTCCACGTGGCCTGTCTACTTGGTCGATTCCTTATCACGATGATCTCTTCGACATCGAGTTCGACTTTATTGATCATCGTCTACACGTCCGGATGAGCTCCGGCGATAGCAAGTCCATGGCACTTCGGCCACAATCCGTCGCAGCCTTCTATGAGGAATATCTCAGTGTTCTTCGAGCGTTTGGTATCGACCTGAAGATCACCGCCAAGCCGGATGAGGTTGCCAATCCGATTCCTTTTGCAGAAGACCAGCAGCATGCTTCTTATGACAAGGAGTTTGCCTATCGTTTCTGGTCCATATTGCGGCGCTGCGATATGCTTTTCAAGCGTTTCCGCTCGCACTTTCTCGGCAAATCCAGTCCAGTGCATTTTTTTTGGGGGAGCTTCGATCTGGCTGTCACCCGCTTCTCAGGACGGCCCGCCCCGCCCTGGCGCCGACGCAATTACTCGCGAAGCCTATTCGCATGAGGTGATCAGTGCCGGGTTCTGGCCAGGAAACGGAGGCTTTGGAGCCCCGGCTTTCTATTGTTATGCCGTTCCGCAACCGCCCGGGCTTGAGAAGGAACAGGTTCGCCCGGCTGCGGCTTTCTACAGCACTGACTTGAACGAATTCATCCTGAAGTACGATGACATGCGTCAAGCGAATTCGCCCGATGATGCCCTGCTCGAGTTTCTCCAAAGCTCGTACGAAGCTGCGGCCAAACTAGCTGGCTGGGATCGCGCTAGTCTAGAGCGCTCGTTAGAGAAGGAGCACGCCGCTAGATGACAATCCAGAACCTTCGATGGTCGGTCCTATAAAGCCACCCTGTGATGAAGCGGTCGTTCGTAGTACGCCTCGCACCACGCCTACAGAACCAGCCGTGGCATGGGTTCTTGGCATCGCGATCCTTGCCTCCAGCATGGCGTTCATTGACGGCACGGTTGTCACTGTTGCGCTTCCCGCGCTCCAATCTTCTCTGCAAGCATCCGCGGCCGATATTCAGTGGGTCGTAGAATCGTACGCTCTACTCCTCTCCGCTCTGGTCCTGATCGGCGGCTCTCTCGGTGATCTCTACGGACGCCGGCTTACCTTCGCAGTTGGAGTCGCTATCTTCGCCGCTGCATCGGCGTGGTGCGGTCTCGCTCCTAACGTTAAACAATTGATCGCAGCGAGAGGCATCCAAGGTATCGGCGCTGCCTTTCTGATTCCGGGAAGTCTCGCCTTAATTAGCGCATCATTTCCCGAAGCGGAGCGAGGCCGCGCCATCGGCACTTGGTCCGGCTTTACAGCAATCACGACAGCGGTTGGTCCCGTCTTAGGCGGCTGGCTGGTCCAACACTTTTCCTGGCGCTGGGTATTTTGCATCAATTTGCCACTCGCTGCTGTGATTCTCGCTCTCACCTTTTTGAAAGTGCCCGAAAGCCGGAATGAAGTGCAAGGCCAGAGGCTTGACTGGCAAGGCGCACTGCTTGCCATCCTAGCGCTAGGCGGCATCGTCTATGCTCTGATCGAAGCACCGAGGGGAGGCCAATTGATCCCCATCGCGGCTGTAGCCGGTCTTTGTTGTCTGTTCGCGTTCTTCTATACAGAAATTCGTTCCGCTACGCCGATGTTGCCGTTGTCTCTCTTTCAATCACGGAACTTTCTGGGGGCGAACCTTCTGACGTTATTCCTGTACAGCGCCTTAGGCGGCATGCTGTTCTTCTTGCCTTTCAACCTGATTCAGGTGCAGAAATATTCGCCGACTCAAGCCGGCGCGGCCCTGGTTCCATTCATCCTTTTGATGTTTTCCCTTTCCCGGTGGTCAGGAGGGCTTGTCGCCCGATACGGCCCAAGGTCGCCACTGATCCTGGGTCCGGTTGTTGCGGCCGCCGGCTTTGCCTTACTTGCAAGGCCGTCCATTGGAGGAAGCTATTGGACGACGTTCTTCGCCGGAGTCGTCGTGCTGGGTTTGGGGATGTCGATCAGCGTCGCGCCACTCACTACGGTTGTCATGGGGGCTGTGTCACAGGCCCGCGCGGGCGTGGCCTCGGGTGTAAACAATGCGATCTCTCGCCTGGCTGGTCTTCTGGCAATCGCCGTTTTCAGTCTCATCTTGACCTATGTTTTTAACCACTCTCTGGAACGAAGGATGAACTCCCTTAGCTTGCCTGTAGCAACCCAGAACGAAATTCGTGCGCAGCGATCGCGCTTAGCAGCCGCTAACATCCAAGATCCGGACGGTCAAACGGCGATTGCGGAGTCGTTCGTTGCCGGGTATTGTGTTATTTCGTGGATTTCAGTAGGTCTCGCACTCGCAGGTTCAGGGGCCGCCGTTGTTTTCATTCATGCCAAGCAAGAGTTGAACAGTCGCATTGGCTAAATTAGGAGTTCATGAAACTCCAGAGCTATACGATTACGCAAGGCAGGGAACGAGCCGGAGCTCGATCCTTCTTTAAAGCCATCGGATTCACCGACGCCGATTTGAAGAAGCCGATTATCGGTATCGCGAATACGTGGATTGGAACGATGCCGTGTAATTTCCACCTTCGCGAGCTGGCGGTCGATGTAGCGGCGGGCATTCGCGAGGCGGGCGGCACGCCCATGGAATTCAACACCATCGCAATCAGTGATGGGATCACGATGGGCACAGAAGGGATGAAGACTTCGCTCGTCAGCCGGGAGGTGATTGCCGACTCGATTGAGCTTGTGGCGCGCGGCTACATGTTCGACGGCATCGTTGCGCTGGTAGCTTGTGACAAGACGATTCCGGGCGCGGCGATGGCTTTGCTCCGCCTGAATGTTCCCGGCGTGATTCTTTATGGCGGAACAATTCTGCCTGGCAAGTACAAAGGGCGGGACATCACGGTGCAGGATGTGTTTGAGGCGGTGGGGGCGAATGCAGCCGGGCGGTTGAGCGATGAAGAGCTGCTGGAGATTGAAAATTCAGCTTGTCCCGGTGCGGGCGCCTGCGGCGGGCAGTTCACGGCAAATACGATGTCGACAGTGATGGAGATTATCGGTATGTCCCCGATGGGACTGAACGCGATCCCGCAACTGGATGCTCGCAAGCACGACGCCGCGCGAGCATGCGGAGAAGTGATCTTGAATGCCGTCCGGAACAATCTCAGGCCTCGTGATATCGTCACTCGTGCTGCATTTGAGAACGGGATTGCAAGCGTCGCAGCTTCCGGTGGATCGACAAACGCCGTGCTCCATTTATTAGCGATGGCTCGAGAGGCGGGAATACCGCTGACCATCGACGACTTTCAAGAGCGGAGCAGCAAGACTCCTCTGTTGGCCGATTTGAAGCCCGCCGGAAGATATACAGCGGCCGACGTTGACAAGGCGGGTGGCATTCCGGTGATTGCAAAGCGCCTTCACGACGGCGGCTATGTTGATTCGGACGTGATGACGATAACAGGGAAGACGTTCCGGGAACAGGTTCAGTCCGCAACAGAAACTCCGGGGCAGGATGTGATCAGACCTCTGGACAATCCCATCAAGAAATCCGGCGGGATCGTGATCCTGAAGGGTTCGTTAGCGCCGGACGGGTGCGTGATCAAGGTGACTGGTCTGGACCGTACGTCGCAGACGGGTCCCGCACGCGTCTTCGATAGTGAAGAGGCGACTATGGAGGCTGTGATGCACGGAAAGATCAAGGCCGGGGACATTGTTGTGATTCGCTATGAAGGACCGAAGGGCGGCCCTGGGATGCGCGAGATGCTCGGGGTCACGGGCGCGATTGTGGGCGCGGGGCTTTCAGAGAGCGTAGCTCTCGTTACCGATGGACGATTCAGCGGTGCGACCCGAGGCTTCATGGTGGGGCATATTGCGCCAGAAGCTGCCGTTGGCGGCCCGATTGCAGCGGTCCGCGATGGCGATTCGATCTCGATCGACATCGAGACGCGAAAGATCAGTCTGGACATTCCGGTCCAAGAGATTTACGATCGCCTCTCGAAGTTTGAGCGGCCTGCGCCAAAGTACACTTCAGGCGTCATGGCGAAGTATGTGGCGCTGGTTGGCTCCGCTTCGGATGGAGCTGTCACGTCGCCGCCAACATTGTAATAGCGGCGCGGAGATCTGAGTCAGCAGGTGGTAGGGGCGGCAGGAATCGAACCTGCGACCCTCAGCTTAGAAGGCTGATTTAGGAGTGTCGCAGGAACTTAAACCGTTGATCTTTAACGCCACTGTGAAGCACAGCGCGCATAAAATCACGCCTTGAAGCGTTTTTTGCTGGGGTAATTGATGGGGTCGTTGTGATTTGCAAATCCCACCGGGAGATCTCTTCTACACGCGCGTATAAGTGAGAAGCTTCCCACTTGAAGATCCGAAAACATTACAGAGGTGCACTCGTGAGCGCGTCCAATGACGGAAAGAAAACCCGAGGCAGAGCGTTTCAGCCGGGGAACAAGTTCGGCAAGGGCCGCCGAGAAGGCTCACGTAACCGAGCAACGATCCTGCTGCAGCAGATGCTCGCGGGTGAAGCCGAGGCGATTACGGGAAAAGCTATTGCCATGGCCAAGAATGGCGATGGGCTGGCGTTGAAGCTCTGCCTGGAAAGGTTGGTTCCGCCCATGAAGGATCGGCACATACAGCTCAAGTTCCCAAGGGTTCACTCTGCGGAGGATGTGATCGAGGCGAGCGCCTGTCTTGTTCAGGCTGTTGCGGAAGGGAACATAACGCCCAACGAGGCGCACAGCGTTGCGGGTCTGCTCGAGGTGCACAGGCGAGCGAGCGAGACGGCGAGCCTTGAGAAGCGAATTTCTGAGTTAGAACGGAGGGTAGAAGATGGCGAACGGTAGCCTTGAACGGCGTGTT
>JBPCJX010000061.1:0-6182 GCA_051004875.1 Bryobacteraceae bacterium
AACACGCCGTTCAAGGCTACCGTTCGCCATCTTCTACCCTCCGTTCTAACTCAGAAATTCGCTTCTCAAGGCTCGCCGTCTCGCTCGCTCGCCTGTGCACCTCCAGCAAGCCCGAGACCGCGTGCGCTTCACCGGGCGTTATGTTCCCTTCCGCAACTGCCTGAACAAGACAGGCGCTCGCCTCGATCACATCCTCCGCAGAGTGAACCCTTGGAAACTTGAGCTGTATGTGCCGATCTTTCATGGGCGGAACCAATCTTTCCAGGCAGAGCTTCAACGCCAGCCCGTCGCCATTCTTGGCCATGGCAATAGCCTTTCGCGTAATCGCCTCAGCTTCACCTGCGAGCATCTGCTGCAGCAGGATCGTTGCGTGGTTCCGACTACCTTCCGGACGGCCCTTGCCGAACTTGTTCCCCGGCTGAAAGGCTTTCCCTCGGGTTTTCTTTCCGTCATTGGACGCGCTCACGAGTTCTCTCCTGACCTGTTTTCGGATCTCGGGTCGGGAACCTTCTTACGTATGCGCGCGTGTAGAAGAGTTCTCCCGGTGGGATTTGCCACTTTCTGGCACTCCACCGCTTACATGCGCCGCATGATTCAACGTGATTGGCGTGGGGTTCAGCGTGTTTCGCGCATGGCCCTGGTCTCAGTCGCCGCACGCGCCTTGGACGTGGATTTTTGTCAGTTTTGTCAGTTCGTCTCCGGGGCAGATGGGCAGAGAAAGCGACGGCCGTGGCCACTTCTGTCAGTTTTGTCAGTCGATCTTGGGGGCCCGCAAAAGTGAAACGAGCCGGACTTAATTCGTCAATTTCGTTTAATTCGTAAGCACACTCACGCAGTGAAGCCATGCTCGCCAGCTACTTAATTCGTCAAATTCGTTTAATTCGTAAGCAGACTCGCCACTAGGCTCTGGTCTCACCGGCGGTACTTACTTCGTTTAGTTTCGTTTATTTCGTAACAGGAGTACGAATCAGGCTGGCCGGGAGCTCCGTATGAGAAGCTTCCCTAAGCCTCGGGATGATTAGATCCTTGACAGGAACCAGACGTTCGCTTAATCTGTTGCCATGCCTAAAGACAACGCAGCATCACGAGGAGCGCGCGCCATGGCGAAGCGCAGCGTCCAGGCACGCAAGGAAGCCTGGGGTGAGGAAGAGTTCAACCGCCACATGCGTGAGATTGGGAAGCTGGGGGGCAGGCCCAAGGGAAGCACCAAGGAGGAGAAGCGGGAGTCATGATTTACAAGCGCAGGAATCACTGGCACATGGATGCCATGGTGAACGGAGTTCGGTATCGAGAGGCGCTACACACCACCGATCGGCGAGAAGCCACAATGCTGGAGAAGAAGCGTGTATCTGAAATCCATCAAGGTAAAGGCGCTTCTCTTTCGGGCCGGGAGTTCGCCCGACTTCCTTTTGGTGTCGCGGCGGATCAGTTCATAGAGAACCGCAGGCCGCACGTTTCTGAACGGACAAGCCAGCTCGAGCGGAACCTTTGCCGGCCGTTGCGAAGGTTCTTCGGCGAGAAGCCGCCGCTTCGTATTCGGGCTACAGATATCTCGGGGTACCAGCGGACAAGGCGCGAGACCGGTATATCCGGTAGAACCCTCAATATGGAGATCGGTGTCTTACGACAAATACTGAAAATGGCAAAGGTTTGGAGCATCGTCGCGGAAGACGTTAAGCGGGATCCAGAATCCATAACGCCGGTAGCTCGCGTCCTCACGGCCGAGCAAAAGCAGCACTTATTCAATACGGCAGGTTCTAAGCCGGAGTGGATGGTCGCTCACTGCGCCGCCGCCTTGGCTGCTTCTACCACCTGCCGCGGTATTGAGTTGAAACACCTTCACTGGCACGACCTTGATCTTTTCGTCCGGACTATGACGATTCGCCGAAGCAAGACTAAAGCAGGACACCGCAGCATACCTCTAAACGGTGACGCTTTGGCCGCAATTGCTCGGCTCTGGGAACGATCCCACCTGCTAGGCAGCGATGAGCCGCACCACTTTGTGTTTCCGGCTTGCGAGCGACGAAGCATCAACCCTGACAAGCCGCAACGAACATGGCGGACAGCTTGGCGGAGTCTAACCCGCGCTGCCGGCCTTAAGGGCCTTCGGTTTCACGATCTTCGTCACCAGGCTATAACCGAACTCGCTGAGACCGGAGCGTCCGATGCTACGTTGATGGCAGTCGCGGGCCACATGTCACGTGAAATGCTGGAGCACTATAGCCATGTTCGGATGGCAGCAAAGCGGACGGCGCTCGATAAACTCGAAAGCGGACTGATGGGCATTCCTAGTGAGGATGTGCGATCGACGCAACTCGGCTCAGTCAACTGACTCCCGTCTCAATGAGATTAAAAAATTTGGGGTGGTTACGTCACAATCAATGTCACAAAGTCGAGTTTCTAATGTGACCGCTGGAGGTAAGTGACTGAATCGGCTGGTCGGGCCGCCGGGATTTGAACCCGGGACCTCTTGCACCCCAAGCAAGCGCGCTAGCCAGGCTGCGCCACGGCCCGAGATCTTCAGTTTAGCTCAAGGTTGCTATTCCATGGTCTGCTTCTCGTGTCTGCGATCAGCAACTATGGTGACTTCCATATCATGAGCCAGGCTGACGATTTGATTCACTAAGCTTTTACCGAGAAGACGATCGGTTCCCTTACCGACTAGCCGTGGCAGGAAAATTTGACGGGCGTTGTGCAGCCTCGCGAACTCTACAACTGTTGGTGCGTGATCGTGGCCCACAAGGACACGAGTCTCGATGTGCAAGTTACGGGCGAAGTTTAAGTGACGTTTCACTGCATCACGCTTAAGCGGAGGCAATGTTTGCAGATCTGCGTGTTCGGAGACAAAGACGGCAAAGCAGTTTGCATGCGTGATATCTGCCACGCGTTTTCCGCGCCGAATCAGCATTGCCGTTGACGGGTCGTCGCTTATGTAGATCACCACTGCTTCGTCCCGGCGGTGTCCTTCAGACGGCGACGGCTGAGAATCTGAATGTGGCTGCAGTGCTCCCTCGTTGTGCCCCATGCGCTCTTCCACCTCGTGAGCGGTTTGGCGCAATGCCATCTCCCGGAGTGCAACCAATGTGGATTCCTTAAAAAAGTTTTGTAACGCACGCTGCGCCTTGTCGGCCGGATAAACCACTCCGCGCTCGAGCCGATTCAAAAGAGCGCGAGGTGTCACGTCAACCATCACTACTTCGTCCGCCTGCTTTACGACCCAATCGGGAATGGTCTCGCGCACCTTGATTCCACTGATTTGGACCATTTGGTCGTTCAGGCTCTCCAGGTGTTGCACATTCATGGTGGTCAGTACATTTATGCCTTGTTCCAAGATGAACAGCACGTCTTCCCACCGCTTCTCACGGGTAGATCCAGGAACATTCGTGTGCGGAAATTCGTCGATGACCGCGACTTGCGGATGTCGAGCGATGATCGCCTCACTATCCATCTCCTCGAAAACGGATCCACGATACCCAACCACTTTTCGAGGAACCATCTCTAGGCCTTCCGCCTTCGCAATTGTGTCCTTGCGGCCATGAGGCTCGAAATACCCGACTGCTACGTCGACGCCCCTGGCCTTTAAGCTTTGGGCCTCCTCAAGCATCTGGTACGTTTTCCCCACGCCAGCTGCGTACCCGAGAAAGATTTTTAACTTACCGGCTTCACTCATGCTCTAAATGGCAATACAAAAACGATAGCTAACCCGCGGTTTCGTAACGAACGCGGATGCCGCAGCACTTCGCCCCTATGTAACTACAGTGTACAGACGGTGGCAGAAAAGCATAGGTCGGTAAACTGGGACCATGCTTCATCGGATTTTCTTAGCTGGGGCACTTATCGCGTTCAGCACGACAGCGCAGGAACTCCATGTCTCAGGCGGGAAAATTCGAGCTCACGTGAAGTACCTTGCCGGTAATGACTTGAAGGGCCGAGGCGTCGGAACCAGGGGTGAAACACTCGCAACTGAATACATAGTTTCGCAGTTGAAATTGGAGGGCGTGAATCCCGGCGGGGAAGACGGCACCTATTATCAGCGCGTGCCATTGGTCGGCGCAACAATTCTGCCCGACGCAACGCTGACGATTTCGGGGACTACCGGTAAGGTGCCGCTTACCTTCGTAAGGGATTACGTTGGAACTGCCTATTCGCAGCGGCCAGAGAACGATTTTGACGCAGAAGCTGTTTTCGTAGGCCACGGCATCTCCGCTCCCGAGTTCGGGTGGGACGACTACAAAAGCGAGGATGTGAAGGGCAAGGTGCTCGTCTACTTCACGAACGAGCCGCCCTCCGATGACCCGAATTTCTTTGGCGGTCCTGCGCTCACTTACTACGGACGCTGGGTGTACAAATTTGAAGAGGCAAAGCGGCATGGAGCGGTTGCAGCGCTGATCATCCATACGACTCCAACTGCCGGGTACGGCTGGGGCGTCGTGAGCGGATCCTGGAGCCAGGAGCGGCCGCAGATGAAACTGGAGCCGGGTGAACGAGGCCTAAAGCTCGCCGCGTGGGTCTCGCAGGAAGTGGGAGCGAAACTCGTCGCATCGACCGGCAAAAGCCTTGATGAGCTATTGGCAATCGCAAATCAGAAATCATTCCGGCCAATTCCCCTCGGCGTTCGCGTAATCGGGCATGTTCCAGTGAAGCTGCGTGAGATCGACAGCAGAAACGTCATCGGGCGGGTAGATGGAGCGGATCCTCAGATGAAGTCTCAAGCCGTATTGTTCACGGCGCATTGGGATCACCTCGGAGTTGGGGTGCCAATAGATGGAGACAACATTTATAACGGCGCTGTCGACAACGCGACAGGATGCGGCATGATCCTGGAAATCGCTCGCGTATGGGCGGCGCTGCCGCAGAAGCCGAGACGCAGTGCGTTATTTGTTTACGTGACGGCTGAAGAGGCGGGGCTGCTTGGCTCGGAATACTATGGAAAACATGCCGTAGTGCCGGCCGGGCAGACTGCAGGCGCTATCAACTTCGACGCGTCCTTTCCGTTTGGAAAAACGCGGGATGTCTCCGTAACTGGCGCGGAACGTACTACTCTGTGGCCGATCGTGCAGCATGATGCGAGCCGCATGGAACTGGAGATCAAACCGGATCCACAGCCGGGACAAGGCCACTATTATCGGTCCGATCACTTCTCGTTGGCGCGAGTGGGTATCCCTGCGTTTTCAGTCTCGGCAGGTACCGACTATGTGGGGAAACCGGCAAATTTCGGCAAAACGACGTTTGAGGAATACAACGCAAAGCATTATCATCAGCCGTCGGACGAATATCACGAGGATTGGGACTTTGGAAGTATGGAACAGATGGCAGATTTCGGGCTCACGCTGGGACTGGATTTCGCAAACACGCCCAAGCTACCGACCTGGAAAGCTGGAGACGAGTTTTTGACTGCGAGGCAAAAGAGCGGAGTACAGGAAGACAGATAGTTTTTATGATCGTTCGGCAGCTTGAGCTGCGTTTACAGCCGCCCCAATCGCCGCAACGGTCTCCCCGTGCGCAATCCAGACCACGCGCGTGCGTACGGGCCGACGTCGTACCAGAATTGGTGAGTTGGATCTGTTTAGCCGGTTCCGAGCGCGGATTTTACGTCCGAGCTCGGTGCTTGTTGGCGTAAAAGAACCTTCGACCGGAGAGAACTGCCAGGCATGCTCCGAATCCAATTGAGACCGCGACTTCCCAATGCTGTAGTCCTATCATTGTGCACGTTAACATCGCAACAAAACAACAGAGAATGCCAAGATAGGCGCCCCGCTCGGCATTCGTCAACTCTAAATCTGATGAATTTGCGGTTATTACGCTTGCACCTGCCATGACAATTGTGAGAAGTGCTCCTATGACGCGAGGAACGGGAATAGATGGCTGGTTTAGGGCATGCTCACCGATCAGAATAATTATCCCGTTCAGTGTTGCCACCCCGAATATACCGGGCAAAACTCTTGCCCAGTGATCAACGGTCACTGCAGCAATTACGGATCCGGCGATGAAAAATACCCAACCTAGTGGCCGTGGCCGAGCGGTGTGGCCGAGAAGAGTTGCTAAGCCGCCGGAAATTATCACAATCAGTACCAGGAAGAGAACAAACAGTATCAACAGCCTGATGCGAGACAGACGCTCGTTTGACTTGTAATTTCTCACGGCTGGCTCGCACAATACGCAGCTTCCCCAGCAGTCAGAAC
>JBPCJX010000062.1:0-46746 GCA_051004875.1 Bryobacteraceae bacterium
GTTTGCGTTTGTCGAGTTGCTGGCGCGCGCTCGCGTGCTGCTGCGGCGCGGGCAGCCAACCCCTGAAAAACTGCAAGTAGGTGATTTAACACTGGACTGCATCCGGCGGAAGGTGACACGCACTAACGAAAACATCGAGCTCGCCCCGAAAGAGTTCAGCATCCTCGAATACATGATGCGCAACCGGGGACGCCCGTTGAGCCGCACTATGATCGTCGAGCACGTCTGGGACATGGACTACGACGGACTTACGAACATCGTCGACGTTTATATCCGGCATCTACGCAGCAAGATCGATGATAAGTTTCCGACCAAGATGATTCATACAGTGCGGGGCATTGGCTACATGCTGGATACGCCGGATGCAGCGCAACCTGAACCGGCCGAAACGAGCGCTTAGGCGGGTGACATGCTCTGGGAGAAACTGCGTGAGGTAAAGTTCTTCCGGACACTGCGATTCCGGCTTGCAAGCACGTTCTTGCTTTTACTCACGCTGGTGCTCGCGATGGTGGGAGTCGTGGGCACTATTACCTTGCACACCATTCTCAATCACCAAAGCGAGCAGGTATTGCATGAGCAATTGGGATCGCTTCGGGGCTGGATTCACTTTGACGAAACAGGCGAGCCTTATTGGTTTGTGGACCCCTCGGACCCGGAAGAAGAGGCTGAGGTTTCGCGCCTTCAAGCAGTGTTCGTGATTGCCGACGATCAGGGCCGCGTTGACAAGGGTTCCTCGGATCCCACGCTGAGCAAGCTTTTTGACCGTAACGCGATTGTCGACGAGCTGGCAGAGATGGAACAAACGCACGAGCCAATCATCAAGACCATCACTTCCACAGACAACGTGCTGTATCAGGTGATCGCGAGCATAATGACCGACGCCGAGCATCACCGCAAATGGTATGTGGCGGAAGGACGCAGCCTTGCTAGAGACCGTTTGCTGCTACGGCGCTTCCGGCAGATCTTCTCGATTTTTCTTCCCATTGTTTTGCTGGCCTGCGCGCTGGTGAGCTGGTACTCGGCCGGCAGAGCGCTCAGAGCGCTGCAATCCGTCGATAAGGCGGCACAAGATATCACCGGATCGAATTTGGGGCTGCAGATTCGGAAGCGCGGCGCCGATGATGAGCTGGATCGGCTGATCGACTCCTTCAACCAGATGAGCGGACGATTGAAGGCGTCATTCGAGCAAATACGACGATTCTCAACGGATGTCTCGCACGAACTGCGTACGCCGCTAACCGCGATTCAGGGACAGCTTGAGGTCGCCTTGTTTACGGCAACACGTAAGGAACAATTGCAAGAGGCGATCGAGAACGCATTGCAGGATGTGGAGCGGCTTTCGAATTTGGTGCGTGCGTTATTGCTGCTGTCGCAATCAGAGACAGGGCAGATTCCGATGAATCGGAGCGTTACTGATTTCAGCGAGCTGGTCCGCGACCTCGTGGATCAATTCCAGATTCCGGCAGAGGCGCACAATTTGAAGCTGACGTGTACGGAGCGCGGGCCGGTGCTGGGCGAGGCGGATCGCACGCAGATTGAACGTGTGGTCACGAACCTGTTATCCAACGCGATTAAGTATACGCCGGCCGGGGGCTGGGTACGGGCGGGGGCGGAAGCCGCGGGATTGAATGTGAAATTAGTCGTCGAGGACTCGGGCGTGGGTATACCTAAGGACCATCTACCGCACATTTTCGATCGGTTCTACCGGGTCCCAGATCCCAATCCCGAAAAAGGGCTCGGCTTGGGTTTGAGCTTCGTGGCTGCCATCGTCAAGGCGCATGGTGGTGACATTCAGGTGCAGACCGATGTCGGGAAAGGCTCGCGTTTTGAAATCACTTTCCCGGCCGGTGCCGTGCCAGCCAAGGCTGAGACACCAGTTTTACAGGGCTAAAGCGGCAGGGCAGCTAGCGTCCAATCCAATCAGCCCTCGCATTGCATCAGCATCAGCATGACCGAACACCTACAATTGGGTGAGCAGCCACAGGTGCAAGCACTCAAAAGCGTTCTGGACAATCAAGCAGTAAGCGTGTTCCTCGGGGACGCTGCCACTGGTGCTCACGATCGCTTAGGGGCTGCTACAAAGTGATTGTCGGCTGACGCGTATTGAAGGCAAACTGGATTCTATCGATTCGACGCTTTCCGACGTCAGCGAGCGTTTAGCCACCGTTGAAGCCCGTTTAGATCGCCTGGACCACCCCAAGCTCGTGAGCTAGTAAACGCGAGCGATCCTCCTCAAAGTTCTCAACAGCGGGATTATCAATAAGATGCAGAGATGAAAGCGCTTGGACGGTGTATTACGAAACGAACTCCCTAACGGGGAAAGGTTTGAAACTCCTGCCAGGACCTTAGCACTTCACGCTCAGATTATTGCATTCCTGGCCGCTCAGTGTTAACCTAATGCTTGAGGATAATTCCGGAATTATGGATTTCAATCGGCTGACCGAGAAATCGCAAGATGCGATCCGGCAGGCGCAATCAACAGCGGCTAACTATGGGAACCAACAAGTGGATGTGGAGCACGTACTGCTCGCACTGCTGGAGCAGGAAGGCGGTTTAGCACCATCGATCTTGGTGCGGGCTGACGTTCCGCTGGAGCCTCTTCACCGCCGCCTGATCCAGGAAATAGAGAAGCTGCCCAAGGTGAGCGGCAGCGCCGTACGCCCGGATCAACTATATATTACAAGCCGGCTGTCGCGTTTGTTTACCTCGGCCGAGGAGCAAGCGAAGCGGCTAAAAGACGAGTACGTGTCTATCGAGCATCTTCTATTGGCAGCAGCAGAGGACCAGGGGGCGTCGGGACGCATGCTGCGGGAATTCGGCCTGACTCGCGACCGGCTGATGAAGGCACTGGTCGAGGTACGCGGAAATCAGCGTGTGACGACGCAGAATCCGGAGACGACCTATGAAGCCTTACAGAAATACGGCCGGGATCTCACTGAGCTGGCTTCGAAAGGCAAGCTGGATCCGGTAATCGGGCGCGATGAAGAAATCCGGCGTGTCATTCAGGTTTTGTCCAGGCGCACAAAGAACAATCCTGTGTTGATTGGGGAGCCGGGCGTCGGGAAAACGGCGATTGTCGAGGGCTTGGCACAGCGCATCGTGCGCGGTGATGTTCCCGAAGGGCTGAAGGACAAGCAAGTGGTAGCACTCGATATGGGCGCGCTGATCGCGGGCGCGAAGTTCCGCGGCGAGTTTGAGGAACGCCTGAAAGCAGTGCTCAAGGAAGTGCAGTCGTCCGAAGGCCGCGTGATTCTGTTTATAGACGAACTGCATACAGTAGTCGGCGCTGGCAAAACCGAAGGCGCAATGGATGCAGGCAATCTACTGAAACCGATGCTGGCGCGCGGCGAGCTGCATTGCATTGGCGCGACTACGCTAGACGAATACCGCAAGTACATAGAGAAGGATGCGGCTTTGGAGCGGCGCTTCCAGATGGTGTACGTGGATCAGCCGACTGTCGAAGACACGATCTCGATTTTGCGCGGCTTGCGGGAGCGGTACGAACTGCATCATGGAGTGCGAATTAAGGATACGGCTCTGGTGGCCGCTGCCGTGCTATCGAACCGGTACATTACCGATCGATTTCTGCCGGACAAAGCAATCGATTTAGTGGACGAGGCAGCGGCGAAGCTGCGGACAGAAATCGATTCGATGCCTGGCGAACTGGACGAGATTTTGCGCCGGACCATGCAGCTTGAAATTGAACGGGAAGCGCTCAAAAAGGAAAAGGATGCTGTTTCCAAGGAGCGGCTGGAACGAATCGAGAAAGAGCTCGCTGAGCTAAAAACGCAATCAGCGGCCTTGCAGGCGCAGTGGCAAACCGAAAAAGAAGGCGTGCAACGCGTGCGTGCGCTGCGCGAGCAAATCGACCAAGTGAAAATCGAGGTCGCGCAGGCGGAACGAGCTTACGACCTGAATAAGGCTGCGGAGCTGAAGTATGGGCAATTAACGGAGCTCGAGCGGCAATTGAACGCCGAGCAGAAGCGCATCTCTGGACGGCAAGGTGGACCTCGGCTGCTGAAGGAAGAGGTGGACGAGGAAGACATTGCAGAAGTTGTGAGCCGCTGGACGGGCGTGCCAGTTTCGAAGCTGCTCGAAAGCGAGATGAAGAAGCTGCTGGCGCTGGAAGATGAGTTGCACAAGCGGGTTATCGGACAGGACGAAGCGGTACTGGCGGTCGCGGAAGCCGTGCTTCGGGCACGCTCCGGATTAAAAGATCCGAACCGGCCGATCGGGAGCTTCATTTTCCTGGGTCCGACGGGCGTTGGAAAGACGGAGCTGGCGCGCGCACTCGCCGAATTTTTGTTTGACGATGAGCGGGCCATGATCCGGCTCGATATGTCCGAGTACCAAGAGAAGCACACGGTGTCACGCCTGATCGGGGCGCCTCCCGGGTACGTGGGTTACGACGAAGGCGGACAGCTCACGGAGGCGGTGCGACGGCGTCCATACTCAGTGGTGCTCTTCGACGAGATCGAAAAGGCGCACTACGACGTGTTCAATATCTTATTGCAGGTGCTGGATGATGGCCGGCTGACAGATGGTCAAGGATTCACGGTCGATTTCAAGAACGTGATCGTCATCATGACGTCGAATATTGGTAGCCATCGGATTCTGGAGTATCGGGGCGCGTTTGCGGGCGAAGAATACCGGCGCATGAAAGACATGGTATTGGCCGAGCTGCGGCAGGCTTTCCGGCCCGAGTTTCTCAACCGGCTCGACGAAATCATCGTGTTCCATGCGTTAAGCGAGGAGCATTTAAAGCAGATTGTAGAAATTCAGCTGGCAGGTTTGCGGGCCCGTTTGGAGGAGCGGCATGTCCGGCTGGAGTTAACGGATGCGGCCCGAACGCATCTGGTGCGAACCGGGTACGATCCAAACTATGGAGCCAGACCTTTGAAGCGCGCCATTCAGCGGGAGATTGAAACTCCGCTTGCCAAACGTATTCTGGCCGGGGAAATACGAGGAGGCCAAACCGTGCGGATTGACGCAGATCCGGCGAATTCCGGCCTTACCTTCTATGTTGAATCCAATGAGCGGGTGGAAGCGGCGGCAGTTTAGATGAAACCGCGCATCGAAATCTAGTTTAATACGTCCAATGTAAGGAATGCGGCCGCGATTCAGAACGTGCCGCCAGTAGGAAAGGATTTTGGAGGAAATGTCAAACGTGATCGAATTTCGGCGCTCGACAGCTATTCTAACGCTGCTAGCGGCCTCAATCGGCGGCGGCCTTATCGCGGCGCTCGCCGTAGCAACACACAACAAGGCGCCCGTCTATGTGACGGCGCGGGCGGCGGACACGAATACACAGCGGGTGAGCCAGCTTTCGAATTCGTTCGCCGACATCATTGAGAAGGCTTCGCCTGCCGTGGTGAAGATCAGCATGACGCGCATCATTAAAGCGTCAGAGCAACAGCAGAACAACCCATTTGGAGCCGACCCCTTTTTTCGCCAGTTCTTCGGCGGTCCAAACATGCGCCCCAGGGACCAGCGTGAGGGCGGTTTGGGATCAGGTGTTATTGTCGGCGCTTCGGGCTACATCTTAACAAATAACCATGTCGTCGAAAAGGCCAACAGTTTGAAAGTGACCTTGTCTGACGGCCGTGATTTTACGGGTAAGGTGGTGGGGAGTGATCCTCAAACGGATGTGGCCGTAGTGAAAATTAACTCTTCCGGCTTACCGACTTTGCCGTTCGCAAATTCTGATGCCGCAAGGGTCGGCGATCTCTGTTTTGCGATCGGGAATCCGTTCGGCCAAGACCATACAGTGACGATGGGAATCGTCAGCGCTAAGGGGCGAAAGCTCGAGACAGGCACATATCTCCAGAATTTCATTCAGACCGATGCGTCAATCAACCCAGGCAACTCCGGTGGCGCGTTGATCAACGCTCGCGGTGAATTGATTGGCATGAACACGATGATTCTCACCGGCGGAGGTGCCAGCTTCGGCGGAGAGGGCGGCAATGTTGGCATCGGCTTCGCGGTTCCTTCGAACATGGCGAAGCAAGTGATGGATCAGATTATGAAGACCGGCAAGGTATCTCGAGGGTACATGGGCGTGAGTTTAGGGAATGTTACGCAAGATTTGGCCCCCCATTTCGGGTTGAAGGAGCCACACGGCGCAATTGTCGGTGACGTCACGCCTGGCGCGCCGGGAGCCAAGGCTGGGTTGAAATCAGGAGATGTCATCACCGCCATTGATGGGAAGAAGGTCGAGGGTTCAGATGATCTGACCATGGACGTCGTTTCACACGCGCCGGGAAGCACGGTGACCCTGGACGTAGTGCGTGATGGGCGGCCGACGAAGGTAAATGTAACGCTTGGCACACGTCCCGGCGGCATCGATTGGAAGCAGCAGAACGGTCAGGGCGAAAACAACCGGGAAGATGATAACGGCTCGACCGGTAATGCCTCAGTTCGGGGTATTGCCGTCGAGACCGTAACACCGGACGTGGTGCAGCAACTTGGCCTACCGGCGAATGTTCGAGGCGTGGTGATTGGCAACGTTGACGCGGATAGCCCGGCGGCGGATAAAGTTGGACGCGGACTGGTAATCACCGCGGTCGACCGTCACCCTGTGAATAATGTTGAGGAGTTCAAACGACTGATGGCGCAAGCGGAAGGTAAGTCGGTTCTGTTGACCGTGGTTAGCGCCAGTCCGAACGGAGCTCAGACAGGATTTACGGTCGTTCCAGCAAAGTAACGCTTTCCGAAGTGAAGTGAATGGGCCTGGGGCGGATGATCCTCCCCAGGCCTTTTTCGTGCCCCTGAGTACTTGCGTATTTGAGTATTTGAGGCGCAAGGAATCGCAGCATGTAGTCTGCGCATCGAAAGAATAGGTGAAATAGATGTCAGAACATGAATTTCAAGTCTTGCCGGCGTTACCGCTGAAGAATACGATCCTGTTTCCGGGATTGTTGCTTCCCTTATCAGTGGGCCGCGAAAGTTCAACTCAAGCGGTGCAAGCGGCTCTGAAAGCCGAGGAGAAGGAGATTATCCTGATCGCGCAGCGGGATTCGCAAGTGGAATCGCCGCAGCAGGATGATCTTTACACAATCGGCACGAAGGCGGTAATTCGCAAGTCGTCGCGGCAAGGCGACGGGATGATGGAAATTTTGGTTTTGGGCGTTGAGCGAGTGGTGGTGATGAAGCTCGAAGCAACAGAACCATACCTGAGCGCGAAATTTCGGGTCCTCCCATTCCCAGAGGACACGGGCTCTGAAGTAGAGGCGCTCTCGGGCGCATTGTTCGAGCTCGCTGCGAAGGCAATTGCTCTAGCGCAGCCTCAGTCGGCGACGGAACTAACACGCATGTTAGCGGGCAACGAGGATCCTTTGCGGTTGGCGTATCTTTTGGCCAGCATCTTCAGCCTGGATCTGGCTCGGGAGCAGAAGCTGCTGGAAGCCGAGACGCGGGTAGACGCACTGCGGTTGATGCACTCGTATCTAGCGCATGAATTGCAGGTTCTGGAGCTGCGGCAGAAGATCGCCTCGACAGCGCGTGACGAAATGTCGAAGGAGCAGAGGGAGTATCTGCTGCGGCAACAACTTCGTGCGATCCAGCAGGAGCTCGGCGAAAAAGATGGCGAGAAGGCGGAGTTGGAGCTCTTACGGGAGCGCTTTGAAAAGGCTAATCTTCCCGAAGAAGCAAAAAAAGAATTCGAGCGGGAGATGGCGCGCTTGGAGCGCCTGCCGAACGGGGCACCCGATTACCATGTGACGCGCAGCTATCTGGAATTTGTTCTGGATCTGCCGTGGAACGACCAAACGGACGACAATCTTGAGATCTCGCACGCGCGGCAGGTGTTGGATGAGGATCACTTCGGGCTAAAAGAAGTGAAAGAGCGCATCCTGGAGCACTTGAGCGTGCTGAAACGCAATCCTGAAGCCAAGGCGCCGATATTGTGCTTTGTCGGGCCTCCCGGTGTAGGTAAGACTTCGCTCGGGCAATCGATTGCGCGAGCACTGGGAAGGAAATTCGAGCGCTTCAGCCTGGGTGGATTGCACGATGAGGCCGAATTGCGCGGCCACAGGCGGACCTATATCGGCGCGATGGCGGGCCGGCTGTTGCAGGCGATGCGGCGTGCGGGAGCGAAAAACCCAGTGTTGCTGCTGGATGAAGTAGACAAGTTAGGGCGCGATTTCAGAGGCGATCCGGCGGCCGCATTGCTGGAGATCCTGGACCCTGAACAGAACAAAACGTTCCGGGATAATTACCTCGATCTGGCGTTCGATCTGTCCAAGGTATTGTTCATCACGACGGCGAACTCGCTCGACACCATTCCACAGCCACTGCTTGATCGCATGGAGATGCTGCGGCTATCCGGCTACAGCACCGAAGAGAAGCTGCAGATTGCCCGGCGATATCTGATCCCGAGGCAATTGAAAGCGAGCGGATTGACGGAGGAGGAACTCGAGTTTACCGATGATGGGCTGAACGCGATTATTAGCGGCTACACGCGCGAGGCCGGTTTGCGCCGTCTCGAGAGAGCGATAGCGCGTGTGGCACGCAAAGTGACGCTGCGTTTTGTCGAGAGTCAGGTTGAGAAGGTGGTTGTTACACCAGAGCTGTTGGGAGATCTGCTTGGGCCCGAGATGTTCTTGCCCGAGGAGATGCGCAAGACGGTACCTGCTGGAGTTGCTACAGGTCTAGCCTGGACTGAAACCGGCGGCGACGTTCTCTATATTGAGACGGTGCTTTTGCCCAATGGCAAAGGTTTGACGCTTACGGGTCAGCTCGGCGAGGTGATGCAGGAGTCCGCCAAAGCGGCCCAGAGTTACATCTGGTCGCATGCGGAAGATCTCGGCATCGATCCAGAGGTGATCAAGAATAGCGGCGTACACATACACGTTCCGGCGGGAGCGATTCCAAAGGACGGTCCATCGGCCGGTGTGACGATGACAACGGCGATGGCGTCGCTGTATACGGGTCTTCCGGCGCGCAGCGATACCGCCATGACCGGTGAGGTGACGTTAGCGGGACTCGTGCTGCCCATCGGCGGCATGAAAGAGAAAGTGCTGGCAGCTCGGCGCTCGGGAATTACTCGTGTGATTCTGCCGAAGGGCAACAAGAAGGACCTGCGGGAACTACCTGATCATGTCCGGCAAGAGATGCAGTTCCATTTCGTGGATCGGGTGGAAGAAGTGCTTTCGCTCGTGATCCCAGGTGTGAAGCTGAGGCAGTTGGCTCTGGCGAGCTAGGAGCCGCGAATCGCCTTCACGAATACCAAAAGCCCCTACTCCAAGCGGTAGTTAGGGGCTTCTTTCGTTATGATGACGTCGTGCACGTGACCCTCTCGAAGGCCGGCGACGGTAACGCGGAGAAATTTAGCTCGCTGCTGAAGCTCTGCAATGGTACGGCAGCCGCAATAGCCCATACCGGCGCGGAGACCACCGATTAACTGGTAGGCCATATCGGCAAGCGGGCCCTTGTAGGGAACGCGACCCTCGATGCCCTCAGGAACAAGTTTTCCATTGGGATCTTGCGAGTAGCGATCGGAAATCCCGGGAGTCATGGCGCCCATAGATCCCATCCCTCGATAACTTTTGAATGTGCGGCCTTGATATAGGATCGTTTCTCCTGGACTTTCATCGGTACCGGCAAAAAGGCTGCCGATCATCACTGCATCGGCGCCCGCTGCAACCGCCTTCGTAATATCTCCCGAAAATTTGACACCGCCGTCAGAAACAAGCGGCACCCCAGCATCACGGGTGGCCCTGGAACACTCGACGATAGCAGTAATCTGAGGAACTCCGGCGCCGCTTACGACCCGAGTTGTGCAGATGGAGCCCGGCCCGATTCCAACTTTGATGCCATCAGCCCCCAGCGCAATGAGATCCCGCGCGCCTTCGAATGAACCCACATTTCCTGCCAAGACTTCCACGTTGGGCAGAGATCCCTTCACCGTTCTCACTGCATCCATGACACGCTGGCTATGGCCGTGCGCGGAATCGACCGCAATTACGTCGACCTTCATGCGAACCAGCTCCTGCGCGCGCTCGAGGAAATCACCCGTTGATCCAATTGCAGCGCCAACCCGGAGACGTCCTTGCGCGTCTTTGGCGGCATTGGGGTATTTCACTTTCTTCTGAATGTCTTTGACGGTGATGAGACCTTTCAATGCGAAATTTTCATCGACGACCAGCAACTTCTCAACCCGATGTTTGTGCAAGATCTGCCGGGCGTCTTCTAACGTGGTGCCGACAGATACGGTAATAAGATTTTCTTTCGTCATCACCTCCGAAATGGGGAGATCGTAACGAGTTTCAAAGCGGAGATCCCGATTGGTGAGAATGCCTACAAGCTTTCCATTGTTGGTGACGGGCACGCCCGAGATGCGAAAGCGGCTCATCACTTCGAGAGCCTCGGAAATGCTGCGCTCGGGTTCGATGGTAACGGGATCGACGATCATCCCACTCTCGCTGCGTTTGACGCGATCCACTTGTTCGGCCTGTTTGTCGATCGGCATGTTGCGATGGATGATGCCGATGCCACCTTGTTGCGCAAGTGCGATGGCCATATGCGCCTCCGTCACCGTGTCCATGGCGGCGCTGACGATAGGAATATTCAAGTGGAGATTGCGGGTGAGCCGTGTGCTCGTGTCTGCTTCCGCGGGGGTGATTTCGCTATACGCCGGCTGCAGAAGGACGTCATCAAAAGTGAGCCCTTCTTGAATTGCGTCGGGAATCATCAGGGATAACATCATCCTAGCAAGGGTGAGTAATCGCGCATTTCGAATGAGGTTTCTAGTAAGTGAGGGAGTGTAACGCGCCGCTATACTTGAATCAACGTGAAGCAGGTCGGCCGCTATGAGATCGTAGAAGAACTGGGGCGCGGCGCGATGGGCATCGTCTACAAAGCGCTGGATCCAGCGATTGGCCGCACCATCGCGATTAAGACAATCCGCCTTACCGAGTTTTCAAACCCGGATGAAAGGCAACGGATTCGAGAGCGATTGCTGCGCGAGGCACAGTCCGCCGGTCTGCTGTCGCATCCGAATATCATCACAATTTATGACGTGCTCGAAGAAGGTGAGTACGCTCACATCTTCATGGAATATGTCCACGGGCCATCGCTCGAAACGATGGTGCGTGGGCAATCCTTACCGGAACCGAGCATTTTACTGCATTTTTTAAGACAAGTGGCAGATGCACTTGATCACGCGCACCGCGAAGGCATAATTCATCGCGATATTAAGCCGGCCAATATCATCATTTCCGAGCCGGGAACCAAAATGGAGCGGTTAGCCAAGATCGCCGACTTTGGTGTCGCGAAGTTTGTTTCGCAAGAGATGACCCAGGGCGGGACAATGATCGGCACTCCGAATTACATGTCGCCGGAACAGATTCAAGGCACGACAGTGGATGGACGGTCGGACCAGTACTCGTTCGCCGTGGTGGTCTATGAGATTCTCTCGGGAGCGAAGCCGTTCGCCGCTGAGAACATTCCCGCGTTGCTTTATCTGATCTGCAAGCAAGACGCGCAGCCGATACAGCAGGTAAATCCGAGGCTGAACGAGGGCGTAAACAGAGTGCTTCAGCGCGCCTTGGGCAAGAATCCTGAAGAACGTTTCGGGTCGTGCAGCGATTTCATAGGAGCGCTCGCCAGCGCGCTCGAAGGCTCTCCTCAGTGGGCAACAAGTCGCACACCAAGAGTGGCGGATGCGCGAAATGTGCACAACGAAACGACCGAAAGAACCGTTCCCTTGATTGCAGCCGAGCTATCGGCAATCTCCCGGAATTCGAGCCAGAAACGCGGCGACGCCTTTGAGGCCGGAATTTCTCCGCAGCTTCCCTACGAGCTGCCAAGAATCCAAAGACGGCGTCGTGGTCTAGAGCGTGAAGAGGCGGAGGAAGCCCCGCGACGAAGCTCCTTCGGCACGAAACTGGGTCTGGTGCTTGCAATCTGCTTGCTGATCGGTGGTGCCGCGGTTTTCTTTCGCCGTTGGATACCGGCTCTCAAACTGCCCGTTCAGGTGGTGGACACTAAGTCTGGCGACGTGACCCCGCCGCCTGCAGACACGAACGCGGTAAAAAAAGAGGAGCAGCCTGTAAAGCGGGAGCAGGAGAATACAGTACCGGTGCAAAGCGAACCGGAAAACCAGAAGCAGCCAGAAGCAGCGCGAAGCGAACAGGCAAAGCAGGAGCAGGCGAATACTGAAGCTCGGCAGAGTGAACCGGCGAAGCCGACGTCGCTGGGAAGCAGTGAGGATTCCTTGCGTTCGTCCAGGCCGGAAAGACAGACCGTAGCTAATGACTCCGCAGGACCCGCGCTTGCTGATGTTGAACTACTCAGCGAACCGCCAGGCGCGAGGATCGTTGTCGACAACAGGCTTCGCGAGGCGTGCACATCTCCCTGCACGCGTTCATTGCAGAATGGACGACACACAATGTTAGCCCAGTTGAATGGCTATACCGACGCCCGCCGGATCTTCACCGTTCCAGAAGACAACAGCGTGTTTGTGACGCTCACTCAGAGCATGGGAGTGTTGATTGTCACCTCTTCACCTTCGGGCGCGAGCATTTTTGTGGATGGCAAAAATTATGGACACACGCCATCCACATTGCATCTGCCTGCGGGACGCCATACGCTGGCGCTTGTGAACGGGCCGCTGCGGCACGAAGAGACGATTGAAATACAGAGCGACGGTCTCGCGGCACGAGATTTCCGTTTCGCTGGACAGTGACATAAAACTGATTTTTCAGCGTGTGCTTTTCAGGCATTCCAGGCGAATGTTGTGTTGGCTGTTCACCAGATCCCAACGACGCGCGGTATCGGCCTCGAGACCTAATCGAGCGGCACGCGGATTCTTCTCGAGCTCATCAAGCGCAGTAGTTTCGAGGCACACAGGTCCGCGTGTCGAACTTGGCAAATGCTGCTGCCAGGACTCGATGCGTGGCGGCAGCGTTAACCACTTCCGCCCTGGTGCGAAGTATTCCAAATACCAGTCATCGGGATCGAGCACGCGGTAATAGACGGTTGCATCCCTCGGCAACTGCCGATCAAGGGTCTGCGCGAACACGAGTACCGGGTCAGCGCTGGTGTGTGAATGCGGATAAATGAAGGCGCCGAAGTTCCAAGCGGCTATTGCGACCGCAAGCGCTTGGAATGCGTGAACGTGCTGGTTGAGGCGCTTGCGAGACGCGATGTAGACTCCGATCAGCAAGACGATTGGCGGCCAGACGAATAGCTTGTAAAAGGCGCTACCCGGGCCCCAGAAAGCGAGAAAGATTGCGGAGGGAAAAAGCCACATCCAAAGGACGAAGATTGCCCTGGCATTCGGATTTGCAGGCGGGCAGGCGCGAGTCCGCCGAAACAAAAACAGAGCCCAGATCAACATGCAAACAGAAATCGCCAGAGAGAGACAGAGTGCGACAGAAAAGTAATCGCGAATCAAGCTGAGCTTGCCGCCCAAGAAGAGTTTGATGTAGCTGGTCAGATAGGAACCCGTAATTTCAGCCAATGAGTGAGTGAAGCCGGCATCAGAGGCGTAACTGGTGATCCATGAGAATAAAGAAGGATACGTGAGGCGGTCGGCTTGAGAGTAGGCGACGAGATAACCGCCGCCTACGCAGACGCCCGTACCGATCACGTATATAAGGGACGTCCAGAACTTTTTTATCTTCGACCACCGGAAATCGAGGGCGATCGCTGCGATCACCGGGACATAGGTGAACACTGCGAGCTCGTGAAATAGCATCGCGAGTATGTGGCAAACTGCTGCTGGAATGATGCGCGCGGGGTTTCTCAGCGCGAACCAGATCGTTAGAACGAGAAACAAAACGGACAGGATATAGCTATCGGCATCCGTTGAAAACTTCCACCAAGTTGCTCCGAAAGCGAAAAGCAACCAGCAAAACAGCGCAATGGAAGAAGATCTGGTGATGCGCTTTGAGAGGCCAAAAACGACGAAGCCGGCCCCAATACTCACAACGACGTTCAAGATCTGCAATAGAGTTAGGGATCGTAGTTCCAAGCCGCAAGCTAGAGCTGTGGAATACAGCAGATATCCAAGCGCCGAATAGACGAGATGATTCGGATGGAGTAAGATCGCCGGCGCAAGCTCGCCTCGATGCACCCCCTCTATGTAGAGCGAGAACAAGACGCCGTCCCAGTAATATGTCCGGGTAAGAAACGCTGAATAGAAAATGGCGATTGCGATCAGAAGCAGGTATGGCGCGGTACGCCTGATGAGCAGATTTATTGGTAGAGAAAGATGCGAAAGGCGCGCAGTGATCAAACGCGGGTCACTCAGCAGGCACTCGCTTGAGTGTACCCTTCTGTTTTGCAATCTCAAGCAGAGTCGGATAAAACTGCACGAACGTATTGTCGACCGCACCGTTCCGTGCGTGGCAGGAGTAGCATGTAGCCGATCGCGGAATCGGCGTTGCGGACTTTGCGGAGCCGGAGAAATCGAAAAAGGCCCACTTGGCGGGAAAGCGGCTCTCGTCCTTCACTTCCGCTTCCATGCCCATCAGCCCAGTCTGAAAATGACCGCTCTGATTAATGGAGCCTTTGCTAACCGAGCTCCGCAATTCGAGCACAAACATCGTCTTGTCTGGCCACTGACCCTTTTCAAGGAACGACCGATAGGCCGCTCGCGTGACGAACACATTATCAAATGGAGGATCCTTTTCGGCCGTCACGTTGGCGTGCGGGCCGTAAGACATGCCGAGCCCGGAGCTGAGCCAGACCCACTCACGATAGTTGTCAGGCCGGAGCAATCGGTTGTCAGTTGTAAAACGCGGTTCGTCTGAGGCGCTCGGTGCCTGCCCGCTGAGCCAAAAAGTAAAAATCGCCGCGAGGATCGTTATAGGAAGCAACGTCGACCAGCTTCTGTTTAACATTAGGAGTCGCTCGCTACTTTACTTAGGCTACTCTTGCCGCAGCGCGGTCAGCGGATCGATGGAAGTCACCTGGCGCGCCGGAATGAAGCAGGCCACGGCAGCCACAGCCAAAAAGAGTAGGGACACCGCGGAAAAAGTGAGCAGGTCGGTAGGACTGGTGGCATACAGCAAGGCCGAAAGAAGCCGCGTTAGTGCGACAGATCCGACGATGCCGAGTACCGTTCCCGCCACGGCCCACCCGAGTCCTTGGCGAACTACCATCTGGAGAATGAAATCGCGTGGCGCGCCCAAAGCCATTCTAATGCCGAGCTCATGCCGGCGCTGGCTCACGGATAGTGCCATCACGGCGCCGATGCCGCTGGCACTGATCACAAGCGCCAAAGCAGCGAATAGGCCAAGCAGGATAGTCGTCACTCGCGGAGAAGTGATGGACTCGTGCTGAAGGCGCTCGACGGTCGCTACCTGGTCAACCGCGAGTTGCGGATCGACATCGTGAAGCGCGGAGCGGACCAATGGTGCGACGGTTAGAGGGTCGAGAGCCGTACGGGCGACAAGATTGTTCGCGAACCCCGCTTGATTAACAGGCAGATACATCTCGTCCGCGATTGGACGATCAAGCCCATATTCCTTTACGTCTCCAGCCACACCGACAATGGTGATCCAGGTCTTTCCTGCATCGAAGGTGACGCGCCGACCGATGGGACTCTGGTCTGGCCATCGATGCCGGGCCATGGTTTGGTTGATAACGGCTACGTTCAGGGATTTGGCATCATCATGTTGCGTGAAGCTTCTACCTTGCACCACGGGTTGCCGGATGGTTCGGAAATACTCCGGGCTAACGAGCGTTATGTCGACAAGCGCTGCTAGTGCGCCTTTAGAGGCGCGCTTCCCTTCAATTTCGAAACTCGCATTGCCCGGTCCGCTGGCGATTCCGTCCGGGTTGAAAGGAAAGTTCGACGCAAGGTCCGCGGATTGGATCGCTCCCAATCCGGCGATGCTCCGTAAGATGTCGTGCGAAAGGGCGGGAAACTGGTCCGGGCTGGTATAGCGAGAGAAGCTGGGCGTGAGGCGAAGTGTGAGCAGGCGGTCTGGATTGAAACCGGGATTGACCTCCTGCAATTCTATAAAACTGCGGATCATCAGCCCTGCGCCTATTAACAGCATGAACGAGACGGCAACTTGGGCGACAACCAAAAGGCCGCGGAGGCGTTGGCGGCCCAGGCTGGCAGTAGTGCGTCCGGTTCCCTGCTTTAGTGCCTCGCTAACATGCCGACCGGAGGAAAACGCCGGAGCAAGACCGAACAGAAGTCCCGTTAGAACGGACACCGATATTGTGAACAAGAAGACCGGCGCATCGATTCTGACTTCGGTGGCTCGGGTTGTAAAGCGTTCCGCAAACTTCGCAAGAAGAGTGACGGCAGGCGGAGCGAGGGCGAGTGCCAATGCGCTCCCGCTAATCGAAAGCAGCACGCTTTCGGTAAGCAGCTGCCTGACCAGCCGAGTCTTACTCGCACCCAAGGCGGCACGCACCGCCAATTCCCGTTCGAGTTTAAGGAGACGAGCAAGTAGCAAATTCGCTACGTTGGCGCAGGCAATGAGAAGCACAAAACCAGCTGCGCCAAGCAAGACGAGAAAGGTGGTTCGAGCACGGCGCGTGAGTTCATCCCGGAACGGCGCTGCGGCCAGTGCGTAGCCGGTTCCTTTTTGATAAATATCGGGATAGGCGTTTTCTAGCTGGCTAGCGATCATAGCGAGGTCGGCCTGCGCCTGCTTAAGAGGCATCCCGGGTTTCAGGCGGCCAAAGGCGTTCATCATGCGACTCCGCCGGTTCTGGATGAAAGCCGGTGAGGAACGGAAGGGGCACTGCGATGTCGGCATGTAGACATCGCTTTCCGTCGGATATTGCGGGATCGCGGGCAGCACACCAATCACCGTGTGAGGCCGATTATTCATTTGGAAGACTTTGCCGATGATATTCGGATCACCACCGTGGCGCGTTTGCCAGTATTTGTAGCTAAGCACCAGAACAGCATCGGCATCGTGTGCCTCATCACTTGCTACGAAGGTTCGTCCGAGCAGCGGCCTCACGCCCAGCACATCAAAGAAATTTGCCGAGACAACAGCGGTCTGCACGCGTTCGGCGGTATCTTTTCCCAGAAGAAGAAATAACATTGTGTGGTGCTCGACTACTGCATCTAGCGTGTGATTGTGATCGCGGTAGTCGAAGATCTCTTTGGCGGAGAAAGGTATGTCGGCCACATGCGCCCGAGTCGCCCGCTGATGCAGGACGACCAGTTGTCCTCCGTGCTGGTACGGAAGCGGGCGGAGCAACACTCCATAGACGACACTGAAAATGGCGGTGTTCACACCGATACCGAGCGCCAAGGTGATTATGGCCGTACACGAGAAGCCGGTATTTTTGCGCAGTATTCTCAGGCCGTAGCGGATGTCCTGCAAGGTTGTTTCAATTGCGCGGCCGAGACGCGCCTCCCGGCATTCTTCCTTGATTTGCTCGACCCCTCCTACGGTTCGGAGCGCAGCCAGGCGAGCCTCTTCCGGCGACATGCCCCGGCGGAGATTTTGTTCGACCTGACGCTCGATGTGGAAGCGCAGTTCGGCGTCGAGTTCCCGTTCACGCTTCTGGCGTCGGAGGAGGAAGCGAAGGATAGAAGCGATTTTATGCATACTGATTTGTCTACGCAGTTCCGAGAATCCGAGCGATAGCGTGGGAGAGCCGTTCCCAGTTTTCGGCCTCTTCGGCAAGCTGTTTCCGGCCAAGGCGCGTCAGTTCGTAGTATTTAGCCTGACGATTGTTTTCGGATGCTCCCCAACGGGAGCGGATCCAGTTCTGTTCTTCGAGCCGGTGGAGCGCTGGATAGAGTGAACCCTGATTCACCTGCAACACGCTTTCAGAGACTTGCTGAATCCGCTGCGATATGCCCCAACCGTGCATGGGCTCGAGATCGAGCGTTTTGAGAATTAACAAGTCGAGTGTGCCCTGTAAGAGATCACTTTTCGGTTTTGCCATTACGCTCCTCTCGGCATCCTACAAGAAGCATACGGGGACTCTTGTAGGTTGTCAAGAGGTACTGCGCAATCATCGTACTAAGTCGTGATGGGCTGGATAACCGGGAATTCCAGTTGCGGCAAACACAGCGCGAAGTACAGCGCGAGAAACGACTTCAGCTGCAACGGAGCCGATGGTGGTGAGGTCGGTTTCTACGCGGCTCGCTCCGGTGCTCGCCGCAAACATGGTGTCCCCGTCCAGGTCTGTATGCACAGGATTGATGGTGCGCGCCAGGCCGTCGTGCGCCATTTGTGCCATTCTTGTCGCTTGATTTTTGTTTAGAGCGGCATTGGTCGCTACAACACCGATAGTCGAGTTCTCACCAGGTCTCGCCTCTTCCGTCGATCCGCTGATGATTCGGGCCATGCTGTTGCGAAAACGATTTCCGTCAGAAGCGCGGGAGCCAGCGAGAATGTTGCCCGTCTTAGTGTCGAGAACATCGCCAACGGAATTGACAGCAACAATGGCTCCTAGGATCAATCCGGTTTTTCCGATCCTCAGGCTGGCCGTGCCGATGCCGCCCTTCATCGCCGAATGCACGCCGAAGAGCTTTCCCACCGTGGCGCCTGATCCCGCACCGACGTTGCCCTCCGGCACGTTCGCGTCTGAAGCGCTTTGGCAAGCGGCGTACCCCGATTCGGCATTCGGACGGATCTTCGGATCACCAACATTCAGGTCAAACAGAATTGCGGCCGGCACAATCGGAACAACTATCGGCCCCATTCGAAAACCGAGGCCGCGCTCCTCCAGGTAGCGCATCACTCCACTTGCTGCGTCCAGACCGAAGGCACTTCCACCCGATACCAGAATTGCGTTGACGTGCTGCACGGTATTAATGGGATTGAGAAGATCGGTCTCGCGTGTCCCTGGCGCGGCACCCCGCACGTCGACTCCGGCGACCGCTGGTTTATCGAAGATTACGACCGTGCAGCCGGTTGGTCTGCGAGTATCAGTAAAGTGACCAACTCTGATACCACCGACATCTGTAATGCTGCCCTGGGGCTCCTCCGAAGCGCGACTTGTCTCGTTTCGATGTTGCGTCGAGCCGGCCAGTGGTATTGTCCCACCCGCCGCCAGTGCGGTTCCGGCCATAAACCTGCGCCGTCCGATATCGGTCACATTTCTCGATTCATCCATGTCCCGCTTCCGATGATAGACGTTTGCAGATGATGCGTGCTGCTCGCCTGCGGTGGCTGGCCGTCAGTGTGTTCGTAATCTCGTCCACGCTGAATTACCTTGACCGGCAGCTCCTGGCAACGCTGGCTCCGCTGATCATGGCTGAGCTGCAGTTCAACCAAACGGGATTCGGTTTTTTGATATCAGCGTTCTCGATCGCCTATGCCGCTAGTTCGCTATTAACTGGATGGTTTTTGGATCGAGTCGGAGTAAACCGCGGGATTACAGCGGCCGTGAGTTGGTGGTCTGCCGCTGCGGTTGGTACAGGATTGAGTCGGGGCTTGGGCGGCCTGGTCATTTGCCGCGCGGCACTCGGTGTCGGCGAATCGGCCGGAGTGCCTGCAGTGGGCAAGCTCAACGGTATCTATTTGAAGCCTGAGGAACGGGCGCTCGGGGCCGCCGTAAATCAAATCGGGCTTAGTCTTGGGCTAGCTATTGCCCCGCTCTGGATCGGCATCGCAAGGGCATTCAGTTGGCGCACGCCGTTCGTCATTACCGGCTTGCTTGGATTTCTCTGGATTCCGGTTTGGCTGGCCGTAAGCCGCTCTATCCCGCCTCAGCATGACTCTTCAGACTCTGCGCGGGAAAACTCGCGCAGTCGTCAGGGCTTTTCACTCTTAGGCGAACGGTCGTTGATCCGAGTTGTAGCCGCAAACGTCTTTTGGATGGGAAGCTATTCCTTGTGGTCTAACTGGACGACGTTGTACTTGACGCGCGTTCACCACCTGACACTGCAACAGTCAGCGAGCTACGTCTGGATTCCGCCGCTGATCTCAAACCTGGGTGGATTTTTTGGTGGTTGGATGTCATTGAGCTGGATCAGGAGCGGAGTTGAGGCGGTGACTGCACGTCGAAAGGCAATTTGGGTGAGCGCTCTGGGTTCGCTCGTAACGCTTCTGCTTCCGTTCGCCCCCGATGCGCGATGGGCCACCACGATTATTTCGGTTAGTTTCTTTTTTGCGCTTTCGGGCAGCGTCAATATTTACGCCATACCCATTGATCTGTACGGGGCGGCACGCTCTGGCTTGGCCATTTCTGCGCTTACTTGTGCGTACGGAATTTTGCAGACTGTGATCTCGCCGGTTATCGGATACCTGTCGGATAACAAACTGTATACACAAGTAATTTGGCTCGTAGCCCTGCCCCCCATTCTAAGTTCGTTCGTGCTGAGGCGTGTACGAGGCAGGCGGGTAGATGCGAGTACAAGGTACGTTTTCCGGTAAACTAGTCGTATGGGCACAGATGCTTTCGTGAGAACCAGTCAACCCGCGCAACCTATGGAGAGCCTGGATGAGTGGGACGATTTCGTCGCGGCCCGTTACCGCGAGGGTAAGTCCGAGGATGAGTTCCGGAATTATTCGGCCGACGCGAATCCTGGAGTCACTGAATTCTACCGACAGAATCATGCGAATCAGACCGTGGACTTCGTGAATGCGAAACGAGCTGAATTTCTGAAGCTCAACCGCGGAAAGAAAAGCATTTGGGCAGCGGCCGAGTATCTAAATACGCTGGTAGACGACAGCGACCCTGACACGGATCTGTCGCAGATTGAGCATCTGCTGCAAACATCGGAGGCGATCCGCAGGGATGGTCATCCGCGCTGGTTTGTTCTCGCTGGATTCATTCACGATTTAGGGAAGGTGCTATGCCTTTATGGGGACCCGCAATGGGCTGTGGTCGGTGATACTTTCCCTGTCGGCTGTGCCTATTCGGATCAGATCGTGTTTCCAGAGTTTTTTGCAGCCAATCCGGATAGCAAAGTCCCTGAATATCAGAGCCTGTACGGGATCTATGAACCGCACGGCGGCCTCGACAAGGTGCATATGTCATGGGGGCACGACGAGTACATTTATAACGTCACGAAGAATTACATGCCGGAACCCGCGCAATACATGTTGCGATATCACTCTTTTTATGCGGCACACAAGCATGGAGCGTACCGGCATCTGATGAATGAACGCGACGAGCAGATGTTTGAATGGGTAAGAAAGTTCAATCCGTATGATCTCTATTCGAAGGGATCGGAGAAACCCAGTTTCAAAGAATTGAAGCCGTACTACGAGGATCTCGTTTCGGAGTTCTTCCCCGCGCAGATTGATTGGTAGGGCCCGCTCAATAGCTCAATAACCGCTCGCCCTCTCGAACCAAGTCTTCGACTTGGGGCAGGATTTCGTTTTCGAGTTGCGGGCTGTATCCTACCCATGTATCGAGTGCCGCGACCCGGCGCACGGGAGCGTCGAGATGCGTAAACAGTTCGTCTGCAATTCGTGCAGCGATTTCAGCACCGTAGCCCCATGACACCGTGTCCTCGTAGGCAATCAACACGCGGCTGGTCTTCTTCACGGATGCGCAAATCGCTGCCCAGTCGTAAGGCGATAGACTTCGCAGATCGACGACTTCTACCGATGCATTATGCGCGCGCTGCTCGATCTGTAACGCCGCCTGCATCGACTTCTGCACAAGTGCACCATATGTGATGATCGTGAGGCTTTCACCCGGCTTGACTGTTTTTGCTTTTCCAAACGGAATGGTGAAATCAGGTCCTGGGTTGGGGGCGCGATTGTAGGGCTCGCGATAGAGCTTCTTATGCTCGAGGAATAGCACTGGATCGTCGCAGCGAATGGCTGTACGCAGCAGGCCGCAAGCATCCAGAGCATTCGAGGGGAAGATCACGCGGAGACCCGGGAGGTGCGCGAAAATTACCTCGCCGCACTGGCTGTGATAAATTGCGCCGCCGGTCAGGTATCCTCCGATCGGCACGCGAAGCACCATGGGACAAGAGAACCCGTTATTCGAGCGCCAGCGAATGGTCGCCAGCTCATCGCGAATCTGCATCATCGCGGGCCAGATGTAATCGAAAAACTGAATTTCCGGTACAGGCTTCAATCCGCGCCCGGCAAGCCCAATCGCCCGGCCAACGATTCCGGCTTCTGCGAGAGGAGTGTTGAAGCACCGTTTCGACCCGAAGTGCCGCTGTAAATTTGCGGTTGCTTTGAATACGCCGCCTTTGCCCTTCACCTCCGAGAGATACTGTTCGCGGCTGCAATCGGCAACGTCCTCACCAAAGACCAAGACACGCTCGTCGCGGCGCATCTCTTCGATCAAGGTTTGGTTTATCGAGTCGATCATGGTGCGCGGCGCGCCTTGAAACTGGGGCTGCACCTCAAAAGCGACTGAGGCGGGGTCAATCTTATCCGAATAGAGGTGGAGGAGGGCCGAACCTCGCGCCCGTGGTGCTTCGCTCAGCACGCGCTCAGCGATCTCCACGACTTCACGGTCAATCTCACGAGCTATCGCGTCGAGAGCGTGGCGGTCGAGCAAACCTTCGCGCAACAGAAATTCCGGATAGGTCTTGAGCGGATCCCGAGCTGCTTCTTGTTCGCGCTCCGCTTGCGGTTTGTAGAGGCGTTCATCATCCGAGAGCGAATGTGAATAAGGGCGGATGACGGATGCGTGCACTAAAGCCGGACCATGCCCGCTGCGGCAGTAATCAACGGCTTGCCTCAACCCGCGAAACGACTCGATGAAATCCGTGCCATCAATCTCGATCCGAAAAAGCCCAGGGAAGCCTTCGAGCAGACGCGCTATGTTGCCGCCCGGTGTTTGCCGCTCGACGGGAACGGAAATTGCGTACCCGTTATCTTCGATAAGAAATAAAAGCGGCAGACGTTCGAGACAGGCTGCGTTGATCGACTCCCAAAATTCGCCTTCGCTTGTCGCGCCTTCGCCCGCACATACGAGCGTGATTTCGTCCGAGGTGGAATCGAAATAATGCTTTCCTTCTGCGCACCCTGCGGCCTGAAGAAATTGCGTACCGGTTGGCGAGGAGCCCGTAAACATGCGCAAGGCAGGCGATGACCAATGCGATGGCATTTGCCGGCCACCCGAGGCAGGATCGCGGTCCGCTCCGACCGCCTGGAGCAGCATGTCTTCAGCGCTTACACCGAGCGTTAACGCCAGCGCGCGGTCCCGATAATACGGGAAGACCCAATCGCGGCCGGGGTTCAGCAACATGCCGGCGGCAACTCCTACGGCCTCATGACCTGCTCCGCTTATCTGGAAAAAAATTCTGTTCTGGCGTTTGAGGAGAATTTCCCGGTCGTCGAGCGAGCGCGCCAGGTACATAATTCGAAATGCTCGAATGAGGGCAGCGCGATCGAGCTCGACGGGCAAACCAAGCGCAGGTTCCGCCGAAACTGAGGATTGGGTCTGGGTAGCCACCATCCGCATTATCTCCTGAGAGTGACGCTGCCACCAAGCGGGCTCCCGTTAGTAGGCTTGTTACGGGTACTAGGCCGCAGCGAAATGAGAGTTATATAGAATCAAAGCGGGAGACACCACAAACTTCATGGCAGGTGCAGGCGCAGGGCTTGAAGGTGTAGTAGCTACATCGTCCAAAATTTGTTTCATCGATGGCAGCCAGGGTGTGCTCAGCTACTTTGGCTACAACATCCACACCCTGGCCGACCACGCCACGTTCGAAGAAGTCATCTACCTTCTTTGGAATGGAAAGCTGCCGAACAAGCAAGAGCTGGCAGAGTTGAAATCAGCGCTCATCGCCGAGCGTGAGTTGCCGAACGAGGTTGTCGATTTCTTAAGGAGAGTTCCGAAAGGCAGCGCGCCGATGGACGTTCTGCGCACAGCAGTATCGATGCTCAGCCTGTATGACCCCCTTGCAGCTGACAACTCCGACGAAGCGAATGTCAAAAAAGCCGTCAAGCTGATGGCGCGAACCCCTACTCTTGTCACCAGCTACGACCGGCTGAGGAATGGGAAAGAAATCGTACCCGGCGATCCAAACCTCGGCTACGCTGCCAACGTTTTGGCCACCCTTACTGGAAAAAAGCCTGACGACGTAATGGAACATGCGTTCGATGTGGCGCTTATTCTTCACGCAGACCACGAGCTAAACGCATCGACATTTGCCGCTCGCGTGACAGCCGCGACGTTATCGGACATCTATTCAGCCGTGACTTCGGCAATCGGAGCGCTGAAAGGCCCGCTGCATGGCGGCGCCAATGAAGACGTGATCCGTAGATTGCTAGCTACTACATCTGCGGATGATGCTGTTGAAAAAGTGACGAAGGATCTCAGCAACAAGATCAAAATTGCGGGGTTTGGACACCGTGTCTATCGCGCTGTCGATCCGAGGGCGATTCACTTGAAGAAGCTAAGTGAAGAATTGGGCAGACGCACTGGCCACACAGAATTGTATGAGAAGTCAGCTCGCGTCGAGCAGACCGTGCACGAGCTAAAAGATTTGAATGCTAACGTTGATTTCTATTCGGCGTCGACTTACTACTCGCTCGGCATCCCGCCGGACCTATTTACACCTATCTTCGCGGTCAGCCGTATGTCGGGTTGGACTGCCCACATACTCGAGCAGTATCGGAATAACCGGCTGATTCGGCCAAGAGCCGACTATCAAGGCGCGCCAGACGGTCAGGAATGGGTTCCGGTTGACCAGCGTTCCTAGCGCGCGATGGCCGGCGCGCAAATTCCTCAGGAATGCACGATCTAAATTTCTTTCGCAACAATCTTGAACAGGTTCGAGAGCGTCTGGCTGGACGCGGCTACACGTTAGATGTAGATACTTTTCGCGAGCTCGACAGCCGGCGGCGCCAGTGTCTGACCGAAGCCGAGCAACTGAAAGCCGAGCGTAATCGGGCTACGGCAGAGATCGGGAACCTTCGCAAAACAGGCGCAGACACGGCGGAGCGTCAGCAGCAAGTCCGAGCGATGGGCGAGAAGATCACCGAGCTCGATGATGCCGCTGCGAAGCTGGGTCTCAAGTTTGAGGAGCTTCTCTCTCGTATTCCAAATGTGCCGCATGAGACTGTTCCTGTTGGAAGAAGTGAGCGTGAAAACGTAGAAGTACGGCGTTGGGTAAGTCCGCCGGATTTTCCGTTCGCACCAAAGCCGCATTGGGACCTTGGGGCGGATCTAGCAATTTTGGATCTGGAGCGCGCGGCGAAAGTGACGGGAGCTCGCTTTGCTGTGTACTGGGGCCTTGGTGCGCGGCTCGAGCGTGCGCTGATCAACTTCATGCTCGATCTACATACCAACGAGCACGGATACCAGGAAGTGCTGCCGCCTTTTCTAATTAATTCTGCCAGCCTCTATGGCACCGGCCAATTGCCCAAGTTCGCGGAAGATTCGTTTCGCTGCGAAGGATATGATTTATGGCTCGCTCCAACCGCCGAGGTGCCCGTAACGAACTTATTCCGAGACGAAACTCTGAACAGCGACGCTCTGCCTATTTCTCTGTGCGCCTATACACCCTGTTTTCGCAGCGAGGCGGGATCGTATGGACGTGACGTGCGCGGAATTATCCGCCAGCATCAGTTTCAAAAGGTGGAATTGGTGAAGTTCACGCGACCCGAGCAGAGTTATGAAGAACATGAGAAGCTCACCAGAAACGCTGAACAGGTTCTCGAACGGCTTGGACTTCATTACCGGACGGTTGTCCTCTGTAGCGGCGACATGGGTTTCAGTGCGGCGAAAACTTACGATATTGAGGTCTGGCTACCTGGTCAAGGCGGCTACAAAGAAATCTCGTCTTGCTCAAACTTCGAGTCGTTCCAGGCGCGACGGGCTCAAATCCGTTCGAAAAGTGGGAAGACGAAAGCAGACTTCGTGCACACGCTTAACGGGAGCGGGCTAGCTGTCGGACGTACCTGGGTTGCGATCATCGAGAACTATCAGCAAGCGGATGGCACCGTGCTCGTGCCGAGAGTGCTGCAACCGTATTTAAACGCAGAGCGAATTGATCGAACAGGCGGCCGGCTCATTTAATCGGGAATTATAAATTGTCACAGCCATTGAGGCATTTTCCGTTCACAGTCTTAGGCAGAATCTTCTAACTTTTTACAAAGCACATCCTCTCTAGCACTTGGCAGGAATTTCAGCCACGACTGCGGTCCTGGCTTTGATGGCAATCCAGACTTACATGCTTGACTGAAGTCGCCCTTGCAAAACGGGCTAATCTTCACGTGAGGCATCATGGTTAAACTGCGCCAGTTGTTGTCGATACTTATAGTTTTTTCGACACTTTTTGTAAATTGCGCGTTGGCGCAAGCGACTCTTACCCAAATTCAAGACACAGTGCGCAACCCTGATGGCACCTTGTTCAGCGGCACCGTTGTCATCGTTTTCAACGGTTTCACAACGCCTGGCACAACCGCGCCACAGAGCACCTCGGCACAAATCTACACCGGCGCGCTTTCTGTCCTGTTGGTTCCTACGACGACCGCCTCACCAGGTGCTTACTACCAGGCCATCTATAACAGCAGCAACGGTCTGGTGACCTGGACCGAAACGTGGTCTGTGCCACCTAGCAGCACGCCTGTAACATTGAGTCAAATTCGGACTTCCACAACACAAGGCAGTGGCTCGGGTGGAACCGGCGGCGGCTCCGGAGGAACTGGCGGCGGAACGGGGGGCGGTTCGGGTGGAACTGGCGGTTCGAGTGGAGGCGGCATCGCGCTTCCCATCCAAATCTCAGACGTGACCGGCTTACCTTTGAAGTTGGATGGCCTGAATGCTTCCATGGCAAGCCTGACGACAACAGTAAATGACCTGACGACTTCGGTAAGCAGCGATGTCAGTTCGATTTCAACTCTGAGCACCATGGTGAACGGCTTGAATACGACGGTAACCGGGACCAGTAATGCCGTCGGCACACTGAGTAACACGGTTACCGGGCTTACAACAACGGTGACCGGAATTAATGACACTCTCGGCACGCTGAGTAACACCGTTGCCGGACTTACGACGACGGTCACCGGAAATAATAATAATGTCGGAGTACTAAGTAACACCGTTACCGGCCTTACGAGCACGGTGAGCGGAATTGGTACGGCCGTAACGACGCAAGGTAACACCCTAACTACTCTGGACAACACCGTTACGAGCCTTGGCGCGCAGATAGATTCGATCACCGCGGGTTCGACCACCGCAGTCTTCGCTGATGGCGAGACGCCGTCAGGAGCAATGGACGGAAACAACGGCACGTTCGCGTTGGCTGCAGCGCCCGCACCTGCTGCCAGCCTGCAGCTTTACCGGAATGGACTTCAGCAGATGAGTGGAGTCGACTTTACGCTTGCGGGAAGCACGATCACTTTTCTCAACAGCAATGTTCCTAAGGCATCGGATATAGTTCAGGCGTTTTACCGTGTTCCTGGAACAGGTCAGACGTCTACATTTACCGACGCTGAGGTACCCAGTGGAACCGTTAACGGAACAAACCCGACGTTCACGATAGCTGCGGCGCCAAATCCGGTATTTAGCCTGAGGCTTTTCAAGAATGGAATGCTGTTGGCGCAGAATGCGGATTACACGATAACAGGCACAGCTCTTACTTTCACGAGCGCACAAGTCACACCTCAAGTCGGGGACTCGATAATCGTTTACTATCGGCACTAAGAACCTGTATCGATCCGGCTTGAAGCTCATCGAGCAACTGAAAAACGAATCAGAGCGGGAATTGGGCGGACATCACATGGCTGGCTATAAATACCATCAAGTTCAAATCCCACAAAAGGCAGTCCAGAATGGTATGCAAATCCATTTTCGCGAAGCCGAAACCAAGCTAGATAGACCAGACCTCTAAACAGATTTCTTGGATGTCAAAGCGCTACAAATGGCGCAGGTGGGTTAACTTATGAAGTGGGAATAGAAGTACCCGTATATTGGTTGGTCTATTCCCCTTCACCCTACCGTTTTCTTTAAGGCTAAGTAGAGCTTTGTCACAGCGTTCACCAAACCAGTTACAGAAACAATAAACGCCGTCATGAGTGATAGCCAATTAAGGTCTTTCACTAGGAAGTAACATAGAACACATCAGAGCAGAAACACAAGCACCTTAATCAGTTGACAACTACTGCTGTTGTCAACAATAAGATTAACCCAACGGCTGCCGACCCATCGGGACTAGCGTAAGCGGAAGGCCATCGCGCATCCGCCTTCGAAGGCCTGGAAGAAACTGCCCGGCAAAGAGCCACTGCGGGAAGGCGACGAGGTACCGGAAACCTTTGCGCATCTCGATCGGCCAGAGGTAAAACGTTGCGCGCTGGTGGTAGTTAGAACCTGGTAGCTAAAACCAGGCGCGAGTGTGCTTGGAGCCGGTGTTTAAGGATGTCAGCCGAGAGACACCCACTATAACCGCATCCGGTAAGCTAACAGGGAGGAAAAGAACATGCAACTTGGGCTTGTGGGTCTCGGTCGAATGGGCGCAAACATGACTCGGCGTCTGATGAAAGGCGGCCATGATGTCACTGCTTTTGATCTGAACGCCGCGAACGTTCAGAAGGTTACAGCCGATGGAGCCCACGGAGCCAATTCGCTTGACGATTTGGTGAAGAAACTCTCGAAACCACGAGCTGTTTGGGTGATGGTGCCGGCGGGCAAAGCTACGGAAAGCACGGTGCAGAGTCTCGCGGCCTCGATGGAAGCCGGGGACATGATCATCGATGGTGGAAATAGTTTTTATAAGGATGACATCCGGCGCGCTGCTGAGCTTTACAAGCGTGGAATCCACTATGTGGATGCGGGTACAAGCGGAGGCGTTTGGGGCGTGGAGCGCGGCTATTGCCTCATGATTGGAGCACATGACGACGCTTTCAAGCAGCTAGAACCGATTTTCAAAACGTTGGCGCCGGGTTTGGGCGACATTCCGCGGACGCCCGGCCGGGAAAAGGTAGGCGGAACGGCCGAATACGGATATCTTCACACTGGACCTCCGGGATCGGGGCACTTTGTGAAGATGGTGCACAACGGAATTGAGTACGGCCTCATGCAGGCTTATGCGGAAGGATTCGATCTGCTGGCTCACAAGGATTCGGAGGAGCTTCCGGAAAACGAACGCTATAAGTTGAACGTCGCGGATATTGCCGAAGTCTGGCGGCGCGGCAGCGTGGTCGGATCGTGGCTGCTGGACCTAACAGCGATGGCATTGGTAGAGAATCCGGATCTCTCGAATTTCAGCGGTTTCGTGGAAGATTCGGGCGAAGGGCGCTGGACGATCAATGCCGCCATCGAACAGGCAATTCCCGTCGAGGTGTTGGCATCAGCGCTCTTCATGCGCTTCCGTTCCAGAAAAGAGCATACTTTTGCCGAGAAGCTGCTCGCGGCAATGCGCTTCAAATTTGGTGGACACGTAGAGCGCCCGACCGGCGGTTAATTCGCCGTCGCGCTTTCGAGCTCCGGTCCCGTGGGCGTGATCTTCACCGGGATGATGTGCGTCGCTAGAAGAGTCGACCCTAGAAACGAGATCTCGGCAAGCTCTCCGTGCTGCGTTTCCGGACGCTGATATTGATCAAAAACAAAGTTGCCCAGCGAGTAAAAAATCAGACCGCTTCGGTAAGTTTCCGTAGCCTGAACGACATGCGGATGATGGCCGATAACGAGTGCTGCTCCGGCATCGATTGCGGCATGGGCGAACGCAATTTGAGTTTGTGTGGGTTTCATCTTGTACTCAACACCGTGGTGCATGGAAACGATTACGACATCGGCGCTTTTGCGCAGCGCTGCTAAGTCGCGGCACATGGTGGGGATATCAGCCATCGCAATGCGAGGATCAATGTCGTGCCAGTTGCCGTTCTGCTGATCGAATGTGTAACCGAGAAACCCGAAGCGTACGCCCTTGCGCACAAGAACGATGCCCTGATGCGTCGTGGTTTCTGATTCGCTGGTGCCTAATGGCGAGATTCCGTGAGAGCGCAGCCATTTGACCGTGAATTCGACACCATGCGGGCCGCAATCGCGCGAGTGATTGTTTGCGGTGGATGCGATCACTACACCCGCGAGCTGTAGCCCTGCAATCCCCTCGGGAGCAGCGTGAAAAATCAAGCCGTGGTCGAAGTAAGGCCCTCGATCGGAAAACGGCGATTCCAAGTTGATGAAGGTGATGTCTGCGGCCCGCATCAGGGGTGCCAGCTTACGGAAGGGCAAAGCCGGATCACGAGCAGCGATCATCTCGCGCCGCACCGCGCGGGAGAACATTACATCTCCTGCAAACAAAAGTCGGTTGAAGGGTGGCTGGTTTTCGTGGGATGCGAGCGTCGGCGCGGGCGGAGGGCGGGAGCACGCGCAAATAAGTAACAGGGAAAGCGCAACGTGGCTGGGCGCGTGTTTATAACTGGGAAGCAGCCGCTTTGTCCAAAAACCAGACCGCCTTATCGGACCCTCGCGCGGCGATCTGGCAAGGGTACTTGTGTGGATCTTCGGGACCTTTGAGGACGTTACGAACAGCCTCTGCCTTGTCCTCACCTGCAACTTGGATGACACTATGACGGGCCGCTAACAGCACGCCGGGTAGAAGAGTGACCCGATGGCTGCGCAGTTTCTCGACCCACACCGCGGCAGCGATGCCCGTACGGTTGTCAATTAGCGGTTCACCTGGAAACAGGCTTGCGGTGTGAGCATCCGGCCCGATCCCACGATGAAGGATGTCCAACTCCGGCAGCTGGTGATCGTCAAGTGCGAAGAACTGTTCGATCTCCTCGATATAGTGCGCAGCCGCTTCATCGGGCAGCAGCTCACCATGAATACGATGCACGTTGTTCTTAGGTACATTCGCGGGGACGAGGAGTGTCTCGTTTGCCAGCTTGAAATTGCTCTGATCGTCACTGGGAGGGACGCACCGCTCGTCTACCCAGAAGAAATGAACATTAGACCAATCAAAGCCGGACTTCGCCAAGGTTGAAAAAAGAAGGCGAGGCGTTTTGCCGCCTGAAATCGCGAGCGTGGCACGCGATTGTGACTTCAACGTTTCTGAAAGTGTATCCAGGATGTACGCGGCGCAGGCATCTGCCCCGCTTTGCGCATCAGCCTTGATGCGTTGTAACTCAGCTTTAGCGCTCAAGAACTAGCTCCCTGGCATGCGTAAGAGCAGAATCAAAGGCTGGGTCCGGACCAAGTACAGAAAGCTCTTCGTTCATAAGTGTATACAGGCTCGCTTCGTTGAAACTATATTTCCGCTCGCGCCCATTAGTGCTGCGCAGCGTCATGCACTCACAGCTGGTACGTTCGAAATCGATCGTCTCCGAGGCGGAGCGCAGTGTCACGCGGTGCAATCCGGGACCTGAGCCCTCCGTCTTGATCACCGAAACGTTCGCTTTGTACGGCGCGGAAAGCCACGCCGCCATATAGAGTACCGATGCACATGGTTTCTCGTCGGTATGAGCGACTTCGATCATGTGGAAACTTGAGAGTTTGTTCGCCCGAGCGGGATTGTCGAATATATGAGCGATCGGTTCCCGCCAGCGCGTCAACCGAGTCCACTCGAGATCCGCAACCACGCGGCCCTGTGCGCTCCAATGTGCCAGCTGATCGAAAGCGCTTCGCGGATCCTCGTTATGGGTGTCAATAATTACCTTGCTTGCCAAGTTCATGATCGCTTCCAGCCCGGCCTTCTGATCGGGCGTGGCATTTGGCTTGAGAGCGGCGCTATGCCGACACCATAAGATGACCGGCATGTCGGCGGGAATGATGCCGACGACGGTAGGGCCAATATTCGGCCAGCTCTTAGGACTCGCGGTAATCTCAATTTGCTCGCAGCAGATTTGTTGCGCTTTGCCGAATGGTTTCCAACACTGGGCGAGAACACGAGCTTCAACATCTTTCTCAGCTTTCTCGGAGACGGTGAGCACGATGCCCCTGCTCGGATGTTCGTGCATGAGCTCAGAGATAGTTTGCGAAGCGCAGAAACCGCCGTCCTGCTCGTCGGTAGTAACGATCAAGGTCATGGAGGAAGCGCGAAGAACAGTAGGCTTGCCTTGGTCTTTCTCTTCCTGTCCCAGGGAGGTCCAAACCTTACTCAGCGCCTTTAGAATTTGCTCAGGCTGTGCGGGGTAGACGACGGCCGTGCTCATGGGATTCTCCACACGTGACCTTGACGCGCCAGCATTTCATCCGATGCTTTCGGCCCCCAGGAGCCCGCCGGATAATTCGGAAAATCAAATTTCGTATTCGCCCACACATCCAGAATCGGCTGAACAATTTGCCAGCTTGCTTCGACCATGTCCTGACGTGTGTAGAGCGTGGCGTCTCCTACCATGGCGTCTACTAAGAGCGTCTCATAAGCTGTGGGCGAGCGCTCTCCGAAACTCGAACCGTAATTAAAGTCCATTGAAACCGGCCGGACGCGCATACCGCTGCCGGGGCTCTTGGACACAAATCGCAGCGAAATTCCTTCTTCTGGTTGAATGCGCAGTATCAACAAATTCGGCCGCGGCGGCAACAAACCGGTCTTTGTCTGTTGTTTGAACAACGGCAGCGGCGGCGCATTAAATTGAATCGCGATATCTGTCACGCGCTTCGGCAGGCGCTTACCGCTGCGGATGTAAAACGGCACGCCAGCCCAGCGCCAATTGTCGATGAAGTAGGTAACCGCGGCGTATGTATCAGTCTGCGACTCCGGATCGACGCCCGGTTCCTGACGAAATCCCAGGATGTCCTGGCCTCCCACTTTCGCCGGATCATACTGGCCAGCTACGGCGTACTTCGGCACGTCTTCGTCTTTCATGATCCGTACGGCACGCAGCAGCTTCGCTCGTTCATCGCGCACATTATCGGCGTCAAACACGGTGGGCGGCTCCATAGTCACAGTCGCCATCACCTGACTGAGGTGGTTCTGGATCATATCCCGCAGAGCACCGGCCTCCTGGTAGTACGCGCCGCGACCCTCGACGCCAATCGACTCGGCAGCGGTGATCTGCACATGATCGATATAACGGCGGTTCCACAAGGGTTCAAATATGCCATTACCGAAACGAAAGGCCAGAATATTTTGAACAGTCTCTTTGCCGAGATAATGATCTATGCGGTACACCGAAGATTCATTGAGAACGTGATGGATCTCCTCGTTTAGCTTGCGGGCGCTTTCCAGATCATGGCCGAATGGTTTTTCGATAATGACTCGGCGCCAGCCATTTCCTTGGGCAAGGCTGTGCGCGCCCAGTTGTTCCACTACTTCGGCATAGTGGCTCGGTTGGGTCGATAAATAAAAAACAACATTGCCGCCCGTCTGGTGCGATTGTTCAACCTCCTCCAGCTTTGCTTTGATCGCCTCGTAGGCGGCTGGATCGTTCAGATCTCCGGGTACATAGAAAAGGCACTGTGCAAACGAGTTCCAAACCGTCCCATCGAAAGGCGCATCTTCGAGAAACTTCGCGACGGACTCCTTCATGGTCTCCCTGAACTTTTCGTCAGAGAGTGGGGTTCGAGAGTTGCCAACAACCGCAAAGTTTTGCGAAATGCGACGTTCGTAGAACAATCGATAAAGCGAGGGCAGAAGCTTCCGTTTCGAGAGATCGCCGCTTGCACCGAAAATTACGATTGCACAAGGGGGAACGCGCCGGTCAAACCGCAGTTGATCCTGAAGCGGATTGACCTCTGGCAAAGGCTGAACGAGAACACTCATACTCTCTCCGTGCGCTTATCCTATCAACATGTCACTTGCGAAGAAAATCGTCGCGGTAGTTAGCGACCTGATGTTCACCGTTAAGATTCAGGAAGCCGCAAAGCGAGCCGGCGTGGAGGCAGTGTTCGTCAAATCGGAGAATGAGGCCGTGGCCGAGGCAAAGCAGAATCCAGCGGTTATCATCCTGGATCTGAATAATTCCACGTTGAACGCCCTGGATGTGATTGCCAAGCTCAAGAATGACGAAGCGACCAGCAACGTGAAACTGCTGGGATTCGTGTCGCATGTGCAGGCGGATCTGAAGGAAGCTGCGGAGGACAAGGGTTGTGACGTGGTGATGCCGAGATCCGCTTTCTCACACAACTTGGCGGCTATCCTGAGACGCTACGCGGAAGCGTAAGGGCGGCCTCATGGTCGAGCCAACGAGTTTGCGGAGACTGGTGGGACAACGATGAATGGCAGTAAGCAAACCAGTCTCGGCGAAACGGCGCTGCTCGGATCCCTGCTCGCGATCGGTCTGATTGTTGGCGGCTGGGCTCTGGGAGCGCAGATCAAGGCAACCCGGCTCGGTGATCGCTATGTGACGGTCAAAGGTCTGGTAGAGCGCACAGTCAAATCCGATCTTGCTGTTTGGCCGCTCAGCTACAAGGAGGCCGGAGATGATCTGTCTTTGGTGTACGCGAAAACCGAGGCCGGCAAGAAAACTTTCGTGCAGTTTCTCGATCAGCAGGGAATCCAGTCTTCTGAAATCGAGTTGGGCATCATTCGCGTAGTGGATACTCAGGCCAATGAATTTGGGGGCGGTAACCGGGCCCCTCATCGCTATATTGTCGAACAGCAAATCACAGTACGGACATCACGAATCGATCAAGTCGCGGCCGCTGCACAGAAAACCATGCAGCTGTTGCAGAAGGGCATCGTGTTAACCAGCAATCCGGCACAAGGATTGACCTACAAATTTACCGGACTGAACTCCATTAAGCCCGACATGATCACTGAAGCTACTCGAAACGCCCGCGCTGCAGCGAATCGCTTCGCCTCAGATTCAGGCAGCAAGGTGGGCTCTATTAGGCAGGCCAATCAGGGTATTTTTTCGATTCTGCCTGCCGATCAGGGCAGCGAAACCAGCGAGGGCGGCGGGAATTTCGCCGGCGACAGCAGCCTTATGAAGACCGTCCGCGTAGTCACCTCGGTCCAGTATTATCTCGATAAATAAGAACCGTTGATCGCCTACTTGCGGCGGAACATGCGCTAAAACTCGTGCAGCTTGCAGATGTCGTGGAGATCGCCGACATCGAGTGAAATGGAGTGGTGCTCATCCGGTTTTGGGAGCGGTCTCGCTTTTCGATCAATCAACTGCTGAGTGCATTGGCCAAAATCCAGTGCGCTCTGAATCCTCATAATCACGAAAACACCCAAGCGTTTGATGGAAAATCTTCCCATCAAGAAGCATGTGGGCGTGTTCAACGTTGGAAACGTATTTGAAACGGCTGTGTTCCATCTACCGAATCATATCCGCGATTTTGTTCTCGCTACCTATGAATCCACAGCCTAGCGGGCACCTTCTGTAAACGCATTACTGCAGAGCGCCGGCTATCACGTTTTCACCACAGTATCGCCCATTCTTCCACAATTCGTTCCTCCGGATCGCGCGTAAGAGAATGCCCGCTTCCCTACTCTCGCCTCTCGTGGGATTTGTACGCGAGTCCGAATCCCCTAACCGCCCGCAATAGCGCCGACGATGAACAAGGGCTCCGCACCCGACGCGACCGCCTCCGGCAGTGGAGTGTCCGGCAACTCATGCGACAGATCCTGCTCGCACGCGAAAAATCTCACGAACGCGCGGCGCTCCTGCGTGACGTGGTCGCGGATCGTTCCGCGCAGCGTGGGATAGCGCGCCTCAAGCGCGTCGAGGACCGACTTCTGCGTCACCTGGCCCTCGACGTCGAGCTTCACCTCGCCGTTCACCTGTGCGATCGTCCGTAGATGTGCCGGGAGCATGACTCGGATCATATTAGTGTCACCCTGCCAACGTCTGAACTTCAACAGACAACACGGCCGGAAGATCTCGGACGACAGGAGCCCAGTTGTCGCCGGCATCAGTCGATGCATACACCTGGCCTCCGGTCGTGCCGAAGTACACGCCGCACGAATCGAGCGAATCGACGGCCATCGCGTCGCGCAACACGTTCACGTAACAATCGCTTTGCGGCAGACCTTTGGTGAGCGCCTCCCACTCGTTCCCGCCCGTCCGGCTGCGGTACACGCGCAGCTTTCCATCCGGTGGATAGTGCTCCGAGTCGCTCTTAATCGGGACAACATAAACTGTGTCCGGCTCGTGCGCGTGGACGTCGATCGGGAACCCGAAATCGGTCGGCAAATTACCGCTGACCTCCTGCCACGACTCGCCGCCATCGTCGCTGCGCATCACGTCCCAGTGCTTCTGCATGAACAGCACACCTGGGCGCGACCGGTGCTGCGCGATGCGGTGAACGCAGTGGCCAACCTCCGCATTCGGATCGGGAATGTATTGGGATTTCAGCCCGCGGTTGATCGGCCGCCACGTCTGGCCCGCATCATCGCTACGAAAGGCGCCCGCCGCCGAAATAGCAATGAACATCCGTCCGGGATCGCTCGGATCCAGAAGAATCGTGTGCAGACACATCCCGCCAGCGCCAGGTTGCCAGCGGGGTCCTGAGCCGTGGCCGCGTAGTCCCGCCAGTTCCTGCCAGGTCTGTCCGCCGTCAGTCGAGCGGAACAGGGCCGCGTCCTCGACTCCGGCGTACACCGTATCCGGATCGGTCAGCGATGGTTCCAGATGCCAGACTCGCTTGAACTCCCAGGGATGCGGCGTGCCGTCGTACCACTGGTGAGTGCCCGGGACACCGTCATACACGAACTTGTTGCCCACCGCTTCCCACGTCTTTCCACCATCGTTTGAGCGCTGGATCATCTGTCCGAACCAGCCGGTGGACTGCGACGCATACAGCCGATTCGGGTCAGCGGGCGATCCCTTGAGATGATACATCTCCCAACCCCCAAAGTGCGGTCCACTCACGTCCCACTGTTTACGCTTGCCGTCCGACGTTATGACGAACGCGCCCTTGCGTGTGCCAACCAATACTCGTACTTTGCTCATCATTTACTCCTTTCTAAGCTTCGTGCCAGTTTACGACTACCGCCACCCTCTCCAAATTTGGGTATCAGTGGAGTCAAATCCCGTTCTCGCCACCGTCGCCGGACTTCAGCGAGAACTTGTTCGCGATTCTTTTCCATTTTCATGATGAGAGCGCAAGGCGCACCTGTTTCCTCGTGCCGCGCCCCCCAAATCAGCAGCTCCAACAATACCGGTGCCAAATCAATTCCTTTTTCTGTCAGCCGGTAGTTCACTTTGCGTCCATCCGTCTCCTCTGCCCCCGCGGTGATGATCCCCGCCGCTTTGAGCTTCTGCAAACGGTCCGCCAAAATGTTCGTTGCAATCCCTTCACCCGATTCCTCGAACTCCTTAAATGTCCGGAACCCGCGCACCATCAGATCGCGAATGATCAGCAGCGACCAGCGATCCCCAAACATCTCGAGCGAGATGCTCACAGGACAGCCGGACCGGCGTTTTGACCTAGGCTTCCCAGGCACATTGGCCAGAGTATCATATCGCTTGCAAAAGACAAGTGATTGGCTCGCGGCCAAAATATTCCGAATTCACGGGCCACGTTTCTCTATTGGCTCAGTGACGTTGATGCTGGCTTTTGTGCTTCGACGTAGAGACCCGTAAGAGTGTAGCGTCCCAAGAGGCGTACCGTCGCTATCGCATCGTGAGAAACGGATATCCACATTTCGTTCACTTCCGCGAATTGCAGTTCAGGTGAATATCCTTAATCCACAGCGAGGGCTTTTGACTGGCACTCCTTCAATTCTTCGGATTCGAAACATCTTTTCATCCACCCAGATTTGCCCAAGTATCAGGCCTTTTTCCTTGCGCTTAGGGACGATTCTGAATACATACTCAGGAATGAGCCCGAAGTTCTCCTGCCGAAGAAAAACAAAATCATAATTCACCCGGCTAATGTCGCGATTGTGACCTGCCGTCGCAGGCTCCGTCTCCTGCTCTAAAATGTCGCGCACTATCTTTTCCCCCCTTGCATTCCCCCTCCCCTGGACAATCGTGAATGTCTTGCCGTGAGGAGGAGTAAACCTGATTCGCGCGGTGACTTCAGCGGTGGGCCGCTTATCGTCAGCCTGAAACGCCTTATACCGTCGCGTGACTTCGTACGGCCGCGAGCAGGCAGCGTTCTGCTGCTCGACGCGTTCCAGGGATTGCAGAAGCACGTTCAGATCAGCTGGTGCAGCGCTCGCTTCGCCTCCGGGTGAATGGCCCGAGTTGCCTCAATTGCTACCAGGCCTGAGACTGCATTCTGGTAACTGCGACAGGCTGAGACGGCGAGAATAACACCCGGGAGTTGCTTACCGTGTGATCGTTGCTCTCAGGACCTCAGGACCAGATGGCGTTTTGGCTGTTGCGTCTTTCTCGCCGGTTACAAACAAGTCGAAGCTCTTATGAGGTGTGACAGTCTGAAAACTGCCCTCAAGCTTTCCGTTTACCCTTAGCTCGCCAAGATTCTCCGGTTCGCTCTCTTTCTCTTGCAACCATACGACGTAGCTAGCCTGTGAGGGTGAAAGATTTTCGGGCTTGGCAAGATGCTCAACCTTGATTTTCACTTCTGTGTTAGCGTTGCGATCTTTACCGACATCAACTGAGCCTTTCGCAGCGGGAACGATCGACGAGGCAACGAGCGGAAAGTCCTTCGCCACGCAAACGAGAGCACAACAAATCACAATCGCCGTTAGAATTGAACAAAGCTTCAGCATCCGACTACTCCTCTGGCTATCATACCTACCCATCCTTCCACCGTTTTCAGTTTTCAATTCTTCCCGAATTTCCGCCGTAGCTGTAGTTGTGGTGATCCCACGGCTATCGCGCATTTCACCGCTGCCCTACGAAATACGCATCAACGAGCCCGCCGGATTTTGACATGTCGGCCAGCACCAGATGCCCATCAGCCGAGAACCCAAAGCACAAAGCCGTTGATATACTTGCCGATATCGATGACTGACGTTCGAAAAGCACCTTTCCACTCGCCTGTTCGAGAACCACGAGACGCGACCTCACCTTGTACACTGTCTCGAGGCCGAGAAGGCTTCCGAATGTGTCTTGCTGCTCAGTACTGGCACAGCGGCTATGAATCTGCCGTCGGTTGAGAGATCCATCCGCCCGTGGATGCCGTGCTTTGGCCCCCTGATCGTGTGAAGCAGCGTACCAGAAGGAATATCAAAAACTCGAATCATGCCCCAACCCATGCGGCCGCCCCGATACATCCATGTATTGATTGCGTAGAGCTGTTTCCCATCATTCCTGAACAGAATCTGATTCTCGCTCGAACCTGTTGAAAATTTGGCTGTCGCCTTGCCCGTTGCACCATCACACAGCCAAACATCCGGCTCCGGCGAGATCTCACCGAAATGGACGCTGATGGGCCGTCTGCGATCGTCATATCGGCCCGCATACAGAATCGCCAGTGTCCTCCCGTCGGGCGACCAACAGAGGCTTCGCACATAGCGGGGAACCGACCATCTCGCCTTCGGCTCCAGATCTGCGCTGTACAAAAATAACGTAGTTTCATCGTTCAGGTTAAGGGCTATCACAACGGAATCGTCCACCGGGTTCATCGCCATAACTGCCCGCTCAGGAAGGTCGTCTGTCCGGGTGGGCGCGGTCACGTTGGGATCAAGATAGGCCTCGGACGTTAGCACACGGCGGCTCTCGATGTGCTTCTGCAAATCGATAAGGACCACCCAGGGTGCCTGCACTGCTACGAGCTTCCTGCCACTTCGCTGAATCCTGAAGATATCCTGCCCGACTTGCAGTGATTGGGGAGCTCTTTGGCTCCACTGGCCCCAGGCTCGCAGCGCAACCTCAGTACTGATTCTTCTCGCTCCGATGTCCCAGATGCTGAGCCTCTCGATGTTTTTGTCACCCATCTTGAATATGGCGCGCCCTTGGTCAACCGCCGCCAGTTCGCCAACCTGAGTCTTATCAATCGAGTAAGCCTTTGCGCCGCCATGGTCGGCACCGAACGTCCAGCTAGGGACTCCGATGATCGAGGCCAAAAGCAAAATTAAGAAGATTCGCCCCCTGGGCCGCCGCCGACAGCGCGCTGACACGCCCCTCAGTCGAACTTGACGGTACAGTCGCGACCAGGATTTCTTTGCCAAATGTCTTCTCGCAATATCTGAATTGTGAAGTCCGAAATCAAGCACGTCCAGGGCTGCACGGCGACTGCTGTAGGTGAACACCGCGGCGCGCCACTCTCGCGAATGGGTTTTGAGTGTGCTGTCCCTAGTTACCCTTCTTCAGCTGGTCTAGGATCTCGCGAAGAGCACGCCGACCATCCTCGTTGCAGTACTCCGTTCCACGCGCGGCGGGTAATCGCGCCGCAGTTGTCGACGGAACCCTTGTATCTCACGCGCCTCTGGCTCTGATTGTGACACCGAGAGGAAATCGTCCCACTCCCTGTCGTCCATGCCTCCGCCAAGGATCGTCTCAGTAAGTCGGTCACTTCACTACGTGTTTCGGGCCGCACAGAATCAATACCACCAGAGATCCAAATGCAAAACGCCGCGAACGACACCAGGAATCCACGCCGGCCGCGGAACAGATTTGCCGCCCAGTGCCATCCTGAACACTACGCCCTGGTTGAATCCTAATCCCATGCGCACGTAATTGTTGGCATTGAGGGTCCGGGCTAACGAATCGCTCCTGAGCGCCATAGAAATATCTAGGCTGGAAAAAATCGAAGCCCGGCTCGTCATCCCGTTCTTGACCGGAGATAGCCCCGTTACGCAAGGAGAAGCCGCAGCTGTTCAGCCTCCCACCCGCATCAAAGCGTGTGCGACCCATCCTCCTACCACCAGGGAGAAAATAACCCAACATATGGCAGCACACAGTAAAAGGCCATCCCCCAATAACCTAAATCGCGGAGATGCGAGCCTGTCGTAGTGACTTCCCAAGGTATTGGGGGCCTTATACATAGCAGTAGCCCCAGAACTAAATCCGCCGCAATGACCAAGGCAGACAGACCAACGCCCCTGGCTGCTTGCGTCGCCGTGCTTACTGCAACGAAAAGCGGACAAAGGAAGCAAACTACCGTTAGCGGATAAAGCGCAAGACTAACATACAGCGTGCTCACCAATCCATTGTTACTCTTCGTAACCCGCTGCCCGAGACCATCGTAGGCGTAACTCGCCTGGCCTTCGGAAACGTTGTCAACAGCTATTGTTTGGCGGTTTTCGGCATCGTAGCCGAGTGAGTACGATTCCACTTCCGTCACGTGGCCAGCATTGTCGAACGTCGCACCGGGAATAAGGCTGTTTGTGGCCGTATTGAAATTCGGATGACGTGGCGTCGTGCCAGACAACCGCACCCGCTATTCACGTCAAGACATGTTCCCGTATCGGTCGTAACAGAAAATACGCTAACCAGCAAGCCGCCTCAACGCTGCTCGATCACCGTTTTCAGTTCTTCAATTCTTCCCGAATTTCCGCCGCCGCCTTGCGCGCCTCTCCAATGGCCCCAATCGGAAAACTGATCGCGCCCACCTTCGGATGCCCGCCGCCGTGGCACCAAAAACGGAGCCGCTCACAGCGTTTCTGATCCGTTGTTCATGCTCAGCTCGTTGAGTATCTCAGCGATTTCGTCTTCCTCCGGCCCTGATCATTCATAGGCTTCATTCAGGAGAAGTATTGTAGCCCAATCACTCAACTCTTTGTCCGTAATTTCGCCTCTCCAATGCTTATCTAGCGCATTTCTGATGTGTTTCATCGCGATGCGAATCCCTGGAATCGGGAACAAAAAATAGGAAGTCAATCTGCGCTCAACTGGGCCAAAGTTTATCTCCAGCATTTCTCCAAATCGGGCACGAAGCTCTTGCAGCGGAATAGCCATTTGAGCGAACTCTTCCAGAACGTTACGCTCTTCTCGCGTTAGGCCTCTTCTTTGTTTAGAACTTTGGGACACAAGGACGTCGAAGGTCGCTAATTCGTTGGCGAATCGATAGGCTCGACTGCCCCGATCTCCTCGAATCGAATTCTGTAGGCCGGCTGCTTATCCGGCTTCTCATACTGGGATTCCCTGCTGGTCGAAACGAGATCGTAGATTACATCCTGCTCGTATTCCGAGATAAAGAGTATTTTAGCCACCATCACTTCCCCGTCCAGGGTATGAATCTTGGCCAACAGATCAACACGAGATTTTAAAATATTTAAATCTGACGCCCTCATGGTTACCACCGAACATGGAGATCTCCGCCCTTCGCTTTGTTTTCCAAGTTAGATAGGGCTGCCGGCTCTCGGCGGTCGAGCGTGCAACGCGAGTTCCGTCCGCACCGCTCCAACCGCCGTACGAATTATTGTCCCAATCCCGGACTTCCACTCTATTTCAATTCTTCAATTCTTCCCGAATTTCCGCCGCCGCCTTGCGCGCCTCTCCAATGGCCCCAATCGGAAAACTGATCGCACCCACCTTCGGATGCCCGCCGCCGCCGTACCGTTCGCAAATCGTCGCGAGATTATGACGCAACGGCTCCCGCACCCACGGATTTGAGCCCACAGAAACTTTGGTTCGAAAGCTCGATGTCGAAACCGAGACCGTGTAAGCGGAATCAGGAAACAGATAGTACGGAATAAATTTGTTGTAGCCCTCTATGCCCGATTCCACCAAATCGAAATAGATCACGCCGCGATCGCACGACCCGGACCCTCGGATCACGTCAATGGTGCGCAGGTGATTCTGATGCAGCTTCTCGTAGGCGGTCTTTATTTCGGGCTCTCTGATAATCTCCGCTAACGGCCGATGCTGCATCCCACGCAGAATTTTGTGCACCAAGCGTGAGCCTTTACTCCCTTCAATCACCAGCGTCAGCTTCATCGCCGGCGCATCCATCTCGACCGCCGCCTGTGCGCTTTCGAACAAAGCGCCATCAATGATATCGGCCCACGTGATGAGCTCTTCTAAATCCGGCGCCTCGAAACCGTACTGCTCCTTCACAACCGTTGAGATGAATTTTGTACAAGACCGGCAGCTCGGATCGAGCAGCTTGCGCCCCGATGTATCGTGACGAAAATGTTCTGCATCTTCCGGGCTTAAAAACGCGCTCTGATGATGATCGAACCACCAGGTAACCTTCGCGTCCGTCGAGTACTTGAAATCCACGATGACATTCGCGTCACCGTCGAAAAGGCCAGGCTCGAACAGTTGATCAGCGCGATGCGCGAGCCCGGTATAGTAAAACTCCGCACCCGGATAGCACTTGCTCTGTAAGAAACGGGTGATAAAGGCCGCCGACGCCGCCCCGTCGAAGCAGTGATCGTGATAGAGGACTCGCACTTTCATCGGAATAGTTGTGATCCGAAAACCTTCCAGATTGCCTCACTAACCTGAGAAATGCAAGCAATAAGCGATAATTAGTTTAGCGATCATATCTTTTAACCTCAAAATGGCCTCGGCCCTAGTGCTTTTCAGCGGGCGAAGTTATCGTTAGAATTTAGCTGCTATCCAGATCGAGAACATGCTCCAAACCAAAGAAGAACGCCAGACGGACCTGAACCCACAGGAGACTTCGGAATGGCTGGAGGCCCTAGACCAGGTCGTTGATGAAGCCGGGCCTGACCGCGCCGCCTATCTCGTCGAAAAGCTCCTTGACCGCGCTGCCGAATTCGGCGTCTCGACCCCCCAGAGCATCAACACGCCCTTCGTGAACACCATACCCGCACACGAAGAAGTGCCCTTCCCCGGCGATGGCGAGATGGAGCGCCGCATCAAGAGCCTCATTCGCTGGAATGCCTCCGCCATGGTGGTCCGCGCCAACAAGTACGATCCAAACATCGGCGGACATCTCTCGACTTACGCTTCGCTCGCCACCCTTAGCGAAATAGGATTCAACCACTTCTTCCGGGGCAGTTACGACGGTTTGCCAGGCGACTTCATCTACTACCAAGGCCACGCTTCTCCTGGCATGTACGCACGCGCCTTCCTCGAAGGCCGCCTCACCGAAGAGCAGTTGGTGAACTTCCGTCACGAGCTGCGCGATTCGCCCGGCCTCTCCTCGTATCCGCATCCCTGGCTAATGCCCGACTTCTGGCAGTTCCCCACCGTCTCCATGGGGCTTGGCCCGATCAATGCCATCTACAACGCCCGCTTCCTGCGATACCTCGAAAATCGCGACATCCTCCCCAGGAGCGATCGGAAAGTCTGGGCCTTTCTGGGCGACGGAGAAATGGACGAGCCAGAATCGACCGGTGCCCTGCACGTCGCCGTACGCGAGAAACTCGACAATCTCATCTTTGTTGTCAATTGCAACCTGCAGCGCCTCGATGGGCCCGTCCGCGGCAACGCCAGCATCATTCAGGAACTCGAAGGCGTGTTTCGCGGCGCCGGCTGGAATGTCATCAAAGTTCTTTGGGGACGAGACTGGGACGAGCTGTTCAATCGCGATACCTCAGGCCTCTTAGTAAAGCGCATGGGCGAGTGCGTCGACGGCGAGTACCAGAATTTCAAAGCTCGCGGCGGCGCGTATACTCGAAAAGAATTCTTCGGAAGATACCCCGAGCTGCTCGAACTCGTAGAAGACAAAACTGACGAGCAGATTGCGCGTTTCCGGCGCGGCGGCCACGACCCGGTAAAAGTCTATAACGCATACAAGCGCGCCTCTGAGCATAAAGACCAGCCCACCGTAATTCTTGCCATGACCGTGAAAGGCTACGGCCTTGGTGAAGCCGGTGAAGGCAAGAACATCACCCATCAGCAGAAAAAACTCAACGAAGAAGAGCTCTTCTACATCTCTGAGCGCTTCGGTCTAAACCTCCCGAAAGAAGTCATCCAGTCCGTTTCTTTCGTTCGCCCACCCGACGACAGCCCCGAGATCAAATACCTGAAGGAGCGCCGCGAAGCCTTGGGTGGTTACCTCCCGGTACGCGCTCCGAAAAAGATCGAATTGAAAGCGCCTCCGCTCGACACCTTCCGCGATACACTCGCCGGGTCGCGCGGCCGCGAAGCCTCCACAACCAGCGCCTTTGTCGCCACCCTCAAAACGCTGCTCAAACTTCCGGAGCTCAGCAAGTACATTGTGCCGATCATTCCCGATGAGGCGCGCACCTTCGGCATGGAATCGATGTTCCGCGAACGCGGCATCTACGCGAGCGGCGGCCAACTCTATAAGCCCGTAGATAGCGACGTCCTCATGTATTACAAAGAGGCGAAGGACGGCCAGATCCTCGAAGAAGGAATTACCGAGGCCGGTTCCATGGCCTCTTTTACGGCTGCCGGCACTGCCTATGCAAACGTCGGCGTGCCCACGATTCCATTCTTCATCTACTATTCAATGTTCGGCTTCCAGCGCATCGGCGACCTCATATGGGCCTTTGCAGACGCGCGTGGGAAGGGCTTTCTCATTGGCGGCACTGCCGGTCGCACAACCCTGCTGGGCGAAGGTCTGCAACACGAGGACGGCCACAGCCATGTGCTGTTCAGCGTCGTTCCCACTTGCATTAGCTACGATCCCGCTTTCGCATATGAGATCGCGGTGATCATACAAGACGGTATCCGCCGCATGTATGAGAACAACGAGGACCGCTTCTATTACCTCACTGTCGGCAACGAGAATTACGTTCAGCCCCCCATGCCCGAGGTAGAAGGTATCCACGAAGGCATCCTGCGCGGCCTCTATCTGTACAAACGTTCCGAGTCCGGCCCGGCTCAAGTAACTTTATTTGGCAGCGGTTCGATTTTGAATGAGGCCTTAAAGGCACAGAAACTCCTCGCCGAAAAATACAGCATTAGCGCGGACGTGTGGAGTGTGACCAGCTATAACGAGCTGCGCCGTGACGCTCTCGCGGTTGATCGATGGAACCGTTTGCATCCCGCCGAGCCCGAAAGAAAGCCGTACTTATTGCAGACTCTCGGAAACATCGAAATGCCGATCATCGCAGCGACCGATTACATGAAAGCGGTTCCCGATCAGATCGCGCCGTGGCTGCCCGGGCGTCTCACCGCACTCGGAACGGACGGTTTCGGCCGCAGCGACAACCGCGAGCACTTGCGGCGTTTCTTTGAAGTGGATGCGGCGAGCATCGCAGCCGCTGCTCTTTCCCGTCTGGCACGCTGGGGCCGTTATGACGCCAAGCGCGCCACCAAGGCAATCCGCGAACTCGGCCTCGATCCCGAGTGCGTGGATCCAGCAACAGCGTAAGCAGTTTTGCTTGCGCAGCTTGTTTTAAAAGTATCGTTCCCGCAACAACTTGACGTGGTGGGTCAGGTGTCCGGCAATGATATAAGCCAAGGCGCGGACTGTGAACGGCTTTTCGCTAGCGATCCCACCTCGCGCCCAAGCGTCCGGAGGCATATTACTGAACATTGAAATGGTCGAGAGCCTTACAGGCCGGAACTCCTCTACATGGGCCACCCAAGTCACCCGGTCGGCCTCAGCGCCAGATGCCGCCACGTTCTGATCGTAGCCGGGCAACGGAGGCTTAAAGCCGCGGGCAAACCAAAAAGCTCGGAAGGCGAATGCTCGCTCGGTGTCGGTGACATGGTTTAGAACCTGCCGAAAACTCCACTTTCCCGGCGCGTATCGATAGAGGGACCTCTCTTCCGAAATCCCAGAGAAAACCACCAGAGACTCTTCCAGTTGGCGCTCGAGCGTGATACCGATATCCTCGCCAACTACCTGGTCGATGTAGGTGAAATAATACGGCGCTGCCTCCGCGCTGTCCGGCCGTCCGATCATCGACTCACTTTAGCGCATTTCTGAACGCGCGCTGCGTCGCGATTGTGGTTAGAAAAGGTCGTCATTTTGAAGCCCGTCCGCACAAAACCACCCGAATCTGGCGCGCATCGCCCATGGACGATATCGCAACATTTCGTGCATGAGAACGAGATTCCTTCCGAATTGACCGAGAGAACGAAGCCGCTGCGCCGCGGAGACGGTTGCGTGGTGGTTTGAAGCGGGGGTAGCGGTACTTTCGGTGGTCACAGAAAGGAGTTCTGTGACCCCACTTGGCGAGTATTGGCGGTGGTGTAAGAACAAACCTCGTACGTATCTGTTCCCGAGCCGCATGGAACCGATTCAGCCCGAGCGTCCCCGCTCCGCTAAGGTCGTGTGGAATGCCTGCCCGGAAGCAGCGCT
>JBPCJX010000063.1:0-36987 GCA_051004875.1 Bryobacteraceae bacterium
GCACTTTCGTTCCGGCCAGGGGCAGTTCGCAAAGGGCTGCCATTTTCGGCTTTATCGAAGTGGCGCTGCTCTTTATGTTTCCGATCGCAGTTGGGCTCCTCATCCGGCGCAAGTCGCGGGGGAATGCAGGGCCGGATTGCCCCAGCCTTCCACGTAGCGTCCCTACACGGGACATCGCTCTTTCGGGTGTCTATATCCTCGCCCTTATTGCCACTTTCGCGAGCGGCGAAATGGCATCCCGACTTCTGCTCGACTTTCTTCTGGCGCTCGGATGCGTCGCCGTCAGTGCGAGCCTTGTTTTCCTTTCTGTCACTCAGTCCGGGCGGGGACAGGCGAGCGAAACCACTATCAGGCCCTGGTGGAAGCGTTGGGAACACACCTTGTTGCCGTTTGCGGTAGTGATCCCAATGGTTGTAGCATCGCTGGCCGTGGCAGCAAACCCGGGCTCCTGGCTAAAATTAGTACCGGCTGCGGCGCTTGCCTGCGTGTTGATGATAGGCGCGCTTGCCCTGGCGCACGGCGCTCGGTTCCGTGACGCGCAATCCGCCCTCGCGGTTCAGGATGCGCGGGTGAGCGCTCTGAAGAGCGAATTGGCTAGGGAGCGCGACAAATTGCAGCAATTCGCGAATGGCCAAGCGGGCCCCTCCGCTGCAGTGAATGCCCGGCTTGCCCTGCCCGGCTTGCAAAAGGCCGCCGCAAGGCTCGTGAGCAATTTCATTCCGGGACTCAAAAAGTTCTCGCGAGCTGCGGACCAGTACGCTGCAATCCCGAACACGGCACTTGGAGCGCTGACGAAGGTCATCTCGCCCCAAAAGTCACCCCAGCGGGCTGAAAGGTCGCTGTTCTAAATCTGTTCAGTTAAAGCCCGCTCCGTTATTTCGATCGACAATCCTAGCCGGACAAACCGGGCCTAAGGGGCCGATGATAAGTCGACAGCTCTTCTAAGGGAGCTTCGCCCCTCGCGCGCGGCAAGCCGTTTCCCCCATGCTTCCGCGCTAGCACTTGTGCAGCACTCCGCTTCCCTTCGGCCTTTCCCGCTGACGCTGCAAGGCTGGGCGATTCCCCTCAGCTTGCGCTTTCTACCCCCACCGCTCGCCGCGGCAGGCAGGGGTGCAGTTGAACACTGCACCGCACTTAACCACGAAAGGAAAGGAAAGAAATGAGAACCGAGCGAATTGATATTTACAGCGAGATCACGAATCAAATTATCGAAGCGATTGAAGCTGGAGCCGAGAACTACAAGATGCCCTGGCACGTAAAGGGCGCCGACAGTGTTTTACCCGTGAACGCCTCGACGCACCGACCATACAGGGGAGTCAACGTCATGATGCTTTGGGCAGTTGCAACCAACAAAGTATACGAGACGAATCTCTGGGCTACTTATCAGCAATGGCGCGAATTGGGCGCGCAGGTCCGCAAAGGCGAGAAATCTACATGTGTCGTGTTTTGGAAATTCTTCAACGAAGAGGCGGACGAACAGGAAGGAACTGAAAGCGATGGCCGCAGGAATCCCAAGGCAGTGATGGCGCGCGCTTATCACGTATTTAACGCCGCTCAGGTGGACGGGTACGTAACTCCGAGCGTGCCGCAACTTCCCGAATCGGAGCGGATCGAACGCGCCGAAGTTTTTCCACGATGTCGGAGCGGAGATTCGTGAAGGTGGATCGCGAGCTTTCTACTCGCCAGCGGAAGACTACATTCAAATGCCGCCCTTTGCGGCCTTCAAGAAAGCCGATTATCGATATTCGGTTCTTGCCCACGAAGTGACGCACTGGACGGGCGCAGCAAGGCGCTTAAACAGAGATCTTGCACCGCGATTCCAGAAGGAGGCGTATGCGGCTGAGGAGTTGATTGCGGAGCTGGGGAGCGCGTTTGTTTGCGCCGAGTTGAACTTGGAGATTGAGCCGCGACAGGACCACGCTCCCTATATCCAGTCGTGGTTGAATGTGTTGCGCAATGACAAGCGCGCGATCTTCACCGCGGCCGCCAAAGCACAGCAGGCCATCGATTGGCTCCTTAAACGGAATGTCGCTGAAGAGGCCGCCGCCTGACGCGGCGGCCTCTTCAGGCTTGGAAGACGAAAGGAACTTACGGAGCAGATGGTATTTCGTTCTGGATCAGCACTTCGTAAACTGTTTTGATATCTCAACCGGAAGTCTCTCTTCACACAAAAGCCGACCCTCACACTGCCTCCGGGTTTGCCCGCCAGCATAGTGCTTAGACTGTTGTTTCCGGCGCTGAACCGCGCATCATAAGAGAAAACTTCACACTTACGCCACATGGGTCCGACGAATTGTATGTTGTTTACTAGTATGAGATGTAGTATGATGTCCATCGAAGAACAGAGTTCTCGCGAAAAGATTTAAGGTGGAGCCGACGATCACATTCACGCTAAGGGGCAAAACCTTCGAGAAACGTAGGCAGGATTTCGTAAGAGCGATTCGAGGACTTGAGCCGGGCCGCATCCAGAAGTACTCGACTGTTGTGGGCGGCAAACGCTATCCGATCCGCCAGGTGCTCGCCGCAGTTACCAAGCTGCCCACGATCGCAATCACATCCCAAGATGCCTACCGAGTGTTAGAGAAATTCGGGTTTGGCGTTGACACGGCAGAGTGACACGCCGGGCACTGGTGGTATGGAACACGTGAAAACGCGAGGCGCGGAGCTGTCGGAGGAACTCCTTGCCGCAATAGCCACTAAAGAACCGATCTCCGGGCACACACACAATTTTTATCGGTATCCGGCTCGATTTTCCCCTGTATTCGTCCGGGAAGTCATCCGGCATTATTCACGACCAGGAGAAGTAGTCCTCGATCCGTTTATGGGAGGCGGAACGGCGATTGTTGAGGCCCTTGCGCTAGGTCGTAAGGTAATCGGAGTTGATCTGAATTCGCTCGCCCATTTTGTCTCGACGGTAAAGACGACGCCTTTGAGTGGCTGTGATGTAGATATTCTTCAAGAATGGCTCGGCGACGTACAAACTTCCCGTCGTCACGGGATAGCTGAATTCGCGCAACCGGTACGCAATCTTCCAGGACACCTTCGGCGCGTCTGGGCCGATCTCATCAGTCAGGCGGAGTGGCTGCCATTAAAGAGGCAGCGGCAATTCGTGCGATGCGCGCTTCTTAAGACGGGACAGTGGGCCATCGACTGCAAGAATGCAATACCCTTGGGCCGCGCGACGGTCGAACAGTTCGCGGAAAACCTGCAAGAAATGATCAAAGGGTTGGAAGAATTTGTCAGCGCGTGCAAGGCGCAGGGTGTCAAGAAGGGCAGAATCCGCCAAAACCGGCTTCTGCTCTGTAGATCGACTGCCGGGTTGGAGGCGGAATCTAAGCTCGGCAGACTGTCCAAGCCAAAACTGGTAGTGACCTCACCGCCCTACCCTTCCGTACACATTCTTTATCACCGTTGGCAGGTTCAAGGGCGACGCGAAACACCTGCCCCCTATTGGCTGGCAGCACTCAGAGATGGGCACGCGGCGTCACACTATACCTTTGGTAGCCGCTCTTCCCTCGGATTAGAAAACTATTTTCGCAATGTCGAAGAATGTTTTCGTTCGGTGCGGCATATCGTCGCGGACAGTGCCGTCGTGGTGCAGCTCGTCGCGTTCTCCGATGCAGACTCCCAAATGCCGCGCTATCTCACCGCGATGAAGCTGGCAGGGTTTGCCGAGTCCGACGCCGCCGTGATCCCTGCGGATAGCCGATTGTGGCGCAGCGTCCCCAACCGAAAATGGTACTGCCATAACGGGAAAGAGCAAGATTCCGCCAAGGAAGTGGTGCTCTTTCATCGTCCGGCCTAAGACGTTAGCGCCGCTAGCCTGGAGCATGGCAGGGCCTTTGTGCAAGGCCCGAATTATCGGAACCACGACACGAGCTAAGCCACCGCAGAATCGCCCGATTTTATCCATGTCAAGGTGCTCGAGTTCTTCATCTTCGGCCCTGGCCCCCTCCTCCTCAAGCCGCTGGATTTCCTTTAGGATGCCCAGGGCGGAAAGCACGATTCCGTACTTGAACCAGTGCTTCACGAGGGCGGCTTCCTCTTCCTTCGTCTTATGCAACTCATTAATCAGGAACCGATTGTCCATATTGACGAAAAATACATACCCATGACCCTCGTCGGCGTTCATGATCTTCAGGGCGCTGTATTCATCGAATTGAAATTGCGGATCGGCCCACTTCTCGCGCCGCACTTCGCGGATATCCGGGGCCGCAAGGACGGGAGAAGAATGCTTCCCGTTGTCATTGCGCTTTGTGCCTGGCGGACGCGAACCGGGGGGCGGCGGCGGCGTATCCTCTGCTTCAGGCGCGCCCTTTATGATGAAGTGCGATAGAAAAGGCCCTACATTGTCGCGTTGAATATCGGTCACACTGACAGTCATGTTTACCGTGTCGCCCACCTGGGCGTCAAAGGGCATTTGGAATTTTGTCGTAAATACCCCGTCCCAGAGATGTGAACTGACACATAGATTCGGCGGATCGAAGGTAACAGAGCCTGGACAATCCGGGCGTTCGAAATAATCATTGTCGGCGTCGGTTTCAAATTCCACGCGCACCGTGCGATTGAGCGGGCACAACTTGGTCAACCCGTTCTTGGGCTCCTTCGCGATTCGAAAATAGGTGGGGAACTTTCTGCCGTGGTACGGCACCGGTTCATTCGACGGGCCGGTCGTCCCTATGATGTTGCCGCCGATACCGAGGATGCTTGCTAGGGTCGGATCGCTCTTGAGCAGCTCCTGAAAATAGTCTGCCGTGCTCTCTTCCTTCGAGAGCGTCTCGTCGAGGCGCTTCTTCCTGCGCTGCGCATTGTGCTCGCGAAGTCCCGCATGCTCCCTCAGCTCCTCACGTAATGTGCTGTAGATGTAATCGTAAGCTTCATTGCGTCGCACGCGATCCCGCGATGCCATCAGGAAATCTTCGCGCACCGCTTGATCCATTTCGGTGCAGTCCACGGATACAAGCAATGTCCGGCTGAGATAGTCGAATTTCAATATGCTGCTGATAAAGTTCGCGGGCAGATCGCCGTGCACCTGGCCGTTCAGTGTGAAATAGACGCCGTGCGGGAAATTGCTGGCTTCATAGGTCTCTTTAAGCAAGAAGAGCTTATAGGGCAGACGGCCAATCCCCGGTAAGTTCAATTCGCCATAAGCCGGGCTGAGGCCCTTTTCAAACTTCGAGGTCGAGTCATCCTCGGTACCCTCGTCGCTCACATGGGCGAGAATGCCTGAAAGCGTCGTGCTGTAGTAATTCGCCTTGTAGTCTCTGGTCTCCGAGATACGCAGCGGGAGCGATACGGAATGCAGGTAGCGCTCCAGCTCGTAACGACCGTCTGTCGTCACGAGCGTCTTTTTCTTCCAGCGGTAATTGTAAAGCTTGATGCACGTGCCATGCGGCAACTCGACCGCATAGGGCGGTGCGGGCTTGTTCTTGCTCGATTGCCCTGGAAACGCGAGAAGCGAAGGCCGTGCGAATGTCAGGATGGAGCCGCCAGGCGCTAAGTAGACATACATTGAGGATTTTCTGCCAGGTGCGGGGCGTTGCCGACGTACAATTGTGAACCCCCAGAGATCCTTGGTCGCATCATCGGTGCGAGCCGGGCACGAGGCATGCCTCCGGGATACGATGAGCTGGTATTTGTGTTCACCGCAGAAAGGCAATACTCCGGTGCCGCCACAATTGAAGCGTCCCTGCACAAACGGGATATCGTCCTTGTTTTGTTTCGTCAGGGATAGGAAGGTATCCTTGAACGAATCCGGCGTTTGGCCTTCTCCCCGATCGACGACCAGATAACACGGTTCCCTCTTGGTGCCGGTGGCTACGAAGTGAATACGCTCGGCCAATTTCGTCCGTTCGGTTGCCGTGAGGTTCTCCAGTCGCCCATCCTTTACCTTGAAAAGGCGCTCTACGGCCTCTGCCATCGTGTGAGGTGCGTCGGGGCCCTTGGGATCAATGCCTGCCTGATAGCATTCGGCCATCAGCACCGCATCGATAGAATTAATCAGCTTCTCAACCAGCGCGGCGGTTGCGTCAGATTGTTGGTTATTGATCTGATTGAGATTCATCCCAAAGCCGCCAAACGGCTGCCAGAGATTTGAATCGTCCTTAAAATAGCCTGTCTTCTTGAGGACTTCATCTACCTCGGTTTCGCCTTCAGCTTTCAGCAAGAGGTCGAGCAGCGCGTAATTGTCCATGGGGTTGAGGTCTCCGTTTACGCCACACCGACCGCGTCGCGTTTCGTTTTGAACTGCGTTTCTTGCCCTGTCAAATCCAATCCGACCTTACCCTTCAGCACTGCAAGGGTCGCTACGCGCGCCTGGCGATTAGAGAGCACCGAACCGGCTGTGATGCAAACGTTCTCCCACTCGGGATTCACTTTGTTCCCCACCGATTTTCTCCAATCGATATCGCGGAGCGCTCCAAGTTTGTTTTCCCACGTGTCGGGATAGGCTTCCATCAATGCTCTGCCCAAGCCGCCTAAGGCTCGCAGGACAACGCCATGGGTATTGATCTTCTCCTGCCTGAGCATGGGAGCTTTGATGCTCCCTTCCTTTACACGTTCCCAATCCGGAATCACCCGGCTCACCACGTTCCAGTAGGATATTGCTCGCTCCAGCTTTTCTTTGTATTCCTTGCTCTCAGGCTTCTCTAGCTTCGCGCCGATCAACTCCTCGTTGGCGTCGTAAAGCGTCGACAAAGTAAAGAGTTTCTCCGAGCGAATCGGGATCGTCAGTTTTTCTTTGTCGATCATGCCCTTAAACACGGGCACCTTCTCCGTGACTTCCATCGTGAAGCTGGAGAGCACGTCCCGGTGATCGTACAGGATGTTGAGTGACTTTGATGTCTTTTGAACAAAGCGGTTCAGGTCGGTAAACATCTGCTGGGCACGTTCCAGGTTCTCCCAGGGGAACAGCAGAACGCTGATCTTCTCTTTTCCGATGGCCGGATTTTCGGTTAAGGCGGCGGTGATCGCGGCGCACCGGTGCTGGCCGTCGTTGATCAAGAACTTGGCATCTTCTAAGTCCATTTCCAGATAACCAATGTCGCCACCGTCCTCGAACGGCTTGAACCTCACCTCGGTGCTGTAGGCGGCCGTGATGGACGAAAACAAATAGCTCTCTTCGTTGTCAACGATGTACTTGACGATTTCGGGGACGCGCGCCTTCACTAGTACGCGCTGCGCCCGCAGTTCAGGGGTGAACTGCTCCCAGTCGTTGAACTTAAAAAGATGCGGGATCTCGGACAACGCCATCATGGTGGCGAAATACTCTCGCTTGCCGATGACCCCTCGCATTGCGGGAAAACTAACCTTCATCTTGTGCCCTCCCTGATTCATCAGCTCCTCCCTATGTGGATCAGAGCTGCTAATATTTTTACAGCTCTTACGTTTGCTGTCAAGAGCTGTAAGCAACTATCATTACAGCTCCCAATAATCACTTTAAGAGCTGTATGAATTGACAGGAGGTCTCACGCTTATGGGAACAATTGAGTTGAAGCTCGCTTTCATCAATGATTGGATGGTCATGCGGCAGACCACCGACCGCGTCGAGACAGCCCACACACCGGATGTCACTGGCGAGCGGCGGCTCGCGCACAATTTGGTTGCTGAGCTAAAGGTGGCCGTTGCCTACCAGCCTCCGCCGAAACACAACGCGACAGCGCGGCAGTGGCTAAAATTCCCGAACAAGCCCGCTAGCTTTGGGGACTATTTCGATATTCATAATTCCAAGGCACTCTGGTTCGAACTATCGAGCCTGGTGATGGGCATAGAAAGCGATCTTATGCTTGCTCAGGTGTATAAGGGGATCGAGCCCGCTGCTACACCGTCCTTTGAAGATAGCGATGCGATCAATGATCTCTACTACATTCACGACCGCAAAATGCAGTTGCTGAATCAAGCGGTCCACGATCTGATAAAAGCTCAGGACCTCGTAAATCGCCTCCTTCACGAGAGTCTCGGCGGCGATCTGGTCGATACCAGCGTAAGTGATTGAGAGAAGTCTCAGCTATTGCGCTCGAAAGTCGAGAAAGGTCTTGAAGCAAAGCGCGACGCCGGCCAAATTTCGTCAGCGGACTTCAACGCGATCGCTTGCGCTCTGGCTATACCGAAAAATACACCGAAGGGCACTGTCGCAAATAGCTATAGGAACAGGCTGACCCATCATGTCAGACCTTCCGTGGATTATGCGATGTTCTTCTCCACTCTAGAATCCCGCGCAGGCAAGGAAATCAAAGATGCCGCCGGTACTGTGATCGGTTGGAGTCACACCGTCTATGCTAGGCCGCCGCTTCAATACCGGTTTCGGGATTTGCATTCGGCGTTTTCGGAGTATCTCGACGCACTGGTTGAGATGTTGCAAAAACTCAGCGAAATCGAAGTTCTCCGCCGATAACCGCACTCGCAAAATCAACAAAATCATTCGAGTCGAGCAGATCCCCGCTTCGTCGCTGGAAAGCACGGTCCCCCTCTTTTCACCGACAATCCCGAGGCGCATGGCAAACTCGACCGGCAGCGCTGGATGAAGCACCAGCGACGCTTAAACCCCCATACTTGAGGTAAGTGCCACCCGGCGTCCCTAATGTCAAAAATAGGCCGAAATGCTCACTGCCCTTGCGGTAGCGGCAAGAAATACAAACGCTGCCACGGATTTGCGGTGCAATCCTCTTCCCCTATGACCAATCATCCTTCCCCTGAAGCTTACCGGCTCATGGAAGTTGAGCGCTCGCACCACGATGCAAAAGAGTATCGTCGCCGATTGATGCAGGGGCTTGGCCGTCCTATCATTTCTTTCGAACATCAAGGCAATCGCTTTGTAGCGGTGGGTTCGCAGCTCCATTGGAGTAAGAACTGGCGAACCTTCCATGATTTCCTTTTTGGCTACATCAAGCAGGTGTTCACCCCGGAATGGGGAAATGCTGAATTGAAGAAGGATTTAGCGCAGCGGCACCCCGTCATGCAGTGGTATCAAAAGCTCTGTGATTTTCAAAAGGTGCACGGCCACGGAGATGGCAAGGTCCATAGCGGCGAGATGACGGGCAGTATCAAAGCTTATCTCGCACTGGCCTATGACCTGTATCTCTGTGCTCACAATGCCCGGTTAGTGCCGTTGCTTTTAAAACGCCTCAAGAGTCCTAAGACATTTGAGGGTGCGCTATACGAAACGTTTGTGATTGGTATGTTCGCCAAAGCCGGTTTCAAAATCGAAATGGAGGAAGAAGATGATAGCAGTACCGCGCATTGTGAATTCGTCGCAATCCATCTCGAAACCGGCAGGAAGTTTTCGGTCGAAGCTAAAGCCGTTACTTCAGATTCAAAGCGCGCGGGAGCTACTTCTGAACCTCCCAGGATTCGGGAGAAGATATACCGGGCGCTGGCCAAAGACCTTCCTCACGAGCGCATCGTCTTCATCGAGCTTAACCGTGCCCAAACGCTTTCCGCCGATGGCATTCCGGATTGGGTTCCTCTAGTCGATGCGGAAATCAAAGACGCCGAGAGAACGCTGACAATCTCGGGTGCCCCTGCCCCACCCGCGTATATTTTTGTCACCAACCGTGACTACCTTCACAATCTCGATGCACCCGCATCGCTAGATATGCTATTCGCGAACGGCTTCAAAATCGACGACTTCGCTCCGCGCGCCCCTGTACCGATACTGAAGCTTGTTGATGCCCGCGAGCGGCACATCGAGCTTCACTGGCTCATGCAGGCCATGCAGAAGCATGGACAGATTCCGAGCACATTTGACGACAAAACGCCGGAGGAGGCGTTCCACAACCTAAACGCTTCCGACCGCCTTCAAATCGGCCAAAGTTATCAAATACCCGATAAACAGGGTAATGTCATCAACGGTGTTCTCACCGACGGAACGGTCAACGTAGCACAGCGGAAAGCTTATTGCTCTTTTTTCCTCGCAAATGGCGATTCAGTGCTCGTTGCCAGGGAACTGAGCGATTGCGACATCGTCCTCTATAACAGTTCGCCGGATAGTTATTTCGGTGTAGTGAAGCCCGTCAGCAAAGTTGTTGCCAACGCTCTTGAGGCGTTCGATTCCTTTTACAACTGCTACAAGAACACGCTGCGTGAAACGCTGCTAAAGCTTATGGCTTCGTGGCCCGACCCGAATAGCAGAAATCAGCTTTCTCAAGACGAGCTCGCGCGCCAATACAGCGCGGCTATGGCCGGGTATTTTCTGCACAGCACTCAAGCCCCTGATGGCCGGCGCACGCAATGCTAATGGAAGCGCGAAATCGCACAAAAGCGGTTTATTCCCTTCATTTGGAAAGACCTGCGCTTGGTTACAGTGACAGTCCTGCGGCCAATGTTCCAAGAATGGCCAACTGTCACTGTTTTGTCACTACAAGTCCGTCAAAACCAGTGAAATCGAGGGAAACTGAATGAACTCAGATTCGGTGTAAGTTATTGGTCGGCAAGAGGATTTGTTGAATTTTGTACTACTTGCGAAAGTGCCTGATTCGCATTTCGAGACCGCCCGATTCAACCACTCTCGCACCTCACCACACGCGGCGGAATTACTTTCTAAAGATATCAATCACCCCATTTGCTATCTAGCCGCCAAGCACATAAGCAAAGATCAACGGCGCAACGATCGAAGCGTCTGATTCGATCACATATTTCGGTGTATCGATGCCCAGCTTCTCCCAAGTGATCTTCTCATTCGGGATCGCTCCTGAATACGAGCCATAGCTGGTAGTCGAGTCACTGATCTGGCAGAAGTAGCCCCACAGTGGCGTATCTTTCCGTTCTAAGTCTTGGCGCAGCATCGGCACCACGCAGATTGGAAAATCACCCGCGATTCCCCCGCCGACTTGAAAGAAACCGATCGACGCTTCTCGCGACGTCTTCGTGTACCACTCTGCCAATGAAATCATGTACTCGATGCCCGTGCGTACGGTGTGAACATTCTTCACATCACGCGCAATGCAGTGGCCAGCGTACATGTTCCCAAGCGTAGAATCCTCCCAGCCCGGAACGAACATCGGCAGGTTTCGCTCCATCGCCGCATACAACCAACTATTTTTCATGTCAATTTGAAAGTTCTTTTGCAACTCCGAGGACTGCAGAATCCTGAAGAAAAACTCATGCGGAAAACGACGCTCGCCCTGTGTGTCCGCCGCCATCCATTCTTTCAAGATCACACCTTCGATACGCCGCATCGCCTCTTCTTCCGGAATGCAAGTGTCCGTCACGCGGTTCATATGTTTATCGAGCAGCGCCTGTTCGTCTTTGGGAGATAAATCCCGCCAATGCGGTACACGCTCATAGAAGTCATGCGCGACCAGGTTAAAGACATCCTCTTCCACATTCGCGCCCGTGCACGAAATTCCGTGTACCTTGTCTTGCCGGATCATTTCCGCCAGCGAAACGCCGATCTCGGCTGTACTCATGGCGCCCGCCATTGTCACGAACATCTTGCCGCCCTTCTTCAAATGCTCAACATAAGCCTCAGAGGCTTCGACCACCGTAGCGGCATTGAAGTGTCGGTAGTGGTGCTTGAGAAAGGTTGATATCGGTCCTTGGTTCATCTCTTTCATCCAGTTCGCAATAATTGTTACTCTCAAACAGAACACCTGCAATTGCAAGTTCGACTTCGATTCTCGCGCTCGCACCAGCCTCGCATCCCCCCTCAAGCTCTTCAGACCGAGATAGTTCCTGATTTCGTTCCCATGGCTGTCAATCCTCCGAGCGTCACAGAACTGGGCGATTCGGCGGGCGCGTCCTCTCGCGTCGCATTAGGAATCCTGGTCAGCCGTGTGACGGGGCTCATACGTGAGACTGTCATCGCACATTTTTTCGGCAACTCGTCGGTTGCGGGCGTCTTCCGCGCTGCGATTCGGATTCCTAACCTCCTGGGCAATCTGTTCGGAGAGGGCGTTCTCTCGGCGGCCTTCGTTACGGTCTACTCGAAGCTCCGCGCTCAACAGGAGAATCAAGAGGCCGAGCATCTTGCCGCTGCTATTTTCGGGGTCCTCGCAGTAGTTTGCGCGGCTCTCGTCTTGGTTGGCGTCCTCTCGACACCGCTGTTGATCGATCTCATCGTTCCCGGCTTTAAAGGCGATGACCGTACATTGACGATACATCTCGTCCGAATTCTATTTCCAGGCGCCGGAATGTTGGTCATGAGCGCCTGGTGCCTTGGAATCCTCAATAGCCATCGAAGATTTCTTCTTTCCTATATGGCCCCGGTCGCGATGAACATCACCATGATTACTGCGGCAGTGTTCTTCGGCTTCCGTGTGCCCGAAAGGCAGTTGTTAATTAATCTCGCATGGGCCTCCGTCGTTGGCAGCGTTCTGCAATTCGCTGTTCAGTTGCCTCGCGTCTTGGACCTGCTACCGGCATTCCGTCCCGTTCTCGACATCACCTCTGAAAACGTCAGAACCGTTATTCAAAATTTTGGTCCCGTATCTCTAAGCCGTGGCGTTGTCCAGATCAGCGCCTATATCGATCAGATGATTGCCAGCTTCCTCGGCCCCATCGCGGTCTCCATCTTGGGTTATTGCCAGGTGATCTCCATTCTTCCTATCAGTCTCTTCAGTATGTCTGTCTCGGCTGCTGAGCTTCCTGCTCTCTCGAGTGCTATCGGCACGCCGAATCAGATCGCTGCCGTCCTGCAAGAACGGTTGAGAGCAGGCCTCCGCCGCATTGCCTTTTTCGTCATTCCGTCAGCAGTGGCCTTTTTGATTTTGGGAGACATTCTTGCCGGAGCCATTTATCAAACAGGCCGTTTTCACCACGCCGATGCGGTTTATGTTTGGTCTGCGCTAGCAGGCTCGGCCGTCGGGCTCCTCGCCACCTCGCTCGGACGCCTCTATTCGTCCGCCTTCTATGCGCTACTTGATACGCGAACGCCGCTGCGGGTCGCGCTGATACGCGTCTTGCTCACCGCGGCTCTCGGCTATATTTTTGCGTTGCGTATACCGCATTGGATCGGCATCGATTCTAAATGGGCGGTCGCCGGATTAACAGCTTCTGCCGGAATCGCTGGCTGGGTTGAATTCGCTCTGCTACGGCATGCCCTTCGGGAGCGTGTCGGTAACACTGCGTTGCCCCCAGATTTCATCCTCAAACTTTGGTCAGTAGCGTTCCTCGGCGCTGGTCTCGGTTACTTGATAAAAGAGCTGCTAGGTACCGTTCATCCTCTTTTCCTGGCCATCCTGGTGCTTCCGGTTTATGGCGCGGTCTATTTTGCAGGTAGCTTTCTTCTTGGCATTGAGGAATCGCGGAGCACGCTGCTTCCTATGCTCCGTTGGCTTAAGCGACGAGTTTCGCGCTGATCTTTGCTATCTGCAGATCTTCCTGCGCCGCAAGTGTCGATATCCGAACACTGCTCAGAAACTCCAGTCCCGAACAGATTTCTGCTCGCAACTCCTCAGCATGCTCTCCAATCCCGCCCGTAAAGACAAGAGCATCCAACCCCCCCAGTGCAGCCGCCATTCCAGCAATTGCCTTTCGCACTTGATAGCAAAACATCGAGAGAGCCAAATCGACTTGCCTATTTTCTCGACGCGCGCTCAATAGATCCCGCACGTCACTGGTTCTTTCCGACACCCCGAGCAAGCCTGAGCGGCGATCGAAAATCGTCTCAAGTTCCTGAGGATCCGCGTACCCATTCCGCATCATATAGATCACCGCGCCCGGGTCGAGATCACCGCACCGTGTCCCCATCATCACGCCGCCAGTCGGGGTTAGACCCATGGTTGAATCGACGGATTCTCCATTGCGAATGGCGGTAATGCTTGCGCCGTTACCGAGATGCGCTACCACGAGACGTTTAGGCACGGACTCAAGCTGCGCAATCACCGACTCGAGCGCCAGCCCGTGAAAGCCATATCGCTCGACTCCTAGTTTCCGTACCTCGTCAGGAAGCGCATAAGTCCTGCTCACCTCGGGCATGCTTTGATGAAAGGCCGTGTCCATGCAGACAACTTGAGTGACCTTGGGCAGTTTCTGTTGCATCGTTTTGAGGACGGCAAGCGCAGCCGGCACATGCAATGGCGCATAATTCACGGCTGCCCGCAGTTGCTCGATAACTGCAGGTGTGACCCTTTGGTGCCCTCTTACTCGTGGCCCGCCATGCACGAATCGGTGACCGACTGCGGCCGGTTCGGGAGCAGCGCACTCCTTCAGAGCTTCCAGGGCATGTGCAAGCGCGGTTGCATGATCCGGCAGCTCCAACTCCTGTTCCTTTCGTTTCTCGCCCAGCTTCAGCCAGAACCGGGACTTCTCCCGTCCTATCTCTTCAGCTTCACCTTCGCAAAAAGCTCTTACTGTCTCTCCATTCGAAAAGTAAATGCCAAATTTCAGCGATGAAGAACCGCAATTGAGTGTCAACACCGCTGATTCCTGGCCACGTGTGGCCACTCACAGCCCCCACTTCCAGTTGCGGACTTCTGGCAGATCCTCCCCGTACTCCATCACGTATTCCCGGTGCCGCTGAATGTTTTCATCTAACCAGTTGCTCGCCTTTTCAACAATTGATTGGAGTCGTGGAATCCGCCGAATCGCATCGAATGTTAGCTGAAAGCGGTCCATATTGTTAAGAACCGTCATGTCGAACGGGGTGGTTGTGGTTCCTTCTTCTTTGTACCCTCGAACGTGAAGGTTGTCGTGATTACTTCGCCGGTAGGTGAGCCGATGGATCAACCACGGATATCCGTGAAATGCAAAGATGACTGGCCGATTTGTTGTAAATAACTCATCAAACTGTTGGTCCGCTAGCCCATGGGGGTGTTCGCTCGGCGGCTGCAGCGTCATCAAATCGATCACGTTCACCACTCGAATTCGAATATCGGGAACAAAATCGCGGAGCAGCATGACGGCCGCTAGTGTTTCAAGCGTTGGCACATCCCCCGCGCACGCCATCACCACATCCGGATCGCCTTCATCATTGCTGGCCCATTCAAAGACGCCGAGCCCTCGAGTGCAATGCTGCACTGCAGAGTCCATGTCGAGCCATACCGCCTGTGGCTGTTTACCCGCCACGATCACGTTTACGTAGTGCCGGCTCCGAAAACAATGATCCGCAACCGAAAGAAGCGTGTTAGCGTCGGGTGGCAAATAGATGCGAACGATATCAGCCTTCTTGTTGGCGACGTGATCTATAAAGCCTGGATCCTGATGTGAAAATCCGTTGTGGTCCTGCCGCCACACGTGCGAGGACAGAAGATAATTCAATGATGCGATTGGCGCTCGCCATGGTAGGTGCTTCGTCACCTTCAACCACTTCGCGTGTTGATTGAACATGGAATCAATGATGTGGATGAAGCCTTCGTAGCAGTTAAACAATCCGTGGCGTCCCGTGAGCAAATACCCTTCGAGCCACCCTTGGCACATGTGCTCGCTCAAGACCTCCGCCACCCGCCCATCAACCGTAAGGTTTTCATCTACCGGCTCCACTTCGGCCATCCACTCCTTGCCCGTGACTTCATATACAGCGTCCAGGCGGTTAGAGGCCGTTTCATCTGGCCCGAATAAGCGAAAATTACGCGAGCTCAGGTTCTCTTTCATTGCGTCCCGAAGATAGTTTCCTAAAACGCGTGTTGCTTCCGCTTCCACTCCGCCGGGCTTCGGCACTTCAACCGCATACTTCCTGAATTCAGGCAGAACAAGCGGCGTCAACAGCATTCCGCCATTCGCATGCGGGTTCATTCCCATTCGCCGGTGACCTTTAGGAGCTAATTCAGCAAGTTCAGGGCGCACTCGCCCCTCTGCGTCGAAAAGTTTCTCGGGCTCGTAGCTGCGCATCCATTTCTCGAGGATCTTCAAGTGCTGTGGATTCTCACGTGCCTCGGTTACAGGCACTTGATGTGCGCGCCACGTTCCTTCAACTGGCTTTCCGTCCACTTTTTTCGGCCCGGTCCATCCTTTAGGAGTCCTTAAAATCAGCAAAGGCCATCGCGGCCGCTCGACCACTTGCCCATCACGCGCCGTGGCCTGTATTCCTCGAATTTCCCGGAGCATCTGTTCAAGCGCTGTAGCCATGCCCTGGTGCATTCTCGCTGGATCGCGCCCTTCAAGAAAACGCGGAGCGTATCCATAGCCCGTAAATAAAGCGCGCAACTCTGCTTTTGGGATTCGCGCGAGAACGGTCGGATTCGCGATCTTGTACCCATTCAGATGCAAAATTGGCAGCACCGCGCCATCCTTTGCTGGATTGAGAAACTTGTTCGAATGCCAGCTCGTCGCAAGAGCGCCGGTTTCAGCCTCTCCGTCCCCCACGATGCAGGCAACCATCAGATCCGGATTGTCGAATGCCGCGCCGTACGCGTGCAGCAGCGAATATCCAAGCTCCCCGCCTTCATGGATCGAACCCGGCGTCTCAGGAGCTACGTGACTGGGTATCCCATAAGGCCACGAAAACTGGCGGAACAACCGCTTGATTCCATCGCGATTCTGTTCCACATTCGGATAGATTTCCGTGTACGAACCTTCCAGATAAGTATGCGCAACAATGCCTGGCCCGCCATGCCCAGGACCAATGATGTACATCATGTTCAGGTCGTGCGCGCGAATGAGCCGGTTCAGGTGCGTATAAATGAAGTTCAAGCCCGCAGTCGTGCCCCAATGGCCGAGCAGCCGCGGCTTGATATCCTCCTTCGTCAGCGGACGTTCCAATAGCGGATTGTCCTTGAGATAAATTTGTCCAACAGTCAGGTAGTTTGCTGCGTGCCAATAAGCATTGAGTCTTTCTACGTCTTCGGCACTGAGCGGTTCAGGCATTTAGTTTTTCGCTCCCATCCTATTGTCGAAAAGAGGCTCGCAGAAACTTCAGGGGCAGGGCTTATGACTCGCGGCTATGGCGCAGGCACTCCGCAATCTTCTCAGGCAATTCGGCCAGCTTTTGGCGATCGCTTGGGGCGAAAGCTGTCGCGGGAATACTCGCCGCTAGCATTTGCGCTCGTTGAAAATTGCTCAGCGCTGCCTGCCAGTTTCTGGCGCCTTCAGCCGTCATTCTTAAGCCGATTGCACGGTAGACATCGCCGAGTTCAAAGCAATCGAGAGCGAAATTTACGCTTTCGTCCATATTTCCCGGATCGCGTGCATGTAGTGACCCGCCTAAGGCTGCTGCCTCTTGCACCAGGCCCTGCGCTTCGCTCAGAAGTCCTGCTTGAGATTTGACTACACCTGCGATGCGAAGCACCGTCTCAAGCTCCGATTGTGCGCGGAAATCGTGTGGATCCGCAGCCGCCACCTGTCGCCGCAGCTCAATCGCACGGTTCAGATTATTGTCGGCTTCCTTGTTGTCTCCCAGTTCATGTAGACACCAAGCCAACTCGACCAAATCGAATGATAGATCCATGCGTGCCGTGGGACTTCGAGGTTCCAACGCCATTCGTGCCTCATCGATCTGGACTGCCCTGCGATCGTGTGCCAGCGACTTAGCATAGTCGCCTAACGCGTAGTACACCCCGGCAATGCGCTTCTCGATAAGCGCCACATTCCTTCGCGCTTGAGACGAGTTGTTGTCCAGCCGCTGAATACGCGCATAATCGTCCAGCGCCTCCTGCCAGATAGGTAAAGCCTTCTTATAATGCCGCTGCTCGGTTTCTGCGAAAGCCAGATAGAAGTGAGCAAGCGCACGATCCTTCAAGCCCTGAATTCCGGTACTCGTGCGCGCAAGGTCTTCGAACAGCGAAACGGCTTCTCGGCGTATTTCCTGCACCTGCTGGACCCGTGCTCGCGGGGAAAGCACCACGATGTCGTTGTCCACAAGCGCAAGCGACCGCTCGACATCTCGATTACTAGGATCTTGCCGGTGTAGATCCGTCAGTAGGGCGCGCGCCTCACTATAACTTGCCAACGCGCCTTCGCGATCGCCCACATTTGCCTGTTGCAAATCACCCTGAGCCGCCCCAATCTTCATGTATGCTTGCGCCAGTTCGAAAGTGAGGGCCGGATCATGTCCGCGATTTTTTACCAATGCGTTCAGATATCCAAGGCCGCGTGCGATGAGCAGCTCACGGGCCCGGCTAGCGCCTGGCAGATCCTCGATAGCATCGCCCAACTCGAATACGACCGAGTGCGCCAGTTGCCGCACCTGCTGGAAACGCATCTCGGCTTGCTGTTTTTCGCGCCAGATGATTATCCCCGAGATGATCATGGCCAGCAGAGCGACAGTGCCCACAGCCACTGCCCAGCGGTTGCGTTTCGCGAATTTGCTGAATCGATAAGAGACTGTATCCGGCGCAGCACTCACCGGAAAGCCGTCCAGAAAATCTCTGATGTCTTCGCAAAGCGCGTCTACAGTTGCATACCTCCGCTCCGGTTCCTTGCGAAGTGCCATCATCACGATGTTTTCCAAGTCTGCCGGAACGTCCCCGTTTTGATGCCGCAGAGGGATCGGAGGCTTTTCGAGTGCAGCCCAAAAAGTTGCTGCGGTACCTTCAATGTTTCCGTATGGATGCCGCTCGCTCAACAACTCATAGAGCAACACGCCGAGAGAATAGATGTCGGTCGCTACCGTCAGAGGCTCGCCCCTCATCTGCTCAGGGCTCGCATACAAAGGGGTAAGCGGCATTGCCGTCGTCGCCTCTAGCTGCGCTTCCTCAGCCAGAATTCTCGCTAGACCGAAGTCCAGCAGCTTGGGCATGCCCTCCTGCGTAATGAGCACGTTTTTGGGCTTGAGATCCCGGTGAATGATCAAATTTCGATGCGCATAGCTTACGGCAGAACAAATCGCAATGAAAAGTTCGAGCCTTCCGCGCAGGTTCAGCGAGTACTGCTGGCAGTATTTGTCCACCGGGTCGCCGTCGACAAATTCCATGGCGTAGTAGGGCTGGCCGGTTTCAGTCGTCCCGCCATCCAGCAGTCTCGCTATATTCGGATGATCGAGTTGAGCCAGAATTTGGCGCTCGCGCCAGAACAGCTTCGCGAATTTTGCGCCTTGAACCCCACTCCGGATCAGCTTTAAGGCTACGAATCGCTCGTACTCGCCATCGTCGCGTTTCGCCAGGCAGACGACTCCCATGCCGCCCCGCCCGATTTCGCGAATGATGCGGTAAGGTCCGGCGCGCGCGGGCAGATCATATGCTGTCTCGGTTTCTCGTGGCATCATCTTCGCCAAACCGTCATCGGGCAGGAGGTCTACAGCACGTTGGCTATAACCCAGGAGCTCTTTGACCTCGTAACGAAGCGCGGAATCTCCGGCGCAAATGTTCGTCACGAATCGTTCGCGCTGGTCCGAAGGCACTTGGAGAGCCTGGTCGAGAATCGACTTGACCTGTTGCCACCGTGCAGCGTTCATACTACGTCGCTACTCAAGCCACGCCATTTAAGCTGCGCCGCGCGTGTGTGGGGGTCCACCTCGTCGTCCATATAGCTCGCGGGCGAGCCACAATCGCGCGGTTTTCCATTCGCGCTTCACCGTTCTCGGAGAAGCATCGACCGCCAATGCGGTCTCTTCCACTGTCAAACCGCTAAAAAAGCGCAGCTCGACGATCCGAGCCTGTCGCGGATCAATTTGCTCCAGACGATCCAGAGCCAAGTCCAACTGCTCGATCTCGAGGGGGAGCATTTCAGCAGCATCCGCCGGTTCAGCGGTAATACGGAGACCTGCGCCGCGTTTCTCTGCGCCCCGCGCGATCGCGTAATTCACCAGTATGCGTCGCATCATACGTGCTGCGATCCCCAGCACTTGCGCCCGGCACGACCAATCGATCTTATGTTGCTGGATTAGGCGTAAATAGGCTTCGTGGACCAGCGCGGTGGGCTGAAGCGTGTGATCTTGCCGCTCACGCGACAGATACTCTTTGGCAATTCGCCGAAGCTCCTGATAAAGCGCGGGTAGGGCGGCGTCAATCGCTGGCCTCTCGGCTTTTAAGATGTCGAAATCGTTCGTTCGGCCACTCTGCTCGGACATTGCCTACGCCCAAAGTCTAACGAAGTCCCAAGCTAGATCTATGGCGAGTCACCCCCACGGCCAGGGTCTAAATTGTTGACGCCGACACGCGCCGGTCGTTTCTGGTAGTTTTCCCTGGCCCGAATCTCAAGAACTTCGTGCGTTACCCAATAGAGGCGATCCATGGCCGAAGCTTGGGAGAGCCCGCAGCGGGTTAACGTTCCATCCGCTTCGCGGGGCGGAGGCTCCCCACCCAGGCGCGGGTCCACCTGTGGTTTGGAGGAGCGGGCTAACCGTTCAGGCGGTGATGCTCGGCCGGCAGCCTTTCTCGCTCTCAAGGCTGCCGGTTTTTCTTTCCAGAATCACTTCAGCGCCAGCAAGCTTACGAAAGGGCCCCCGCCTGTAACAACTGCTCGGCTTGCTTCAATGCCTCGGCAGTGATGTGTTCGCCCGAGAGCATCCGCCCGATTTCTCTCGCCCGCCCATCCCCAATCAGTTCTTCGATGGCCGTAGTCACACGACCCTTCTTCTCGCGCTTTGAGACTCCATAATGGTGATCCGCAAACCCCGCAATTTGTGCTAAATGCGTTACGCAAATCACCTGGTTTCGGCGCGACAGCCCTTTGAGGCGTCTGCCCACCGCCGCCGCCGCTGCCCCGCCCACACCCGCGTCCACTTCATCAAACACCAGCGTAGGTAGGCCCGGATGCTGATCCGCATCTCCGATCGCCGTCTTCAGAGCAAGCGCGATCCGCGATAACTCTCCGCCAGAGGCAATCTTTTCCAGGGGCTTCAGCTCCTCGCCGCGATTCGGCGATACCAGGAAAGCAACTTCATCGGCTCCTGACGCCGTCCATCCGCCGGGCCTGAGCGAAACCTGAAATTGTGTCCCGGACATTGCCAGACTCTTCAGTTCGTTTTCTACATGTTTGCTCAAGCGTTCGGCGGCGGCGTGCCGAGCTTGGCTCAATTCACCCGCCACCCGTTCATACTCCTGCGCCAACTGCGCCTGTTGTTTTTCAACCGCAGCTCTGTGCTCGCTCGCATTTTCGACTTCATCGGCTCGCCGGCTTACATCCTCTAAGAACGCCAGCACCTCCTCTATCGAGCCTCCATACTTCCGCTTCAATCGGTCTAGGGCCGCAAGCCGCGTTTCTACCTCGTCCAACCGTCCTGGATCCCCTTCCAGCCGCCCCAAGTAATCGCGCAGCGCGTACGCCGCTTCATCTACCATCACCGCCGCCTGCTTCAGCGATGCGCTCGTCTCGGCCACGCTTGGATCGATCCGTGTTAACTCCTCAACACGTTTGAGCGCCTGCCGCAACTGCGTTGTCGTACTGTCCGGCGATTCATAAAGCAAGCTGAACGCCGCCCCCGCACTCTCCTGCAATCGACTCACATTCTGCAGTACTCGCCTCTCCGCTTCCAGCTCGCCGTCTTCACCGCATTTAGGCTGCACTGCTTCGATTTCTTTCCGCTGAAAGCTCCACAGATCGAGTAACCTGAGTTTTTCCTGCTCGTTCTGACTCAATTCCTTCACCTTCTCGCCTGCGCTGCGCCAATCCGTAAAGACGCTTGCCACTCTGCTCCGCAGCTCCTTAGCCCGCGCATACTCGTCCAGCAATTCCCGTTGAGCCTGCATCGTGAATAAAAGCTGTTGCTCGTTCTGCCCGTGAATATCCCCTAAAGCGGGAGCAAGTTGCCGCAAAAAGGCTGTCGTCACTGGCCGATTCGCCACAAATGCCCGGGACTTTCCATTGGCCGTGATCTCCCGTTCCACAATCAGTTCTTCATCGCCATCATGTTCGATTCCGGTGTCTGCGAACAGCGCCCGGATCTCCGGAGTACAATCGAGCGCAAAGATGCCGGACACGCGTGCCTTCACCTCTCCGCTCCGGATCATCTCTATCGACGCGCGTGCGCCCAGCAACAGACTCAGTGAATCCACCACGATTGACTTGCCGCTGCCCGTTTCGCCAGTGAGTACATTCAGCCCTTCTTGGAAGCGAATGCGAGCCTGCTCGACTACCGCATAGTTCTCAACAATCAATTCCACGAGCATGTGAACGAATTATATCGGCGTTAATCTTATGATTTATCTGAGATGCTCCCTATAATAAGAAAGAAGTAACGAGAGGACACACAAACTATTGCCCTTTGTGCTGCTTCCCGTATGGCTCGATTTAAGCCTGTGGGACATCATTCAGAACCTTAGGCCGGTTCCCTTAGCTGTAATCGTTTTGTTAATTCTGTTTTCGCTGCTTTCGTGGACCATTGTATTCTCGAAAAGCAGCGTATTTAGTCGCGCCCGGCGAGACAACCGCAACTTCCTCCGCGCATTTCGTAAGGCGGATAACTTACAAGCTGTCGCCATAGCCAGTGAGCAGTTTGCCTCGGCGCCCTTGGTTGCAATATTCGATTTTGGTTACGGCGAAGTCGAGCGCCAGGTCAGGCAGCGGGGCGCATTAGTCAACAAGCCCGCTGTCGAGCGCAGCTTGCAATTAGGAATCAGCGAAGAAGTAACTAAGCTCGAAATGAACATGAGTTGGCTCGCCACCGTCGCGTCAGTCTCCCCTTTCATTGGCCTGTTCGGTACCGTGTGGGGCATCATCGATGCCTTTCAGGCCCTTGGAAATGTGGGAGCTACGAGCCTTCGCGCGGTGGCGCCGGGTATTTCCGAAGCGCTTATCACAACTGCAATCGGGCTGGCAGCCGCCATACCCGCTGCCATCTTCTATAACGTTTTCGGCAACCGTATCAAAGAAATAGGGACTCGCATGGAAGATTTCGCGATCGAGTTTCAAAATCTCGCCGAACGGGATTTCGGAGGCTGATGGTGCCAGTGGATAGGTGAGGAACTAAGTGGCATTTTCATTTGGCGAGGGTGGAAGACGCGGCCGGCGCTTCGGCAGTCCGTCTGTGCTTTCGGACATCAATGTGGTCCCGCTCGTTGACGTCGTCTTGGTGCTGTTGATCATTTTTATGATCACCGCAAACGTCATGGAGTTCGGTCTCGATATCCAGGTTCCGAAGGTCAAGACCGTGCGGCAAACTGCCCAGGAACTGCCGGTTGTGAGCATCACGAAAAGCGGCGAATCGTTTTTGAATGACAAGCCGATAAACATCAACCTGCTCGCGCAAGGTATCAGACAGCGCTTTCATAATCCAACAGCCGTCTACGTCCGCGCGGACAAAGAGACGCCCTGGGATCCCATCGCGCAGATCGTGTCGGAGCTCGGCGACGCGAGATTTGAAGTCAAAATGGTCACTGCACCCACGGAAGCACGACCCCAGCCGCGCAGATGAAGCAAATGGCAGAGCCCATCGACATACTCGATGAACGTGACCCACTCGGATTTCCTTTCATCGGTGCCTTGCTGATTCACACCGCGGTCCTCGGGATCTTTTTTGTTGGTTGGTATTGGACACGCGGAGCAAGTGAGACGTTTGGAGACATCCACCCAGCCGGTGGCCCCTCCTATTCCGTGTCACCCGTCCACAACATTCCTATTCCGCAGCGTGACACGCCGCCCAATCCCGTCGCGAATGACACTCAATCGGCCGTCCCCACCGCACCGGCCAAGCAAGCAGTTCAGAAAAAGCAGCCGGTTCCCGACAAGAACGCTATTGAAATCTCTGACAAATTGAAACGCGACGCCGAACGCCCCAAACAGCAGCAACACTATACCCCGCCAGCGCCCCCAAATCAGGTCTATAGTCAATCCCGGCAGGCAGTCTCAAGCCCCATGTATGGTGCCCAAAGCGGAGTTGGACAAGTCGGCATAGGTCCAAACTCGCCATTAGGAAATCGCTTGGGAGGATACGCGGAGCTCGTTCGGCAACGGATTGCCCAGAATTGGCGCACCAGCGGCCTTGATGCTCGAACCCAAGCTACTCCCGCAATCGTTAGCTTCGTCATAATGCGAGACGGAACCGTCCGTAATGTCCAAACAGTCCAGTCCAGTGGAAATCCGACGATTGACGACACAGCCCTGCGAGCCGTTTACAATTCCAACCCGCTGCCGCCGCTTCCTCCGCAGGTTGCGGAAAGCTCCATCTTGGCCCAGTTCACATTCAACTTACGCTAATGCGATTATTTTTTTCTTCTCTCCTAATTCTCGGCAGCCTAGGCTGGCTTTCTGCGAAGCAGGAAGTCCGCGGCGTCATCACGAAGAATCCTGGTAAGCCGTTTGTAGCAGTGCCGGATTTTCGCGCCTCCGGAAGCGCCGCTTCGTTTATCGGCGCTTTCAACAACACCGTCGCAAGTGATCTCCAGAGTTCTCCCCTCGTTAACTTCGTTCCCAAAACCCTCTATCCGCTTCAAGTTCCCCAGCAGCCTTCCGATCTCATCCCCGGCGTAGCGCCGCCAAGCTCACGTGCGGTCAATCCGCAAGGCACCCGGCTCACCGATTGGAGTCTGCCCCCCGTCACAGCGAACTATCTAGCCCTCGGCTACGGTTCCGAAAACCAGGGACAGTTCGTTGTTTTCGGCTGGTTATACACGACGTCGCCAACCATTCCTACGCTCCAGCAAGCGCAAGTTTTTGGAAAGGTCTACACAGCCTCGCTCGACGAATCGGGCGCGATCGATGCAGGCCATCGCTATGCCGCTGATATTCTGACGCAGTTTGGTGGAAAGAGTCTTGTCGGCACCAGAATCGTTTTCGTCTCGGATCGTTCCGGAACGAAAGAGATCTGGGGGATGAACTGGGATGGCAGCGGGCAAAAGCAACTGACGCGCTTCGGCTCCATCTCCACGTTTCCCTCCGCCTCTCCGGACGGCCATCGCGTCGCCTTTACCAGCTATGTTGCGGGCTATCCCGCTATTTACATGTTTTCTCTTGACACTGGACGCAAGCTGCCATTCTATAATCAGCGCGCTTCCATGAACGCGTTCGTGACCTTCACACCCGACTCCAAGCAAATTGTCTTTTCCTCGACTGCTGCCGGCGGCCCTCCGCAGTTGTACATGGCGAACGCGGACGGCAGCAACTTCCGGCGACTTACTTCTTCCGGCGCCATCGAAGTTGAAGCCAAGATCAATCCCAAAACCGGCGCCGACTTAGTGGCGGTTTCAGGGCGTTCGGGGTTCCCGCAGATCTATCACATGAATCTTGAAGGCGCAGATCTGCACCGCCTGTCTGCGGGAACTGGCGAAGCCACCAATCCTGCCTGGAGTCCCGACGGCGAGCACATCGCGTTTGCCTGGACAAAAGGCTTCGAGCCCGGCAACTACAACATCTTTGTAATGGACGTGGGCTCGCAGCAGACCACTCAGCTTACCGCCAGTGAAGGCCGCAATGAAAATCCGAGTTGGGCTCCCGATGGTGCTCACATCGCGTATGCTTCGAAACGCGGCCGCCGATCGCAGATATGGGTCATGAATGCGGATGGCACTGACAAACATGCGTTGACTCAAACAGGAAATAATGAAAAGCCAGTGTGGGTAAACGCCGAGCAATGAAACGGACAAAGTGACCAGGAATACTCAGGAGGGATTACAAACGATTATGACAAATCGCAGAGCATCGCTGACATTCGCCGCCGCGCTAATGTTGGTTCTAGCCGCTGGCTGCCACAAGAAGACACCGCCACCACCCCCGCCGCCACCACCCGCTGAAGCGCCTCCGCCGGCGAAACCGACCATCGGTTACTTCACAGCCGAGCCCAGCACAATCAATAGCGGTCAGCCTTCGTCTCTGCGCTGGTCCGTCACGGACGCCAACAACGTTCAAATCGACGGCATTGGGCCAGTGAGTCCGAGCGGCCGTCGTGCCGTATATCCCACCAGCACCACCACCTATCACCTCATTGCTACGGGTCCCGGCGGCGGGAGTAGTGATGCGTCCGCCACCGTCACCGTCAGCGCGCCTCCTGCCCCTGAGCCCATCACCCGGCCCACTAGTGAGTCGCCCGCCGAAATGCTCGCTAGACAAGTGCAGGACATTCACTTCGACTACGACAAGAGCGACATCCGTCCGCAGGACCAGTCAATTTTGCAGGCTGATGCCACTGCTCTCAAGAGCATCTTTGTCCTCGATCCAAACTTCACCGCCACCGTCGAAGGCCACTGCGATGAGCGCGGCTCGGCTGAATACAACCTCGGCCTCGGTGATCGCCGTGCCAGTGCAACCAAAGATGCGTTAGTCGGCTTAGGCGTCCCTGGAGACAAGCTGAGGACCATCAGCTATGGCAAGGAGCGTCCGCTCTGCACTGATGCATCAGAAGATTGTTATCAGCGGAACCGCCGTGCTCATTTTTCGGCCACGCAATAGCGTCGCGCAACTCGCGGCGCTTCTCTTACACTGAAGACAAGTCCTGAAACGGGGGCGGCCCTCATCCGTCCCCTCCTTTGAGGAGATTTAAATGAAATTTGTGCGTCTCGCCGCCCTTACGCTTATCGGGTCGGCGCTTTCTTTTGGAGCTAGCAAAGAAATTGTTGAATTGCAGCGAGACGTCGCTCTGCTGCAGGACAAGATGGATACCATGCAGCGTGATCTCGATACGAAGTTGGGAGCCTTGACCGCTATGCTGCAAGCCGTGCAGGATAATTCTGCAAAGTCTAACGCGAGTCTTCAAGACGCCCTGAGCAACGGCGTTGGCAAGCAGCTCGCGCCGGTCAGCGGTCTCAGCACCAAGGTGGATTCGATGGGCGAAGATGTGCGCGCGCTGAGAGACGCGTTGAACGATCTCGGTGGCCGGCTCGAGCGCATGGACGCTAAAATGACCGATCTCAAGAACCAGATGCAAATCATACAGAATCCGTCCCCTGCTCCGGGGACCGCTGCGCCTGGGACGACTGAGCCTGGCGCAGCTCCGGGTGCGCAGCAGCCGCAGCAGGGGAATGCTGCAGCGCCGCCCGCCGGAATGACTGCTGAAAAAACGTACACGGACGCGCGCCGCGATCTGCAAACCGGGAATGCCGATCTTGCTTTGCAGGAATTCCAGCAGTACCTGACTTATTTCCCCAACACCGAGCTTGCAGCGAACGCTCAATACTACATCGGCGAGATCTTGTTCCGGCGCAGCGACTATAACAACGCAATACCAGCCTTTGATGCAGTTCTCGAGCGCTATCCGGAAAATCCCAAAACTGCGGACGCGCACTTCATGAAGGGAATGGCTCTGCTCAAAGCGGGGCAGCGCAATCGCGCAGTGCAGGAGTTTCGCACACTCGTCGCAAACTATCCCCGCACCGACGACGCCCGCAAAGCACAGCAACAACTCCGCCAACTGGGAGCCTCTGCTTCGTCAGCCCCCACGGCCACCCGGCGCCGCCCGCAATAACGGCAGCATTCCATCTGTCAAACCGTCGACTCCGCCCGTCGATCCAGCTTCGTCGCTTCTAAATTTGGCAAGAACCACGTAAGAATCCCGATCGCCGGCAAGAATGAGCAGACATGATACACGAAATTAATACTCGTCAGGTCCGCCAACTCTCCCAACAGCGCCGCGCCGATGCCTGCCATCCCAAATGCCAACCCAAAAAACAGTCCCGATATCATGCCCACTTTCCCCGGAATGAGGTCCTGCGCATAGACCAAGATCGCCGTAAAAGCAGACGCCAAAATCACACCAATCACCACGCTAAGAACGCCCGTCCAGAACAGATTCGCATAGGGCAGAACTAACGTGAACGGAAGAATTCCGAGAATAGACCACCAGATGACGTACTTGCGACCGATACGATCGCCCACCGGCCCTCCGAGCATCGTCCCCACGGCAACCGCACCCAGGAAAACAAATAAATGGATTTGCGCGCTTCGCACAGAAACATGAAACTTGCTCATCAGGTAGAACGTGTAATAACTCCCGAGGCTTACCAGATAGAAATATTTTGAAAAGACAAGCGCAACCAAAATCGTTATCGCCACCGCAACTTTCCTGGAAGATGCTACAGCTTGGCCCGCTCGATGTGCGCGAGGTTTCGGCGTTCTCCAGGTGTTGTTTTTGTACCAGTGACCCACCTGCATCAGCACGGCGATCCCCAGAAGCGCTGCTACCGAAAACCAGGCAATGCTCGACTGTCCCTTTGGCAAGACGACGAACGCCGCGAGTAAAGGTCCCATTGAAGATCCCGTGTTTCCGCCGACCTGGAAAACCGATTGCGCCAGCCCGGGCTGCCCGCCTGAGGCCATGCGCGCCACTCTCGATGACTCCGGGTGAAACACCGCTGACCCCGTGCCGACCAGTGCTCCAGCCATCAAGAGCATCGGAAAATTTGAAGCGAGCGACAAGAGCACCAGCCCTGCCAGCGTTAATCCCATTCCGACTGGCAACGAATACGGTTTGGGCCGGTTATCGGTGTAGTAACCCACGAACGGTTGCAGAAGAGATGCCGTCAGCTGAAACGTCAGTGTCATCAATCCCAACTGCGCGAAGTTAAGGTTAAAAGATGTTTTGAGTATTGGATAGATTGCCGGGATTAGCGACTGAATCATATCGTTCAAAAGATGGCAGAAGCTGATCGCAGCCAAAATCCTGAATACCGTGTTCTCCCGTAAGTTTTTTTGAGCCTCTGTGCCGATCCCGCTCATGTCTGTTTGCATGATAAATGGCTGGCTGCTCTACTGTCGTAGCGCAGTTCCCGAGAGTGCGCGACCAGCTATCGGGCCGATGAGCTCCGCCACTGAAAGCCTACACGTAATTCTTCTCGTTCTTTATTTTCGTCGCGATGCGCTACTGTTTAGGTGCTTTATGCGGGAGCATCGCCGTTCGCGGAGACGTTTCATCAATGATGCCGCTACAGTATCGGCTGCTTTTGGGATTAGGCGAATGGGCGCTGGCGAATCCCCTCAACTCGCCGCAACAGACCACGCAAATAGGGTCAATCCCGCGACGTAAGTTCGGCCGGCATTCCGATCAGATCTCCGCTCTTGGCATCGGCGGCCACTACCTCGGCAACGCGGCATCGCTCGATGATGCAATCGCAATCCTTCACGAAGCGGTTGATAACGGGATCACGTTTTGTGACAACGCGTGGGAGTACAACAATCACCGCTCCGAAGAGTGGATGGGCCAAGCGCTAAAGGGCGGCTACCGCGAGAAAGTTTTTCTAATGACGAAGGTTTGCACTCACGGTCGTGACGCCTCCGTCGCCATGCAAATGCTTGAGGAATCGCTCCGCCGATTAGCCACCGACCACCTCGATTTGTGGCAGCTTCACGCGGTCGTTTACGACAATGACCCGGAACTCGCCTATCGTACTGGCGGCGCTATTGAGGCACTGGACCGTGCCAAAAAGCAGGGCAAGGTTCGCTACGTCGGATTTACGGGCCACAAAGACCCACGCATCCACAAGCACATGATCGACATGGGCTACGCCTGGGACGCGGTGCAGTTTCCGATCAACGCATTCGACGCGCAGTTCCGCAGCTTTCAACAGGTTGTTTTGCCGGACGCAATACAGCGCGGATCGCGGTGCTCGGCATGAAGCCGCTTAACGGCGATGGAGCTCCATTTCATCACGCCGAAGTGAAGCTCACCCCGCAACAGGCACTACGTTACGCCATGAGCGTTCCCGGCGTTGCGACGACGATTACCGGTATGGAGTCGCTCCCGATTTTGCGCCAAAATCTTGCTGTCGCGAAAGATTTCCAGCCCATGAGCCAGGACGAAATGCAACAGCTGGTCGCGGCGGTTCAACCGAGTGCCGCCGATGGCCGATTTGAAATGTACAAAACGTCATTGCGGTACGACGACGTCGTCACGCGCCAAATGCACGAGCAACCGCTTAATGGCGCGCACTCGTGAGGAGGAAATAACAGCCGTGCCGGTCCCACATCGTCAGCTCAAGGGTGCCTCGGTCTCGATCATCGGTGTGGGCGGCTCCGCTCTTGGCGACGTTAAAGACGACTCCGAGGCGGGGCGCATCGTTGCTGAAGCACTCGAAAACGGCATCAATTTCTTCGACAACGCATGGGAGTACCACGATGGGATGAGCGAGGAACGTCTCGGACGCGCTCTCATTGGGAAACGCGATCAGGCGTTCGTCATGACTAAAGTGTGTTCGCGCGGACGTAAGCGAGATGTCGCCATGCGGATGCTTGAGGACTCTTTGCGCCGCTTGCAGACCGATCACCTCGATTTGTGGCAGATCCATGAGGTCATCTACGACAATGATCCCGATCTCCATTTCGCGCCCGATGGCGCAGTCGAGGCATTGACGCAAGCGAAACGGCAGGGCAAGGTGCGCTTCGTCGGATTCACGGGCCACAAAGACCCCGACATCCATCTAAAGATGCTCTCGCATAACCATCCGTTCGATACGGTGCAAATTCCGCTCAACCCGTTCGACAAAAACTATCGGAGCTTTCAAGAGCGAGTCATTCCCGAGGCGCGGCGTCAAGGGATCAGGCCCATCGGAATGAAATCCATGGGAGGCGGAGGCGAGCCGGTCAAGCGCGGCGTTGCGACCCCGGAAGAGTTGCTGCGATACGCGATGAGCGTGCCGGGCGTCCTCACCACAGTTAGTGGCATCGACTCCTACGATGTCTTCCGTCAAAACTTGGCAATCGCACTGAACTTCACTCCCCTGCCTGCGGGCGACATGGCAGCGCTTGAGAACCGTGTCAAAGCAGTTGCCGGTGATGGTCGCCTCGAGCACTATAAGGCGACAAAATTGTACGACGCCGAAGTTGGGCGTCGGCAACATGGGTTCCCGAGCCCGAAGGAATTGCCCGCATGATCGTGTCTTTGGGGGTGGCCGCGCTTCTGGCTCAAGCCGGTCCGTCATCCTCGCAGGCACCCATGACCGAAAATCGCGCACCCGTTCCCGCACGGCCCGCACCGATGAAACATGCAAGCTCCGCGAACGTAGATCGCCTCTTCGCGATTGCCGCAACGCAGGGGAACAACGCGGAACTCGATCTGGCGCGGCTCGCGCTTCGGCGGGGTGCCGCGGATGAGGTCAAAGGATACGCCGGTAAAATGATTGCCGAGCACGAGGGGTTAATGAAAGAAATGCAGCCGGTCCTGACCCGCATTCTCGGTGCCGCCTCGCCGCCCGAACGGCTTGCTCCGCCCGATGCACTTGCGCTCCATCACTTGGAATCCATCGCTCCAGTCGACTTCGATCAAGGTTACGCCATGCAGCAGATTGGCGATCATCTCGCTTCGCTCACCGCGTTTCAGACCGAACCCGATAACGGGGCTGATCCACAGCTTAAGGCTCTTGCGCTGAAATGGTTGCCCTCCATCCAAGCACACCTTGAACTGGCCGTTGATCTCACGCAGCACATTGGCGGCGCAAGCCCATTCAAGAGTCACTAGTCAGACTCACGTTTCGGCTCCACGATAAGAGCTCTACGCCAGGCGTATCCGTCTCACATCGATCTTTTCATCGCTGAACTCACCCAGCTGCAGCATCCCGGCGATCTCAATATGTTCCACCTGGCAGTTCAGATACTCGCTGTCAGGATCTGGTTTTGAAAGTGCGACGGGCGCCATGCCCTGCTGTTTTCGTTTCACATCGATCGCCTTCCATCCTGTCTTATCGAGCGCTACCGGATCGGTCCCGAAATACATGGCCTTGTGCTCCCAGATGTACTTTGGATTCCCACCCGGCCCGCCATGATACGAAGCCTTGATCGCATCGACGATGTGTAGTACTACCTTCTGGCGTATGATCGGCAAACTCACCACGGCAGGAATAAAGGTTCCGCAAGCGTTGAGTGTTGGAGTCAAATGGCTCCGATTCACGTTGTTCACAAATCCATGAGACATGTTCTTCAGCGCAATCGTCACCCCTGCTGATTAATGATGCTTCAACACCGGAAGATTGATTATCTTGTTCACCCGCTGCGTAACGATTTTTGCGACATAGGATCGCCTGTAATGCGGATCGTTCGGATTCTCGCCCGGTTTGTTCAGAGCCATTTCCATATAGTGCCCGGAATCGTAACCGCCCATGTCGAGTTGGACCGTGTTGTACCGTTCGCTTGCCGCTTCGAACTGTACGCCCGGCCGCAGCCACTTGTCGATTCCAGCCTCAATGGCTTCTTCGCGATAGCGGTTGAAGACGATCACATCCTTGTTCGGGACACCGGCTTGCTGTAAACCATCCAGAATCGATGCAAGCACGAGCGCATCGGAACAAAGATCGCGCCCGCCCACCGGGCTCACCTTGATCCCGACGACATCTCCCTTCTCGAAGAAAACGCGCCACGCATCCTGCCAGCTCGGAGCGCCGGTCAACTCCCTCATGCCGCGTTCGACCATCTGCTGAACAGGCCCGCGCTGATAGGCGTTGCCAACAATCGATCCGGAATGCTCCACGGCAATCACGCGCCCCCGATACGGCCCGGGAATGCCGAACTTCCGCCCTTCGGCCCTGGTACCCGATCGCGCCAGCGCAGCGGTCGCAGTACCAAACGCGCTCTGAATGAACTCTCGACGTCCTGCTCTCATCCCGCCATTCTACGCGTTTTACGCCGACTTCCCTCTTCCAGAGTCTGCGCCTACAGTTGATAGAGGGATTCAGTGCGCTTTACACCGAAAGGGGTCTGAAGAGTGGCTCTGGCAGGAACGGGAGAGGCCGCACGCTTACCTGGTCTTCATACAGATAAGTGCCGAAGGGGTGTACATCGTATGTGTACAGCATGTACGGTATCCTAGTACCACAAGGTTATCGGGAATATGAAAGTCACTGCCACAGAATTTCGAAAAAATATGTTTCAGCTAGTTGAGAAAGCTCTAGCCGGAGAATTTGTGGAAGTATCTCACCGAGGGCGAACGCTTCGTCTTGTGCCGGAAAAGCCGGCCTCGAAACTTTCAAGATTGCAGAACATGAATGTTATCGTTGGCACTCCCGACGAGCTGGATGAGACTCTAAACAAACTTTCGAGTGAAACTCAAGCCAATTGGGAAGCCGCACCACAGGAATGATTTCGTATCTTGACACGAATGTTATTTATCGCCTGACCACGGGTGGAGCATCGGAACTCATTTCTGAGAGAGCGCGTCAGCAGATGGAAAACACCGACCTTCTGGTCTCCGCAATGGTTCTATTGGAATTGGAGATGTTGTACGAGATCGGCAAGCTTCGGGTCGGCGCGAAATATCTCGCGGCAGAATTTGCCGAGAAAATAGGACTCAAGGTTTGCGATCTTCCTATGTCGATCATCATTGCAAGCTCTCTTTCAATCAAGTGGACGCGGGAACCAGCTGATCGTCTGATTGTCGCCAATGCGATCGCGAACAATGAGGCCCCGCTGATTAGCTCAGATCGCTCTATCCTTGCTCACTACGCAAATACGATTTGGTAAGGGTCGTGCGTCGGCTCTCAGCCAAGCTTCGCTATAGTCAGTTTTTGAAATCCGACCGTGTTTGCTCCATCCAAAACTCCTTTCCAAATAGCCTTGCTATGCTATCCAGCACCGGCTCATGCCCCCGCTTCCTCGTTCCCTCCCGCGCATCTGCGTGGCGCTGGGCCTCTCTACGCCTTCCGAATTGGGCCGCGCCGCAGAAAAAGAGTATAAGGATGGCAGCACCTTCCTCGAATTTCGCCTCGATTATCTTCGAGACCCGTCCGCCGGCATCAACCTCATTCGCTCTTTCCACCGGCACTATCCAGAGGTTCATCTCCTTGCCACCTGTCGTCACAAGCAAAACAACGGTCGCTTCACCGGCGGGGTCGAGCAGCAAATCGCCGTTTTGCAAGATGCCGCCAATTCCGGTGCTGCAGTTCTCGACCTCGAAATCGAGTCCGCCGAGCGTGTAAGGACTGGCCTGCAAACTCTCCACGATTCGGCCCCGCTTATCGTTTCGTACCACAATTTTCAAAACACTCCCGCGCTCGATCCTGTTCTTCGTAGGCTACGGCGCATCCCGGCCGCCGCCTATAAGATCGCGACCACCGCGTGCAAGCCCAGCGATAACCTGCGCCTTCTCCAGTTCGCTCGTGAGCACTGCGATCCGCCGTTAATAGCTCTCGCGATGTCCGAGATAGGAACCCCCAGCCGCGTTCTAGCGCCTTCCTTTGGCTCTGTCTGTTCCTATGCCGCCCCCCTCGATTGTGAAAGCACGGCGACGGGCCAGCTCTCCGCAAAGGCAATGCACACGCTCTTCCGCTGCGAAAAACTCACCCGCCAAAGCCGCGTCTACGGCATCATCGCCGACCCGGTAGCGCATTCGAAATCTCCACAGATCCAAAACCGCGCCTTTCAAGCTCGCCGTCTCGATGCTGTCTATATTCCTTTCCTAGTCGCTCCCTCGCATCTCAGTGATTGGATGGCGCTCGCCAAAAATTTACCCGTCGCCGGTTTCAGCGTGACGCTTCCCCACAAGCAGCGCATCCTTCGTTATCTTGATGTGATTGAGCCAACGGCCAAGCGGATCGGTGCGGTCAATACAGTGTGGCGTAAGGCCGGCAAGTGGCGCGGTACGAACACCGACACGGACGGTGTCATCAAACCTTTGAGCCGCCATTTGCGCCTTCCTCATGCCTCGACGTTGATTGCCGGTTATGGAGGCGCCGCCCGTGCCGCCGCTTTGGCCCTCACCGATGCGGGCGCCACGATCACCATCACTGGTCGCAATACAAAGCGAGCGCAAGCTCTCGCTCAGGCCGTGCGAGCCGAAGCGATTAGCCTGAAAGAAGCGCAAACGCGGCATTTCGACGCGTTGCTGCATGCAACTCCTGTCGGCATGTCTCCGAATGCGAATGAGTCGCTCTTCAACAATGTAATTCCGGCGGGCATTGTATTCGATATGGTCTACAATCCCTGCGAAACGCTTCTACTGAAGTGCGCACGACAGCAGGGCTGCACCATCATTCACGGTTCGGACATGCTTTTAGAGCAAGCAGCGCGCCAATTTGAAATCTGGACTGGCGAATCCGCCCCGCGCGCCGCTATGCAGGCTGCTTTTGAACAACACGCCTTCTGATTCTGCCTCTATAATGTGCGCATGAGTTCTCGTCGCACATCCTCGATGCGCATGACCCGCCGCCACTGGACTGCGCTCATCAGTGCTGCGCCACTGCTGGGGCAAGTGACATCGAAGCCGCCCCAAGGTGCGCCCGCTCCAGCTCCGGCATCTGCTACTCCCGAAGAGAAGCTTAAAAAGGCCTATGCAGATGTTCGCGAGGTCAGCGACCGCCTGTCACATATCGAAGTGCCCATGAACGTTGAGCCCGCCTTCGCGTTTAAAGTCTAAGCGGTCTCATGGGAAACGCGACAACCAGGATCGACGAAGCGACTCTTCCCTTCGCCACCATCACGGAGCTCAACACTGCTCTGCGAAATCTTCAGATCTCGTGTGTTGAATTGACGAAGATCTTCGGCCGTCGCCTCGACACATTAGGACCTCAGTACAACGCCCTCGCCCTCTCTCTAACAAAAGAAGCGCATGAAGCCGCGAGAGAGGTTGACGGCGACATCAAACGCGAACGTTTTCGCGGCCCGCTGCAAGGCATCCCATACGCCGTGAAGGATCTCATCAGTGTTGCGAAATATCCCACCACTTGGGGCGCAAAGCCTTTTGCGGATCAAGTTTTCGACTACAACGCGACGGTGGTGGAACGCCTTGATAAGGTGAACGCGATTTTGATCGGCAAATTGTCGATGGTCGAGCTCGCCGGTGGCGGCGGATACAGCTCGGCATCCGCATCTCTGCAAGGGCCGGGGCTGAATCCATGGAATAAAAAGTATTGGTCGGGTGGGTCGTCAAGTGGCCCTGGAGCAGCCGTTGCCGCAGGTCTCGTGCCATACGCGCTCGGGTCCGAAACTTCCGGCTCCATTCTCGAACCCGCTTGCTTTTGCGGTGTGAGCGGGTTGCGTCCCACCTATGGACTTGTCAGCCGCCACGGTGCGATGCCGCTTTCTTGGACGCTCGACAAAATTGGGGTTCTCGCTCGCTCCCCCGCCGACTGCGGACTTGTACTGCACGCCATTGCCGGCGCCGATAATGACGATCCCGGCTCGGCTCACAAGAGCTTCTACTACACGCCGCTTTATTACCGAAAGCTCAGCGACTTCAAAATCGGCTACTCCGAAATCGACTTTGCGCAGTGGCCCGATGCACCGCTGCGCCCTGCATTTGCGAATGCGCTCGCGGTTGTGAAATCGTTTGGTGCGCAGATGATTGAGACAAAGCTTCCCGACTTTCCCTACCGTCCCGTGATCGGAGCCATTATCGACTCGGAAGGCGCATCTGTTTTCGAGCAGCTTATCCGAAGCGGCAAGGTCGACCAGTTAGCCGACCAGAGCCAAATCGACGGATTGAAGGCTTCTTTGACCTATTCAGCGCTTGACTATTTGAAAGCTATGCGCGTGCGTACCCAGATTCAAGCCGCGTTCCATGATCTTTTTGCAGATCTGGATCTCCTGGTCGCGCCAACCCGTTTCAGCCTGCCCGATCCCTCCGACCGGCCGTTCGACGAGACTGAGCCGAAGCGCCCCGATCAGAAAGGTGTCGGCGACGGACTGGTCCCCGCCAGCAATCTCGCCGGGCTTCCCGCTCTATCTGTCCCGTGCGGTTTCGCCAGTGGACTCCCGATCGGTTTGCAGTTCGTCGGACCGCCTTTTTCAGAAAACATGATCCTCGCTGCTGGCCGCGAATTCCAAAACCGAACTGATTTCCACAAACAGCACCCGCCGACCGCTATCTAGCCTCACTGTCCTTCCGGTTTTCTAAGAACGTATGGAACCCAAGAAACAAGAAGCTGCCGGCCACAATCGCCAGCACAATTGCTGTCCACCAAGCTCCGAATCTTGTCGCATCTGATTCGTTTATCCCAGGCTCGACAATTGCCCCAACCAGAGTGAGGCCTTCTACTCCGGCGCTTACGACAAGCGCTTTCGAGATGGACGGCATGGATCTCCGCGTGATCAGGCCGAGAGCTAATCCTTCCGGAACTTTGTGCAGCGCAAGCCCCAGCGGCACAGCCACGCTCGCGAACGGCTGAACCGACAATGCACGTACACTCCAACCGTCTAGAAAGCTGTGCACGGCAGTCGCTGTGAGCAGAGGTCCGATGACTTCGCGGGCAGAATGGCTTCCACGTATCAGCACTTTATCGAGCACTATAAGCACGCAGCAGACCGCTAAAGCCAAGCCAGACGCCGCTGCCCACCCTAAGCGACGTGCAATCTCAGGAATTACGAGGAACAGTGCGATACCAACCAGCA
>JBPCJX010000064.1:0-4737 GCA_051004875.1 Bryobacteraceae bacterium
CCATTGATTACGATCTTTTGTCAGCAGGAGCTCCCAGTCTCATGTGTTTCTGTAATTCTTCGCTGTCTCACCGATGCCAGTGCCGCGCTGAAAACACTCAGTTTTGAGAAAAATAATCACACATGGGACTTGACACGTATGGTTTCGTAATCAGCAGGTCGCCGGTTCGATCCCGGCGGGTGGCTCCAGTTGACAATCAATAGTTTACAAGCCCGCGCCATGCGGGTTTTTCGATTTTTGTCAGCCATTTTGTCAGCCAGAGGGTTGGGAAATGACAAGACGGGAGGGCACTTGATTTCACGGAATCACGAGTGGGCCGTACGACGACTCAGGGAGGAGCGCAGCCCCGCAGCGACAAGTAAAAATCCTGGACGCAGTGGGTCGATAACCAAGCTCCAGCGAGGCGAAGACCGACAGATGCAATGCGCGCCCCCGATGCGTGATCCCTCTGATCACCACTTGTCGGACGCTATGACGCCACGACGCGATTTTCCCCGTGACACGCTTAGACCAAGACCGTCAGCACATCAGTCCCGACTCGTCCAGTTTTTTTCTTAATACGTTGATGCGTCAGAAACTAAGAGGCCTTACGTGGAACCAGCGCAATTCGCGGCCGATTACGGGGTGTTTCACTCTCGGGGGCTCCCTTGCCTGGGGCCCCCAAGAGGCGCTCCATCTTCTCGGCGGAATCGCGATTGCTGCCCTCAAACAGATGACCGTACGTGTCCATCGTCAGTTTGATCGAGCAATGTCCGAGTCTCTCCGAGATCCGCTTCGGATGCACTCCCTTTCTTATTGATCAGCAGTGAGGCATGTGTGTGTCTCAGCTCGTAAACCCGGAGCTTTGGCAGCTCGTTGTCTGAACAAAGTTTTTGGAATCGGCGAAGAACATTACGTTCATCGGCCGGACTACCCACCTCGGAAGGGAACATAAGTCCGTTCTCCTGCCACCGCGCTCCGGCGAGCGCCTTGGTTTCATGCAGCTTGCGTTCGTGATCCAAGAGCACAGGCACGACAAACGCGGGAAAATCTACTGTTCTGCGGCTCCTCTCCGTTTTTGGCTGACCGAAAACGAAACGCGGAGCTTTCTCTCCCTTCTTGCGCCGGGTGCGCGAAAGGACTTGGTTGACCGTGAGCCGGCGTGAGCCTAGGTCCAAATCCTTCGACCGCAGGCCGTAGAGCTCTTCGAAAAACTCGCACCATTGGTGCGAGAAATTAGCTGGACAAAAAATTTGGTGATTCTTGAGCGATGCAAGGAATCCGCTGAACGCGAATTTTACCTCCGCCAGACGAAGCAGTTCGGTTGGACCAAGAATGTCCTGATTCATCAGATCGAGAATCGAACCTACGAAAAGACCCTGCGAAACCAAACCAGCTTTGATACTGCCCTCCCAGAGCATATTCGCAACCAGGCGAAGCTGGCCGTAAAGGACGAGTATACTTTCGATTTCCTGGAGCTCGCCGATGAACACAGCGAACGGCAATTGGAGCAGGCGATTCTCGCGAAGGTGGAACCGTTCCTTTTGGAAATGGGCGGCATGTTCTCTTTCATCAGGAGCCAGTACCGACTGGAGGTTGCCGACAAGGAATACTTCATCAATCTCCTTCTCTTCCACCGCCGACTTAGATCGCTCGTGGCGGTCGAACTCAAAATTGGTGAATTCCAACCCGAGCACATCGGCAAAATGCAGTTCTATCTCGCCGTGCTCGACAACACCGCGCGTATAGAAGGGGAAAACCCCGCGATTGGGATTCTCATCTGCAAATCGAAGAATCGGACAATTGTTGAATACGCTCTGAAAGAGTCCTCGAAGCCGATCGGTGTGGCGACATACCGGATTGTCTCGTCAGTGCCGGACGAGCTCCGGAACGATCTCCCGTCGCCAGACGCCATCGTGAGGCTTTTGAGCGAATAGGGCTTCAATCATATGGCGGAGTTGCAAGTCCCGAGAGCCACATTTCGAGACCCGTAAGGTCCAAAAACTTGGTTGCACGATCAGCTTGTGGGCTACGCCGCGCGTGAGTAGTAGAACTTCAACATTCCGCCTAACCGTTGTCGGCACTCCACCGGTCCGCCGAGAAAGGGATGTGGACGTTCATAAATGAGGCGGTTACCGAGACCTTGGTGATTGCGCTCGCGGTGATACAACTCAGCAACACAACACCCATATTAGGGATCGCCCTGAAATCTGCTATTCCTGGCATGCGTGGCATGGTCGAGCAGTGTTGCTGGATGCCAGTCTCCTAAGACGCGGCCAGGCGGTGGCGTACTGCAGCTTGGAAGAGGTCCAGACTTGTCGGGTTTTGGAAGTGCCGCTCTGGATGTTGGACGTTGCGCCTGCTGCAAAACCCGGGTATGCAAGCGAGGGTTCGCGAGCGCGCAGGCTCTGCGCGAACAGAAAAAGGTTCTTCAGTCCGCACAACCACGGGCCAAGCCAACGGTGCACCGGAAACACAGCATCGATATCTGCTAGATGCAGGAGGTGCTGATGACGGTATCGCCGGTCCCGCGGAGATCGGGCCAACTCCTATTGTTTGCTCGTCCGCAACGCAATCCCCATTGGACAGATCTGTCGTCCGATGTTCAACGAAAAATAGTGCGATTGGTGGCACAGTTACTGAGGCCGGGATCGACTGTGCAGGCTCGGATTGCACGATATCGAAATTGTCGATGAGGATCTCGGCCGATCTCCATCGGGCACAGTGACCAGAGCGGGCTTCGAACGCATGGTTGCGGAAGTATGCTTGGGCCACGTGGGTGCGGTAGCGGCCAGAGAGGTGTCGCGCTTTGCACGCAACAGTCGCGAATGGCAGAAGCTGGTGGAAGTCTGTCGTGTGGTGGACACGCTATTGATCGATCAAGAGATGGTGTACACGCCGCGGCAAAGCAATGATCGCTTGCTGCTGGGGTTGAAAGGCAGTTTGAACGAGTATGAATTGGACCTGCTGCGACAACGCTCGGTGGAGGCCCGGCGCGAGAAGTCAAAACGTGGCGAACTGATCGTCGCGCCGCCTGCCGGGTATGTCAAAGGCGAGGACCGTCTGGAAAAGGACCCGGACCGCCGTGTGCAGGAACGGGCGTTGCTGGTATTCAGTAAGTTCTTCGAACTTGGCTCAGCACGGCAAACGCTGCTGTGGTTTCTGGAACACAGACTGCAGGTCCCCGTTTCCGCCCCGCGCCCAGGTGGTCTGGCGACGACCTTGGTACACCACCATCTACACCATGTTCACCAATCCGGCGTACGCGGGCGCATATGCTTACGGCAGGACAGAGCATTCTATGCAGTATGAGCAAGGACAACCACGTCGCCGGAGTCGGCGCAAACCAAGACAGCAGTGGTGGGCATTGATTTGCGACACCCATGAGGGCTACATTAGCTGGAAACAGTTTGAAGAGATCCAGCATATGATGAACCAATAACGCTCATCTCGGTGATCGGTCGGGTGCCGCGAAGCGAGGATTGGCTTTGCTCGCCTGGCCGTTGCGATGTCGGCGTTGCGGGCGTAAGTTAATGGTCGCCTACACCGGCAACGGACCGTTGTACTGCGGTACGTGTGCCGTAGGAGTGCATTGGACAACGGGGAGCCGCCTTGCATCACGTTTGCGGGCTTGAGTCTGGATGAAGCTATAAGCCGCGAAATCATGACTGTGCTGGAGCCAGCAGCGATAGAAGCGACCGTGCTGGCCACCGAAGAGGAAAAGTCGCAGCAGGACGAAATCATATCCGCCCTGAAGACGGAGTTGGAGGCCGCCCAATATACCGCACGCCGCGCTGAGAAACAGTACGACACGACAGATTCCGACAACCGCTTAGTCGCAAGCGAGTTGGAGCGTCGATGGAATGAGGCGTTGCAAAAGGTGCAGCAACTCGAAACGCGGATCGAGCAGGAAGTGCGCGGCAGGCAGATTGCATCGGCCACAACAGCAGAGTTTGAAACCCTGGCGGGCAACTTGGAAGCCGTGTGGAACCATCCTGAAACCGATGCTCGCCTGAAAAAGCGCATCGTACGGACCTTGATCGAAGAGGTTGTGGTGGATCTAGATGGTCAGACAGGCGAGATCATTGCCGTTGTCCACTGGAAGGGCGGCGTGCACACGGAGCTTCGTATTCCTCGCCGCCGACGCGGCTACAGCCGAGCTCACACGTCAAAGGAGATTGTTGATGCTGTACGAGCGCTTGTGCGCATCTGCTCGGACGATACGATTGCCGGCGCTCTGACCGCAGCGGACTGGTCACGGGAATGGGAAACCGGTGGACCCGTGAGCGGGTGACCTCGCTACGCAGCCATCACGGCATCCCCTCGTACAGCGTCGACTGTCGCAGAGCCGAAGGCTGGCTCACTCTCCCGAGGCCGCGGATCATCTCCAGATGAGCGGCATCACCCTCCGGTTGGCAATCGAACGAGGAGATATCGAAGCCGAACATCCGTTGGCGAACGGCCCTTGGGTCATCAACCGTCGCGCGCTGGAAACGGAAAAGGCGGTTCGATTCGCTGAACGAATACGCGGCCAATGTCGAAACCCCGGATTAGATGTTGCCAATCAAGGCGTCATCGATTTTTCAGCAACATAGCCAGATGGGCATCATGAAGCGTACTTGTAATGCTGCATAAACTCTTGTATCGTTTTACGGAGCCCGGCTTCACCAAAGAGAATCATGCGGTCCAAGCACGATTCTTTAATCGTACGGACAAACCTTTCGGCATAAGCGTTCAGATTCGGTGAGCGGGGCGGCA
>JBPCJX010000065.1:0-7676 GCA_051004875.1 Bryobacteraceae bacterium
CAGCGGACAGATCGCCTCGCAACGGTGAACCTGTTTGCCTGGCACGGATCGCCGTCGTGCGATTCCAGCACGAAAGGGCACCCATGAAAATTGACGAGATTCTTGCGGCATTACGCGACGAGCGTCAACAGCTTGACGAGGTCATTCTTAGCCTTGAAAGGATCGATCACGCGAAAGGCCAGCTAAAAAAGCTAGGTCGGCCACCTGGAACCAAGAACAAACCCAAAGTCCTGTCTGTGGCCGTTTGATTAGGGGTCAGAATTGGTGAATTATAGCCGGAATGGAACTGGATCGTTTTTACTTTATCAATTCAGCCTCTTTGACTCCATTGAAAAACACTTCATACTGGGCGGGCTACCCCGTCTGTGAGACATGCCACGTTCTTTTAAACTCTATTGAGGATGTGAGGAACCGCCTTGACGCGGCTATGCTGCGGATACGCTCAGTTGTGGGTACCAGGAGGCCGGAGGAGTTTCGCGCTGCTTTACTCGAATCGCAAAGCTTGCGTATGGAGTGCCGCGCACTCAGAGTCGAAGTAGAACACCACAACGCGCAGCACGGCTCCAGCCTCAACCACGATTAGGGTAGCCCATTTTCTCCAGTTCCGGTAATGTACTCCACGGGGGAGAATGGAGACTGTCTCGACCACAAACCATGTGACCGTCCAATTGTGTCAATCCCGGATTGCCTCGTCCCTGAGCGATCCCACACTTTGTCAAGACCCATTGCAGGGATTCAACTTGTCCCGGTAGACGGTAAACAGGGTAAGTTAGGCAGCGTCTCGCAACTTCATCCCGGCTCACGCCTGGATTTTTGTGGGGGCGGATACGACGCCCTAACCGTCAAAGTGCGCTGCGACAGAAAGTTTTACTTCGTGTTCCTGCAGACCTCGAAATGTGACGCAATGAGTACCGCACCGAGCGTTTTAGCGAGGCCCTGCTTATCAGCAGTCCCATCGTCTCAAAATTAGAACTGTCAAAACTTCAAGCACGCACTTGAGACTGCTCGAATTTCAGCCTAGAATCGATTTGAATCTCAGCTATTCAGGTGATACTTTCGCTCATCACAACAACGCATGCCGGGCATGTTGCGGGTTTCGACGGTCTAAGACCGAGGTACTCGTATCTTTGCCAGGAGCCATTGGTTCTTTGTACGCGTCTTCTCTGTGTGGTTCAGGGTGTTCTGCTGTCCATTGAAGATAACGACGCAGACTACTACCTCATCAATCTGGCCGTTCGAGAAACGCGCACGGCGATTCAACTGTGCAGAGTTTCCGATGGCGAATCGGCGCTTCGTTTTTTGCATAGATCTCGCGGCTACGAGGTTGCGCCGCGACCAGACCTCATCCTTCTGGATTTAAACCTACCGAAGAGGGGTGGTTTGGAGATACTTTGCGATATCCAAGCCAGTGAATTTCTTCGTTCTATCCCGGTCATCATATTTACTTCCTCAACCCTTGAAGCGGACAGGGAAAGAGCACTGGCACTGGGTGCTGAAAACTACATTTCGAAACCGCAAAGTCTTGACGAAATGGTCGAGGCGGTCGGTTCTGTCTGCGGTCGGTTCAGTGCTTAGGGACTGAAAGGGTGGGATTGGAAACGACCGTGCGAGTTCTCCGACTCAGCTTCGATCCAAATGAGAAATCACAGATCGCCACTCATCCCGCGATGGTGGCAAGCAGCTTTTGACAAGTCAGCATTACTTCTCTCGTGGTGCTTCCTTAAGGGCAACTCCGCTACGTTCACCCAAAAGTGCATAACGTCTCTTATCCGGGCAAAGAACGTATCGAGATCAGCGCCTTTTGCAACAAAGGCATTTGCTCCTGCTGCATAGGCGGGCGACGGATCTATGATTGCACTGAGCACGATGATTGGTGTTGCTCGACGGCGATCATCACCTCGAATCACTCGAACAAGTTCACTACCCTCACAAGTAGGACCCATTTCCGATAGCACGAGATCGAATGTTTCAGTTTGGAGTATTTTCACCGTATCGTGAATCGAGTTGGTGCAAGTCAGATGGCACGAGTGCCCGCACTCTGCGAACGCCTCTTGGATGAGGCGTAGATCTGCTTCATTATCATCAATCGCAAGGATCTCATAGGTCCGAGGTGTGCTCATCATTTCGCCGCAACGACGTGATCCGAGTAGCTCCTGACTGAAGCTTGAGGAGCTCAGACCGAGACGCGCTCTGACCGGAAGTTGAAATCTTCGAGGAGAACATAGCAGTCCGGTGTGAACATCTCTCACAGCCGGCCGAGATGCGCAACCTGATCCTTGAAGCGGGCAGCGGCATGCGTTTGATGTCCGTCACTTACCATGGTGTACAACGCACAGTAGAACCGTACTCGCTCGCTTACAAACGGCGAAGCGACGGCCATGGCGAGGAATACTTTTACCTGTGGGACAGAGTAGGTGGCCGTACGACTGGCCCTGGCATCAAGACATTTGTAAACACAGTACATCATTTCAAAGTCGCGCCGCGCCATGTCCCGGCACACTGGCCGAGTACTTACCTTCGGTGTTCTCGCTCGCCTTACCGCTCCAAAGATCCCGAACGGAAGCTTTGAGCGATCCGGGATAGCAGATTTCCTGCCACGCTACTGATACTTCCATATCGCGATTACTCGGTTAAGCAAGGCCGAACCAAATCCCGCCCGACAATTTTGGGACCATTGAGCGGTTTCGGTAGTACTCGCGCAACTTGTGTAGGAGTGTGTCGGCTCATATCCCGAATCCGAATCGAACTCCTGACTTCATGTTCAGTGATTAAGCAGCTCTCGGCAGTTCCTCCGTTGGCGCGATAGGCTTAGCACCGACACTATGTTGATCTTGCATCTGGCGGATTCTGGAGCGGACAGCGTTGGCCTTCATCAGGTTTGCTCTCCTTGCCGCATCTGCAGTGCTCGTATCCCGGACAATCTCCGTTGCCAATTCAAATGCGAGTAAACGATGTTTCGTTAGCTGTACATTTTCCCCTCCCGAATTGAGACCACTATGCCTTGTCATTGTGGTCGCAATTCCGGCGCCTGATGAAACCATCGGTGTGGGCATGCCACTCGGGGCGGCTGGCGCATTGGGTAATGCTTTAAGTGGAATTTCTCCTCGAATTCGCGCTTCAGTTCCATTGAACGTAATTGTCCGGATGAGCGTGCGAAGGAACATCTGACGCGTTTCAATACTGAACGCCGCCAGGTTCTTGGCTGCTTCTTCACAGTAGTCGCGAACCGACTTTTCAATCTGCTCTTTTGCTACGTGGTCGCCCACTTCGTTTAGACGTGCACGCTCATTCTCCAAAGCTGTTTTCCCGACCCCAAGCTTTTCCAGTTCCTGTCCGAGTTGTGCTGCAGAGATTACGGAAAGCCTATATGCCTCAAGCAGACGATTCTCCTCAGTCCGGAGGGATCCTAGTTTCCGCTCCACATGAAGCTTGCGATCTTCGGCATGTTCCGTTTCAAGTCGCTCCGTTTGGCCGAGCGCCTGGACTTGTTCCATGATGAGCGCCGGATTCAATACAGCTGCTCTTACCGCTTGCCATACTGCGTCATTTAGGGCGGATTCGCGAATCGTAGGGCACTTCTTGCAGCGGGCAATCAATGCACCGGTAATAACGCTTTCCGTGGCACGGATCGCCTATATAGCGCGATCCACATCCGCCACAACGAACGAGACCTTTTAGTAAATAGGTGTACTTCTCGTTTCGAGGGGAGAAGGTGATGTTTTGCGTAAGTTGATGCTGGACTCGCTCCCACCGGTCGCGCGGAACTATGACCAGAGAATCCGACAACTGCACTGGAATCCAGTCTTCCCTTCGTCTCACACGAACACTGCTTTTTACATGCTTACGATACTTCCGGTTCGTATTCGGATGAGCCGGTTCGCAGCCTTCGTGCTTGTTGTAGTACCACACCCCGGCATACATTTCGTTGCGCAGAATTCGTAAAACGCTTGATTTGGCCCAGCGTGCTCCTTTACGGGCGGGAAGTTTCTTGTCATTCAGGCGGTTAAGAACTCTACGTGCAGACAGCCCTTCGCTGTCCACCCATTCAAACATTTGCCGCACGACTGTAGCTTCAGACTGGATGATCTCAAGGAAACCTTCTTTACCAGCGGCTCGATTCATCGGCGTGTAACGGTATCCGTACGCAGTATTGCCGCCGAGGTACTTCTTTCGAGCTTCCACTTTGTGTCGGCGACAGCTTGGCGAGGCGTGCCGGTGCCCACTTGAGCGCATCTACACTGTGCCAGGCAATCACGACGTTGACCGGAGTGTGATCAGTGGGAGCGCGAGCGTGCGAAACGTTCAAGACGTAAGTACTTACGCTTCAAGCTGATGCGCGTGTTCGCGTGGTTCTCTGGTGAACCGTGAGGGTCCAGGAGGCTTTCGGCAGCTACAGAAATATCTACAGCTTGTCGCCTGACCCAATCCCCTGCCTCGCGACAGAAGGTGCTAAGTAAATCGTCGCGCCTTTCAACGACCAAAAACTTAAGCCTACTGCAATGAGTCGACCTTCTAGATCTCCTAGGTTTTTCACGCACTACAAACGCTGAAGTCTGAGAGCTAAACCTTATGCTCGACGAGGAGTTACACTCAACCCGTAAGCATCGTGTCACGTCATCTCACTCGCCGGGAAGTTCTACAATTCTGCACAGCCGGTGCTGCCGCAGAACTGGGATCTCTGATTTTGCATGGCTGCGGGGGCGGCTCTATCGAAGTTCCATCAGCTCCAGCACCACCTCCGCCCTGCGCAAAGTTAACGGACGTGGAGCACATAGTGATCCTCATCCAGGAAAATCGTTCCTTCGATCACTATTTCGGGAGCTATCGCGGTGTGCGTGGATTCTCGGACCCCAGCATGGCGTTCGAGCAGCCCGCCCCGAGTAATACGACGAGTTCGCCAGCAGGCATATTGTTGCCCTTCCATCTCCACACATCCAACACGAATGCGGCCTGCACGCATGACATCACCCACGATTGGGTGCCACAGCATCAGAGCTGGAACGACGGCGCTATGAACGGATTTGTCACTTCGCGCCTACCAATCAATTTCAACGACGCCGTGCTCGCGATGAGTTACTACACTCGCGCGGATCTTCCTTATTACTATGCAGTCGCTGATGCATTTACGATTTGCGATAACTATTCTTGTTCGGTTATGGGCGCGACCGACCCAAACCGCCTGTACACCATGGCCGCTTCGATTGACCCGGATGGCATGAATGGTGGACCGTTACTTCAAACCCTGATTATCAACCGTCCGGCGTTTTACGGTCGCTTGACTTACACCACAATGCCCGAACAGCTTCAAGCGCGCGGTATTTCTTGGAAGGTTTACTCATCAGCGGACGCGAATATTCTGAACGGGATTTTTTCCAACAATGTTCTTTCCTATTTCAAGAATTTCCAGGACCCCGCATCCGTACTGTATGGAAATGCGTTCGGATCTCATTTCCCTGCAGATTTTCTGGCAGACGCTTCATCGGGCAACCTGCCGCAAGTCTCATGGGTAATACCGCCAGTTTTCACGTCCGACCATCCGCCATCACCCTCGCTCTTCGGTGAAACCGTTTTGTCCACAATTATCACTGCTTTGATGGCGAATTCTGCGCGATGGGCTAAGACGGTGCTCTTCGCCACCTACGACGAGAATGGCGGCTTTTTCGATCACGTCCCACCCGTTACCGCCCCTCCTGGCACGGCAGGTGAATACATCACAGCACCTGCAGTTCCTGATCCTGCGGTGGTTGGCAACCCTGCAATTCCCGGCCCGATAGGACTTGGCTTTCGAGTGCCGATGCTCATCATTTCTCCTTTTAGCCGTGGTGGCTTTGTATCATCGGATCTTTTCGATCATACGTCCGTGCTTCGATTCCTTGAGACGCGATTTGGTGCCGAAGTGCCGAACCTGAGCGCGTGGCGTCGTGCTACTGTCGGCGATCTCACCAGTGCCCTGAATTTCAAATCTCCGGATCAGTCATACCCAAGCTGCCGGCCACCCTCCCAGCTGTCCCGAAAATCCTTCAAGAATGTGCCGTCACGCTTGCCGGAACCACGCCATATTCTCCGCCGAATCCGCAAGTTTCCCCGACGCAGGAAGCAGGCAGCCCCCTTCGGCCAAGCGGCGTATGCCACCCCTCCACAGCTGCCCAACGCCATCGGACTGTGAACGAGAGACCAAGACATCCGGTCCTTATCCGGCGTCTGCCTCAATAAGCCTCTTCATTGTCCGGTCGGGATTGAAAGCGATCGGTCAAGCTTTTTACCTTCATAACCGTTATTGACTAGGCTAGCGATGTACGTACCTGCAAAGCTGCCTGTCGAAATATAGACCTTAGGATTGCATGCAACATCAGTGAGGGGAACGGCGTTGCTCCTCTCGTGCAGAGCGTGCTGCTGCCGGATCGGTGTGAACAGAAATGTAATGTAAGCACTGGCGGCTTCTCCAAATCTAACTGAAAAACTATTCTAATTTTGTACCGCCTGTTGGCCTATTTTCAAAACGCCCTTTGACACCCCCTGGCCTTGACCCTTGACAAAAAGACATGGATGGCGCGACACCCGTAGGAACCTGGTGATGAATGGCTCTTTTACTAAACACGCAAAACCTTGCGAAGTCCTATGGAGCCGATCCGCTTTTTCGCAACCTCTCACTGAACCTCTCGGAAGGCGATCGCCTGGGTCTCGTAGGTTCGAACGGATCCGGCAAATCGACGCTGCTGGAAATTCTGGCCGGGCGCCGCCAGCCTGACACCGGCGAGGTCGCGTTTCGCAAGAATACCCGCGTCCGCTACGTTTCGCAAGACTCAAGCTTCGCGAGGGGTAAATCCGTCAGAGAAGTTATCCGGCGCGCGCCCGATCAATCGACGATAGCGGACAACGAGGCCGCCGAAAACGAGAAGCACACGCGGGAAGCCGAAACCCTCGGCCGCGCCGGCTTTCGAGACTTCGACCAGGAAGCCGCGGCGCTGTCCGGAGGATGGCGCAATGAACAAATTCCTAAGCTACTGTATCCGCTGCAGCCTCGGCCGCTTCGAGACGTATTCTAGTTGGAGAGCGTGCAGGTTGTTCAGACGTCCAAAGTGTCACGCTGCCGCAACGCAGTTCCGCGAGTACTATGTACCACAGGTTTTTGACGCTCCGTACTGGCCCATCTAGAGTGATCTCATCCGGCTTTTCGAGCCGGCAGCGCGTCGGCGTTTTCACCGCCGACCAAAGCTAAAACGGCTCGAAGCTGTGTTGGAGCGTACGCGTGGTGAGCAGTGAGGCGCCATTTTTAGGTAATTCCAAATTCCCTAAAACTTACACGTTGTCAAAGAGCATTGCAGCGATTCGGGCGCTCCCCCCTCGAAGTCGCGCAACCCGAGAGGGAGGCATTTCACACCTTCCCAAGGGTGCTCAAGTACAGATTTGAGCGGAGGGTTTCAACGAACGTACTGTCAAAGTGAGGTGCAAAGATTTGTTCTACTTCGTTTTCATCCAAGACCTTGAGCCTCACCCTCAAAGTCAAAGCTAAGGTCGACTCGCCATCGTCAGGGCAAATCAGTCGATAAAACAAATTTCAATGGACCTGCTCACAATCATCATCGAGCTTCAAGCTGAAAGACAGCGCTTGGACGAAGCGATAATAGCGCTTGAACGGCTTCGGATGCGGAACACTCGCCGGCGGGGTCGGCCAC
>JBPCJX010000066.1:0-90738 GCA_051004875.1 Bryobacteraceae bacterium
CTTTCGTGCTGGAATCGCACGACGGCGATCCGTGCCAGGCAAACAGGTTCACCGTTGCGAGGCGATCTGTCCGCTGTTGAGAAGGGGCGAGAAGCGTCGGTCCTAAATAGCTGTGTCAACTATACTATGCTTAGAAAGAATGACACACGATTTTCCTGGTGACCAACTAGGTCAACCCCTAGCACCGGCTTAGTCCTTCGAAGCTTAAAGTCGCGCTCTCAAAGGCCAGCAGAGGAAAGTGAAGTCAAAACACGAGTTGAATGTTCAGTCGGAGAAAACAATCTTTGCGTAGATCGTCTTAGTCCAGTTGGTCCAGCGGATCACTTCATGAGCGGACCGACGCGCTGCCGTACTTGATCTGCGAGGCATTGTAGGCTCGACGGATCAATTTCCTTCCATTTGAGAAAACGGTCGTAGTCGTCGGCAGACGAGAACAAAATTGGATGCCATTTCCTTTTTTTGAGAAACTGCATAATTACTTCTATCAACTGCTTAATGTCAGGTGGGAGATGCTGGTCAGTAAGGTGACACCGGGTTCCTCGTTTTCTCTCGGAACCGGGTTGGGGTAGGGAGAACTTAAGTCTACCGCTTATTGGCAGCGACTAGTGCAGGTTTCGATAATTCTCGTCCATCCTCTTCACTGTTCAGCTAAATACCGATTGCAGACAGACTTCAGTGCATCAATAAGTCCGTCCAATGTTCTGGGTTTAGAGATGTAGTCGCCCGCACCAAGCGCCAAAGCTTTCTTTCTCTCTGTTGCAAGTGAAGCCGAAGTGAAAATGATGACTGGTATAGAACGCAGTGATTCACTCGCTTGAATTTCGGCGAGGATCTCGAAGCCATTTTTTTTTGGCAAGTTCACATTTAGCAGAATCAAGTCCGGTCGCGGAGCGATCTCGTACCCGTGAGTTTTGTGCAAAAACCAGAGACCTTGTTCGCCGTCGCCGACGCAAGCAGGAGAAACGTGTGGTCGTGATCTGGGAGCCTGTAGAGGAACTGAGCAGTCCAGACAGGCTCTGCAGGAAAGCGTTCGAAATGATTTTCCGGCGGAAGAAGAGCCGATCAGGTTCCGGTGAGGATCAGGTAGGCTATATCCACACCGTGTTTCCAGAGAGCTACGAATTCCCGTCTACCGGAGAAATAGGTTCGCTTGTACGATGACCCTACAATTGATCCGAGACCACGTTCGGGCGTGAGGTACATAATACGATGCCGAGGAACGATCATTCAGCGTAGCTTGTTTTCATGCAGAGAAGCACCCTTGTCTGCGAGAGCGTCAAGGTCGAGTGCGGGTTTGGCAATCGGCGTGACGCCATTTTCTTGCAGAGCCTTTTCGCAACGATCCTCACGTTTCCGCATCTCACCTGAGAAGACACCGACCAGAACGCGGCTCGGCACCTCGACCGAGCAAACCTCACCGATGTACCGTTTCCTGTCCCGCACCTTTGGCCTGCTTTTTCTTTTAGCCGTCCTGCTGAGAGCAACCCTGTACGCCGACCCGGTGCCTGTCCGACATCCCCAAGGCTCCGCCCATGGCTTTGTCGTCTTGAAAACCCTCCAGGGCACTCGCATCGCCATTGGGGACATGACACAGATCGTTCACGGGGATCGCGTCACCTCACGCGTCATTTTCCGCTTTCGCGACGGCTCAATTGACGACGACACAACGGTCTTCTCCCAACGCGGCGTATTTCGTCTCATCACCGACCACCATATTCAACACGGGCCCTCCTTCCCCAAACTCATGGACGTCCTCATCAACGCGGTGACCGGGCAAATTACGTCCCGCGGCAAAGATGGGAAACTGAAGCAGGACCACCTCGACCTGCCACCCGACGTCTCGAATGGCCTTCCGCCCAACCTCCTCATGAACATCCTTCCCTCGACCCCTGAAACAAAGCTTTCCTTTGTCGCTCCCACCGAGAAGCCGCGGCTTATTCGTGTCTCGATCCAGCCAGCTGGCGAGGTCCCCTTTACGATCGGCGGAACCAAGCGCAAAGCTATCGACTTTGTCCTCCACCCTGAACTCGGCGGTGTCACCGGAATGATCGCTCCTCTGATCGGTAAGCAGCCCCCCAACTATCACATTTGGATCCTTCCTGGCATATCCCCGGCGTTCATTCGTGAAGAGGGTCAGCTTTACGAGGGTGGCCCCACCTGGCGGATCGAACAAATAAGCCCCGAATTCCCTGACGAGCAGCAACGCCAACGGTAACTGAGAACGGCACGTAAAGGCGCGTTTGCCGTATGTGGCCGTGACTTCTACGGTTCGATAACCCAAATTGTCGCGACCCAGAACTGGGCCCCCCAGGCATGAGTGCAGAATTCTACAATTATGGTCTGGCTTTATGGAAAAGGAAATTTGCTCACGTTAGAGCGGGAGTGTACTGGCACGCTTTCAGGCCTATATAGATCACGCCGGGAAAACGTGCTCTATGCTCCAGATTTCGAATGGTGAACCGCTAAGTGCCGACGATCTTCGAAAGATTATGCAACAGCGTTCCGTTTAGAATGAAGCGCATCGGCGATACATGGAAGTTCGTGAACGCCTGTTTGAAGTCGCCAGCGTGGCTACGGGAAGCTCGGATCGACGCAGGGTTAGGGCGGCATAAATGCTCCTCAGCTTCAAAGAATTGCAGTGAAACGCCCTCTATTGAGGCAAATCTAATCCTTGTACGTTCGTCTGCGGCCGCTCCTACAGTGGCCCCCACGGGGTGCACGCGTCTTCAACGTTCCTTACGCGTGCACCCTTTCGTTTAGGCTTTGACTCCGGCTGCCGCAGTAGCCCCGGGGTTGGAAAAGGCGAACGGCCGACCTTCAAGCGTCAAATGCCTAGAGCTTACCTTACGCTTAATAGTGAACCATTTCTGTGAACGGGTAGATACCTCGGTTTATTACGGGATTTCCAGGGACTCGCCGCAACTGCGCGCACAAATTGCGTTCACTATCAGGGTGACGGGGACCTAGGCTAGATCTGGCCGTAAGCGGAGAAGTTCTTGGTAGAGCGTGCGTATATCCCGCCTAACGAGGATCCGAAGTGCGTGGTCGGCTGGCTGGTTGTCCAACGGCAGATCTGCGAGATGCAACTCAGCAAGCCTCCAACGAATCAGGATCTCGTCGAGCAAACTTTATCGAGACCTTTGCACCGGGCCACCGTCAGACATGACACGATACTAAACGCGTCCGAGGAAATGAGATACCGCGCAATACTTCGTAAGGACTGCGCACTGTTCTCTTCAGAGCTTCAGGTTGATTGCTTGTGCAAAGTAAAAAATCCGGCGAACCATGAGGCCCGCCGGTATTTCTCAAGTAGGGAAGGAGGATTACTGTGGACTAGTGTTGCCCTGACCGGATGTTGAGTTTGTGTCGGCGCTTGAGTTCTTGTTTTTCTTCTTTCGAGGTTTGCGACCAGATGTGCCGGATTGACCAGACGTATCGGATTGGCCCGACATGCCGGATTGACCCGAACCGCTTTGGCCGGAGCTGCCAGACTGGCCACTTCCGGATTGCCCGGATGTACCAGATTGGCTATCACCGCTCTGACCGGAACTTCCACTCTGACCCGAGCCGCCGCTAGAACCCGATCCCGAACCCGATTGAGAGGCCGGCACCCCCAACGCGATTAACGGAACCGCGATCGCACTCAAGATGAATGAATTGAGAGTCTTCTTCATAAAACGAGATCCTTTCGCACTGCGCAGGTGGGACTCATCCCGTCGCGGCAGAATTACCCAGTCGAATTACCTGGCGCCTCCTGCAGAGATGCAGTACATTCGAATCTCGATCAGACGGTGCGCGAGATCGGTGGCTGTATGTACCAGCCCTTGCGATCCAGCGCCGCATTGTCCGTAAACGCCTGCGCCTGGAGCACGTACCGCAGTACCATTTCCATGCTTTAACGTCCAGTCTGCCTCATGATGCACCTCTCGGTTCCCCAGCTGGAGCGGCGCTTGTGACGAACCCCGCGCGAAGAGAGTGACCCGAGAACGAGCTCACACACATGCCGGCCGCATTCGCGTATCGTTTCACAACCAGAGCGACACAGTGCGCGCTCAGACGTCGCGCAGAGATGCGCTGCCCCTACCTGCAACTTACAAAAAGACAGAAGTTCACAGTCATTTGCTCTTCTTTCGAGAGACATGCACCGTACGCGCTCTGCATGCGTGGCGGAGCTAGAGGTGCAGATGGATAACATCCCCGAGCCGTGGCGACTCCGCTAGGCTGAACCGCCAAATGGATTAAAAGGCGCATTGCGTAGATCGGCTTGGCGCGTTAGGTACATGGAGGAAAACCGGTGGTTTCTATAAGATGTATTAGATACATCCTTAACGCTGCCGCATGTATCACACCGTAACCGGAGACAATATTGCCGAGGTGGTCGACACGTTTTATGGCGGGATTCGCGACGATCAACTGCTGGGCCCAATTTTCGCTGGCGCCATCGGCACGGAGTGGGGACCGCACTTGGACAAGATAAAAACGTTATGGTACGTCCGTACTGCTTGCCTCTCGGGCCTACAAAGGGATCCAATGATCGCGCATCTGCAATTGCCTCGCCTGACACTACATCATTTCGAACGCTGGTTGCAGTTGTGGCGCGAAACCGTTGCCGGCCTGTGTTCTGACGAGCTGCACGCCACCACGACATACCATGAATCGGCAGTTCGGGAGACGGCCGAAGCAACGCGAGGAGCGCTATGACCCACGCAGATCTGCACTCGTTTTTAAGCGATACGGCTGGGCCGGGACGGACAACAATGCTGTTCCGTGAAAACGGCCTGCGCACGCTGCTGTTGCACTTGAAGGCCGGCGAACAGATTCCAGAACATCAAACCCGGGGTGCGATAACTGTGCACTGCTTGAAAGGCGAAGCGATTTTCTTGAGCGGCGATGAGCGTGATGAGCTAAGGCCGGATTTGCTGCTCAGCTTGGCACCTGGGATGCCTCACAGTGTGGTCGCCCAGCAAGATACGCTGCTGCTTGTAACCATATCCGAGCAGGTCGTATGATTCCCTTCGATGATGCGCATCGGGCGGTCCACTATCCGAAAGACCGGCGGTTCCGAATCTGGATTCGTCCCTCGATTTTAATTCTCCTGATTGTGTTCGCTCTCGTTCCATTGGTGCTGGCCTGGGTACAGCACGCATTCTTCGGCCTGCCATACATCGCTCCTTCCCCGGCATCTCTCGAGGGCGCACCCAGCGGTCCGCATGGCTTTCCCGTCTGGATCCGCTGGAGTCACTTCTTCAACTTCATCTTTTTGTTTATGCTGATCCGCAGCGGCCTGTCCATTCTGATGGACCACCCGCGCTTATATCTGAATGACCATTGCACTCCCCGCACGGAATGGATACGCTTCACGCCATTGACGGTGCCCAAGGACTGCCTCTGGACCGCCAAGGACGATGCGCGCTACATCTCGCCCGCCGTTGCGCTGCCAGGCTACCGTCACACCGTGGGGATCGCGCGTTCCTGGCATTTTATCAATGTCTATGGCTTCGTGCTCACTGGTGTTTTCTTCGTCTGCGGATTGCTTACCAGCAATCAGTGGCAGCGCCTGGTGCCCACCTCTCCCGCCGTCTTCGTCGAAGCGTGGAACACTTTCGTTCACTACGCAAATTCCCACTTGCCGCCCGAACCGAATGGCTTTTACGGCTACAACGCGCTGCAGCAATTGGCCTATTTCGCCACCATCTTCGTTATGGCCCCGCTCTCCATTCTTACCGGGATGGCGATGTCTCCCGCGCTGGTCAATCGTTTCCCTCGATATGCCAAACTTTTCGGCGGACGGCAGGCAGCCCGGTCTATCCACTTCCTAATGCTAGTGGGATTCCTGGCATTTGTGATCGTGCACGTGACGCTCGTCGCCCTGACCGGCTTTGCCCGCAATATGAACCATATTGTGCTCGGCACCGACGATCTGCGCCCTACGGGCATGATTCTCGGCTTCATCGGCATTGGGATTGTGTTGCTTTGCTGGGTAGCGGCCCATTATATTTCCTGGTATTTTCCGCGCGGCTTGCAGCATGCGCAGAAGGCGATCACAGAGCCGGTGAAGCTCCTAACGCTCGATCGTCTGATTCCGCGCGAGCACTACACGAAAGCGCAGATCTCGCCCTACTTCTGGCCCAATGGCAAAATGCCTGTGCGTGAAGACTGGAAGCAACTCGCGGCCGATGGCTTCAAGAGCTACAAGCTGAAAGTATCCGGCATGGTCGACAACCCGGTCGAGCTTTCGCTCGATGAGATGCGGGCCCTGGGAGCCGAAGAGTCGATTACCATGCACCATTGCATCCAAGGCTGGTCGGGCATTGCGGAATGGCGCGGAATCTCCATCCGCACACTGATCGAACTCGTCAAGCCCAAGCCGTACGCCAAAGTCATCGCATTCTACTCTTTTGGAGGCTCATTGTACGGCGGCCTTTATTACGATACGCAACAAATCTACAATGCGATGAAACCCGGGTGCATGCTGGCCTTTGAGATGAACGGCGAGCCGTTACCCGCGGTGTATGGAGCGCCACTGCGTCTACGCGTCGAAAACCAGCTCGGCTACAAAATGGTCAAGTGGATCGAGCGGATTGAATTTGTCGAGTCCGAGAAACTGCTCGGAGAGGGCGAGGGCGGCAAGAACGAAGACGACGAGTACTTTGATCTGCTGCCGAACATTTAAATGACCAGGGGCAAACCCCAAACTTCTCCAAGCGCTGCGGTCCACAGAGCGGAGCATGTTTTCCGGCTCGTCGAGCGGCTGAGGTTGAGCTGGCTGTTAGCCCACTTGCCGCCCACCGCCGTCTGGGCGAGTTACGTGTTCGTGAACAGTTTCGCCACCATTGGTGTGCTGGCTGTTTTGGCATTCCTGACGCACAATCCGTTTGTTTTTCCATCGCTCGGTCCCACGGCGTACCTGTTTTTTTTCACTCCGCTTGCCGAAACAGCTAGTCCCCGCAATGCCGTTCTGGGTCATGCCATAGCACTCTGCTGTGGCTTTGCTGCGTTTTCTGTTACCGGCATGAGTCATCTACCTACCGGTCGAGATCTACTGGCCGCGGGTCTTGTCCGCCGCGCTTTCGCTCTCGCTCACCGGTGCCACCATGGTGCTTCTGCGCGTCAGCCATCCGCCTGCCGGTGCCACCACGATGATTGTTTCGCTCGGGATCATCTCCAAACCCGAATATCTTTTGACGATTGAAGTAGCTGTAATCCTGCTCACGGCACAGGCGTTAGTAATAAACCGGCTCGCGGGGCTCCCGTATCCCATCTGGCAAGCAGCGAAAGCGCAATCTAAGTGAATGAGCCTTGATCCAAGAGATCGCGAACTTATCTCGAAGTGAGAGATCGGCAGGTCAGGGCATAGACGTCGCAATCAATCGCATGCAGTCGCGAAGGGTTTACCTAAATGCACACAGCATCTGAGCAGTTGAAGTAAGGCCGAGTAAAGCGAAATCGGGCCGTCGATCACCAACGCAGCAATGCGGTTGGCGCGAAGAGTCGCTTCTCGCCCAAAATCGGGCCGCAAGACGACGCGTGACTTCTCCGCCTTTCGGCTTGAGTGTAGATGAAATCGTAGCTGTTGGAAACCTCCGACTTTCTCACAATTCGACAAAGAACTACTCAACGGTGCGTATCAGATCAGATTGAGATGTAAGTACATGATTACAGGCGACTTTGGCCGAACGTCGTAAACTGCCTTGGGCACAGTGGCTCACATCTTTGTTTTCAGATACTTACAAGGTAGATCACCTGTCCAAAAAGCAGGAGATCGCCTCAGGAAGCGCTTCGCGGGCTTGTCATTGGGCCGAGGAGCTCGTTGAACCTTGTGGATCGTAACAGCTACGGTTTCGACTACATCAGCTGGACAACGCGGTTCTTGGCCGCAAGCCCGTGTATGCATATGTGTATTAAGGATGCGATTACCACGAGTGAATGCGGGTCGCCCACCTGTCATTGCGGCAGGTGGGCGGGAGAAGTCACTGGTCGCTCAGGCGCCGATCAAAGACGCTTCAGGTGCCAAGCTTGAGAAGCCGAAAGTTGCGCTAAACGATAAGCCGGTTAAGGGGAGGAGTAACCCGGGACCTTTGGTGCAAGTCTTCCAGTTCTGGGACGGCGGTCGGGCCTGCGCCGCGAATCCACGGTGAACTCCAGAAGCTCGGCATTGCGGTCTCTGAGCGGACCGTCTCTCGCATTCTGCGAAGGGTACCGCCAAAGCGGATTCTCCACAGCCATATCGACAATCAGGCGCCGTACTTGTGCCGCAATAGATGGCCGCCCTCGGCCTCCTTTCGGCTTTGACAGCTGCGCCAGAATCGTCGGAGCCGTTCGCGTTGCCAGCGCAGCACCGTTTCCGGTTGAACAATCATCAGTGCATCGCGCCAGCCACGCCAAGCTTTACCAGAGCACACCAGAACAGCGATCAGGCGCAGTTACGAGTGGATGCTTTCGGGTGCGCTGGAGAGCACGAATCTAAAGTCGCAGCGCGGCGTTCTCGAGTGCGATCGATTGGTGGCCACTACACAACAGACGAACGAATCGAAATAGACATAAGACCATGGCCGGCATGCGTCTGATTGTTTTCCTGAATCTCGATATCTGTCAATCGCTCGCCGCCGGATGCATTATTGGCGAACCACCGGATCGAAGATATCCAAACGGTTCGTGGCTATTACAGATGTGTGCCACAAGGCTTGGCAACGTCGTTTTGTTTCTGCCAGTTGCATTGTGCACGTTGGCACTAGTCATTTCGGAAGCAAAAGTGCGGAGCATATTGTCGTACCTCTGGCCCTTTGAATGCCGCACCACACACAAGATCTCCGTCCTGAATTTACAGACAGCTACGTTTCTGGTTTGCGCGATGGCAACGCAGAGATTCAGGAACACTTCGCGGCATACTTTAGCCGAGAGCTCGACTTCTGGTTGCAGTTTCGGTTGCGAGATGACGGAGTCATCGAAGATATACGTCAAGAGACGCTCAGGCGAGTCCTTGGCGCCATAGCCCGCGAGAACGGGCTGCGGGATTCGCACCGACTGGGTCCATTTGTAAATAGGGTTTGTAAGAATGTTCTGCTTGAGCACTGGCGCAAAACACGCAAGACCGCCGATCTCCGTGAGCGTCTCGAGAATTTGGATGACAGCCCGGGCCCGGAGCGGACCTTGGCGGCAGCTGAAAACCTATCGCATTTGCGGAACGCATTGAAGAGAATATCTGCGCACGACCGGGCAGTGTTGATGATGCTCTACTTCGAGGAGCGAGACCGTGCAGAAGTTAGCCGACGAATCGGAGTGAATCGGAGTTATCTCCGTGTTCTCGCCCACCGCGCTATTTTGCGCCTGCGAGCTTCATTTCTCAGTTGCCTAGCCCCGCCGCACGGAACTCAACCGATACCGGCTAAGGCCGACCACCAAAAGTGTTTGTAGAATCTACACTCCAAAAAAGGTCGGCTGTTTCGAATCCATGCCATCACTACCACGCATCCAACAGAAGCTTGTTCGGCTATGCCGCGGTGTAAACGGATCGCTCAATACTTGCGAGTACAGCGGAGTACTCGCGGGCGAAGACCAACGTGGCTGCGCCGCTTTGCTCGTGTGTTCTAGTGTTGAAGCTTTGAAGTTCGTTGTCGCTTCGCTTGATTGAAACGCATGTGAATCGTACCGATCCCGAAGCTCTGTGCAAGTCGGCGCGAGGTGAAGATTCAACCGGTCCTCCACGCAACTGCCCTTAACGCTCGCCGGGATGGCGGAATTCCTTCAACTGGCGCGTTGTTCGTAAAGTTCCACGAAGCCGCGAGACAACGCCTTAGGACCCAATTGCTTCGGGGAAGATCGCCTTCCGCGACCGAAACGGATGTGACTCTCCCCATTCGAAAATCGAGTTGGGGACTAATAATACCGGCGCGTTAGCTGCAGCATCAAGCAAGCGAAAGCGCTCAGCGGCGTCAGATTCTCCCTCGGCAGTCTTCTTACAGGGCGGCAACACGAGTCCAAGCCACCAGATGGCCGCGGGCCAAACCAGGATGCACGGCGGTTTCGTTTTCGGGTGACGGGCCCGAGGCTGCTAACTTGGCCTTAACCTTGTCGACGTGCGACTTGGTGGCTGCGGTCGCTTCATCGTGCGTCTTCGCCAGACTCTGCACGACGGCAACGATCTCCTTCGGCAGAGTCTTATTCAAAGCCTCGATCCGTGCCTGGCCCCGAGTTTCCAGATCCTTGAGATGCTCGGCCTGGGATTTCTGCAATCGCACTACTTCTTCACGGCGTGCGGTTACAAGCTGTTTCAGAATATCGTCGGACGATTTAAACGTCGTTTCCATAGCAATTACCTCCGGCATAGTAGTGAAGTTCCGACGCCGGGCGTTTCGGGATATTGCGCAAAGATTCACGTAGAAACGGACAGCCGGAAATGCTGCGTGTAGAGCTTTCTATCGTGCCGACTCTATCAGGCTGCAAGAACAAGCTGAACCTCAGATTCCGCGAGGACCAATCCGAAGCGACATCGAGGAGACGAATTTATGCTCAAGCCGCACGTGTGAAGCCGCGTTCACCGTCGGTCCGCGGTGAGGCCGGTAAGGTGTAAGTTGTCCTCGAAAGCGCGTCGTCCATTAGTAATCGACATGCCAAAATCTTGGACAGGGTAGCGGCCAAGCTTGCTGGCACTCACGACGGAAGTTCGTCGTAGAACAAGCCCGACATATTTGCTAATAAATCCTCATTTTCGATGGTTTTGGGACTCAAGATGACCGTCATGGCTAGAGTGGCTGTCTGGTTTGGGGAGTAGTGGCGTTCTCTGCAGGTTTCCTGCGAAATTGCTGCTGGACAGTGTCCACGCAATTCAACGCTTCTATTCAGGTATATGCATTCGAGCCGTTCACCGGAGACATAGCGGAGATGTTCCAGCGCACATTGTTGCGGGATCGGATTGATGCACAGCACCGGAAGAAAACGTTCCCAGGATGCCACAGTTTGGGCGCTTGCAAATCCCCGGTGCGGAAGCTGTCTTCTATGCAAACTTTGCCGAAAACATCGTGGGTCTTCTGCGGCCGCACGTAAGGTTCGTGATTGTTGCCGGCCGCGCGGCGGCCATTGTGGACGCATCGGCAAACAATAGTTCACTGTGGCCCAGGTTGGTGCCCGAGCTAAATGGCCTGTTGCACACCATGCGGGTAGACACGGCTTCCGCTCCGCCGTCAGTCAACGATGGACCAGGACCAGCCGGGCTGACCATCGCCGGACTGCTCGGAAGGTCCGCCCAAGGTCCTTGTATGGCGGTTTATCAATCACGACGGGAAAACGCATTGTCTCGGCCGAGCGATGCGGGATCGCGGAACTACAGCTCTGAGGTACAACAGCTTTCGGTACTCTTGCTCAGCGACTAATGAGTTCGGAGCGGCGGAACCCAAATCACTCCTAACAAAAATGTAGGATTCGCGCATTCTTCTGGGCTTTCAGCACCAGCTCTGTCGCGAGCAGCGTTTGGTTCCTGATTTTGCGCTAGATGCGTGCGGTTCACAATATCGCTCACAAACTGTGGTCCGAAACGGCAGCACAACATTGCTGCAGTCGATGTACCGCGCCTGCTTCTGACCCACGATGAACAGGTGATTGCCGCCCTTCCGACCACCAATGTCGACGTATTTGCCAGTTCGATGTAGCCCTCGGTTCCAAGTACGAACAGTCATCGCCACACGTTCCGATAAGATGGTGGACTGCGTTCACCATGCGGGGCTTCGGACACTGCTCACGCATGAGGTGAATCGGTCGGCATGATTGCAACGTTAAACAAGTGTTCGGAAGCGGCCCAGCAGTCATTCGTTCACCACCGCGGCGGGCGCGCTGAGCGCCTTCAATCGATCCAGATCTGTAGCGCGTAAGAGATTCAGGCAAAACAGATCCGGAGCAGCTTCGTACTCGACCGGCTTTTGCAGCAGGTAATCGAGGCTCTGCATACCATTGCGAGTGATTACTTCAGAAAACAAAGTCGGGTCAAGGGCCGAGGCGAGCAACGCCACAACCTGGCTTCGAATACCGCTACTCTCGAGGCGAATTTTTGTCTGGTGAGGTCGCTGCTTCATCAAGCGTGCGATTTCGATCAGCTCGGACGTCTCCAGGCCGATGGGCCGCTCACCGACACCGGAGATCAGTTGCTGAAGATCCGGTATGGTCTCCACTTTCCAGGCATTGCCCGTGAATACCAGATCGAGAGCCAGCACTTGCTCTCCGCGGTTGAGTCGATCAGCACTTTGTTCTGCGGAAGCGGCCTTGCCCTTGTCGTCCAGAATAATCGTCAGCGGCACGTCATCCGCCGTCCCGATGGGCTTCAACCAGACTGCGGTAGCGCTCAAGCCATCGGCCATGCTGAATAGGTGGGATTTGGATTCGATGCCCAAGTGCTTACTAATGGCGGTGGTCCAGATTCGCTCGACGCTATCAGGCCGGAGCCGGACAATCTTCTTTAGTTCACTTCTTTCGCGGTCGCGCCCAGCCGAATCGGACGACAGTGGCGCACGGTTGATTTGCCCCGCCATTTTGCGCGCGAGATCGAGAATGGTCAAATTGTTCTCCGGCAGACCGACGCGCAGGTCATCGGGATTCTTGATCTCCGAAGCCACCTCTGCATCTTCTTCAAAGAGCGGGAGGTGAAACTGACGGCTGAGGAAGTGGTAAGCCTGGGTGCGATTGTCCAGTTGGTAATTGTGCGTGCCCGGATCGCGGTTCTCGTGCCAGTTGAGGAGATCTTGTTTTCCGTAAAGTCCGAATATCGGCCGGATCGCATCGAAGACGAACGGTTTTGTCATCGCTGCTCGAAAGCAGCAGTCATCTTCCGCGTTGTAAATCAAGAGGGTCGGGCGCGGTGCCATCATCGCGGTCAGATGAGTGAAATCGACGCCATCGAACATGTCCGTCGCGGACTGTTCGAAGTCTCCGAGATCACCAAACTCTTTGGCTTCAACACGACTGACGATGGACGAGTAGCCCGCCACGGGGACAGTAACTCTCACTCTATTGTCGAGAGAACTGAGAACAATGGTCTGCCATCCGCCGCCGGAAAGGCCGGTCACACCCACTCTTGTACGGTCGGTGTTCGGATGATCGTAGAGATAGTCCAAGCCCTTCCGCATGGCCAGATAAAAGAGACCAACCCCGTTGGCGCCAACCAAATCGAGATGGTGTCCAAACGCGTGCTGGTTGCCGCTCTGATTGAGTTCACCAAACGAAAACCATTCCAGGTTTAAAGCTTGAATTCCGTGCCGGGCAAATGTGATGCAGCGCTTCTGCTTGTATTCGACCGATTTTCCAGGCGGCCCGACATGCCCGTTTACATTGAGGACCGCGGGGATCTTGCCATGCACGTTTTCCGGCTCATACAGAAGCGCAACCGACTGGAATCCGGGGATAATTTCGTAGCGCAGTTTGCGTATTCGATATCCCTTCCCGGCGATGACTCCAATCTCTTCAACTTTGGGTGGCGCTTCGACCCACTCACGCGGCCAGCCGTGGAAAACAACGTCGTCTAGGAGCCGCTTTCGGAGGCTAGCTGCTTCGGCGGTCCATTGCTCCGCACTCGTCGGAGCGGGGGGCTTGGCTACATGATGGAGAATGTATTGCCTTAATTGGAAGGTCGCTATCTGGGGCGGCAGGATCTCATCTTTCAGAATCGGGCGCAAATGGTCAGCCTCGGTCTGCGCACAAACCGGCGTCACCAAAATGGCAATTGCAAGAAGTAATCGGTAGAAGTTCATCATGAGAAGAGGTGCATTGCTGATGCTAAGATTTTCGGCTTGGGAAGAACAGCACTCGGGCTGCCTCCATCCATGGTCCTTGCAACGGGCTATTTAGCGCAATCAGAAGTTCAGCTTTAGCGCTAGCTGCAGAATTCGCGGATTATTTGCCGAGGTGATCTGCCCGGTTCCAGGAGATCCTAGATGATTCCCAGGCTGCCCAAAGTTCACGTTATTGAACACGTTAAAGAATTCGGCGCGGAATTGAAGCCTCCAGGATTCGATAATTGCAAAATCCTTGAGAAGGCCCAGATCCGTATCGAAGAACCTTGGTCCACGCAGAATGTTCTTGCCGGAGGTGCCGAAAGTACCGATCGCATTCGGCACGAACGCATTCACGTTAAAGAACTGTTGAGTTAATGCGCCGTGCGAGCGGCCTGTATCGAGGCTGGCATTGCCGCCGATGTAATCGGCCCGGTCTGAGCCGACACCGCTGAAAGAGTTGTCCTCGCTACTGAAAACCGTGTACGGGAATCCAGACCGCCAGCTCGTGAGCGCAGTCAACTCCCACCCATTCACAAGCGTATTGGCCAACCCGTGTAGCGGCGCATTCGGAATTTGCCATACGCCGGAAAAGTTGAACACGTTAGGCACGTCGTCGTTGGAGACGCCGTAGTCAAACCGCCTGTTAAGAGGATTGGTAGAACCGTAGCTTCCCCCGTTTGGGCCGATGTCGTCGAGCATTCTCGAGCGGGTGTAATTCGCTAAGATCGTGAGGCTTTTACCAAAGCGCTTTTGTAGGTTGAGGCGCAGCGAGTTGTAATGCGAATTGCTAGTCGAAGCAGCCAGTCCCACACTACTGAAATTTGGATTCAGGCGGCGCTGCTGGGTGTTGGCCTCAGTGGAATTACCCGGGACATAGATTGCCGGATTCTGCTCGGTATAGTTCAACGGGCTCGTCAAATAGGTACCCTTATTGCCAGCGTAAGAAATCCTGGCAACCCACGATTGCCCGAACTGGCGCTCCAAATTCAGATTCCAGGTGGTCAGTTCCTGGGTATGCCAGTCATGTTGAAATGTGCCGTAAATCGAGACAGGCAGAGTGAAGCCGACGTTTTGTGCTGGGGGGCTCGACGCGTACTGCGCGGGAAACGGGTTCGGGATACCGATGCTCGCATAAGGATTCGCAAAATCAACCACGCCGGTGTAATTTACCTGGGGACTAAACGGCGGAGTGTCCACCATGCCGTTTGAGAAATTGTTTGCGAGAGGTGAGTAGTAAATGCCGGCGCCGCCCCGAATAACCGTATGATGGCCTAGATCGTAAGCGAATCCGAAGCGAGGTCCAAGGTTGACACCGTTCGTCAGCGATCCGCCTTTCGGACAGCCCGGGTCGCCACTGAACAGCATTCCCAGCGGCGCGTTCGGAAACCGCGTGGACCCTGTGGTTGTTCCTGGTAAGTAACACACGATTCGTCCCCTGGTTTCTGTGAAGGGGAAATAGGGATCCCAGCGCAGGCCAATCTCGACCTTGAGCTTTGGGCTGACCCGGATGTTATCTTGCGCGTAGAGGCTCCACAAAACACCTTTCAGATTCTTGTATTCGCCTCCGCCCTGCGTGAAGTTTGACGCATCTCCCAGGATGAAATCAGAGAGATTGTTACCCGAGATCTGGTTGCTGAACTCGAAGCTTCCTGCCTGGCGGAACGTGTTCACGAGCGTGTTGGACACGCGCACTGCCTCTCCGCCCACATGAATCTCATGCCTGCCCCGCTGCATGGTCACATCTTCCCGGATCGTATAGTCGCCGCGATCAAAGATACCCAAATGATTTGTTTCCACGCCGAAGAAACCACTGATACCCAGTTCCATTTCGGGGGGAGTTGGCGCGGCAATCTGAATGCCGGCATCCGGAAATCCAAACGGCGCTCCGGAGAGCGATCCGCCCGTTTGCGAATCCCAACCGAACCAAGTGTTGAACAGAACGTTCGGGGTAAGCGTGTAGGTGTCGTTTAATGCGAGATTCTTGACAGTAACACGATTGCCGCTCCCATCAGCCGCGAGGATATTCTGTTTGGCGATCGCAATATCGGGCGGCTCACTGAAGCGCGTCCAGAACCAACTGCCACTCAGTTGATTCTTGGATTGCACCCAGTTGATCTTAATCATGTATTGGTCGTCGTTCTGGACGATGTTTGCGCCCGCGAACGTCAGCTGGCCATTGGGTCCATTTGGCAGCGGTATGTACTTCAAAAAATATTGAGTAACTGGGCTTAGCTGGCCGGCAGGTATCTGATTATTGGGAAACGGCTGGCCTGTAGCGGGGTCGATCACCGTGATTCCTGAACCTGCGAAGTTGCCGGTGCGCTCGTTCGCAGTAGGTACAAAGTCCACGTTGCCTTGCGCCGCGCTGCGAATCTTCGTGCCCTGATAGGTTCCGAAGTAGAACAACTTATTCTTGATGATCGGGCCGCCGACAGCGCCGCCATACTGGTTACGCTTGAGCGTATCCTGGGTGGGCGCGAAGAAGTTTCGAGCGTTGAAATCGCCGTTCCTGACGAACTCGAACACATCTCCATGGATGGTATTAGTGCCGGACTGGGTGATGATGTCGACTACCGCGCCCGCTCCGTGCCCGTAGAGCGCCGAAACGTTGTCGGTTTGCACGTTGAATTCCTTAACAGCATCAGGGTTGGGAAACGGCAGATTGGTAGCGACATACGTGTCGTTATGTCCGGCGCCATCCATCTGAAAGTTGACTGCGAACGCGCCTCCGCCATTAACGTTGGCGGCCATCTCGCCGGGATACACTCCACCCTGGCAGTTCACCAGACAGTAATTGGCTGTCGTATTGACGGTTCCCGCCGAGAGGAATAGCAGATCTTGCGGCTGCCTGCCGTCGAGAGGCAAATCCAAAATCTTCTTTTGATCGACTAGCTGGCCGACGGTTCCCGATTGAGTATTGACCAGTTCGGCGTCCGCGGAAACCGTGACCTGCTGCGAAATATCGCCAACCCTGAGATTCACCGGAATGTTGGCCGTTTGGTCGAGTACCAGGGTAATGCCGCTCTGGACATACCTCGAGAACCCCGGCTTCTCGACGCTCAGCTGATACCGCCCCACCGGTAGCGCAGTGAACGTAAACGTACCGCTTTCGCCGGTTTCAGTTTGCCGTTGCAAACCTGTTTCCAGGCCTTGAACAACCACCTTCGCATTCGCCACCATTGCGCCGGAGGGGTCGGAAACCGTGCCTCCGAGAGTGGCAGTCGTGTATTGAGCGTGACCAATACCAGTTCCCGCCAGCGTGAAAACGATCGCGGAGAGAAAGTAAAGAACAGACCGTCTAAAACAAACAAACACGGTGCATCCCTCCTTGGGACTAAAGGCGAGCTACTTTGTAATAACGGTATGATACTGGAGGGTCGGAAACCTGTCAACGCGGAAATCATGGATTTGTGTAAAGTGTCCAGCCTAATGAGCACATGGTAAATGGCCTTCCAGAGCGGCTTTTGAAATCACTTTGCTAGCAGCCGGATGAAGAAATTGCTCATTGCGACTCTAGGCGCCGCGCTCTGGATTGCAACCGGCACCCAGCCTGCCGGCACTTCACTCTTCACTGACATTGCCAGCCAGGCCGGCATTCGATTCCGGCATCAAGGGTCGCACACTTCGCAAAAATATTTGATCGAAACCATGGGCTCCGGCGTGGCGTGGCTGGATTACGACGGAGACGGCAATCTGGATTTGTTTTTCGTCAACGGGGCGGGCTTGCGAGATCCAATGCCGCGGGGCAAAGCGCCCGATAAATCAGATCCGCGCTATTGGAATCGCCTCTATCGCAACACCGGACATGGCGCGTTCGTCGACGTCACGCAGCGGGCCGGCTTGAAGGGAGAAGGTTACGGAATGGGCGTTGCTGTCGGAGATTACGACAACGACGGCAGGCCCGATCTGTATGTCACGGGCTTCCGCCACAATCATCTGTACCACAACCAGGGCGACGGGACATTCGAGGATGTAACTGATCGAGCCGGGGTGGGCGGCAGCGGGTGGTCGACAGGAGCGGCGTTCTTCGATTATGACGGTGATGGACGGCTGGACCTGGTCGTCGCGCGTTATCTTGATTGGGATTTCGATAAAAACATCTGGTGCGGTCCCGAGAAGGCGCAAAAGCGAGGCTACTGCCATCCCAACGCCTTTCAAGCCGTCACGCATCTGCTCTATCACAATGAGGGCAACGGGAAGTTTCGCGACGTGAGCCAAAGTTCTGGTATAGCGGCGCATCCCGGTAAAGGTTTGGGTGTGGCGATTAACGACTCTGACGGAGACGGCCGGCCAGACATTTTGATCGCCAACGATTCGGTGGCCCAGCAGCTTTTTCACAACAACGGTATCGGCACTTTCAGTGAGGTAGCCCTGGACAAGGGCGTTGCCTATAACTCCAATGGATCGAGCTTTGCCGGCATGGGTGTGGACTGGGACGACTACAACAATGACGGTTGGCCCGATGTATTCCTCAACGCGCTTTCCCTTCAAGGCTATGTGCTTCTGCGGAATACACGAGGGGAATACGAAGACGTTGCAGATCTCGCCGGCCTTTCCGCTGCCACGATGCTGTATGGCGGTTGGGGAACGAAGTTCGTCGATTATGATAACGACGGCTGGAAGGATGTATTCGTCGCGCAAGGGCATGTAATGGATACCATTTCGGTCGACTTTCCTTCCATCCAGTACAAACAGCACATGCTGCTCATGCGGAATCTGCAGGGCCACTACGAAGATGTATCGCTGAACAGCGGGTCGTCGTTCCGAGTTCCCCTCGCAGCACGTGGCGCCGCCTTTGGCGATTTCGATAACGACGGTTCGATGGACGTTGTCGTGAATACGAATGACGGCACTCCTGTGCTGCTGCACAACAGCGGAAGCAAAAATCACTGGATTGTGATCAATACCATCGGGAGGTCGAGCAATCGCGACGGGATCGGCGCCCGGGTTCGCCTCGTAGGAAGCGCTGGCCTCGAGCAGTATGGCTTCGTCTCTACGGCTTCGAGCTATTTGTCCGCAAGCGACAAGCGTGTCCACTTCGGATTGGGAAGCGATAAACGGGTACGCCAGATCGAAATCCACTGGCCAAGCGGAGTGGTGCAGAAGTTGAATGATGTGGCAGTCGATCAGATCCTGACTATTAAAGAGCCGAAGTGAGCCTAGGGCTTCGGCGTGCATCCTTGGAGCCGTTGCTCGACGCAGGCGAGATTTTCGTGGAATAACTGGTTGGTGGAGTCTATGCCGAGGGCGAGTTCCAGTTCCTTGGCTGCCTCAGGAAATTGCTGCATCGCGGCCAAAGCCACTGCACGAGCATTGTGTGCGCGCGCATCTCGCGGATTCAATCTCAGGGCCTGCTCGAGATCCTGCGCGGCTTCGGCAGGCTGCCCCTTCATCCACCAAGCGCGTCCTAAATAATAGTACGCATCGGGCTGATTGGCGTTTAAGGCCAATGCAGCTTTAAATTCAGTAATCGCGTCTTCCACGTGATTCGTTGCGAGCAGGGCAACACCGTAGTTGTAATGAACAGCCGCATTTTCCGGGTCCAGGCGGAGCGCTTCCTGCAGCTTGGCCGCGGCCTCCTCGAACTGGCCTTCCTGCGAAAGCTTTGTTGCGGCGTTGTTGTATGTTTTGGCTAGTATCGCGTCTTTTGCTTTATTGTTTAGTTCACGGGCCTTGTTCAACTCAACCGCTGCTTCCTGCAATTGACCAGTTTTCCGCAGCACCAGGCCAAGATTGTAATGAGCTGCAGTATCGCCTGGAAGCAAGTCAGTTGCGCGGCGCAGCTCAGCCGCCGCCTCGTCGAGACGGTTACGCCGCAACAACACAATTCCCAAATCTCGATGAGACACGCCAGAGTTGGGCTTCAGTTCGATAGCGCGCCGAAGTTCCCGCTCGGCTCCGTCGAGATCGCCATTTTCCAGGAGCGCGCCTCCTAGCAGCTCGTGAGGTTCATAACTGTCGGGAGCAAGTTCCACTGCTCTCCTGAATCGGTTGACGGCATCCTTCAGATTGCCGTTTTCCCGCAATTGCTCACCCAGCCGGCAATTCAAGATGTCTAGGTTCTCTCGAATCGTGAAGTTTTCTGGCTGCAGTACGTATGCCTTCTGCATTGCCTCAACGGCGTCCGCGCTGCGACCGAGATCTTGGAATGCTAGCGCCAGATTGCTATGGATGCGCGCCTCTTTGGGCCGCAGCCGCAGCGCAGCCTCGAAAGCAGTAACTGCTTCTTGAAAGTTCTTTTCGCGACGAAGAATAACACCTAGGTTGTTGGCAGCGTCGGCGTTGTTCGGGTCAGCCGCAAAAGCCTTGCGGAACCGGTCTTCCGCCTTGATGAGATCGTTTTCTTGGATGAACCGAACCCCTTCAGCGATGAGCTGCCTCGCACGCCCCGCGTCAGCCGTCTGTTCTGCGGGGAAATAGGACCCAAACAGAACGGCGGAAACGGACAGCATGCTTTTACAAGTGAACAAGCATAGGCCCGCGAGACTCGTCTCGTGGTTCATTATGAACCTTACTGATTCTACGAAAGCAGTAGAAATCACCCGTTTGAAAACCCCTCCCGAATTGTCAAATAGCAAAATGCTCGGAAACTCTTGACAACGAAAACCGAAACAAAGTTCCGTTGTCGTAGTTTTCAATTCAAGCTAAATAAGTATTAGCTTGCTAAGCCGTGCGGACGGCACTCGCCGGTTCCGAGGCCCGGAGTTTCCGTTTCAGTTCGAAATTGCTGGCGCGAGCGCCTCAGTCAATTGATTGGCTTCGTCGGAGAAGACGCTGAACTGAACGCCGGTCACGACAACGGCACGAATTTCGCCCCGCACCTTGGCGGCCAGGGAGAGCTGGAGAAACAAGACGAACGACTCGATCCCCGCTGTGAGAGTGCTGCAGGGTTTTGTAGCATGGTTAGGGACTGTACAGCGCTCAGTAGGCTTTGGATTTCTTGGTGTTGAAGGCGCAGACGTTTACGCAACACGCTCTTCTGTCGCAAGAGCAGGGGATCGGGTTGAGTGATCACATCCACATGCGGACCCGCACTCCACTTCGGCTGTAGATATTTTTGTAGCTGCTGCAAGCCTCCTGGACCCTCACGGTTCAACAGAGAACCACCCGAACGCGCGTATCAGCTTTAACCGTAAGTACTTGATTATAGGCAGTTCTGGCTAGAAGTTGTTAACTGCCTTGGGCACAGGAGGTTTGATGTTTGTTTTCAGCTACTTACAACCTAGACCACCTGTCCAAAATGCAGGTGAGCGTCCGAGATATGCTTTGCGGGCTTGCGAATCGGCTAATGGCGTTGTTAAACCGTGGGATTCAAACAGCTACAATTCTGACTACATTCCCATCTACAGCGCGGATCTCGTCTGCATATCTTATATATATGGTACGGAAACGAGGGAGCGCACCTGTCATTGCGGCAGGTGGTCGGGACTGCCAAGTGCCCCCACGACTACACCTGAGAACAGGATTTATCCCGATCTATCCGGGAGCAAGCGTCCCAGATTGCGAACTGCGCGTCATACGCCCAAACGGCGCATGACCCATACAATTGCCATCGCTTCAAAACAGGGAGCAGCTCGTAAGCCGCAGGCGAGGATTGTGATTTGAATCAGAAATCTCGCGTAAGAGCTAGCTGTCACGACGACTAGCTAAAAGCGGAAGTGAAGCCCTAGCTGCATTTGGCGCATGGGACTGGCTGTCGACGTGATTTGTCCAGCTCCCGAGACATCGACTTGCGAACTCGGCAGTCCTAGATTGACGTGATTTAGAGCATTGAAGTTTTCCCATCGAAACTCGAGTGATTTGCTTTCACTGATGAGGAAATTCTTTGCGAGGGCGAGATTTAATACGTAGGATGCCGGACCGCGTAAAGACCCTTTACCGGCGCTACCATTACGAAAGGGCTGCTGCGGAGCTACGTAAGCTGATGGATTGAACCATAAGCTGGCATCGGGATTCTGAACATTGGGATCGCCGATAACGTCAGGGCGGGAGCTGTTGAGGTCGGCGTTCACCGATGGAGCGTTTGAGATCGTCGGTGTGAATGCCACCCCGGAGTACAATGCGCTCACCCCGCTGAAGCGCCATCCTCCTATAACGCCGTCCGCAATCTTGTTTGGGTGGCTCAAGAATTTGCGCCCTTTGCCGAACGGCAATTCCCAATTGTGGAGGATCGTGAGCGCGTGAGTTCGATCGAAGATGGCCGGTCCATGATCGGCCCTGACGTTGTAATTATCAGAGAAGTTGTAACCACCCTCTCCATTGGTGAGCGCTTTCGACCAGGTATAAGCCAGGAGGAAATCGAGTCCATGGGACAGACGCTTTTGAGCCTTGACTTGCAGACTGTTGTAACTCGAGTTATCACAATTGCAAACGCTGTAGATGGCTTGCGAGTCTCCATACTTAAAAAATGGCCGGCGGGAATCGAAGTCACCAGGACCAGGAATTGCTTGATTGCGGTTTAAATTTAAGAACAGATGGCGTCCTACGTTGCCAACGTAAGCGGCTTCCAGAGTCAGGCTGGGGACAACCTGGCGCTGCACAGAAAAATTCCACGAGTCGGAAAGCGGGATGCGGTACGAGCTCAGGGGATCGAAGAAGAAATAGACCGAGACACCGGGAGGCAGTTGGTACCGGCCGGACTGGAAAGCCGGCACTGCCGCGGGAGGTGGCCCTGTGGTAAGGAAGGTGGGAATTGCAGTGCTGTAAGGATTCGCCTGATTCAGGTTTTGTACAAATTGAACGGGCGGATCAATTTCGGGATTCTGCGCCCAAACCGCGCCTACGCCCGCAGCATTGAAGCTCCGCCCATAGCCGCTGCGGATGACCCAGCGCGGCGTGGCCTGATACGCAATACCAAGGCGTGGTGCAAAGCCCAAATTGTACGCCTTGACCCCCATATTCCGAGGAACGTTTCCGAAACCTGCTACGACGACTTCCCCCGTCGCGGGGTCAAAGGTGCCGGCGCTTCCTGGTTTGGCAGCCACCTGCGGAAGATAATTCTCGTAGCGCAGCCCATAGGTGATTGTCAGCTTTGAGGTAGCCCGCCACGCATCTTGCCCAAAAAAGAAGAGGCGCGTCTGCCGCAAAGCCGGATAGAGGCCCGGACCAGTATTCTGCTGCACAAACGAAGCGGGATAACCCAACAGGAAAGAAGCTAGGCCAATCCCTGTTGTGGCACTTCCGTTGGCTAGAGTATCGATATCGAGGCTGCCAGTGCTGGAATCGGAAAATGTCACTTCGCCCGCTCGATGCGTGCTGCTGTCGATGCGCTTCTGCTGGGCGCGGCGCACGTCTGCACCCCATTCAATAGTGTGATTTCCTGATTGTTTCGTCCAATTGCTCACCCATTGAAATTGGTTCTCGGTTTCATCCAGCGGGCAATTGCAACCATTCGCATGGAGCGAATAGCCTAAATTGAAGCCACCGTTCCCATTCACGTACAAGCCCGGCATACCGGACGTGTCCTGCCCGCCTCGATTTAACCCGAGCAGGCCAGCGTCGAGCGCGGGTGTAGTTCCGAAGCCGTTGGGAAGGTTATGGACGCGATAACGGTAAAAACCGAACCGGAAGTCAGCGATGAGGGCGGGAGTGATCGCGTACGTATAGCCAAGGGCAAGACTCTGGTTTCTCGCTAAGGAGTTACCTGCGAAGCTGAAGGGAACCGGGCCTCCACCTTCTGAACCGAATGCCCCCGGACCTTGCAGTACAAAATCAGCCAGACTATATCGACCGAAAAGATGGTGCTTGTCATTAACATTGTGGTCCACACGCCCGTCGTATTGGTCCGAATCTGACTTTTCCGGCACCGTCGTTGCAAAGTTGTTAAATATTTGGCCGGGAGTGCCAAAATTGGGGACGGGGATGTAGCTGAGCAGCTTAGTCATCGGAGCCGCAGGCGTGATTACATTCACTTGTCCGTCAGAAGAGAACGCTTGCCGTCCGCTACCATCCGGATTGCCAGTAGCAGGATTGAAAACCATGCCGGCGCGGGCGGGAACTTGGGTTCCTTGAGTGGTCCCGACGTACACTGGAACCGCGCATCCGCTCGCGGAGGTCGAACCGTCGGCGCAGATGTAGGCGCCAAGCAAGGAGGCTAGATCCCCGTTACGCTCCGCTGCCGTTGGTACTGTAGTGAGCAACGCGCCACTCAAGTTTCGCCGCGTGCCTTGATATGCGAAGAAGGCGAAGAGCTTATTTTTCAAAATCGGTGCACCGAGCGACCCTCCGAACTGGTTCCAGCGAATAGGCGCGTCGATTCCGGTGAATGGGTCGGCGGCGTTAAAAAAGTCATTACGAAGGTATTCGAATGCCGAACCATGAACCTGGTTCGTCCCTGATTTCGTTGCGCCTTCCATCATCGCGCCGGAAGCGTTCCCGAAACGGGCGTCATAGTTGCTGGATGTCACTTTGAATTCTTGGAGTGCATCGGGATTCGGAACAATTACCGAAAGCCCGAGAATATTGCTGTGGTTCTCCGTCCCATCCAGCAGAAAGCCATTGGAGTAACTGAGCTGACCATTCACGGGGACCTGCTGGTCACTTTGCTGATTTTCCGCGGCTGACATGCCCGCCGACGAATACAGCCCCGCACCCGGCAGGGCGACCAATAAAGTGGTGACGTTCCGGTCGAGGATAGGCAGCTTACCGAGCTCTCGGCCAGTGAGCGTATTACTCACATCTGCCCGGTCTGTTTTGAGCAGCGGGGTCTCTCCGGTAACGCTGACCGTCTGCGTGCTCCCCCCGATCTGGAGTTGAGCATCGACACGCGTAATGAAGTCAACCTGCACGACTGCGGTACCCGAGTATTCGGTAAATCCGGTCGAGACTATCCTGATGTTGTAATGACCCGGTAGTAAGTGGGTTTGAGTAAAGTTACCGCTGCTGTTCGTCACGGTGTCATAGTCCGTTCCGCGATCCAAGTCATGTATCGAGACGTGTGCCGCCGGGACCACGGCCCCCGCAGGATCTGTTATAGTGCCCGTGATGTTCCCGAACACAGCCTGGCCGATCGCCGAAATCGCGAGCAACAAACTGAGGGCGAACAACAGAAGATTGTTCCTGGACATCGAATCTCCTTTTTGAATAGATGCGAATTATTTCTTCGTTCAATTGCGACCCGAGCTCGAACTCTGCGACACGGCAGACGGGGGGCTCGCCCTGAGCTTCCTGTACACTGCAAATTCTTTGGCGGCCTGATCGGAATTGCCCAAACTCTTGTAGGCCGAAGCGAGCAAGTAGTGCGGGATCTTGTTTTCAGGATCCAGGCGCTCGGCCTCTTTCAAATGAGGCAACGCGTCGGCGGGATGTCCCAGCTCCAAGAGCGTCTTCGCCATGCCTACCCGTGCTTCCAGGAACTCAGGATAATAGCGGATGGCACGTTCGAAGTGGGTGATTGCCGCCTGCGGCTGAGCTTTTTCGCGACAGATCTCTCCGAGTTCATATTCAGCGTCGGCATTACTCGGAGCGAGTGCGAGTTCCTGTTCGAATTCACCTCTAGCTTTTTCCACCGACGTCGGCGCCCTCGATATGCGCAGGATCAGCAACCCGAGTTTATAGTGAACGCCGAGCATTGTCGGATCCTTCTCAAGTGTCTTACGATACTCCTGAACGGCGGTATCCAAATGCCCCAGGCTCTCTTGAACCTGTGCGTTCGCATAGTGCATCCAGGCAGAATCGGGTGCAGCGTGAACTAATGCAGACATGAGGTCCGATGAGCGCTCGGCGTGGAGGCGTGACAACTGATAAAGGATTTCTGCGTCGCTTGGATATCGGCTCAGAATAGTTTCTCCGACGAGGATAGCTTTGTCCGGTTGTTTCAATTGCGAGTAACAGCGAAGCAGGTGCAATGCGCTGAGCCGGCCGGTATCTTCATCAGACGGGTGATCGAATGCCTGGGTAAGAATGCCGATGGCCTCAGCGCAACGGCCCAACTCGGCTTCAGAGAGCCCGATCATCGCGTCAACTTGGGGAAGCCGCGGGTTGAGGTTCCGCGCACGCTCGAACGAATCGAGAGCCTGGGCCGGTCTGCCTTCGAAGAAATAGGCAAGTCCGAGATTTGCATGTACCTCCGGAACCTCCGGCGCAAGGCGGGAAAGAGGCTCCAATGCCTGAACTGCCTCACCCCACTTCTTCGCAGCAAGAGCTTGGCGCGCCTGATCAGAGTAGCGGTCCATCTCGGACTCAGGTTGCTGACCCGGCAAGAATGAAGCGAAAGAAAGGAGCAGGAGATAAGCGCGCAATTTCATCAGATGCCGAACATGAGCAAAGCACATCGCGAAGGCTTCGCCGGGGCGCCCGTAAGCTTGTGCTCGCTCATCCCGCTCTCAATTCCACGGAAGATAGATTAGGTACATGGACGCCATAGAATCCGTCCCTGTGTGCGAAGTGCAGGCGCAACATGCCTCGTTCCCAATCTCACCCTTTCTGTCCAGTACAGTATTTCGTAGCTTAGCCCACCGTGCAGTATCTTGCAATGTCGACGCGGGCTGAGACCGCTTCGCTTTATTCTTACTGCGTTCTCAGCTCTGTTAAAGTGATCGGGTGTCTGCGGAACAGTGTTCTCTGCCTTTCATTGTTATCTGCTGTTTTTGCGTGAATTTGACTGCGCAAGCGATGTCTTCCAGAACTGAAGCGGCCGTTCCCGGAAGCTACGTTTGCGAAGGTGTTCAAAGCAACGTTGAATATAGAAAGGGTCTCAAGTTGGACGCTTATGCGCCAGCCGGCGTGAGACGGCCGGCAGCACTCGTGATTCACGGGAGTTCCGGCGATAAGTCGACTCATCTCACTCAGTTATTCCCGTTGTTGGCTAAGGCGGGCTATGCCTGGTTCTCAGTAAACTATCACAACTTAGGCGATATTCGGGCGGCGGTCGCCTTCATAGAATTTCCGGGACGCTTTCCCATCGAGTCCCACCTTCTGTTAATCGGAGAAGATACGGGCGTTTCATTCGCTTTTGAGCTCGTGAGTTTTGGCGGGTTCAAGGGTATGATCGGCTTTGGCGCGGCGAAGAACGTAGCTGGCATGCAAGATCCTCATGTGCCGGTTACTCTTTTCCATGGGGCCTTAGACGCGGATTCAGATCCCAAACCCTTAGAGAGCGCATGCCGGGCATGGACGAAGTGTCATTTCGAAATAATACATCGAGGTATTCACAATCTTGAAAACTGGCATCCGAGCGAATGGGAGTGGAAAGAGGAATTCACGGCCATTCTACGAAACGGAAGGCCGGGTCTTTGGAAAGACATTGTCTACGCAAGGCCTGGTGGTCTGCCGCTTGCTATGGATGCCAATTTGCCGGAGGGACACGGCCCGTTTGCGGCCGTGATCGTCGTTCATGGTGGAGGGTGGGAGGCGGGCGACAAATTGACATATGTTTCGCCAGTGCTTTCACTCTTATCCCGAGCGCATTTCGCTTGGTTTTCGATCGATTACCGCTTGACGCCCTATGTGCGGAATGAAGATCAACTGGAGGACTTACGTAACGCAATCCGGTACGTTCGAATCCACGCCCGGCGATTTGATGTTAACCCGCATACAATTGCGATTTTGGGAGAGTCGGCCGGGGGCCAAATGGTGGCGGAGGTCGCTTCTGAGCCCTGCTCGGGCTGCGAAGTGCAAGCTGTTGTTTCATTCTATGGCGTCTATGACTTTGTGCCCTGGGCCTCAGATCCCGACGCGAAGCCGATGCTGGATCGCATCTTCGGAAGCTGGGACGTGAGCAAGCTGCAGCGGTACTCTCCCATCACACACGCTCGCGCTGGAATGCCGCCGGTTCTTATGCTGCAAGGAACCGCCGACGAACTCTATGCCGGTGGTGTTGCGTATGAAAGACGGCTCACGCAGATAGGGATCCCGCATGAATTCATTGTGCTTGATAAGGCACCACATGGAATGGAGAATTGGGTCGGACATCCCGAGTGGGAGGTCTATCAGGCTAGGTTGGTGGATTGGCTGAACATGGTTCTGCGATCAGGCCACTTCGAAGCGACGCACACGCCTGGGTAATCTGATGGTTGAAACGGTTCTCCATAGAAATTTAATTGGAGAAACCGCCAGTGCTTACATCTTTTTTCTATTCACACCTATCCGGCAGCAGCGCGCTCTGCACGAGAGGAGCAACGCCGTTCCCCCCGCTGTGTTGCAAATAGCGGCGCGAGAACAAACCGCTTGCGAATTTCTTAATAGCTAAGGAGCGATACCGAAGATGACTTGGATGAACCGGACTTGTCCGGCGATATTATTTGTTTGACAACCACCGAACCTGCCCTTTGCGAATCATGTGCATTGCTTCGTAGCCCTGAATCGTGCGTTGTGCGCCATCAAAGAACGGAATCCCAGACTAGTGTTGACCCGCCGCTTAATCGAACGGTGATCCTGCTCGACGATGTTATTGAGATAAGGAACAACGCGACAGCGACATCTTCTACCAAGCACGTGGTCCCGTTTAAGATCCTGAATAACGTTCGGGTAAGAAGGGTTCCCATCCACATTAATAACGCGTGGGCGAGGATGGCCGGGAGCGGCCAGTGCCTTCTGAAAGAAGCGCCGGGCACTAAGGTCACTGGCCCATAGGAAAGCCGATCTCGCGAAATATGATGGCTGCGCATTCGTGTTGTCGGAAGACCTTGTAGCACTCTCGCTGAGGCATCGATGACACGCCGCGAACAACCATGCGGCTGCAAGGCCCTACCAAGAAGGCATCGGAGGGCCAAACCCGACTCGAAAGTGGCATACTGGCTCATTCCGAGGTACCCATGTTTGAACTCGCCAAGTCAGAAGAAAATCACATTTCATTGGCGGTGCTTATTCACGCCTTCACTCTGGGGCCCGAAAGCATGAGCCACGTCGAGAACTCAGTGAGGTACTCCAAAAACAACGTGCATGTTATTGCCCCGAAGCTTCCGCTCGGAATGTTCTCGACGGCAGACGCTAACGTGTTGGCGTGGCGCGTCCTCGATGAAATTGAGAGCCAGGTTAGATTCCGAGCCGACAACAAATGGCCCGAATTCGAAGAGATTGTTTTCATCGGACATAGCTTTGGCGCGCTGATAGCGCGAAAGGTATACGTGCTGGCCTGCGGCGAAACGCCCGAGGCGCCGTTCGAAGGCCACGAAGAGGTCCCAAAGATGGAGCGCCGGGAGTGGACAGATAGGGTGACGCGCCTCATTCTGCTTGCCGGAATGAATCGCGGCTGGTCGATTACGCACCATTTGAGCGTAAGGAAGGCCATCCAGCTTTCGCTTGGTAGTGTCCTCGGTCATATTTTGCTTTCGGTGTTCAAGAAACGGCTCGTGATTTTCCAGGCGCGGCGGGGTTCGACATTTCTGACACAACTCCGGCTTCAGTGGCTCGCCTTAGCGGCGAATCTACGAAGAGAGGGAATTCGGATGGCAACGACCATTCAACTTCTCGGGACTATCGACGACCTTGTGTCACCTGATGACAATATCGACCTCGTAACTGGAAGGGACTTCCTTTACCTCGACGTGCCGCATTCAGGCCATACCAACGTGATTGAGCTTGATGGGACCGTGCCGGGCGGAGCAGACGGAGGGTATTTGAGACCTCTCTGCTGGAAAGTGAACAAACGATTCGCGCCCGTAACATACTGCCGGCGGATCCGACTCTGGCCCAGATTAGGCCAGAAGTTACGAACGTAATTTTTGTGATGCACGGGATTCGGGACGCGGGATTTTGGACGCATAAGATCGCTAGGAAAGTTCTCGCCATGGGGCAGGTGCCACCTCGAATCTATGCATCCGAGACAGCCAAATATGGTTACTTCCCGATGGTTCCGTTTCTGCTGCCTTCCCGGCGCCGACAAAAGGTGGAGTGGCTAATGGACCAGTACGTCGAGGCAAAATCGCTCTACCCCAACGCGACGTTCTCGTATGTGGGCCACAGCCATGGCACGTACCTGTTGGCAAACGCAGTTGAAAACTACCGAGCTTGCCGATTTGATCACGTGGTTTTTGCCGGAAGCGTCGTTCGCAAGAGCTACGACTGGCTCCGGGCGATCAGAAGAAAGCAGATCAAAACAGTGTTAAATTATGTCGCAACGGCGGACTGGGTCGTGGCTTGGTTTCCGGGCGCTCTTGAGGAATTGCGGTTGCAGGATTTAGGAACCGGCGGTCACAACGGATTCACACAAGCGAGGTTCGTAAACGGTAAATCTGTCGGTCCTGTCTACGAGCGTCGATATATTCGGGGGAGCCACGGTGCGGCGCTGGCCGAGGAGAATTGGGAGGACATCGCTTACTTCGCAGTGAACGGAAAACCGGCAAAAATGTCTGATCAGATTGTAGGTAAACATAGACATTGGCTTGTCGTTGGGGTAGGATGGGTCGCGCCGGCCGTCTGGATCATAGCCATTGCGCTCGTGGCGCTAGGCGGTTGCGGCATTTGGTTAATCCCGACTCACGAATGGGCAAAGACGTTGGCCATTGTCATCTATGCGATGGGCGTCTGGCGTGTTTTGACTTGGCTGTGAGGATGGTGCGTTTCGGATGCGAGATCGCGGGTTGCTACTCGAGATTTACAACGTTCAACCCGCTTCAGTGGGCCTGGATTTTCCTCGGCTTGAAGGCGCGATCATTTACACAGCACAGTCTCCTGTCACAAAAGCATGGGATTCAGTCGAGTGACTACGTTAGCCGCCCTGCGCTTTCACTTCGCCGCAGACAGTTTTGTAGCTGCAAACGCGTCCCAGTACCTCAATGTTCATTACAGAACCACCAGGACGCCGTAAATTAGCTTTGACGTAAGTACTTGATTGCAGGCAGTTCTGGCTTAGAAGGTTGTTAACTGCCACCGTGGATCGGCCTCCTTGTTTTTAGTTGCAGCCAGATCGTCTGAGAAAGGCTTCGATGGCTTGTCATCCTCGCGATGGCGTGTTGAACCTTCTGGATGATGACAGCAACATATTCGACTACACCGCCTGAACGATCGGGCTCTCGAATCGCAGGCTGGTATCCATATACAAAATACAAATGGTGGGCCGGCGGGCGTGAATGCAGGAGCGCACCTGTCATTGCGAAAGGTGGCCGTACTAAAAGGTGTGTTCACAAACGAAGGAGTCAATAGCGAGTCATTCGAACTTGAGAGTCGCGACCGTAGACTTGATTTCCGCAGTCGGACACTCTTCAATTGGTAGATTCTCGTCGATCAATAAATTGTAGGCGATGGAGCAAAACAATGTTGTCTGACGCTGCAAAGGCAGTGACGAGTTGTGAGGAGGCTAAAGCGATACATCGGACTTTTCGACACCGAGTCCCGTTCATACCGGAAAGGCGCAAGCCGTGCCTACTTATATTGGAGTTTCGCCATTTGCGGGGTTCGTGGGAGCAACGATTAGCCTCGTCGGAGTGTCACGCATCATCATTGCCGTTCTGTCAATACTCGGCTCACTTGCCGGAACTGTTCTAACGCAACTACGCCTTTACGAATTGTGGCGTTTAAGAGAGGATGTTGATCCGCAGTTTCAAAAAGTCGTCGAAGAGGGACACCGCCGAGCTGCTGCCTGTTCTTCCAACGCTCAGTGTAGTGATCTTCACAAGGAATTTTTGGAACAGCACAACAGCTTTGTTGAAAGACGAGCGATACCGTTGGTGCGCGATCATACAAAAGACTTCCGTAGCAACGGTTATTGAGAAGCGCTGAGTTGCGTTCATCCTCACGCGGCAAGTGTAAGCAACGTTGCTTGATGAGTGCCGCCGACGCGATTCTCGGCTAATCGAATCTCCTGTTGCACTGCAGAAAACATCGTGAAATAATTCCCCCTACGCTGAGGTGAATATGGCGACTCCGGCTCCCGCGGCCGCGCAGCAACCCGACGATAAGAACGGAAAAGATGCTACTGATGGTGGGTTTCTCGACTGGACACAGCTTTTGGCTTTCTTCGGTTATGCATATCTTCTCCGCGTTCCTGTTCTACTGTTTGCTGCGGTGGCATTTCTGACCCTCGCAGGACTGTTTCACGGTCCGGGCGAATCATTGTTTGGCGGAATCTACGACGTTGCTTGGTTAGGTGGCAGCGGTGCTGAGGAAGCGGCCTACACTATTCTACGTTTCGTGGTGCTGACAGTCATCACACTTGTCTTTGGAACTGCTCTCACTATCAGTACCCGCAACATTGCGGATGCCGGGGAGGTTCGCTTCCGCCTCCCAGGTATTCCTTCAACCCGGGGTGTCCGGTTGGCCTACGCCTTCTTACCATGCCTTCTTTGCACCGTTATTCTGATCGGGGTGGTGTGCAGAGCTTCGCGGTGGGGATTCGCGGCCGGGGGCGTCTTTATTGGATGTCTTATTTTTCTCCTTCTCATCGGCGTCTTTCAATTGACGAGCGCCGCGATCCGCAGACTAGGACTTGTTTTTGTCGCCGCCGTGTTAGGTGTGGGCGTGGTCGGTGCCGCACGCGATGTGATGAATCCGCTAGCCGCCTTATTGCTCGCTATCATCCTGGCGGCCGCGATCTTGGCGCGCATGTTCCCTGTTGTTGAGATCTTTTGGAACCGCGTCCTCTCGCATATTCCGTGCGACGGCGCCGGGTATTTCGAGCCGCCCAACGGACCCGGACGCAGGCTGCTGTCTCGCCATGTGGCGGCCGCCAAGCAATTCACGGTTGCTCTCGTGGTCTATGGTCTCTTTTTTTTACTGAAATACCGCGTCACCAATGCCCGGGCATTTGGAAGATTCCCGGTATTACCAACACTTGCAATGGTGCTGGTTCTCGCTACGCTGGTCTGCTGGTTCTTGTCGGGAATCAGTTTCTTTCTTGATCGCTATCGTGTTCCTATTCTTATTCCTCTGGTGCTCTACGCGATCGTGACGTCGGGATTCCCGCAGTCGGATCATTTCTATCGGGCGATTCCCGTAAGTGCGCCGACAACCAAGCTCCCAGCATCCAAGCTGCTGGCATGGGGGCAGGATAAGCCCCCGATCGTACTGGTCGCGTCGACGGGAGGTGGCATCCAGGCCGCCGCATGGATGACTCGCGTGCTTAGAGGTCTTGAACAAGCTACGCAGACGCCGGTTGCGAGCACGGCGCATGCGAATCGATATGATCTTGCGCGGTCGATTCGCCTGATCAGCTCGGTCTCAGGTGGTTCCGTCGGGACAATCGACTTCCTGTCAACGTACATTCCGAGTAATGAAGCGGGCGACGGCGCATGCACGACGCGTGTAACGGAACAAAATCTTGCGAATGATTGCGTCGTTGCAGCGTCGCAGGCCTCAAGCCTGGATGAAGTCGCGTTCGGCTTGGCGTATCAGGATCTCTTTCTCAATCTCTTTCCGTTCCTGAAGGGCCTAGATGTTGAAATCCGCGACGGAAAGCCGCGCCTGTTCCTCGTCAATGGACGGTTCGTGCTGGCGGACCGAGGTGCAAATCTTGAAGAATCGTTGAAGCGTCTCAGCGGTACCTCACGCGCCACTCTGAACCAGTGGGAGAAGCTTGCGGCCGCTGGCCAAATGCCTGCCGCGATCCTCAACGCCACCATTGCGGAGACAGGAGAGCGCCTACTGCTCGCGACTACAGAGATTGAAAAGGCCGATTCGTACGAAGACAATCCCGTTCGAGGGCGAGTAAATTTTCATGATCGCTATAGCAAATATGACGTGGAGGTAGCCACGGCGGCTCGCCTTTCCGCAACTTTCCCGTATGTATCACCAGCCGCCCGCATTTTCCATGGCGACGTTTACGAATCAGCAAATCACGTGATTGACGGCGGGTATTCCGATAACTACGGCGTAGCAAGCTTGGTTGAATGGCTTGATTCCGGATTGCACGCACTCGAGAACACCAAGATGCTTCCGAAACGCGTTCTTATCCTGCAGATTCGTTCGAGCCCGAGCACCACGCCCGAAAAGGAACAAAGTAACCGCGGTTTTCTTTTTCAGCTCTATCACCCTATCGCCGCGCTCTACAACGTAAGAGAGACGGGGCAATTTTCGCATGATCAGACAGAAGTCAATCTTCTCAGGGAGCGCTGGAACGGGAGGACGGAGATCTGCAGCGTGCCGTTTGAATATCCGGCGGCACAGAACGAAGTCGAGCCATTATCGTGGCACCTGACGGAAGCGAATATAGACGCGCTCGACGGGGCTTGGCAGGGCTTCCAAAGCGGAGAGAAACGGGGCGCCGTTGAAAAGGTGATCGATTTTTTGAAGGGAGGCGATACGCCATGCGAGAAATAGCGGCCCGCAGCGCTTCCCTGTACGCGGTTTGGACGGCGGCGCTACTCATTATTACGTCCATGGTGATGATGATTGCGGCCAAAGACTATCCGCCGCGTGTACTGCCCGCCGGGATACGCCCTACGTTAGCGATGGAGTTGCCGGAATCGAAAAAAGACATTAGCAATATTCTGGGAGGTCCCAACGATATGGATCCGGCAAGGGCCGTGTCGATCATGCGGGACCTCCAGTACTGGGATATGGCCTTGTACATTCCCTCCTATGTCGCGTTCTTTGTGGCTGCTGGATGCTTCCTGGTCGTACACAAAGCCGGGTGGTGGAGAGCGCTAGGATACGCTGCGATTGCACTAGCGCTCGTGTGCGCCATATTCGATTACTTAGAGGATTTCGCCATCCTGCATGGAATCGAGTCGTACAGCAAGCACGCGCTCTCAGACCCTGATGCTGAGCGCATTTTGCGCTGGGGTCGTTGCAAATGGGGGGCGCTCTACGCTGCGGTCCTTTTCCTCTCACCGTTGCCCCTCGGCTTTTGGCGGTCTCAGTTGTTGAGGTTCGCTGGTTTGATAGTCGCGATTTACGCAGTGTTGAGCGGGGCAAGCGGGCTTATTGGGGCGGTTCTCGGAAATCCTGTTCGAATTTCCTCATCCACTCCAGGCCTCTCAGGTTTGGTCCTGTTCTTTTTTCCTCTTTATGCGCTGGCGCACAATGGTTTAGTTGACGGTATGGATCGTCTGGCGAGCTTCCGCGCATTCAGTTGGCTCGCATCCTGGACCGAATACGGCAAACATCCGATCATCGTCTCCGATCTTGTGCCTGAGCGTCTCGCGCAGACTCGCGTGGGACAAGTGCGGCAACGAATGGCGAGCGAGCTGTCAGCGAGCGTGATATCGGACCGCGACGTAAGTGTAAGCGGCGAGCCGAAGGCACCGAACAGCTGTGGTGAACAGCCGGAATAATGCGTTTTTTGTAATGCTCTATCGGTCCGGCATTTCCTACCAACATCCATACTCGCGTAGGCCGCTACTGCGCCACAGAGTTGGACATTTGTAGGTATACGCTTTCGCTTCACCCATGCAGCGCGTACTCACGGAAATTCGGGTGTAGATACTTTTGTAGTTGCTACCAGCCTCCGAGATCCTCACATTTCAACAGGAAACCACAGGAACGCCCGTATCAGCTTGAAACTTAAGCACATGATTTCAAGGTACTTTAGCTCAAAGTCATAAACCGCCTTGGGCACAGAGGGTCACATCTTTGTTTTCAGATACTTACGGGCAGACCACCTGTCCAAAAAACAGGTGGTCGTGGGTTAAGGGCTTTGCGGGGCTTGTCATCCGTGCATGAGCTTGTGGATCGTAACAGCTAGAATTTCGACTACATCAGCATCTACAACCCGGTTCTCGGTTGCAAGTCCTTTATATTAAGATGCAATATGAGGCGGATCAGAGGAGCGCACCTGTCCTTGCGACAGGTGGTTGCTAACCAGTAAGTACTTGCTCAGGTCTTCCGATCAAAGATTCAGGTGGCCGCGCATGGTACTAGAGCCTTTCACTAAACGCTGCGCCGTTACTGGCGATTAATGAAGGGATCAAGTTTCTGGTAAGGCCACTTCACGTGTGCCTGCCGTAAAAATCTCTTCACAAAACGAGTGCGTACGGATTTCAGAAGTCTTCCATCATCCACATGTTGGAATTGCCAGCACTCCCCTGGATGGCCAAATGACGCCGTCCGGGGAAGGACGGCCCCAGAGCAAGACGTTGTAGCCATCGAGATGCCATAGACGGCGAGTATTTCCTTGCAGGTCAATGTAGAGGAAATCTGCGCCTTCTTGCGTATGATTCGATCCGAACCAGCCCTTGCCACTGGCCGCCCAGGAGATCGTCGTTAGGTGCGTGTCGCCTTTGACGCGAATTTCCGAGATTGCAGAATCATTCCGGAGCGACAGCAGCCGAAGCCGGTTATCGAGTTGTCTGAAGAGCGCGACCGTGCTTCCATCGGGAGAGATATCCGAACCGAAGTCGTTCGCATGTTCGTTCTTGAATCGAGCGAGTTCCCGGCCGCTGCCGATGCTCGGGTCAAGGGTTCTGAAGATGATTTCACTGCCCTTTCCGGACCGCTCTGCGGTCACACACGCGGCGGCTAAAGTGTGTGGGCAAAGGAGGGCATCTTTATTAGTAGCAATCTCTTCGGAGGACCTCCAGATAATCGCGAGCGCATCCAGCGCATCGTCGAGTGGGCCGGATCGGGTGAGCCATAAAGCAGCCACTTTCCATCTGGAGTCACGGGGGTGGTCCAGGACACGTCTGCAAGGCCGGTTAGCACCGGTTCGGAAGCGCCGCCGCGAATCGGCTGCTTGTAGACTCCCCACGAGCCTTCGCGGTTGGACCTGACGAATACTGCGGTGCTGTCGGGAGTCCATCCAGTTGGAGACGACAAATCGTCTGTAAACGTGAGCCGGCGTGGAGTGCTGAGTCGCAGTTTGGCCGAGCCGAAATCGGCCGTGTACACAGTTAAGGACTCAGACGACCTGTTGAACGCCAGCTTCTTTCCGTCGGCGGTCGCGCTCAGCGTCGTCACACAGAATCCGGCCCAGTTCGTGAGCTGATGCGGTTGTGCAGCAAGTCTTCCGGTGCGATTGTCGATTCGTGCCTCAAAGAGGTTACAGCTCATTCCATGAAGGTACTGTTCTCCCCCCACGTAAAGTAATCTCCCGTCTGGCAGCCAGATCATGTCTCTGAAGCCATCATCCAGTGAGCTGAGGTCTCGCATTGCCGCTCCCGAAAACAATACTGTGGGTTGCCTGCCTTCTGGATCGCCTAATTCGATTTGCGCTTCTGAACGCGGGCTGATTTTGATGTAGGCGAACCGCTTGCCATTTGGCGACCACTGCACCGCGCGGAAGTGACTGCCGTCTCCACTTTCATAGATTTTTCTTGCGTGCTCCCCATTCGCGGCCACCACCCACAGTTCGTGATCGCCTCTCTTGGCGATCGCTAGCATCGTGCCATCCGGAGAAACGCCCCAGGGATTCGCAGCCTGAGCCAGCTTGCGATGCCCTCGTCCGGTGATGGAAATGTTCCAAAGCGAGGAGGGCTTCTGAGGCAATTCTGCGATCGCGAAGAAACGAGTCGAATCCGGGAGCCATGAACCGAGTTGCCAGTTTGGTTTTATTCCTTTGGACAGCTCCGGTAACGTGATTGCCCGAGATTCACCACCACCGATGGGCTTCAGATAGATGCCGTTCAGGTCGGAATAAAGCAGGTACTTGCCGTCTGGAGATATTTCGCCCCCGGTCACCGGGTTTTCGCTGGAATTGGCAGTCAGTTGCCTCTGTTTGAAGTCCCGAACTGTTTCAGGAGGAGCGCCACGAAACATGAGCCAGAGAATTGTGCTTAGTGCCAAAATTCCGAGCGCGCCGGCAGCGGCAATCACCTTCGCTCGCGAACTCGAATTCGCGCTTCAGTTCCAGTGAACGTAATTGTTCGGATGAGCGTGCGAAGGAACAGTTGGCGCTCTTCAACAGTAAACGCCTCGAGGTTTTCGGCTGCTTGCGCACAGTAGTCACGAACCGATTTTTCAATCTGCTCTTTTGGTAGGCGTTGGGCCAGTTCGTTCAGGCCTGCACGCTCATTCTCCAGAGCTGTTTTTCTGACGCCGAGCTTTTCCAGTTCCTGTCCGAGCTGTGCTGCCGAGATTACTGACAGCCTATATACTTCGAGCAGGCGACTCTCCTCAACCTGGAGCGATGCTAGTTCCCGCTCCACATGAAGCTTACGAGTTTCGGCTTGTTCCGTTTCTGTTCGCTCGTTTTCTCCCAGTGCCTGGACCTGCTTCATTATGAGTGTTGGATTCAATACGGCAGCTTTTACCGCTTCCCATACTGCATCATTTAGGGCGGCCTCGCGAATCGTTGGACACTTCTTGCAGCGAGCGATGCACCGATAGTATCGCTTTCCGTGGCACGGGTCGCCTATATAACGAGATCCGCATCCGGCGCAACGTACGAGACCTTTAAGTAAATAGGCGTACTTCTCGTTTCGAGGTGAGAAGGTGATGTTTTGCGTGATTTGACGCTGCACTCGCTCCCATCGGTCACGTGAGACCAACACGAGAGACTGCGGCAATTCAACAGGAATCCAGTCTTCCCGCCGTCTCTTGCGGATGCTGCTCTTCAGATGCTTGCGATATTTGCGCTGGATTGTCGAATCAGTTGGTTCGCAACTTTCGTACTTGTTGTAATACCAAACACCAGCGTACATCTCATTCCGGAGAATGCGCAATACGCTAGATTTCGCCCAGGTTCGTCCTCGCTTGCGCGGCGGGATGTTCCGTTCATTGAGCCGACTGAGGACTTTGCGAGCCGAAAGACCTTCTCGGTCCACCCACTCGAAAATTTGCCGAACGACAGCGGCTTCTGACGGAATCACTTCTAGAAAGCCTTCCTTTCCTGCAGCTCTGTCTATGGGTGTATATCGGTAGCCATAAGACGTCAGAGAACCTAAATACTTCTTGCGAACTTCGACCTTGTGACGGCGGCCTCGCCGGGTGCGATCAGAAATCAATTCCCGTTCGAACTCAGCAAAACTTCCCAAGATGTTGATCATGAGGTTGTGAGTCGGGCTGTGTTCTGCAGGCAACTTGCGGAAGATCACCTGGATACCATTTCGCTCCAGGTCTCGCTTGATCACTCCGAGATGAGTAACGTCGCGAGCCAAGCGGTCCACATCATTGATAAGAACAGCCTGAAACAGACCTTTCTGCGCATCATCGCGCAGATGGTCTAGTTCGGGTCTGGCCATCACACCGCCGCTCCAGCCTTCATCCTTATATATATGAGTAATGCGCAACTGTCGATCTCCAGCAAAGCGCTCCAGTTCGGCGATTTGGGAATCGATGGTTTGCCCTTCACGCTGCTCCTCAGTAGAAACTCGGGCGTAGATGGCGACCCGTAATCCGCTTGGAGCGAGATCCGCCATAAATAGAGACATGAATGATTAACTTTGCTCTTGAAGATTAGCTCTTTCACGGGTTTTGTCAAATCGGTTGGAAAATTGGCGCATTCCGTGCCGGAATAGCATGCGAAAAGCCTTGGCTAAAGCCTCAGGATTGGGATCTTCTACTGGTTGCCAGTAGACAACGAGCTTGGGTGTTTTGCGCGGACGCTCCATAGGCTGCGGATTACAGGATGGCAGCATACGGCAGAATTGAAACGATGAAAAGAAGGGAAAATGTTATAGCGGCTGAACGTCCTCCGCGCGTGAATGCAGCAACGCGACACGATCAGCCACGCCTTAGCTTGCCGGAATAAAATACTTGTCTTGGCGATTGTGAAACGCAGGCATTGTCCCTTCCAGGATGTCCACGATAGCCCGATTGATTTGAGGATCTTCAATCGCTCCGGATAAATACCGCATGGTGTGATTGTTTATTTTATCCAGGTCTGCGCAGATGATCTGCTCGGCATCACACACCACAGCTAGATTTGGATTGTGCGTAACCATGAACAGTTGCCTACGTCGCTTCGCCTCTTTCATACAGGGTACGAGCAACTCGTACACGGTCTGATTGTCTAGATTTTCCTCAGGCTGATCAATGACGAGCGGAATGTCGTCGTTATCAACAAGCAGGTAAAAGACCAGCAGGAGTGTGCCACGCTCGCCAGGCGAAAGCTCAGAGAGTTCCTTGGCGCCCATTCGTAAAGCGTAGCGCGGCCGGAGATATGACAACGAGAAAATGAAATCATACAGTGCGAGGACGGTCTTCCCCTTACGAAGCTGATCTCCTACTTTAAGCGCTTTCCCGCCCGGACGCCGGTCTCGCTGAAGGGCGTCAACCATTTCGTTCAGGAACATCTCGATGCCGCTCTCCGTGTTGAAATCCTGCTGACCCAGTAGTTCCTTAAGCAGTTTTGTTCCGGGCTCCACGCCGCAGAACGTGCCCGCGACGCCTTGGCTTATAAGTTCAAAGAATTCGTCCAGGAAACCGGCATCAACGATACCTACTTCGAAGTTGCGGTGAAACTTTTCTCGGGCAAGCGCTGTTGTCTCAATAAACTTGTTTACTGGGGCATACAGTTCCCGGTACGTTTCCGCGAGTTGCCGGATGACTTCGTGTATCTCCTTGCTCTTTACCAGTCGCCTGTTACCAGCATCGGTCAACTGCGCCGGAATAGCATCAAGATCCGCGAGTTGCGCCTCGTAGTATGCGACGGTGTCGGGCGTATCCTTGTCGCCGATGATCGCCAAGCGGTTTGTATCCCACGCCTTGAGGGCAGTCTGGTACGTTTGAAAACGTCTATTCGGTTCGTCCAGTGCGTTCTGCAATTCTCGTATTCTGGCTTCGATTCTTGCCTTCCTATGGAGGAAACCGTCAGTATTCGCCGGATCGAGACCGAGATCGATTTCCCTCTGCTCATCAAGGATTGACTGCCGTTTTTCAAGTAACGGGCCTTTGTTTATGGTGGCTTGGAGTATCTGCTCTACAGCCAGGCCGAGACCTACGCAATCATTCTGGCTATCCCTCACAAATCCCTGGAACTGTCGGTTCAGGTTGTCCAACCGGCCTGTGATCCTGACAACAGTAGCCATCTGCTGAGCTGATGCACCACGCTGGGTTGTTGCGGTCGTAATCTTTGCCTCCTCCGCCAGCAGTTCGGCCTTCGCCGCGTCGATTGCTGTGTTGGTTTCGATTATTTCTTTTTGACGCGTCGGATCGTTCTCGGGCTTCGAAACGACAGCGGGTTTGGCGGTATGGTGGGCAATCAGCTCCTTGCGCTTCTTATTGAGAAGGTTCTCGATCTCTTTCCGATGGGCGGGCTGCGCTCTCTCTTCCAGACCGATAATCTCTTCATTTATGCGGCGCATCTCCTGTTTAAGGATGTCGCTTTTCTGGGTTGCTTCCGTAGTCTTGAAAGCGATTAAACCGTCGAGCGACGCCTGACCGAGCCGATACGGAGGCTCCACGTGAGAGAAGATCACTTTCTTCAATTCGCGGTCAAAGTGGGACTCCTCGATTTTGCCTAGCTGAGTGCAAATCTTCTCTAGGAAATTCTGCGGAATGTATTTTACGAGCTCGGGCTGGCGCTCGTCTACAATCTCTTCCAATCCCCGGGTGATGGGAGTGCCGCTTTCGAGCGTCATCGTCGCTTGAAAATGCTTGGCTTTGTTGTCTTTTGGCTGCCGAAAATTCTCGGCGGAAAGGAACGTAAAGTCCCCATGTTGCTGTGTACTCGACAGTAGCCCGATGATGTCGGTAAGAGCGCTCTTGCCCTTGCCCTTGTTGCCTATAATCGCTACCAGTCCCGGATTCACGGGAATACTATTGTTGAACCACACTTCGCCCATCGTGGCTGTCGGTTTTCGCCTGATCTCAATCGTCTGTATGTATTTGGTCGGGTTGTTGCGCACTCTGGCAAGTTGAGGGGGCATGTCGCCAACCCATATTCTTTCATCCGGCTCGACGAGCAACTGCCGAAGGCCTGCAAACGTGGGATCTGCCTTGATCCAAGTGAAGCAGTGGCCGAGTCGATCCTTATTCGGGGACGAAAGGAAACTGTGCGCGTCGCTGCAATCCAGAAGACGGTCATTAACGCCGGCGCCCCGTAGGGACTGCTTTGCCTTCTCCCATTGCTGGACCGTATCGGCTGCCGTAAAGACGAAGTCCGCGCCATTGATGATGTTTTTCTTGTCCGCAATTGAGTGATCGTTCCATTTGATGTCCGCCCACTCGGTCTTACCCACGGCGGTCAGGAATTTGTTCTTGAAGTAATGGGATTCAAGCGCCTCGCAGACTGCAGCGAGACTTACCGCCAGATTGTTGAAGCCTTCGATCAGCGGCGTGCCGAAGTGCGATTTCTGCTCAGGGGGAACCGAGTCGATGATCATCTGTCCCAAATCGACTAAGCTCTGCCGTGTGGGTAACGCTTTCCACTTGCCAGAAGAACGGATTTGATCGTACTGCGGAGTAAGCGTGTACTTGCTCGACAGTGCATTCAAGAATTGCTGCTCGATGACATCCGGGGATAGCTCATCCGAGAAGAGGATGTGATAGTTGACGCGACGCAGGTAATGACTGCTGCCCCCGAACTTATCCAGCCGCAGTTCGATTACCGGCAGGAAAAGATCAATATTTTGCAAACGTCCAGCGTTCTCGGCAAGTATGCGTCTGTATCCGTCCAGGAAGATGTAGTCATTGATGCCGATGACTTTGAATTCCGCCGGAAGCGACTCTATTTCAGTCAGAAATTGTGGCCAAGGGTCAACACCGTCGTATTGGTGTACGAGAGACTCGGGAGTGTGGACATGCAAGTCCCATTTCCGCCACAGCGATCCCCTTGGGTCGTTCATTTTTTGCAGCTTTCGAATATCTGGTTTTCTTAGCGACCTACTCGGAAATTTTCATTGCCGTTGTCAAAGCCTATGCGCCAAGACACCGGGAAATCTCCGTTTTTTTATATTTTAAACCGCACCCTCTCCCGCAATGTTCCCGCTGATCTGCCCTCCCGCCACTTGCAAGGGCATCATGTGAGCGGCGAGGTTCTGCACGCCTTCGAGCGTGGTACGCTTTGCTGCAAGCATTCGGTGATCGTCGAACCCACGGAGCGCGTGAGGGGTTCAAGGGATTTCGAGATGGCGTGATTTGATCAGGCAAACGTCGCGTCGATAAAGTCTGATAGCGTCAGTACTGAAAAAACGCGCATGCGTCCGACTACACTGCGATGGTCTATAGATCGTGGACTGGCCAGTCCGATCACGCGAAAAAAAAGCACTGGCCCGAGAATTCTCTTTGCGAAGCTCCTTCTTGCCAATAGCCTGACATCTTACTTCCATTGTTCGGTGACCTGCCGTTCCCACCAATGTTGTTTGTTCGCTGCTAGTTCCCGCCTTTTCCGTCACCGTGAACAGCGCCATGATGCGTTCTATGACGCTCTTGGATTTCATCGTGGGTTTGACCGTCGAACTCCTCCGGCTCGTTTTGCTGGAGGAACTTTCTCAACGTGTTCGACAAGGCGTTACACGGCTGCGTCGGATCCGGTTACGGAAGCGTACCAAAAGTTTCTATCGCACTCTGAAAAGAAATCGCAACCGCGAGCTTTTGCACAGGCTGGTCACACCGGATGACGAAATCGCTTCGTAATCCACACTTTTTCCCTACTTTACGAATCCCGTCCAGTTGCTATCGTGACCTTACTAAACAAAAGGTCGAATGAACAAACACAAACATCCAAAACAAAATCGGTTAGCCCACTTTCGAAGGCGGATGGGATTCTCGCAACGCGCAGTGGCCCTGATGCTCCGGCACCGCAGTCATGCGGCGCTATCGAGCTATCAGCATGGACGCGTCCTGCCTACGCTCGAGAATGCTCTTCGGCTTGAGATCGCGCACAGCGATGAGTGATAGCGACAGTTCCGTGTTGCTCATTCACATCGGCGAACGGCGGTAGATGTCGCCCATGTCGTTAACACGTCAAGATGTCCGCTTTTATTAACACGTGATCTGTTCGCTTTTCGGTTTCGGTTTAGGCGGCGCGAGCCGCCTTACGTCTTTCCAAGCTCAGCGGCCTTCTTCACGGATTCGGGCTTGGCGCTCAAGTTAAGATTCCAATCCGTAACTCCGATGCGCAGCGGCATCGTCCGTCCGAGCGCGATGCTTGCGGATCATGTGCATTGCTTCATAGCTGCGGTCCGCAAGAACGTGATCAGGTAGTCGAATCAGATCAGCTGCGGGGCTGACCGATCGTTTTAGGACGGCCAGCGGTGATTTTTTCAAGGACTCGCTCCCCAAAGCCGACATTATTACGATCGGCATGATTCTCCACGACTGGAACCTGGAGAAGAAAAGGCACCTCATTCGCGCCGCCTACGACGCTCTGCCTCCAAAAGGGCGTGCTGGTCGCTATCGAAGCGCGTATTGACGATGCCCGCCGAGAGAATACTTTTGGTCTGTTGATGTCTTTGAACATGCTTATTGAGTTCGGTGATGCATTCGTATTCGGCGGCGGATTTCCGTGAATGGTGCCGCGAAGCAGGCTTCAAGCGCTTTGACGTTATTCATCTCGCGGGCGCATCTAGCGCGGCCATCGCCTACAAATAGGTATCGGCGGGAGCATTCGAATCCTTTGGCGCCCATCTTCGCGATGGCTGGCGGGTCTCATCAACTGTAGTATTTACCCATACCTTCAGGTTCGTCGGCGACATCGTCCATAATGGCCGGGGTTGGGGTCATCCAGGAGGTGTCCGAAAACTTCGCTTCGGGCGTGACTCAACCTCGGGACTGCTCGCGGGGCGCCGCGTGGATCCGGACCCAGCGGGGGCTCACGCCCAATGTCAATGCGCCCATTGACAGAAGCCCGCACTCATCAGTAGAATTGCTCCACACAACCTTGGTAAGCGGGAGGCCTATGTCATTAACACGGCGGGCTCAGTTCCTTTTTGCCGTGACAGCTCTTCTTTGTCCTAGTTGCCTTGTCGCCCAAGCGACATTTGGCGGGATTTTCGGAACAGTGGTCGATTCGACCGGGGCACTCGTAGTGGGTGCGAAGGTTACGATGACGGACGTAAGCAAAGGTGTCACGTTCAGTGCGTTGACGAACGAATCCGGTAATTACATTAAAACCTACTTGACGGTAGGGATGTACAAAGTCTCAGTCGAGGCGAAAGGGTTCAAGAGTTACCTCCAGGAAAATGTTCCTGTGAGCGTTGACGCCAACACGCGTGTTGATGTCAAACTGCAAGTCGGCGATGTCAACCAAGAGATCACTGTCTCAGAAACGCCACCGCTGATCCAGAGCGATCGTGCTGAAGTGAGTGATACCTTGCAGAGCCGTGAAGTCAGCGAGCTTCCGGTCGCCAATCGGAACTTCACGCAACTCGAACTGATGATGCCGGGAACCACCAAGATGACCTGGCAACACGCTTCCAGCGAGAACCCGCAAGGAGGCATTCAAATTGACACCAATGGCCAATTGTTCGGGATGAACAATTTCATGATCGACGGAGCCGACAACAACGACCCGGTTTTGGGGATCATTATGATTAATCCCGCCATCGACTCGGTGCAAGAGTTCAAGCTCACCTCAGCCAATTACGACGCTGAGTTTGCTCAAGCCGGCGGCTCCGTCATCCAGGTGGAGACCAAGTCCGGAACCAACGAACTGCACGGCTCCGTGTTCGAGTTTCTGCAAAACAACATCTTCCAAGCGCGCGATCCGTTCACCCAGGGACTGCACGATCCTGGCACGCCCGCTCCCAAGAGCCGCGGCGTTCCTCCCTTGCGGTGGAACCAGTTCGGAGGTTCGGTTGGCGGCCCAATTTTGAAAAGCAAATTATTCTTCTTCGGCGACTATCAGGGAACCCGTCGCCGTACCGGCGCTTCCGTGTTGACCCGTGTACCGACGGCAGCTGAACGGCAGGGCGACTTTAGCGATTTCAGCATACCGATCTTTGATCCCTTAACTGGGAATCCGGACGGCTCCGGGCGCGTCCAGTTTGCTGATCCGTCTCGGAGGACGGCCTCCAACCCCACCGGGCTAAATATCATCCCGGTCTCGAGGATTACTCCTCAGGCAACCGCTTTGCTCGCTTTACTACCGGCACAGAATCTCAGCCCTGCGTCACCGAATGATCCTAACTATGTTGTCAGCGGATCCGAGGCATTTGATAGCGATCAGTACGACGTCCGTATCGATCACTATGCGACCGACAATTTGCACTACTTTGGCCGCTATAGCCTGGCAAACTTCAACAAGAACTCGCCCGCTGCCTTTGGAATCGCTGGAGGGCCAGCTCTTAACGGGCTGAATTTCGCGGGCACATCCGACGTCCGCAATCAAAATCTGGTAGGGGGATTGAACTACACGCTCGCTCCCAGCTTGCTTACCGACGTGAGGTTCACGTTTACTCGCTACCGGGTCAAGGTGCTGCCGTTAGACTATGGGCAAAATGCAGCAGAAAAGGCCGGGCTCCCAGGGCTGAACCTGCCAGATCGAATTGACACTTCCGGCTTGCCTCAGTTGCAAATCGGGAGTACGTCCCGCGGCGGATTCTTAGAAGGCTTCGGATTAGGAAACGATCAGTGTAACTGTCCACTTATCGAAACCGAAAACGTGTTTCAGGCGGTCAATAACTGGACCAAGGTCCACGCGAACCACACCTTTAAATGGGGCACGGACGTCCGATACGCTAACAATATCCGGCTACCGAGCGACACACATCGCTCCGGGGCCTTCAATTTCAACGACTCCCTTACTGCCAGCGCAGATGTTTCTGGATCGGGTCTCGCCCCCGCGAGTTTCCTTTTGGGACTTCCAAGCCAGTTTCAACGCTTTGCCGAGAACGCAATTGATCCTCACGACTTCCAGTGGCGCATGTTCTACTTCGTGCAGGACACATGGCGTGCGACGACGAAACTAACATTCAATTACGGACTGCGGTGGGACACCTGGTTTCCAAATGCGTCGCAGCACGCCGGGGAGGGCGGCCGCTATGAAGTAACCACAAATCTCATTCATGTGCCCGGCGTCGGCAATGTATCGCAATCTGGTGATCTACAGACGCAATGGCACAATTTCTCGCCGCGCTTCTCCGCTGCATACAGCGTGACGCCGCGTACCGTGATCCGGGCGGGATGGGGCCGCAGCTATTTCCAGGGAATATTCGGCTACACATTCAATAACCTGACTTTGGGCTATCCCACCTTGATTTCTCAGGTGATTAATCCGGCGTCGCAGTATCAATCGACTTTTCCGCTTTCTGTCGGACCGCCCCTGCCGGTATTTCCTACAATTCCAACTAGCGGCTTACTGCCCCTGCCGAACGGTATTGGAGCGGCGTACGTGCCAGCCAACATAAAGTATCCCTATGTTGATGCCTGGAACTTTTCCTTAGCGCAGCAGCTATCGGAAAATATAGCGGTCGAGCTGGCTTTCGTCGGCAACGTGGGCAGACATCTGAACTATGGCTTCAACTTGAATGCAGCGGTTCCGGGTCCGGGTGATCTCAATCCCCGGCGGCCGCTTTTCAATGCGTATGGCCTGACGCAGGGTATTAATGATAGCTGCGATTGCGCATCAAGCAGCTATAACGCCCTGCAGGTTAAAGGCACTAGGCGGTTCTCAAAGAATTACTCCGTGATCGCCAATTTGACTTGGTCGCGTGCTATGGATTTCGGTGAATTTGGAGTTGCGACGGACAGTTATAACTACGCGCTCGACAAAGGGCCGGCCGATTTTGACCGCGCCGTTGTCTTCAACCTCAGCCACGAAGTGATCTTGCCGTTCGGTCCAGGCCAGAAGTTTGCCGGCAATGTGCACGGATTCGCGCGTTTCTTGATCGAAGGATGGCAGTGGACAGGGATTACTACCTTGCTAAGCGGTTATCCGTTTTCACCTGTGTTGTCTAACAACGCGTCTCTGAATTCCGACATGAGCTTACGGCCCGACATCGTGGGTGACCCCGGAGTCTCGAATCAAAGTGCAAACGGATGGTTTAATCCCGCCGCTTACGCCGTACCGGCCGCATTCCAATTTGGAGACGCTTCACGCAATTCGCTGCGCGGTCCCGGCGCGTTTGTAGCCAACTGGTCGTTCTTTAAGAACTTCAAGCTTAGCGAACGCGGCACCAATCTGCAGTTTCGATGGGAAAATTTCAACATCTTCAACCGCCAGAATCTGGCAACGCAATCGCTCGTGAACGCGGTCGATGGAGGATCAGCAGCGGGAAAGATTTTTGACATTGCAGAGCCAATGCGTAATATGCAGTTCGCTCTACGGCTGACCTTCTGAAGAATTCCGCACCCGCGCGGCCTCGTGGCTGATCTCGCTATAGGGACCAGCCAGGGCGATATTGCTCATGCAGGTACTGGTTAGCGTCGACGTCGTTAGTAAACCGCATCTCCGCAGCGTCATACGCCAGGTATTTTCCCGAACGCTGCGCTGAGACGCCCAGTTGGCAGATCTCGGTCAGCTGCGAGCCAAAATCAAAGTTGCAACTGGCCGGATTTCCGCCTTTACAAGCCTCAATCCATTCCCGGTAATGTCCGATTGTGCGCGGAAGACTCTTCGGAGGTGGCGCGAAGTCTTTGCGGATGGACTCCGTCAAGAGTCTCGGGCCGCCGGTAAAGCCGCTCGCTAAAATCCCTTTCTCGCCGATGAACAGGATCCCATCTGGTCCAAGCTGTTCGTCCGGTGCCATGCTCGCGGGCCGCGGAGGCTTCAAACCACCTTCATACCAAAACATTCTGACTATAGGATGGGTGCCCCGCGCTGCAAAATTCCAGGTGACAATCGAGCTGACCGGAAAGGTCTCCGGTGTACTCGACACTACCGAGCGGGTCCACAAAGGATCCGGTTTGTGCTCGGGTGAAAACACCCGCTGAAACGCCCGGTCTGCGCTCACGCTTACTGGAGAACCTAGATCGAGAGCACGAACTATCACGTGAAATGTATGACAACCCATGTCGCCGAGGGCGCCGGAGCCGAAATCGTACCAGCCGCGAAAGTTAAAGGGATGGTATAGCGGGTGGTAGGGACGGTCCGGGGCAGGCCCGAGCCATAGATCCCAATCGAGCGAGCCCGGTACCGCGGCGTTCTCTTTGGGTCTCGCGATGCCCTGCGGCCAGACTGGTCGGTCCGTCCATACGTGTACTTCCCGGACCTCGCCCACAGCTCCGGCTTGAATCCATTCTGCCGTCGAGCAGGCTTCGTCAGACGCACAGCTTTGCACGCTCATCTGTGTGGCAACCTTGGCCTGCCGAGCAGCTTTTGTGACCGTGCGAGCTTCATGAACCGTCCTTGTCATCGGTTTTGCGCAGTAAACACCCTTCCCTAGCTCAATTGCAGCCATTGCTATGATTGCGTGACTGTGATCAGGCGTTCCGATAATTACGGCGTCGATGCCACGTTCTTTCTCAAGCATCGCCCGAAAATCGCGATAGGATGCAGCGCTCGGATATCGCGCGTGGACTGGCGCTGCTAGAGCATCGTCCACGTCCGCGATGGCCGCTATATTCTCGCTCTTACAACCAGCAACGTAGCTCTTGCCCATTCCGCCCACGCCTATGGCACCTATGTTTAGCTTGTCGCTCGGAGGTGTATAGCCAGGACCTCCTAAGACATAGCGCGGAAGAAGGGTAAATGCTGCTGCCGCTCCCGGAATGAAGTTACGTCGTGTGGGTCCGCTCGTATCCATGTTGATTGTGCCTGTCCTTCGCCAAAATAGTCCGATGATAACTCAGCGCTTTGGAGAATGACACCATGTTAACTGCACGTTAAAAGCAGCCAAAAAGTGCCGCGTAGTTGTTGCCTGCCGGCGCACTCGACTTGGGGACCTCAATCGAACCGCTAAGAGACTGAAGGACAGGCCTTGGTTTCGGACGTAGTATTGGCGAACCAACCGGCCATAGTTTCCAAAGTCCAGGTGCTAGAGTCCCGTTGCAGGAAGCCCTGGATGCCCAACGGGCATCGAAATCCTAGAAGGCATAGTCTGTCGGCTTAACGCCCTTCACGCGCAGGTAAATTTGCGCCTGTCCACGGTGATGCGCCGTGTGCGTAAAATCGCTCCAAAGCCATTCGAAACCGGTCAGATGGCTGGCCGGCGGTCCGACGACCATATCCATGCGCTCCAGGCTCATTGAAGCGATCGCTTTATTACAGAAGGCAAAGGAGTCGTTCAGAAACTCGATGGCCGTTGACTTTTCGATGTCTACGTCCCCCTTATCCTTGGCCAACTCCGCGATTTTTGGTGGGAGCGTCGGCCGGGTCATGCCGCTAGCATTGGCACACCCCTCGAGATTGACCGCCGCGATGTGCCTCATTAACTGGCCGAAGGTCATCTCCTCCGGATCGGGACGGAAATTGTAACTCTCGGCGGGCATGCTGCTGGCTACAGCGATCGTGAATTCGCCCGACGTCTTCCAATGGTTCACCAGAGCGTCTTTGACGGTGGTCTGCGCGAGAACTGGAAGCGTCACCGCCAGAATGGTTAAGAGGCTACTTTTCATATTTCTCCCCGGGACTTCAATTCATACCGCAGGATCATGGCGAGAGCAACTGTTGCTGCCTGTCGCAAGCGATCAACCGCGCTCCAGTCTCCTTTCGGCGGCCGCAAAGAAATTCGAAGCAGAAAACCGATGTCAGCCGCATACCAACACTCTTGAGAGTAGAGAGGCCGCTTATGCGGCGGCCTTTATCCTGCTTCGTCTGGCCATCGAGCCGAACGATCGAGTGAACGACGAAGCCATGCGCGCACGGCATAGTTGTTTTGAGAGTTAGGGCGAAACTTCTTTCACAACGCACCGCCGCAAGTTGTCGATTAGACAAGCCAACTCTACCAAGTCTGCGGTACGGAACCAGCTTTTGCGGAGGTGCTGAGTCCGTCTCATGGCAAGATAGTTCCTCTGCCAAATTGGCGGCCTTGCTTTCGCCTCGTAAACGGCGTTGATCAGGTAAATCTATGGCGCGTATCGGTTAGGACTTTGTGCTACATGAAGTCCCAGGCAATCGGGTACAGCCGCCTGTATGCGGAAGTGGCCGTTGGCTAGAGGAAATCCATGACGACTGCGAATGAGGTTGTCAAAGTGATAGAACTTTCAGCGCGGCTTCCACATCCATCTTTTCGCCTCCTTCGGGTATTCGCTGTCTAATTTATGTCTGCCATCAACGGGGATTTTGAGCAATCTTCCAAGCACCGAACGCCGCGTGCGGCGCGACATTCTTCCTGTTTAGCAACTTTATGCCAAGGCCGTCCTTGAAAAGTGGCGCCGTCGGAAATGGCGCGCGGTCAGAACCAGCAGACTGCCGATAACGCCTCGCTTCTATACGCATTCTCGTAAGGCAACGTATTGCTTACGTGCAAAGTTGAGGTTCTCGTGATCGATTGGGCGCTGCTATCTGCCTGACGGCCTTTGAAGGCCCGGGGTGCAGCCGCAGTCGCCCGAACTCGGCTTCATCTGCAAGCTTCCGTCGCTTCAATCATGCCACGGATGTTTGCTTGTGGAACGGATCGTAGGGCACGTCGGTTGTCCAAAGTCGGTGAAGCAGGATGGCTAGTTTTCTTGCTACTGCGACAATAGCTCTTTTCTTCGCGTTCTTACCTCCTCGTTGCATCAGACTGAGACCCCACCTCCGCAAATCGCAGTCCTTTCCAAAGCAGCCGAGAATGTAATGTGCACACTGGACCAAAATGCGTCGCAACCCACTGTCACCGGCTTTTGAGATCCCGAGCTGGGGCGCTCGATTACCCGATTGGCCCTGTTTTGGTTGAAGCCCGAGGAAACTTCCAACCTGGCGTGATTTAGCGAATCGTGCCGGGTCCTCGATCGTTAGCACGAATTGCAGCGCCGTGATCGTACCAACACCCGGCACTTGTCGAAGTTTCGCTGTTTCGGGATATTCATTCTTCGCGATAATTTCGAGTTGCCTATCGTAGGTCGCGATCTGCTGGGTTAGATGACTGATGGTTTCGATCAGTGGACTCAAACTTTCCCTTAGTTCCGTGGGCAACTCGTCCACCATCTTCTTCGCAAAGGCAGGGGTTGAACAGCTCGGTAGCCTTGCTCCAGTGGCCTTCACGATCCCACCGACTGCGTTTATCAGCTTTGTCCTGGCACGCACCAGCAAGTCTCTTGCCCGCAGTTTAGCCAGATCTGGATAGAGTTTCTGGCTACGATGAGAAATCGGTGAAAGCAATGAAGGATCAACCCTCGCTAGGCGAGCCAACGTTCGGGCATCCATCTTGTCCGTCTTGTTGTCGCTTTCTTTGATGAGTCGGACTTTTCTCGCATTCGCGACGATCACCTCGTGTGCGAGGTCTTCTAAAATACCGCTTACCCAACGTGAATGGGCTCCTACCTCAAGAGCGATCCGCCAACGTGACACTCCTTCAAATTGCTCCTTGAGCGCGTCTGGAGTTGATCGAAACCGTCCTTCGGCACTCACCGATCCTTCTGCATCGAGAATGCAGAAGTGAGTCAATTTGTCGCCGAGGTCAAGGCCGATGGTGGCTTGCCCCGGCGCAACGCAGATCGTGCGAAGACTCGGTTGCTGCTGATTTTTCATGTCGTCCTCCAAGCTGAGTGATTCAAAGCTGACACCGAGATATTAGCTTCGAGTCACAACGGGCCTCCTCATCCCATCTGCCACCCGGGCGACGGGTGTGGGTAGCAAGGGCAAGCTGAGGGGGATCTCCCACCCTTTTACACGCAAGGGCGAAGCGAAGTGAAGGGCTGCAGCGCAGCGAAGCCTGGGGAAACGGCTTGCGCGCGCGAGGAGCGAAGCTCCTTCCATGTCTTTTGTCAAGGGTCAGGCGCAAGGGATTTCCGCCCTGCATTCAAGGCAGGGTTTTTCGGCGTAGAATTCCTATCCAGGTTGGGAACCGGGCAACAATTAGCGACAGTCGCTCAAACTTCCATACGCGGGTTGGTTACCGCACGAACGTGTGTCGTCGCAGGTTTGCCTCGGACTTGGCGCGGGCGTCGGAAAGTACTCCGGCCCAAGGAGCTTGCGAGGATCACCATGACCGGTTGCCCGGTTTCCCATCGGATAGGGAGAACAAGTTATCTCTATGCGGGCATGTTTGGCTTCATCTCCTGGCCGATGGCCCATACGAAGCCGGCGAGTTCGCGTGCGAGCGCGGCTACAACAACGGTGGATTTCTTGCCTTTCGCAATCATGGTGCGATAACGAGCACAGAGTCTGGTCTGTGCCTTCCACGCGATGTCGCGCACGCTCTTAGGAAGGCGGACGAGGATCTCCGCCTTTTCTTTCGCGACACGGGCTGGATAGCGGTAGCTCCAGGCTGCTTCGATGAGCATCCGTCTGGCTTCTCTGTTGCCGTTCTTGGTGATCCCTCCGCGACGGATGGTGCCGCCGCTGGAGTGCTCGGACGGAACCAAGCCCAAGTACCCCATCAGGAGCCGCGGCGACTCAAAACGGCTGAGATCGCCAGTCGTCGCAACGAACGTTGCTGCGGAAAGCAGATCGATCCCGCGCAGGCCGCGTAGCGCTTGCGCAGACGGGCCTCCCATCTGGTACTATCTCAGCGGGTCAGTGGAAGCATTCCCATGTGCAGCAGGCTTATGTTTGTTTTCCGTCGTAACGCCTGATCGCTCTCCGGCGAGATCAAGCTGTGTGATGTGTTTCTTGTGCATACTTATGAGAACTACTCGCGCGCTGCTCCGAAGCGAATTTGCATCGGCGTGTCCTGCGCCAACAGAACATTATGTCCTCGCGCCACAACGTGGTTGAATACTGACCAGGCTGCACCGTACAGTCCGATTCCCGTTGCGGCCTGCGAAGAGAATTGCGCGGCAATACTGCCCACGAGCCCGAGCCCCGACGCTCCGGCGATCGCTCGAAGAACCCGGTTTGCACTTTGCGATGAAGCGTTGTTGTTCGTTTCATCGAGCACTTGGACACCGAGGAACATCTGGACCGCCGGTGCGATAAAACGCGTTCTGGGCTCAATCGATTTCATCCCACCCTCGTGGTCAATAGTAATTTTGACTTGTTGAATGACATCCATGCGCGCGACCGTCGCCTCCACACTCAGGTGGCGATTGTTCATGGGAATATGCACCGGCAGTTCCATTTTCTGGAACCTCAGCCGCAATTTTCCCGAACGACGGAACCAGCGTGCTGGTTGTGCCTGTGTGACTCTGCCTATCAATCGAGTGCCCTCGGGCACAATCAGATGACGGTCTGCCGAATAGAGCGGCTCCGACACAATGGCCGACACCTCGGACCCTGCGTCTGACTTGGAGCTGACAGTAGAGAGTAGACGAGCGGTCACTACGGTATCTGGCGGAGGCATCCCCGTATGATCCATCTCCGTCGCGCCAAGGGTCTCTATACCGAACGTTAGTGGCTCTTTGAGCTGCGCGGAAAGCCGGGTATTAGCAGGCAGAAACTGCGGATGATATGGCAAACGCGAGTATGCCTCTTCCTGCAAACGGTCCCATTTGGGCTGTGAGTTGATCTCGGTCATGATGTCTTGGCGGACGTTCAATAATGCTACTCGCGTTCGCTCAAACGTCGTGCTGGTCAACGAGTTCTTCTTGCGCGCTTGCATCCTCTTCCCGAAAGGCGCGATCACACCCCACTGCAATGCCCTACCTGTTTTGACACGGATCGTTTTGCCATCTAGAAGCTTCAGCACGTCGAATTCGACTTCCGGACTGTGCAGCGGAGTGAAGTCACCATTCAGGACTGCCTTGAATCGCTTCTGCCTGCTGATTGGGTTGAGCCGTGCTATATGCCCGATCACCTCGCTCCCCGCAGGTATGACTTCTCTATTGAACACAAAAATGGGCTGTACCACGCGCCCCTGTATCTGCTGGCCTACGCCCTTAATCCGTATGCGCTTCTGTATCTCTACTTGCAGCGGCGTGCCTGCGGGCAATACGAGAGGAACAATTTGGCTGGATGCCGGTATTCCAAATATGAAAAAAAACAAAAGTCGGAATAGAGGGCCAACAGACATACGCCTTACCTTAATAGTCTCTGTGATGGCGATGGGAGGCCCATTTGTCTCAACCAGTGCTGCACGGCTGTGCGTCGGTGAAGACGCGCGCTGTCCTAATCCGACGGCTTCAGAGCCAGCCGCTTTCGACTGCGAATAGGGTTAATCGGGCTTGCACCACGATTGCTCAGGCGCGCCATTTGTGGGCGCCGGAGGCTGAAGCTCTCGGGCAGACTCAGGCGACGAGTGCTAATTGAGCTCCCTGACCCAGATATTCCGGAAACTGACCGGCTCGCTTGGGTCACCGTGCGCCTGCAGCTTGAGAGGCGCGCTGTCGTACTTCTTGTAAACCGGTTTGCCAATGTATAGAGTTTCGCCTTTCAACTCAAAATGATTCTGGACCAGCACGCCGTTGAACAAGACCGAAGGTTCTTTCCGCGTGGTCGGCAATCCTTCCGCTACCCGTTTGTGGAAGGCCCGTGATCCTCGCACAATCCGGAATCACATTTCGTCAGGCGCTCGCCGCCCATTTATGACAAACTGGAGCCAATCTGGTGAACCTATGAATTTGCTTGCACGCACGGGCGCATTGTGTGCGCTTTCCTGCCTTCATATTTGCGGCCGAAGCCACTCCGACCGTTGGGCAGATCCACGACCGTGAGTTGTCGATTCTCGAACGGGACCTGATTCCGTTGGCTGAGGCGATGCCTGCCGACAAATATGACTTCGCTCCCACACACGGCGCGTTCAAAGGCGTGCGGACGTTTGGGCAGCAGATGACGCACGTCGCATCCGTGATGTACAGTATTTCGGAAGCGGTGCTGGGCGAAAAGCCCCAGGCTGAGGTCGGAACGGGCGAGAACGGGCCGGATTCGCTGAAAGGGAAGGACGCAATCATCAAATATCTGAAAGACGCGTTCGCGTATAGTCACAAGGCGATGAAGTCGCTCACCGATCAGAATTTCGCCGAAATGGTTTTGGCGTATGGAAATAAAGCGCCCCGCGGACAAGTTGCGAGCGAACTAGTGTGGCACGGCTTCGACCATTACGGACAAGCCGTGGTCTACGCGCGAATGAACGACATCATCCCGCCGGCGAGCCGCTAACCGCAGCAGGCGAGGATTCCTGGCCACCTAACGGGTCGGCCCGCAGCAACACCTTCGGAGCGGTCAACTCGCGAAACGCGAACGTCCACATCGAGGGCCGTGACCACCGGCACGGGTCTGAGCTTTTTTGAACACGCCCTCAATTCGTTGCGCACACTGTTGATGAAGGGGAGCGCTTCCTGGTAAAGCTTGTAAATCTCTTCTGCCGTCTTCTCAAGTGCGAATCAGCGAAATTCTGATGCGCCAGTCGATTTCGGCGGGCCAGCCACGACGCGTCCCTATCTTGGCCAGCTGTGAAGAACGCGATTCCTCGAGGCAAAGCAATCGTTTCGAATTTCGAGAGGATCGGCGTCACGAATCCCGTGTGGGGAGCTGGGTTGACAGCAGCTCGCGCCCGGTAATCTCGTGACGTTCGGCGCGTCAAGCGCCGAGTGCGTACGTGATGTCAGAATCGCCGGAGCAAACGAGACAGCCCGTCCATCGACTCCACGCTGGATCGATATGCATCCTGCTGTGCATCTCGGTAGCGTGTCTCTAGCGACAGCGTTCCCGAATAACCGATGCGCGTGAGCGCTCGGAACTGACCGGCGAAATCGATCTCGCCTGACCCGATCGGCTTCCATTCTTTGCCCTTCGCGTCTTTCAGGTGAATGTGACTGATGCGGCTATGGTCAATCTCATTCCAGACTGTCGGGAAGGGCACCTCCCCGCTTTCATAGCTGTTGCAGGGATCCCAGTTATGCATCAGGTGACTGTCCGGAATCGCTTTGAAGAGGCTCGCGATCTCCCTGCCCGTGGCCGTATTGGTGTCGTATTCATTCTCAACCAGCAACACAACATCGTGCTGCTTGGCAATCGTGACGGCCCGCTGAAACTGTTCCAAGATGCGATCGAATATCGCGTCTGGATTGGCAACGCGTTGGAACGTGAACAGCCTGATCCGATTGGTGCCAACCGCGTGCGCCGCGTCAGCGGCTCGTTTGAGATCCTCTAGTTGCCTATCAAGTCGTTCGTGCGCCGGATCTACATAAGCCGGCCTTTCGCCTACCGGATCCGTCCCGGGAAGCGTCATCTTATAGATGGCGGAATCGAGCACCGATACCCGCACGCCCGCATCGTCGAGTTCCCGCCGCACCTGCTTGAATTCCGGCGGCGTCGCGTCCGCATACACATACCGATTTTCTCCGCCCAATCGCAAGTAACGCATCTCCGCCCAACGCAGCGGATATCTGCGATAAAACGTGCCCAGTACACGGCTCAGGTCGAAATCAACCTGGTCCGTGATCACTCCCAGCTTCCAGTGCTCGTAAACCTCGGATCCGGCCTGACCCCTCGAACTCTGGCCCAGCAGCGCTGAAAACGCCAGGAGGTGGAACGATCTGCGGTTCAAGAGTTCTCGCCCACGGCTTTCTGCATCGCCCGAATCACACCCTCGAGCGAACGCTTTGCGGTTTCCTGCTGAGAAAGGCCCGGCAACGAGAATTCGCACTCCACCGACATGGTCTCGTGATAGCCGTCGCGCAGTAGAGCCTTAAATTGCCCGACCAGGTGGACCAGACCTTGGCCCGCGATCGTCTCCGTGCATCCTTTCAACCCCGTTTGACAGTTCATGCTCTTCAGGTGCATATGCCAGATGCGTGTCTTGTCGAGCTTGTCATAGCCGTCAGGATAAGACACCTCGCCCTGCATGTATCCGTTCCCCACGTCCCAGTTTGCGCCCAAATTGGAAGCAGGAACTGTCGCCAGCATGCGGCTCAGCTCAGCGCCCGTCCCTACGTTGCACGACTCTTCGTTCTCGATCACCAGACGCATGCCGTGGCTCTTCGCGACATCCACCGCCTTCTGCACTTCCGCTGCGATCCGTTGCAAAACTGCCGCCCCATGAGGCACCCGCCAGAACGTAAAAATGCGAATCTTGTCTGCCCCCAGTTCGTTTGCGCGGTCGCAGGCACGCTTTAAAAGGTCCATCTGCTCCGCATAGGGATACGCGTCCTTCTCATTCGTGCTCGGCGTCGTTCCTGGCAACGTACATTTGTAGAGAGCCGAATCGATCACCGACACCCGGAATCCGTAGCGATCGACAAGCTCTTTGATCTGGCGGATCTCAGCGGGACTCGCATCCGTGTTGTATACCCCGAAAACGCGCCGGATCTCCACCCAGCGCAGTCCATAGCTCTTCATTACGTACAGCGCTTGTCCGAAATCCTGCGAAAATCCATCGCTGATCGCCCCCGCTTTGAATTGCGGCGGCGGAGCCAATCCTCCACCGGCCGCATGCCGTCCGAGCCACAGTGAACCCCACAGCGCTGCTGCATTTCCTATGAAACAACGACGATTCATATCTCTCCTTTGCATATCCTGAAATCGAATGCCGTTCCGATCCGGGCGATCACCTTCCGCCGCAGAAGTATTTCGCACCGGCGGCGCTACCAGAATCATCCTCCGCTTCCTGTCTCGGCCAGCAGTCCGCTAACATCGAGTGCTCGCGAATACATGGCAAGTGCGCCACTTTCAGTACGCGGCTACAACTCGCATGACGCGTGCATGTGCGCGATGTCATCAGCGGCCTGACCGCAGCGACGTCCATGTGCGTGCATGAATTCGCTATCTATCTGCAATTTGCTGGAATACGCGAAGGAGATTTCCTCCCATGATCTTCGGATGCGTTCTTCGGAATAGCCGCGGCGGCGCATCGCAGCGATGATAAGCGGAACATCGCGGATATCTCGCATCGGGAGAGGAAGAGTAGGGCCGCCGTCAGACCTGCGGCAAATTCAACCACCTCACTTTGTACGCGCCAGATGTCAGCGTTGATTTGCGCTCCGCGTCCATCCTCGCGAATGAGCTGCTGAAAGATGCTCCGCCGCTTCGACTCGGCGAGGAGGATACTCCGCGCAGGCGTGAACAAAGCATTCCGGGATGGACGGCTGCCCAAGCCAAGGTACGCACGTACTGGTCACTACTTGGCTTTGAGCAAATCCCTGAGTCAGAGGTCTTCGGATTATCGTTGGCCGCCCGCCATCCTTCGATGGAAGTGATCGTCCAGAACTATTTCGCAAATAAGCGGCGAAGCGCATCGAAGCTCGGGCGTCACCATACTTGATGCTGGTGCCGACTACGGTATCATGAAGAGGTCATGGAGCGAGCGCGTAAGATCACCGTTGAAATTCCACCTGAGCTACTCGACAGGGCTCAACGAGCAAGCGGCGCTGGCATTACGCAAACCGTTCGGACGGGTTTGCAACTAGTCGCCGCGTCACAGACGTATGCGAAGTTACGAGGACTTCGCGGCAAGGTTCGGTTCGATCGTACTGCAGCCGACCTAAAAGTCGACCGATGATCGCAGCCGACACGAGTACCTGGATTGCGTTCTTCCAAGGTGAAGCTGGCGAAGACGTCGAACTGCTCGACCAAGCTCTTAAGAACCGGCAAGTTCTCATGGCTCCTCCCGTTCTGACGGAGTTGCTAAGCGATCCAGGCATCTCTTCTCAGATAGCCAAGACACTTTCCGAACTACCACTCATTGACGTCCAGCCTGGATTTTGGCATCGGGCCGGTGGACTTCGGGCCAAAGTGCTTGCAAAGCGCCGCAAAGCTCGGCTGGGCGACGCTCTGATTGCCCAAAGTTGCCTGGATGCCGCGATTCCGCTTCTAACGCGAGACCGGGACTTCGGCGCATTCGCAGCAACGGCGGCGCTCACGTTGTTGGTCGATTACGGACGATGAACAGCCCACAATGTGCTTCGAGTATCTGACATGCTTATTTCCCTAGGTTCGCACCGAAACCGGTCGACTCCGGCGCGATTCCGCTCGCCGCCAAAATAGTGGCCCGTTCCGAGCGCAACAGATGGCCGCTTTCGCGCTTTCGCAGGTTTTCCGAGCTGCTTTCTTAACGGAATCGCAGGCCGGTTTCGATCGGGCCGCGCGTTACGTCAAACCTTCGGATCGGCACTCGGAATTAGCACATGCAAGTCTGATAAGCGGCGTCGCACTCCGTCAGACTGCAGTAAGCTTGGACCCTGTAACATCGCAGTTGATCGGGCCCTTGGCAAAATAACGTCGAATAGCGTCGATGGCATGAACGCCCGTGAGCTCCTTGCTTTCTGCATTTCGTAAATCCTGCTCACCTGCCCCAGCTATCCGATAACGCTTAGTCGGCCGATACGCTTCGCCAGCGATATACAACTCCTGGACGCGCGCGCCATGTGGATTGTTCTGGCGAACCACGGCAGAAAGACCAGAAACCCGGATTGGGTACCCTCCCTTTTGCCGGAGCGGGGGCATGGCATAAACATTCTCGAAACTCTGCTCCGGAATGTGGCGGATGTGTTCCCCGCTCAATTCCGCCGTGAAGACCTCGGGGTTGGTCGGGATGATCTGCCACAAGTCGGACGTCGACACTGGTCCGGATAGCACAGGTGCACCGTATCGCCAGCCATGTGAAAATGCGACTTCCGCACCAGTCAGGTTGAGATATGCATCCGTAATCAGGTTGTCCATTGATGTTTCGAGCAAACTCATTCGGTGCAAGGGCGTTACCGTCTCGCCAACGATTTCCGCAAGTCGTTCCCGATGTGGGCGAAGCTGTTGCGCAACGAGGTCGGACATGGCCTTATCGGGAGCGACGGTCTCTTCCACTGCTATCAGTTTGTGCTGGTATCCAGTGATGGTTTTCCCTTCAATCTCTAGATCGAGCCGCCCGAGGAAAGAACCGCTGAACCCCGACTGAATAAGGATCGTCTTCCCAACTACGATCGGGTTGTGCAAGCGGTCGTGCGTATGTCCGCTGAGTACTACGTCGATCCCCTGGACCTCGGATGCAAGCTGCAAATCTTGGGCGAGGCCCATGTGGGATAGCAGGACAACGATGTCGACTGTTTCCTTCTCCCTCAGGTCCGTTACCTGCTCCGGTAGCTTGTCGAGAGCATCTGAAAACCGCAAACCCAAACCGAAAGCTCGAGGCATCTTTTCTGTAACAATGGGCGATGTCAGGCCGATCACGCCGACTCGGACGCCGCCGCAGTCGAAGACGCGGGAAGCGGGAAGCGGCGAGCTGCCATCCGCGGCATTCTCGACGTTGCAAGCGAGCATCGGGAAGCCGCATTCTTCAACACGTTCCAGAGGACGTCAGGGCCAAATCCAAATTCCCAGTTGCCCGGTGTCATCGCATCCACGCCCAACGAGCGAAGCAAGGGTGTGATTGCTGAACCCTTTGTCGATTGGGCGGGACCGGTCCCGTGTATCTCGTCCCCGCTATCCAGAAACAGCAAGGCATCCCTCGTTTGCTGACGAAATTCAGAAAGCAAGGTGGCGACACGCGAGAAACCGCCTAGCTTGCGATAGCTGGCGCGGCCGTTCACCCAAAAGTGTTCCCAGTGAAGCTCGGTTTGGCCGTGAATGTCATTCTGCTGTACCAGCGTCAGATGCTTCAAAGCGCGCTCACCACGTTCCTTTCGCAAAAATCATCTTGATGGAGATCAGAAGGAGTGTGATTCCGATCACACGCTGAAACGTTTGATCGGATAGTCCGATAGAAAGCTTTGCGCCTAGCAGGCTACCGAGGATAAAACCGGCGCAGATGAGCCCGGCGATGCGTACATCGACAAAGCCCTGTCTCCAGTAAGCCCACGCAGCAAGGATTCCGATTGGCGGGACTGGCAAGGCGAGAGTGGTGCCTTGCGCCTGGTGTTGCGACAAGCCAAACAAAAACGCCAGCGCGGGCACGAGGATGATGCCGCCGCCGATCCCCACGACGCCGCTAGCAACGCCTGCAACCAGACCCAAAATTGCAAGAGCAATAGACTGTAGAATCATCGCAGCTTGTGGATCGCGTCAGTCCGTCTTCTTGGGAAGACTAGAGTCGCGCGTCTTTCGTCCGTCAGCGGTGTCGGATTGCTTTGAACGTCGAGACCCGACGTCACATGAGTTGGCCATTCAAGTGGGTACCCCGAACCGGGGCAGCACCCACTTCATAACCGCGAAGTAGCCCAAAATGAAAAGGATCAATAGAATCGGTTCGCGCATTGGAGTGTTCCTAAGTATTCGATGGTGACGAGGCTCCTGGTTCTTCCAGGAGTTCTTGGATGGCTCGGGCAAATGTTGACTCGGACACGGCGCCCACATAGCTGCGCGCTACTCGACCATTGCGATCGATCAACAGACTCGTGGGCAGGGACTCAACGGATCCGAGCAGCGGCGAGTTCGGCTGAGGCAACAGAATTCGATAAGGGATTCGGTAGGCCTTCACAAATCCGGCGATCGGGGCGCTGTCATCGTCCATCGATATGCCGACGATCGTGACGTCCTTCGAAGGCATCTCCTGGGCCAAATGGACGAGTCCCGGAGTTTCCTCGCGACACGGTGGACACCATGTTGCCGAGAAATTAATAAGTACCACCTGCCCTCGATGGTCGTTCAATCGCCAGTGTCCACCGCCCCACTCTGAAAAGTCAAAGTCTGGAATGCGTTGTCGATGAGCAGCATCCGTCCGTGCTCCGGACACCGATAGCCAATGGTTGGAGTAGCTGCTAATGATCAGGATCACAGCCGTAGCAAGCAGGACCGGCCGCACCCAGCGACGTCGATTCGCCGGGCGTTCGCTTGAGTGCACCTCATGTGGGAGGGCCGGGTCTGCCCGTGGTAAACGACTGCTCATTTCGGACCTCTTGCCACACTGTATGACAATATGGCAATATTGGCAATATGCCCGCTGCCAAGCTTCCGTTAAGCGAAAAGATGTTGGAACTTGTCGCGCGACGGTTCAAGCTCCTGGGTGAACCACTCCGGTTGCGGATCTTGCAGCTTCTTGAGCCTGGGGAAACTACAGTCAACGACATCGTTCAAGCGCTTGAGGCGAATCAATCAAATGTCTCCAAGCACCTGGGCTTGTTGTATGACGGCGGCCTGGTAGGCCGCAGGCGGGACCGCAACAGCATTTACTATTTCATTGCAGACCCTATTGTCCTTCAGCTTTGTGCGCTGGTGTGCCACAGCGCTAGCGAGGACGCGCGGACAACACTTGCGGAACTTAGCCAGCCTCGGAAATACGCGACTGCTTGGAAAGGTAAGGGGAGAGCATGATCCTCGGGAGGTTCGAAGTTCGCGGGTTGGCGCACTACTCGTACCTTTTAGCCTCAGAGGGACAAGCCGTTGCGATCGACCCCAAACGGGACATCGACACGTATATCCGATACGCGTTTGAGGAAAACCCAACAATCACGCATGTTCTTGAGACCCATATACATGCGGATTATGTATCGGGAGCAACGGCGCTATCGCAGGCCACTGGCGCACAGCTTTGGCTCAGTGGGCATGATCAAGAGCAAGACTACCGCTATAATTTCGACCATGACGCATTCAGAGATGGCGATGAGCTTGTCATCGGCGACTTGCGGATCGTGGCGATCCACACGCCGGGCCACACGCCCGAGCACCTGAGCTTTCTTGTTTTCGAACAGAGCAGATGCGGTCAGCCGCTGGCGCTATTCAGTGGTGATTTCATCTTCGTTGGTTCGTTGGTCGTCCAGACCTGCTTGGCGAAGCAGCGAAACAGAGCCTTGCACGGTCGCTTTACCGGAGTTTGCACGATAAGATCGCGAATCTGCCGGATGGAGTGGAGATTCATCCCGCACACGGGGCCGGGTCTCTGTGCGGCTCCGGAATGTCTCAGCGGCCACAGTCCACCCTGGGATACGAGCGGTTCTGCAACGTTTTCCTTTCTGATTACGCGGAAGATCGTTTCATCGACAGTGTTCTCGGCGGCGTTCCTGAGTTTCCCGACTACTATCGACGCATGAAGCAGGTCAACTCATGTGGACCCGTGGTTTTTCCTTCCGTTCCGGGAGATCAACCCCTCGACCCGGCCCAGTTTCGGAACCAACTGGAGCAGACCGATGCCGTTGTGATCGATTTGCGCCGCCCGGAAGCCCTTGGTGGGGCTCACATTCCCAGGTCATTCAATGTGGGAGCGGGCCCGAACCTGTCCATGTGGGCAGCCTGGCTTGTCCCGTATGATCGACCCATTCTCCTGGTGGGAGATGCCGAAACAGATATGGATGAGTCTCGCCGGGCTCTATTTCGCGTAGGCTTCGATCAGGTCCGGGGATTTTTGCGCGGTGGCATGGCGGCTTGGATCGAGGGCGGCTTTGAACAGGCTCACGTTCCGCAGATATCGGTGCGAGAACTGGACGGCAGACTCCGTTCAAGACCTCACGTGGAAGTAGTCGATGTGAGAAGCCCGAAAGAGTGGACCGAAGGGCATATGGAAACTGCCCACCACATTCCGGGCGGCGAGCTGCCCACGCGCTACAACGAGATCCCCCGCGAATCCGACGTGCATCTCGTGTGCGGAAGCGGGTATCGATCAAGTCTGCGAGCAGCGTGTTGAAGCGCCAAGGATTCGCGCGCGTCACAAATGTTGTTGGAGGAATGACCGCCTGGAATAACCAGAGCCTTCCGACAGTTCGCGAAAGCGGGAGCGCCGCCGCAGCATCCCGGAAATAAAGTCAGAGAGTCAAACATCAGGAAAGGTCCAATTGAGTACCGCAAACAGCAACCTATCGCGAAGACGCCTTTGGAGGAAATCCCTGTTCGGGATCGCAAGTGCTGCCGCGATCGACTCGAGGGCTGAGGCTCAACTCGTGTACGGACGTACCGACTGGAACCCGTCAGCTTTCAATGCGCTTTTGAAGAAGCCCGCGCGCATAAAACAGGTGTACGACATCGTCGCGATCGGTGACGGCCGATTCCTGAACAACATCAAGAATTCCCTAAACGGACTGCACTTCGGATTCGGAATTCCAGCCGACGCCATCCAGGTCGTTGCCGCCTTACACGGTCCGTCGAATTTAGTGAACTATGACGATTACGTTTGGCAGAAATACAGAGTGGGCGAATGGCTGAAGGTGGAAGATCCCAAAACGGGAGCCCCCGCGGTCCGGAACGTCTTCTCTCCGAGCGTGGCCGGCAGCAAACTTCAGTACGCTCAAACGACCCGAACGACGATGGTTCAGCGTACCAGGATAAGAGTGTTCAAGGGCTGCAATCACGAGGCGTCCGGTTTCTCAGCTGCCACACGGCTACGGAGGAGCAGGCCCGGGTCTTAGTGAAGCGACTCAATTTGGACGAATCTCCTGAGCAGGTTGTTCGTGATCTGCAGGCGCATACGGTGCCCGGCGTTCTGATCGTTGCGTCTATGGTCGCGGCCGTCGCTCTGCTTCAAACAGAGGGCCACTACTCCTACATCACCGTCTTGACGCCATGTGGAAACTGCTGATCACCGGCTTTGCGGCAACGCTGCTCTATTCACAAACCACCCCGCCTTGGAGCAGAGGAGCGAACGACCCGGCAACTAATAAGGGATACGTTTTCCAGGTTGCAGCCATCGATAACATCCCCGACCTACATGGCAACCGTCAGGCGCGCAACTCGTGTTGTTTGTCGGCGGGAACCAATTCTTTGTGCTGCCTGAACTGATCGCCGGGTTCGAGAAGCTACATCCGGAACTCAGAGGCCATATCTTCTACGAGACGCTGCCTCCGGGGATACTGCGGAAGCAGATGGCGAACGACGATACGCTGACCCTCGGGAACCTCACGCTACGGGTGCAGCCGGATGTCTACGAGGCCGGGGCCAGAGTGGTAGACCAGATGGCGCTGGATAAGGCGGTGGAAGGCAGCGTGCATTACGCAACCAATACGTTGGAAATTATGGTGCCCTCGGGCGCGCGCAGTCACATCCGGTCACTGCGCGACTTGGGAGCTGACACCGTCAGGCTCTCGATGCCCAATCCGGAGTGGGAAGGCGTAGCGCGCCAGATCGCGGGTTCGCTTAAGAAAGCAGGCGGTGACGATCTCTATCGCAAAGTGTATGAACAGAAGGTCCGATCCGGGACAACCTATCTGACGCACATCCACCACCGCGAAACTCCCATGCGCATCTTGAGTGGCGAATCGGATGCTGGAGTGACGTGGGCATCTGAGGTTCGCTTCCAGGAGAGCATAGGCAATCCAATCTCCGGTGTACAGATTCCTGCTGCTCAGAACATAACAGCCACATATTCTGCTGGCGTTCTCCGGGACGCGCCCCACCGAGACGCCGCCAGAGCATGGGTCGAATATCTCCGGTCGGGGGAAGCACAAGCGAGCTATGAAAAGTTTTGTTTCGGTCCGATATCGGGAGAGGCAAAGTGAAGACTAGACTTCCGGTCGCCTCCACGCTGTTTTGTAGTGCTCTGTTCTTCTTTTGCGTGGCCCATCCGCATCAGACCTGGGCTGCACAACACGATGACAACACTAGCGAACGCTGGACTCCTCCGAGCCAGGACACAATCCCAAAAGGGCCCTTGGGGGACAGCATTAGGCTGGGCCGGCTCATCTTCACTCAAACACCCAAATACGCGAGCGCGTACGTCGGCAATCAGCTGTCCTGCAGCAATTGTCACCTGGGTGCTGGCACCGCCGCTCTGGCCGCTCCGATAGTGGGCTTGCCAGGGCTGTTCCCTATGTTCAATCAGCGTGCAAACCGGGTGATTACATTCGCCGAACGGCTGGAAGAGTGCTTTGTGCGAAGTGAAAACGGTAAACCCTTGCCCTATGACTCCCCGGAGATGACAGCTCTGATCGCTATATTCAGTGGCTTTCACTGGGACAGCCGGCTGGTGTTCCGTTTTCTGGCCGTGGTCTCGTGCATCTTCCGGAACTGACATCAGACGTGGAGCACGGTGCCGAAATCTATTCGCAACAATGTAGTGCGTGTCACGAAAAAGAAGGTGGCGGGAATGGACCGATGCTGCCGCCCCTTTGGGGCCCGGGCGTGTACAACGAAGGAGCGGGCATCAACGGAGTCCCTAAAATGGCAGCTTTTGTTCAGCACAACATGCCACAGAATAAACCTGGAAGCTTAAGCGCTCAGGATGCGTTCGATGTTGCCGCGTTTATCCGGTCAAACCACACGCGGCCTTCAATCAGGCGTACAAGATTTATTGAGCAGTGTGCATTTGAATTGATTCTGCCGCGTATGCCAGAGCGTCTCTTTGATGGAGAGTAATACCGAATGCTTTTTGAGTTAGATTGTTCAAAAACCGTCGACGAAATCGACGTCAGCCTAAGGGAGGCCGCTAAGAATCATCGTTTCGGGCTTCTAGGTGTTCACGACCTGGAGCAAACGCTGGAGCAGAAGGGCCTTCCCATCAACATGACCTGTCGTGTCTATGAGATCTGCAATCCGCAACAGGCGAAACAGGTACTCCAACAGAACGGGTCTTTCTCAAGCTTGCTGCCCTGCCGCGTTTCGGTCTATCGGTCCGGTGAGACCCTGAAATTATCGACCGTATTGCCAACAAGTTTGTTCTCGCTTATCGGAGATGAAAACGTGCTGTCGGCGGCGCGCACGGTAGAAGAGGATATCAAGGCGATGATGCGCGAGGCGGCGCGCTAGAGCCCGCGGGCAATATTCCATGAGTACGAACTCTGGTGAAAGAATCCATTCGGTATCGCGGGGCATGATCATCCGTGAACGCGAGCCACTTAACCTGGAGTACCCGTTTGACGAGTTGACCGACTTCATCAGTTCGGGCAATCTCTTCTACGTGCGCAGCCACTTCCCGGCACCGGATATAAGTGAGTCTTCGTACAAGCTTCGCGTGGCCGGTGCGGTACAGCATCCGCTTGCTTTCACACTCGACGAACTTCGAGCCATGCCGAGTGACACCATAGCCGCAACACTGGAGTGTGCGGGAAACAGCCGGGTGTTCCTCATTCCCCAGGAGAACGGCGCACAGTGGGAGCTCGGAGCCGTCGGCACCGCTGAATGGACCGGGGTGCGACTGTCGACCCTTCTTCAGCTCGCTGGCATGGAGCCGGACGCGTGGAAGTTGTGCTCGAAGGTGGCGATTGTGGTGTACCGAAGGAGAAGCCAAAGCCTCCGCAGCCGATCTCGTTTGCACGCAGCATTCCCCTTGAGAAAGCCATCTCTCCCGAGGTCCTGATCGCGTACCAAATGAACGGTGAGCCACTGACGCGAGACCATGGATTTCCCGTCCGCGCCGTCGTGCCCGGCTACTACGCAATGGCCTCTGTCAAATGGCTAGTTCGCGTTGAGGTTCTACGGACCCCGTTTTCTGGATATTGGCAGACATCGGAGTACGCATACTGGGATGAGATCGCCGGAATCCCAGTGCGTCGGGCCGTATCAGAAATGATGCTGAAGTCCGAAATCGCGCGGCCACGGATGTATGAAGTCATCCCGTGCGGGGGCCGCTATGCAATTGTTGGGGCCGCCTGGTCTGGCTTAAAGGCGGTGGTTCAGGTAGAAGTCAGCGTCGATAATGGCGAGACTTGGTCCGATGCTGAGTTTACCGATCCCATCAGACCCTTCGCCTGGCGGCGCTGGAAGTTCAATTGGCAGACGTCCGCGGCGCCCGATCGTCGCATACTGCTTGCACGTGCTACGGACGAGGCCGGGAATGTACAACCAGCCGAGCATGACCGCAAGCATGGAAGCTACATGGTGCACCACACCCTGTCTGTCCACGTGTTTGTGGAATGAAGGAAGACGAGGCACACTCTGCGGAGGCGGTCAAGCGACGGTGTTTTTTGGTGCCTTCCGGATCAGAAGAACGCCGATCCCGATCAGCAGCGCGCCTGAGCAAGAAACAGAAGATCCCACACCAGGAACTGATGGGGGTCGTTTTGATAAACGTGATGAACCTGCAACAGTTCGTGGTCTATCAATCCCTCGATCAGGTTGAACAGTCCCCATCCAAGTAACAGAGATCCGGAAAACGTCTCGCCAGATAGAGCTACATCGCCGCGTTTGACTGATGTCCAGAGCATCAGGAGGCCGGCAAGCGTTGCTATGTAGCAGAACGCGTGGAACAGGCCGTCCCAAAACATATTAATCTCTTCGTTCACCAGCGTCGTTCTTGGAATCCAATTCGACAGCATGTTGTGAACCTGCAAGATCTGATGGAAAAGAATGCCATCGAAGAAACCTCCGAGTGCAATTCCTAACGTAGTTCCTGCAGCTATTAGGGGGCGGTTATTCAAGATCGTGTTCTTTGCTTCCTCTTCAGGCCCTTTGGCTTCCCGAAGTAGATGAATGCGATAACGCCTCCAAATACCGGGAACGGAGCGGCCGTAACCGCCAACTTCGTAATGAATGAATCCTGGAATATACCAGCGCGCACCTGACGACCGGTTTCCGTATGACAAAGCGGACAAGCGGAGACCACGGACAGGGACAGTGCGGAAGCGAAGACTGCTAAGGCTAGGTTTCGCAGGCCAGCAGTTCCCGCAGAATACCGCTGGTGTGGCTCAGCTTCCATTGGAAATCTCACCGCTTCTCTCGGGGGCGCCCACTCCGTCATAATCCCCGCGCAAAGCCTTCAGTGCATATTTCTCGCGATGGATTTCCTTGGCGGTGCGAGCACCCATTTTCCGGAAGATCGGCAAGGGCGGGCACCAGCCCTGAATGGCATGCTGCAGGAGAAACGAAAACACGACACCAGGAACGGCCAGCCACTTCTTGCTGAACGTTGCTCCGAGCACCACACCGGACAGGGCGAGAAACGAGGCATTCGCTTGCAGCCGCCGCTCGATATCCCATTCCCTGTCTAGCTCGTGGATATGGGCCGTGATCTCGTCCCGCGACGCTGTTGCGAAGCGGTCGAGACAGGCTTGAGTTTCACGGTCTACGCGCTCATTCACGGTGCAACGAGTGTGTTGCCTGACTCTGTCTTCTGTTACATGTCCTAACTGCGCAGAATTAACGTCTTCCATTTCATCCTCCTCAAGCGAGAACCGCTTCCCACGCTGCCTTCGCCCTTCCCTGGCTTTCGGTACTTCCCACGTTCGAGAAGTCTCCGCGCAAGGCCTTCAGAGCGTATCGCTCACGGTCAATTTCGTTTCGGCTTCGTAGCCCGAGTCTGCGAAAAATCGGCAGCAACGGATACCAGCCTTGGGTTGCGTGCAAGAACACCATCGCGCTCACGAACCCGGGTAGAACGAGCAGCCTCTTATCAACGAACGCCGAGAGCGCCAAGCCCATCAGACCCATTGAGGAGGCTTCGACTTCGAGGACCCGCTCAAGGTCCCATTCTCGGTCGAGTTCCTCCAGCCGGCTAAGAGTAGCCGCACTCGGCCGAGCAGCAAAATAGCGCAGCCGATGCTCCGTCTCGCCGTCAATTCGATCGTTAACCGAGGTTTCCGTATTCGCCCGAACGCGATCGGGTTCCGCCGCATGATGTAGGGTCTGTTCCATAGGCTCCAATTAGACTGTCTGGTGATTGCTTTCCACGCCCGGTAAATTAGCGAGAAACGCGGACGTCTTCAAGGGCACCCGCTGTGTGTTTCTCCCCTACACCCAACTTTCTTAGGAGCGTCATCATGGGACACCAGCTTGTGAACGCTGACTGCAGCAGGTTCAAACCAACGAAAGCTGTGAAAAGAAGCCATGCGGGATGTACCCAGTACCCCAGCGCCGTAGTAGCGAGGACGAACACTCCTGCAATCAATCGTAAGTAACGTTCAAGGTCCATCAAGAACTCCTCACTTCTAAGGAGACAATTTCAAGCAAAAGGTGACATGGCGGTCAAGCGTTCGCGGCCGCGCTCCTGTGCACCAGGAAATAGACAATCGGAACAGTCATCCGCGACAACGCTAGCGAGGCAATTTCCCCAGCCATCAATGCGATGGCCAAACCCTGAAAGATCGGGTCGGTGAGTATCACGGAAGAGCCGACCACTACGGCAGCTGCGGTCAGGAGCATGGGCCGGAAGCGGACTGCGCCTGCGTCAATAACAGCCTCGTCCAACGGCATGCCTTCCTTCAGGCGCAACTCGACGAAGTCCACCAATATGATCGAGTTTCAGACTACAATTCCAGCTCCGGCGATAAAGCCGATCATGGAAGTTGCCGTGAAGAAAGCGTGCAGAAGGCCATGCGCAGGGATGATGCCGACCAGAGAAAACGGTATTGCAACCATAATCACCAGAGGGGTGGTGAACGATTGAAACCAACCGACTACAAGCGCATAGATAAGAATCAGAACGGTGGCGAAGGCTAATCCCAGATCCCGGAATACCTCATACGTGATATGCCATTCGCCATCCCACTTGATTGAGTACCGTTCTGTGTTGTCGGGCTGACTCGTTGTATGCTGCTCGATGCGATAGCCTTCGGGGATGCGTATGTTGTCGATTTCAGGACCAAGCTTCAAAATCGCATAGACTGGGCTTTCGATTTGGCCGGCGAGATCGGCGGTTACGTAAGTTACGGGCAGAAGGTTCTTGTGATAGATACTTTTGTCTACAGTTGTTTGCTCCGTATGAACAAGATCCCCCAACGGGATCGTGCCGCTCGCACCCCGTACCGGCAGCGTTTGGAATGCATTCATGTCGGACCGATCTTGACGCGCCAACCGCACCAACATCGGGATGTCCTCTTTGGCCGTGGGAACGTGAAGAAGTCCGGCTGCCCGACCGCTCGCCGCGGCTTCCATGGTTTGGGCAATCTCTTGTTCGGAGACGCCGCTCAGCGCCGCTTTTTCCTTGTCCACAATCAGCCGGTATTCCGTCTGGTTGTCTTCGACATACCAGTCGGTGTCCACCACCCCAGCGGTCCGTTGAAAGCGTTCTTTGATTTGTTGGGCCAAGGCGATTTGCGCTCCTACCTTAAAAGATCCTGAAACAAAAGACAAATAAGGAGCGGCTGTCCAAGGTTGGTGAAGCTTGTGTTGTGGCAGGCGCATGAATGCGCATTTCGTGTAGGGACCAGCAAACGAGGCTGATTGCGAACAAGGAAATGAAACTCAGAGCTCGAGGACATTCTCACGGAAGAGCTCTACGGACGCTAGCTGATCGTTGGCTCAGCGCGCTGATGGCCATGCTGACGACTCACGAATGTTTCGACCCTGCTAAATGGAATACTTGCGTCGTAACTCCGCAGGCCGACGCACCGTAAGAAAATGTGTTTTTTCGTAGACTGCCCTTTCCGGCATGACCAGAAGTGGCCCGTAGTGAAGAGTCTGTCAAACCCTTGCGGGAGCAACCGCAAAGCGGCGCGGAGCCACGCGCAGGGTACGAGCATGGCGAGCGGGGTTGACTGGCTCGTGAACGAAGGGCATTCAACGTCGGACGCGAGCCCTTCCCTTATCTTCGCCGGATGCTGCGATTTTCGATTGACAAAAGGTGGGGAGTCCGATGCCCCGAAAACGACTAATTGCCGCGACGGCATTCGAGCTTAACTGACGAGTAATCTGCTCATATGCCAGTTCGGTACGGAGGCAGATGAACAGGTTACGGCGACTCGGAAGAAAAAGCTCTTTGCCATAAATCGCCGGTAACGGCCACGTGTTTACAAAACCTGCTCAACGTTTCCGTGCAGGATAACAGCAAAGCCAATTAGACCGGTAAGAAGACAATCCTGCCTCGTTTTGTCGCTGTGCGCAAGCCCAGTAAGCGGCTAATGGACTTTCCTGCAATCACTGTCAGATTGGATGATCCCTACCAATCCGCTGCTTAGATGTTTTGTTCGTTGAAAATGGGGTTGTGTTCGCCTCGGACTTGATTCGGCTTACGCAGTTCGCCAATGAATGCCAGCTCGGAATCGTGAAGAAATGCCCAGTTTCAGCCCAATTCAAGGTGTTCGTTCTGCTCGTTACTCCATTAAGGATTTTAGAGTGCAACGCCAAAGACCCCTAAGTGATTGAAAGCATGGAGCGGGAGACGGGGATCGAACCCGCGACGTCCAGCTTGGGAAAACGTAACTCCTTTGAAAATAAAGGACAAGGGCGGCCATTACGGTGCATTCTGACCACCGAAACCACCGAGAACACGATACATGCTTCGAAACGGCGCTTAACGGAGTAAACGGAGTAAAATTCGCCTCCAGCCCAGCACTCTTCGTTTTTTGACTTAAATCCTCGCCTGGATCGCCCAACCGGGCTGCTTCGGTAGTCCTTCAGGAGCGAACCAGAGTTGAATACGTCATCACATATAAAGGTCACCGGATTCGAGAAGGCCGGCGACTTTCTTCAACGGAGCCATCCCGAGTTGGTGGTTTCAAAACAGAAGCTGCGGCAAGCGGAAGCCATTCAGTTGGTCCGACTCAAGCGTGACAACGTGAGCCAGAATCTCGGTTTTGCCTCTCGGCCGTTTGTCCTTTGCGGATTGCCGATTAAGCGGCCCGCGAAAGGCGCTCTACTGCATGAGCGCCGCAACGGGCAATTCCTGTTGCAGGTGACGGCCATCCCACATACGGAGTTCCATGGGGACAGGACCGCCTGGTTCCGATCTTCCTCGCTACCCTCGCGATGCGACAGCAGAAACAGACCATCACGTTCCGCAGTGCTGCCGAAATGCTCGACATCTTCGGGATGCAGCAGGGCGGTTCGCAGTAACGGCGACTCATTGCCGCTTTTCAACGCGTGTTTGGCGCCACGATATTCTTCGGCACGGATACGCAACGAGAGCGAGCCATGGTCACGCATCAGGCGCGATTCAATTTCATGCGTGAGGCGCGGATTTGGTATTCGCGCGATCCGAATCAGACATTATTGCCCGACGGCTTCGAAAATGAAATCGTTTTGAGTGACGAGTTCTTCCGTGAGGTAACGACGCACTCGATCCCGACAGACTTAGAAGCAGCAAAGGCGTTGTCCTCCGCGCCCGCAGCATTGGATCTGTTTATGTGGCTGTCGTATCGCTGCTTTACTGCCAAAGGCCAGGAGCGGATTCCGATCTTCGGAGATTTCGGCTTGGCCGCCCAACTTGGCAGCAGCGACTATGCGCGGCCGAGGAAATTCCGAGAGCGCCTGGAGCGATGGCTTGATCTGGTTCGCGCGCTGTGGCCGGGTTGCCCAGCGCAAATCACTGGTGACGGCGATCACATTGTGATTCATCCGGCTTTGGCGTTAGCCGCGAAGGGAGCATAGATGGCAACTGCCGCATTCGCGCCCACTCTCACGCGCCGCATTTCTCTCGCTCAGATAGACGCAGCGGTTTCCGCACGCTTGGGTCCGACTCGAATTCCGGGCAACGCGCAACCTGCATGCTTCAATAGGCAGATCGCGATGTACCTCGCGCGGCACATTGGCCATTGGAGCACGACGGTAATTGGGCGTTTCTATAACGGCCGCGATCACTCAACGGTGTGCCACGGCATTCAGCGGATTGAAGCACTCCGCGAAACTGATCCCGACGTCGATGCCCTTATCGCGGATCTGAAAAATCAGATTTTAGAAAGTAATGCCGGTGGAGGGACTGAGCATCAGGATGGTCCCGTTCGAGCGAGCTATTCGGAAGCTCGTTTGGAGCGGCTTGCCGATCTGATTTCCGAACGTGTGTGCGAGTACTTGGAAACGCGCTTGCAAAGATGCGATTCGAAACGGGAGTGAAATGCCTTCCAGAAAGCAAAACAACTCATCGGTTGCTGGCCAGTCGGCGGCGACGGCCGCATTGACCCGATTGAGATACTCGCTGCACAGACGTTCGATGAGCGTTTCGTAATCTTTATCGGCGCGCTCGTCGCGGCAGATTCAAAGTCTCACTGCTAAGCAAACCAGTGACGTTCATGAACGTGTATTCGGATTCTACGATATGGGCTGGAAGCTCGAGGACATGTAGATTTCGGTCGTGAGTTAGCTGGCATATCTCAACCCGACTTCGCGGCGAGAGAAGGCGGACCAGTCAAAATAATGGCGAGATTTTCGCATTCCGATTTGCCCGTGATCGTAGGCAAAACGCCCGTTTGGTCGAATCACGACCCGAAGTCGTTTATCTACTTTGCTGCTGGGCTTCGCGCTACTCTCTACGCGTCATCTAAAGACCACCGCCGTTCCACTGATTTGGGCCACTAACCGATTGGCGTGAAGAAATGTTGCCAGCCGAGCTTGCATTGCTCGACCATCTGCAGGCCGTATTCGCAACGCTTTAGCTCAGCCGCGTTTGCATTTGCTGTACCGAAGGCAAACTTGCAACCGGCTTCTTTCGCCTGCAGAATGAAGTCTTCGCTCGGCGTTCGGTGCACCGTGTTCAGTTCCAGCGCGACCTTGTTTCCGATTAACGCAGTGATCAAGTCTTTTGCGCCCTCGTTCGGCACGGCGCCTAGTCCGCTTAGTATGTCGATCGGTTCGTCATGTAGACGCTTGAGCAACGTGTCGATACTTGCGCCGTTTCCGTTTGCGATCACATAGTCGAACTGCTTCGCCGCGCGTTGCGACAGGTTCTTCATCCAGTCCGCATTGTCAGTTGATAAGGCCAGGAACACAGGTTTGCGTGCCATCAGTTCCCTCCATCGCTCGAGGGCGTCGTCGTTCCTGAAGTCGCTGGCGTTGGCGGCGATGCCGTATTGGATACCGTCGTTGCGGGACTTCCGGAGCGCTTGTTCCAGGGACAGTCCCGGCCTGAGATAGACGTGAAAATCGACCATCGGTAGGTTGTGCCTGCCGATGTCGATAATCGCTCGATAGGTGTCGTCCACCACTGGCGCTGGACCCGTGTATGCAGGGAGCGGGTCGGGCAGTGGACGCACACGCACGGTTTTGTACGCCGCCTTTGAACCGTCATTGTGGCACTGCAGAGCAAACGTGCCGTGGTCCAGGAATCGATATTTTTCACCACCGGCGGGAATGACTGGGGGAGACGGTTCCAGGTAATCGACAAGCAATTCCCCATTCAACCGAATCTGTACGTTCTTCCCTCGGACGGCCACCGCCATTCTAAACGGCTGCTGATCGGGGACCAGTTGCTTGTATATGTTTCGGAGTCCGTACAGGGAGCCAGTCTTCTTTCGTTCCAAGTAGCCGCCGTCGCCGCGCGCGGTGTTGTTCACCTGGACTTCAAAACCTTTTTCGGGGAAACCGCTTTCCTGGTAGGCGGTGTGAAAATACACACCGGAATTACAGCCGGGCTGAGTGATGAGTTCCACCTCAAGTTCAAAGTTCTTGAAGTCCGCTGCGTGCGCGGGGCCAACGTAAAACAAATGCGAGCGAGGTCCGTTCGCCGTCAACATGCCCTTCGACACGGCCCACGAACTCTTGTGTTCGCTTGGTCGCCAGCCATTTAGGCTTTCCCCATCGAACAAACTGATCCACTCTGCGGCAGTGTCGGAAGCGACTGCGAGAGAACTCGCGGCGAGGGCGCTGACAAAGGTCCGTCTGGTTAGGTTGTGGTTGAAGGATGGGTTTGGCATTGGGACGCGCGTTCACCAATCTATCCAACGCAATCCATCCAACCGAATCTAACTTCGATGACACGCGAGCAAGGGAGCGATGCTGATACAACTATATGGCTGATGAGACTTCTTTGTTTATTTTTGATTGGCCTTTCTGCTTCCGCTGCTTCGGTCTTTACCACGCAGCCCGATGACCCCAAGGCGATTGTTGTGTCCGGCCACGATGGAGCTGCCGTTCAGGCGGCGATCGATAAGGCTGCCGCAAGCAACACGCATGAGGGGATCGTATTTGTTCCTTCCGGGCATTACGCGTTTTCACAGACTGTGTATGTCTGGCCGGGTGTACGTTTGTTCGGGATTGGACAAGCGCGTCCGGTGTTTGTGCTGCCTGAGAACACGGCTGGGTTTCAGAAAGGCTTGGGTGTGATGGTGATGTTCACCGGCGGCAAGCCGGGGCATGCCGCGGTTCCTCCGCAAGGCGCTGTACCGCCCAGCGCGAACATACCGGACGCGAACTCCGGCACCTTCTATTCAGCAATCAGCAACGTCGACTTTGAAATCGGCGACGGCAACTCCGCTGCTGTCGGAATCCGTTTCCATGTGGCGCAGCATGCGTTTTTGACGCACATGGATTTTCACATCGGGTCCGGTTTGGCGGCCGTGTATCAGGTGGGCAACGAAGCCGAAGATCTGCATTTCTATGGGGGCCGCTACGCGATTCTCAGTGAGAAGACGTCGCCTGCATGGCAGTTCACGTTGCTCGATTCCACATTTGAAGGGCAGAAGGAAGCTGCTATCCGCGAGCATGAGGCGGGATTGACGCTGGTACGCGACTCGTTTCGGAATGTACCGGTGGCGATTGATATCGATCCCCAGTACTCGGATGAGTTGTGGGTGAAGGATTGCCGCTTCGAAAGCATTGCGAAGGCCGCGGTGGTGATTAGTAATGAGAAGAGTGCGCGCACGGAAATCGGCTTTCAGAATGCCGTGCTGCAAGGCGTGCCTACGTTTGCGCTGCTGCGGGAGAGCGGCAAGAAGGTGGCGGGCAAAGGGTCTTCCTACGCGGTGAAGGAATTCAACTATGGGCTGATGGTTCCGGCGCTTGGCTCCATGGGCGAGATGGGCATGCGGTATGAAGCCAGCGCGTTGCAAAGCATGCCGGCACCATTGCCGTCTGCAATTCGAGCGCTGCCGGGTACAGAGGAATGGGTCAACGTGCATACGTTGGGTGTTGCTGGAGATGGCACGACGGACGACACAGCGGCGATTCAGAAAGCCATCGAAACGCATAAGGTGCTGTACTTCCCGAGCGGGCATTACGTGGTGCGAGATACGCTCGCGCTGAAGCCGGATAGCGTGCTCATCGGATTGCATCCGACGCTGACGCAATTCGATTTGCCAGATGGCACGGCGGCGTACCAGGGCGTAGGGGCTCCTAAGCCGGTGCTTTTTGCGCCGCAGGGCGGAACAAATACGCTCAGCGGATTTGGAGTGATGGCTGGTGGAGTGAACGCGCGGGCGGTGAGTGTTCTGTGGTCGGCCGGTGAGAACTCGTTGATTGACGATGTGCGTTTCCTGGGTGGACACGGCAGCGGCACGAATCCGTACAACAACAACCAGACCGCCGACCCCGATCTGCACAAGCGATGGGATAGCCAGTATCCCAGCTTGTGGGTGACGCATGGGGGCGGTGGCGCGTTTGCGGATATATGGACACCCGACACGTTCGCGCAAGCGGGTATTTTTGTTTCGGACACGAAAACGCCAGGGCACGTTTATGAGCTTTCCGCCGAACACCATTTGCGCAACGAGATTAAGTTCGACCATGTCGAGAACTGGGACGTGAACGCGCCGCAAACGGAAGAAGAGGCGGGCGAGAGCGGTGAGTCGCTGTCGTTGGAGCTTGATTATTCGAAGAACATCACCATTGCGAATTATCATGCGTACCGCGTAACGCGTTCACGCATGCCTTACCCAGCGGCGGTGCGGCTGTACCACTCGACTGGGATTCATTTCCGCAATCTGCTTACTAATGCGGAGAGCGGCTTTTCAACCTGTGATGAGAAGGGTTGCGGCACTTATCTGCGCGTTAGTAAGTACCCGTATGAAAACGCGATTGAGGACGTCACGCATCATTTGCAAGTGCGCGAGCGGGAGTTTGCGGTGTTGGACGTTGATGACAAGGCCGAGCGAGTTGGGCGTTCGGGAACATCGGGCGGCGCCAAGCAACTTGAAACGGGTTTCTTTTCCATTGGTGGAGCGACGGTTGATGCGAACGGCAAGCTGTATTTTGTTGACCGGCACCAGCAGCAGATCTATGGATGGTCTGAAACGGAAGGGCTTACCGTCGAGCGCGACAGTCCGCTGGACGCGGTGAATTTGGGTATCGACGAGGCAGGCAACCTGATGGTTGTTTCTTCGGCAGGTGCGGAGGGTACGGTGTATTCGTTCCGGCCGGGATCACCTAAGGACGAGATCTCGCTTTTGAGTGCGGAACCCGCGAAAGCCTGCGCGGAGTGCCTAGCGTTGCTGCCTGTGAACTACTGGAATAATGGCGAGTTTCGGGATCAGCTTGATGTGGACACGCTGCAGTTCAAGACACTGCCGCAGATGTTCGCCGAAGATGTGAGCACACCGAAGGCGAAGGAGTTCGTGTCTCTTGACGGGAAAGTGCTGCTGCCGGAGGTGCGTGTTTGGAAGCAGGGTCCGGCGGACACTACGGCGGGCTGGCGCTTCTCTGACAATTTGGACACCGTTGGCTTTCTGCGGGCGCGTGTCGGCGAACGCGTGTACGTTAGCAGTTCTTCGGAGGACGTGACGTACAGCGCGAAACTCGGTGCAGATGGGACGCTGACGGACCTGCAGCCATTTGCTCATCGCGGCGGAGAGAGCGTGGCTGTGGATGCGGACGGCAACGTGTTCGTGGCGAACGGGCAAATCTTTGTTTATAACTCAAGCGGGAAGCAGATTGGTTTGATCGATGTGCCTGAGCGGCCGCTGCAACTGGTCTTTGGCGGGCGGAACAAGCGTACGTTGTTTGCACTTGCGCATCACTCGCTTTACCGGGTGAACGTCGTTGGGATGAAGCGTTGAACATGACGACCTAGCGCGGGGCCATTCCCAGCGTGGAGTGTTGAGGGCGTTGCTCCCGCAAGCAGTGTTTCGCCGAACGACCTTTCCAAGTGCAGCCGCTTGCATCCCGTTGTTTATTCAAGCCCGCGGGTGAGCAGTTGCGCACGGGAGACGACGATGATTTGGCACTGCTGGTAGGCGGCAGCAATCAGGCGGGCAAGCGCGGACAGAAGATCGGGATGCAGACTGGTTTCCGGTTCGTTGAGGACCATTAACTCAGGAGGCCGGGTGTGAGCAGGGCTGCGGTCCACAAGAGAAAACGCAGCGTGCCGTCGGAAAGTTCTGCGGCAGAGAGGGACCGCAACAATCCGCGCTGCTGCAGTCGGAGATCGAATCGTCCCTCTGTACCTCGATGTGAAGGTGGCTGCCGGGAAAGGCGTCTCTACGGTCTAGCCAGCCCGTAAGGTCCGGAAACTAAATTGATGGTCTTAGGCGGCCTGCCGGTAGTAGTAGTAGTTCAGCAAGCCTCCGAGCCGTTGATGTCGCTCAATCGGCCGTGTGATGCCAAAGTGATTTGGCTGTGGATCGATAAGCCGGTTGCCGAGACCCTGGTGATTTCGCTGCCTGTTGTAGTGGGCACCGAAGTGATACACAGCACGTCGTAAGGACGTCTCGCCCAAAAGGACCATGCGTTCCAGACAAGATTCTTTGATGGTCCGTACGAATCTTTCTGCATACGCATTTAGATTCGGTGATCGAGGTGGCAACTTGATGGACTGAACACCTACCGCTGACAAGATGTCCTGAAACTCTGCCGTAAAGAGCGGATCTAGATCATGGATGAGATACCGCTTACCCATCAAGATGCCGTCGACCGCATCCGTGACATTCCTGCCAATCTGGACCATCCAGAGCCAGTCACAATAGGTGCCATACCGGCAATCTCTACTTTGCGCGTCGCGAGGTCAATGAAGAATAGAACCAAAAAGCGCTGCAGTCTCCCCTTCGGGTCCATACTACCACGGTGAAGAAATCGGCAGCTACAATCGATTCCCAATGACGCGCCAGAAACTCCTTCCAGGTTGTCTTCCGCTACCGTTCCGGCGCGGGTTCGATAGCGTTCCGTTCCAGAATGTCGGCGATTGTGTTACAGGCAATCTCATGACCCACATTGGACAAGGCACCCTGAATGCGGCGATAACCCCAATCACGGTTCTCGTCTGCCATTCGAACCATCAAAGCCTCCAGCTCTTGCCGTGTGCACGGGCGACCCGGTCTGCGTGGGCCACTGCCGTCGTACTTTTGGGCGATTAGTTTGCGGTGCCAAACCAACAAAGTCTCAGCCAGCTGCCCCCGTCATGGTGTCCGCTTCAGAAAAGCGAACACGTAGCGTGAGAGCTCATAAGAGATTGTCAGAAAAGTTCAGAAATCTCTTGCTCTGCTCAATCGTGCGTTGATAGAATTCGTCGCGTGTCAATCACAAGGTCTAGTCGCAGATCTTTTCTTCTCGGTTCTGCCGGGGCAGTGTTTGGTCTTCCTGCTTTAGGCCGAGCCATAGAGAGCTCGTCCACTCCTCAGCAAAGGCCAAAGCTCAAGATCACAGATATTCGTACGGCGGAAGTGATGGTGCATGGCCTGCAAACTCATGTGCATGTTTACACCGATCAGGGACTGATCGGCCAAGGCGAGGCAACCGATGCGGCGACCGGGACGGTAGGTCTCATGGGCATGTTTCGGCGCTTCCTCATCGGCCAGGATCCACTGAACGTCGAAGCGCTTTGGGAAAGGCTGCGCACAGCGGGTATATTCGCCGGCGCGCAGGGCGGCCAGTACGTGACCGCGCTGACCGGAGTGGAGATTGCGTTGTGGGATTTAGCCGGGAAAGCGTTGAACTTGCCGGTGTATCAGCTGTTGGGCGGGAAGTTCCGCGACCGCGTTCGCATGTATTGCGATTCGGATATGGAGGATCCCATGTCGGACGAAGCGACCCGCAAGCTCCAATGGATTCGCAGCAACGGTTTCACCGCCATGAAAATGGACATCGACGACGCCAAGGATCCGGCACGTTTTGACGCGGTGAACTGGACCGCCAGCAATGGAGAGATCGACCGAATGGTGAAGTGGGTCGATCATATTCGGAGCAATGTCCCTAAGGAGATTGACCTGGCCGTAGACATGCACGGGCGGTATGACGCGACAACCGGCAAGCGGGTGGCGATTGCACTGGAGCCATACCGGCTGCTGTGGCTGGAAGAGCCCGTCCCGCCTGACAACATTGATGCCATGGCAGACATCCGGCACAGCACGAAGACGCCCATCTGCTGCGGAGAAAACCTCTATATGCGCTGGGGCTTTCGTGAGCTGCTCGATAAGCGAGCAGCCGATATCATCATGCCGGATATCCAGAAAGTGGGAGGACTTGCGGAAGCGAAAAAAGTGGCCGACCTGGCGCATACTTATTTCGTTCCGTTCGCGCCACATTGCGTTGTTTCACCGATAGGCACCATGGCTTCTGCGCACGTTTGCGCTTCCATACCAAACTTCCTGGTTTGTGAGTGGCACTGGATCAATCATCTCGATCTGTGGAGGAGCTTCATAAAGGAAGGGGAAATCATCAAGGAAGGGTATGTGACGGTCACCGACCGGCCCGGCCTAGGGGTCGAACTGAATGACGAGGCGGCGCGCACGGCGCAGGTTCCGGGGTCGACTTGGTTTGAGGCTACATCACGATCATGAAGATAAAATTATTATCCCTTGCGGCTCTCGTGGTCCTAGCGGCGAGCCCGGGAATGCGAGGCCAAGGCGGATTTTTCACCAAAGGAGAAGTGATCAGGTACACACCAGACTGGAAAGGTGAACGTTTTGCAGACGGCCGTCCGAAAGTGCCGGACGCCATTCTGGATCGCATGAAGAAGGTGACGCTCGAGGAGGCGTGGGCCACGCTGCGAGAGGCGGGCTTCAACCATCAGTACGAAGATGGCTGGTTCGTCATTCATCCCGACCAGGTTCTGGTAGGACGCGCTTTGACGTCCGTGTGGATGCCAGGGCGTCCCGACATACAGAAGCTACTCGAGGCGCAGGGCAAGGAGGACCATCGCATCGGCGGGCAGAATGCCTGGCCCGTGGACATGTTGCAGCCGCGCGATGTCTACGTTTCCGATCACTTTCAGCTGAAGAAGGACGGACCCTCGATTGGCGACAACGTGGGCAACGCAATCTATGCTAAGACCGGCAACGGGATTGTCTATGACGGGGCAGTACGCGACATTGAAGGTTTGAGGGAACTACCCAACTTTACCGCCTTCGTACGCTTTTACGATCCTTCCCATCACTTCGGCAGCTTGGCTTCGGGTCCGCGTCTGAATTCGACAATGGTGGGGATCAATTGCCCCACCCGCATAGGCGGTGCTCTGGTTATGCCGGGTGACGTGGTCCTGGGCAAGCTCGGGGGCGTTCTGTTTATTCCTCCGCAGTTAGCCGAGAAGGTCGTAAGAGATTCGGAGATGACGCGCCTACGCGACACCTTTGGCCATCAGCGTTTGCGCGAAGGCAAGTATACGGCCGGACAGATTGATACTCGATGGGCTGAGCCGATCGAGCGTGACTTCACCGGCTGGCTTCGTGAGAACGAGGATAAGTTGCCGGTCCCTCGGGAGCAGATCGACGAGATTGTCCGGGAACGTAGTCGGTAGTTACTCGGACTGACAGCCAAGCGAGCGAGCCGATTACACAGACGGCGGCTGCCAACAGGAACGGAGGACGTCCAGCCAAACCGAGACGCGATCACCCGGCGTGATAACGGAGGCGACCGCTCCACCGATGGTGATGGCCTTCCGCGCCGACGTAAGCAACTCGAAAGATCGTGTTGCTGCCGAACTCGCGCGTCCTGCATTCTCCGGCTATAACTTCGGAGTTTTTAGTTTGGTGCCTTCGCGGATTTCGTCGGTCGCATGGTCGACGACTTCATCGCCGGGGTTGAGGTCGCCCTGAACCTCGACGAGATTCCCGACCGCCGGGCCTTTATGAACGTTGACCCACTGAGCACGGCCATTGTCGTCGCGGATGACGAAGACCCCATATGGCCCGATATCTTTGGACTGCGCCTTGCATTCCGGCAAATGGCACAATGACTTTCCGAGTCGGGCTATTCCGTGCTCGTCGTCAACCCTTTCTATCGCGCGAAAAAGGGCCCGACTGCAGAGGCTGGGGCGGCGATTCCAATCCAGCAATTAATGCCGCTGGCGCACGCTCTCAATAGGTCCACGCACATGACGGATGCGAAAGCGTTCCTCGCGTGGCTGGATGAGCAACCCTCCGTGGCGAAGGACCGCAAAGTGGGCACACAGGGGTGTTGCATGGGAGGACCCATAGCGTTCCGTACTTCGGCTGCGGTGCCGGACCGGGTCGGAGCGGTTGCATCGTTCCACGGTGGCGGCCTGGTGACGGATAAACCCAACAGTCCCCATCTGGAAGCGGCGACAAGCAACGCCGAATTCCTGGTCGCGATCGCGGCGAACGACGACGCTCGCTCACCGAACGATAAGAACATCCTCAAAGGAACGTTCACGAAAGCAAATCTGCCGGCCGAGGTCGAAGTGTACGCAGACACAGCCCATGGCTGGTGCCCTCCGGATTGACGTGTCTACAACGAGCAGCAGGCCGAGAAAGCGTGGGGTCGCTTGCTTGAGCTTTACAAAAAGAGCTTTGGCCTGATCGCTGGCGCGCGCTATGGGCAAAGGGAATGATCCGGTTCCGGATTCGATTAACCAATTAAATTTGTGCTTTTGACCCCTATGGAGAGCCGCCGTAATCGCGCTCGTTTGAGTTAGACCGCGTCGAACGTATAGCTGCATTGATTCTCCAAGACAACCTCTATCTTGAAGAGTAGCTGGCGTCTGCGTGCGAGGAGCTGCCTCGATGACAAACCGAATCCGTCTGGCTGATCTCATCGGCAAAGATGGACAGGTTTCGTTTTGGGTTTTATCTAGGACAATGGAACTGTGAATTTTGCTGTTAACCCGCGCGACATTCAAATCGTGATGTAAGTTCTAAGATTTTCAAGCGATTAGCAACCAGAAGCGCTCTCTCGCAAAGATATACGGATTGGCTCCCCGATGCCGGCAGCGCTCTCTGTCTCAGGGCGTTTTTACCGTCTATAAAAAAAGGCTGGGGATGACCAGAAACGAGCCCTAGAGAGCAAGAGCGCTGACGCGCGACACCCGAAAACGCGTGACTCTTTCGTTTGAATACGGGAAGGAAGCTCGGTCGAAAGGAGCGGATAACTGGTTTCAAAGTGGCATGAAAAACACGCCAAAGTACAGCAATGGATGCTCAAAGTAGCGCAGATACACGGCATATGTACCGGTTTGAGGTGTGCCGGTAGCGCCGATCATGGGCCGTCAAAGTCCGCCAAACAGTGAGCACGGGGTTGAAAGTAAGCTATTTCACCTCTGTGGTGAAATTCGCGTCGAACGCTGCTTCCGCAACCTAGAACCTTGCCTCTGGAGTTTGCCTTTTTGGGTCGTGTCGTGCAATACTAAAAAGCAAGGTCACTACGGAAAGTGACCGCGGTTGACGACTCCGCGAAGTTAAACGATAAAATGTCATTTCCGTTCACCGTCAAAACCCCACCAGCACTTGGGCATCTTAGTAGCAGTGTGCCCATTTTTAACCCCCGACGTGCCTAGGATGTTCGCAGGCTCAGTCCCGTGTAACAGCGGTGGTGTTGCGCCGGCCCATGGGGCATGACCTAGTTCCGCTTCGCCGTAAACTTTTCTGCTGGTTGTCAAGCGTTGTTCTCGATACTCCACTCAAGCTTCGGGCTTGAGCACCAAACCCGAGCGACGTGCGCGTGAAGCGGCAGGCCCTGCGGGCCTGTCCGTCAAAGCTCTTTCCGAATTTCCCCTCCTCGGTTCGCACCGGCAATGTGTGTCGAATTTGCGCTGCGGTACACGCGCCAGCGAACCTCCCTAATTAAAATCTAAAGCTCTCCCTCTGGCCACGTGCACGGCTCTCGCCGTGCGCTACGAGGTCAGAGATTCCTGCGAATCGTCGCCCTTAGGGCCGCACTCCGTGCGGCCCTTTGCATTGGGGGCCGCGATTTGTTGTATCCACCCCCAAACCGGTAGAACATCACCGGATCCATCCCACAATGCAATCCATCGCTTTCCCGGCCGGGCGTTCTGCCCGGCTCAAAACCGTTTTTAGGAAATTTAATGACGAATAATATTTTGTCCAAGTTAGAACTACAATTCCGGGCACTCAAACAGCTGGTGCCCTATAAATCCGGCCTTCGCAAGAACGCCAGCGCAGTCCAGCGCATGGTCGAATCGATCCAAGCCTACGGCTTCAAGATCCCGTTGCTGATCGCAGAAGACGGAACACTGATCGACGGCGAGCTTCGATTGAAAGCCGCACGCAAGCTTGGCTACACGGAGCTGCCGGTCATCGTGTGCCGCGACTGGAGCGAAGCACGGGTACGGGCCTTTCGCCTCCTGGTGAACCGCTCGGCCACCTGGGCCGAGTGGGACCTCGACGCGGTAGCCCAGGAGATCGCAGAACTCAGCCAGACTCACTTCGATCTAAAGCTGACCGGCTTCGATCCGGCGGAAATTGAAGCGTTCTTGTCACCGATGTTCGAGGGGCCGGCGCTCGATGCGGCTCCGCCGGCGCCTTCTGTCGCAACGAGTGATCGCGGCGATCTCTGGACCTGCGGCCAACATCGCATCTTGTGCGGCGATGCAACCCGCGCGGCCGATGTCGCGCAGTTATGCGGATCCGCGGTTCCCGTGCTCATGATCACGGATCCTCCGTACGGAGTCGCGTACGACCCGCAGTGGCGCGAAGCCGCGGGACTCGGCAGACAAAGGCAGACCGGCACGGTGCAAAACGACGATCGCGTCGATTGGCGCGAGGCGTTCGAGCTATTTCAAGGCGATGTCGCCTATGTTTGGCATGCCGGGCTCTATGCGGGGGATGTAGCCGCCTCGCTCGCGCAGGCCGGCTTTGGCATTCGCTCTCAGATCATCTGGGCGAAACAGCACTTTGCGCTGAGCCGCGGCAACTATCACTGGAAGCACGAGCCGTGTTGGTACGCGGTGCGGCAGGGCTGCCCGGCGCACTGGTGCGGCGACCGCAAGCAATCGACGCTGTGGGAGGTATCGAACCTGAATCCCTTCGGGGGAAACAGTGATGAGAGCGCGACCGGGCATGGAACGCAGAAGCCAGTCGAACTGATGCGGCGGCCGATCGTGAATCACACCGCGCGGGGCGAGATCGTCTACGATCCGTTCCTTGGCTCCGGCTCGACGCTTGCGGCAGCCGAAGGCGAAGGCCGCATCTGCTACGGACTCGAGATCGACCCGCTGTATGCCGATGTCATCGTCCTCAGATGGCAGGCGCTCACGAAAAAAGCAGCCCTCCTCGAGGGCGACGGCCGTACGTTCGATCAGATTCGGATGGAACGCTGCGCGCAGCAAACGGAGGTACGCCTCGATGCCGCGGCCTAAATTCAAACCCACAGAGGAGCAGCGAAGGCTCGTAAAAACGCTCAGCGCGATCGATCTACGACAGGATCACATCTGCATGATGCTAGGCCTGCGCTCGCCGAAGACGCTTCGTAAATGCTTTCCTCGGGAACTCTCGCAGGGTTTAGCCGAAGCCACCGCCATGGTCGCACGCACGGCCTACGAGATGGCGATTTCCGATGACTACCCCGCAATGATGTTCTTCTGGCTCAAGTGCCACGCCCCGCGTAACGAAGCGTTCAATACCCAACAGGAGGAAACGGTGACCTATAAAACGCCTCGATTGATTTTCGAGAAGCCTAAGGCAAAACAGGAGGAACTCGATGCCGCGGCATAAGTTTCAACCTGCGGAAGAACAGCGCCAGAAAGTGAAGTCGCTGGCCGGATGGCGTGTGAAGGAGATTCACATTGCTTCCATACTCGGCCTGGCTTCGATTACGATGCTCCGCAAGCACTTCAGCCGGGAACTGGCGATCGGCCCAGCGGAAGCGACGGCGAACGTCTTGAAAAGGCTGTTTGACAGGGCGACTTCCGGCGACGATCCGGTCGCGGCCATGTTCTGGCTCAAGACTCGCGCGGGCTGGAGCGAGAACGGCAATCCCCCGGAATCGATTACTCGGAGAGAAGACCGAAATTGGGTGATCCGAGAATATCAGCCGCCCACTCCTCCCGGATACCAGAACGCGTTCGAGGAAGTGCTGCGGCGCCGAGAAGCGGCAAACGGTAAATCCTGGCCGGAGTGGGAAGGCGACAAGGGCGACCCCCAGGAGGACCAATCGTGAGCTAGAGACCCCGCACAGAGATAGCCCGAAACGGCGTGTACGAACATCGCGCGTGCACGCCCTTTCCGGGCAGGATGGAATCTGAGATGCACATCTTGATGTCTCGGAAAGCTGAGAAATCGACCTTGCTTTTGCCTCCGAACGGAGCGTCCATGGAGTCTGAGAAACCACGTTCCAAGAGGAGACGCCGCTATGGAAGAGGCATTGCGGATGCGCATCGAGAGCTTACGGAAGCTCACAACGAAACAACTCAACGAGCGGTTCCGGGATGTGTGCGGCGAAGCATCGCTTTCGAGTAATCAAACACATTTGTTGCGGCGTGTCGCCTGGCAGTTGCAGGCGAACGCTTCAGGAGGCCTGAACGAGCGCGCTCTGATGCGCGCTGTACAGCTGGCGATGGATGCCAATCCCGGCTTTCCAGTGCCTGAATACTTGCGCAAACAGTTGCAAGCCGCTGAGGAGCCGCAGAACCGGGACCCGCGCCTGCCGCCGATCGACGCAACCATCGAACGATCCTATCGAGGAAAGCAGTTATTGGTGTTGGTTCTGGAAAACGGTTTTGAGTACAACGGCAAGATGTATGCCTCGCTCAGTTCGATTGCTCACCAGATCACGGGCACACGCTGGAATGGGTTTCACTTCTTCGGTCTCAAAGAACCGTGGCGCTCATAAGTGCGATCCGGTGCGCCATTTATACCCGGAAATCGACCGAAGAAGGCCTGGAGCAGGGCTTCAACACACTCCAAGCTCAGAGGGAAGCGGCCGAAGCCTACATTCTCAGCCAGAAACAATCCGGCTGGCACACCTTGCCGGACCTGTACGACGATGGCGGGTTCAGCGGAGCTACGCTTGAGAGGCCCGCATTAGCCAGGCTGCTCCAGGCTGTCGAAGCGCACGGGATCGACTGCGTAGTGGTCTATAAGGTAGACCGGCTCAGCCGGTCGTTGCTCGATTTCGCGCGGCTGCTGTCGCTGTTTGAAAAACATGGCGTGAGTTTCGTATCGGTCACGCAGGAATTCAACACCACGACTTCACTCGGTAGGCTGACGCTCAACATTCTTTTATCCTTTGCCCAGTTTGAGCGCGAAATCATCAGCGAGCGAACACGCGACAAGCTGTCGGCCGCCAGGCGGAAGGGAAAGTGGACGGGAGGAAATCCGGTTCTGGGCTACGATGTCGATCCACGCGGCGGACGTCTGGTGGTCAACGAAGCAGAAGCTGAACGAGTGCGCGAAATTTTCTCGATCTGTGCGCGGACGACGACAATCGCGGCAACGGTCAGAGAAGTGACTGCTCGCGGTCTCACGACCAAGGACTGGATCAGCCGAGCGGGAGTGCATCACCGCGCTCGGGAGTTCCAATACTCCACGCTGGAGTTTTTGATACGGAACGTCATCTACAAAGGGCAGATCTGTCATAAAGGTGTGGTGTATCCCGGCGAGCACGAGCCAGTCGTCAGCGCCGAGTTGTGGGATCGAGTCAACCAGCGGCACACGGCGGGCGCACGCAAGGGGAAGCCACACACGAGAGTGCAGACTCTGCTGACGGGATTCCTATATTGTGGCGCTTGTGGCTCGTCTCTTTCGGTCACTTTTGCATTGCGTCATGGCACGCGGTACGGCTATTACGTCTGTGCGACATGCAAAGGGCGCACAAAAGCCGGCGAGCGAATCCGGCCCGTGGCAACGGTGGATCTGTAATCTCCCCTCGTTCGCGAGCTTGAACCGATTCTCGGCGATCAACCCGGTGAGATTGCCATTCAACAGTGTTTGGAGCGGGTCACTTATGATCCGTCCACACGGCAGGTTTCAGTTTCTCTGCGCGACGGGAGCCGCTTCATGTGCTCGTTACCCGCGCGACCCGAACGACAATTGAAACTAGGGCGAGTTCCGGCCGTGAGCCGCACGATGGCGCTCGCCATTGCTTACCAGGAGCTGGCGCGGGAAAGAAAGCTGTCGAGCTATGAGGAGTTGGCGAAGCTCGGCCGCCTTACCCGGTCTCGTGTTTCGCAAATCCTGCTGCTCACGAACTTAGCACCCGCGATCCAGGAGGAACTCCTGTTGCTCCCCAGGCGGCTAAGCGGTCCGGAGCGCATCAGCGAGAGTCAATTACGGAATCTCGCGAAAAGAGTCGATTGGGGCGAGCAGATCGCGGTGTTCCGATCCTTGTGGGACGCTTCGAGTGCAGGGAACCGACAAGCTGTCGGTGCTTGCACGGCTGTCCCGTTGGTGGGCGCGGCTATTCCTCTATAACTTCAAACGGTACACACGCTCTCCGTCCTTCTGGAACGACCGCACTTTCCGGCCCTGCTTCCGCAGAGTGCGCGAGACAAAGCCACGCACGGTATGCGCCTGCCAGCCAGTTGCAGCCCGGATCTCGCTCAGTGTCGCTCCCTCAGGCCGCGCCAGCAGAAGAAACACATGTGCGCCTTTCGAACCCTCTCGAAAAGCAATCCGCTTTTTCGAACCCGTCGTCCGGCTCGGGACAGTAGCGCCCGCCGCTTCAGTGTCGCCTGCCACCGCTCGCCAGATCCGGGAGATCGCGATCCTGCGATTCTCGAACTTCTGCACCGGTGCCACCCCCGGAAAACGGTTCCAGATCTCGAGCAGGCGTTTCATGGGCCATGCGCTTGCCATCTCCTGAAGCTCTTGTTCGTTCGTGAACCTGGGGCCGCTCCGTTCAGCCTCTCCCGGCAGATCCTCCGTGATCGTCAGGATGTGCCCCTCCTCTGTGATCTCAAATAGCATTGTTCCCTAAGGTCCTTTCCGGTACAGCACGCGATGCCTACCCTACCGTTCACATCCATCACTCTCTTTTCGAGTGAAAGCAAGTACCCCTGGGCAGCCGGCAACAACGCGGGGAAAGGCGGCTGCGAATCGCGCCTCCGTACTCAGCCGGAATGGCGAAGGTCTGCAGATATGAGCCTCTACTTCAGACTGGCTTTCGGTTCCCTACATCAGCCTATGCTCTGGTATGCCGAAATACCCCAAAGTCGTTTCCATCACCGTGGGCAGGCCAAAACGACCCGAACATCTGCCGAGAGTCATTCCATTACCCTCTTCTCCCGGACGGATCCCCCACACCCTTGAGTGCTGGCAAACCGCTACCAGCATCGACCTAGTCCTCGGAACCCGGCAGTTCGCCCCAGACCTGGGCTGGAAAAAGAGATCCATCACCAAGCCAGCACTGCCCATCCCCATTCGCCCGCGCACCACACCAGATGAATGACAGCTGATCATGATTTCTCGAGTGATCGAATCGCAGGCCTTCCGCCCGCCGCATACTGAACCTCGGCAAGTAAGCCTGGCAATTACGAATCGGTCGCCGATCGAGCAATCACCGAACCGCAAAGACTCACATTGCAAACAAAGCACTTCTCTCCCGCAGTTCTGGCGCTGTTAACCGAAGGGTTGTAGGTTCGAATCCCATTCGGGGAGCCAAAAGATCAGTGTCCATTCCGGAGCCAGACGTAACGGTTTGTTCCTGAGACATAGGTAACAGTTTTGGCTCGAAGGGATTTTTGAGGGGCTGCAGCGTTTTCTCCTCAGATGGCCTGCTTTCAATGCCAAAGCGCCAGCTTCCTTTTGTGTGCGGACCAGGTTCTCGTAAACCAAGGTTCCGAACCCGCCTCCTTCACTGACCACCACTCCTCGAAATCCGAGTTCCTGGCGTAGAACA
>JBPCJX010000067.1:0-12699 GCA_051004875.1 Bryobacteraceae bacterium
TTGTGGTGCACTGCACTTCTACACGCCGGCAATGGGCGAAGTTCGCTCCCTCGCAGTCTTGCCGGACATCAAGCAGCAGGGAATAGGCCGCGCGATTGTTGACGCTCTCGAAACAGAGGCGCTGGAAAACAATCTCGAAGCCATGTTCGCGTTCACTTATGTCCCGCAATTTTTCGCGAAGCTCGGGTTCAACGAGGTGGAACGGGGAGAATTGCCTCTAAAAGTCTGGAAAGATTGCCTGCGCTGCCCGAAATTCCAAAACTGCGATGAGATCGCGGTGATGAAGCGGCTGCGGCCAGGCACCGCGAATTCGCATGAGGCGGAGCACGTCGGCGTCACCGAGGAATCGATTCACCTCCCGCGCCTGGCATCATGAGCGTGGCCGTAGTAATACGAGAATTTCCAATAATTCTCTAGGATTTCCCGAAACTCACCCGTTACTCCGATCAAGTTAAAATAAACAGTACTTTTTACTGGATTCTCCGCATTATTACTAGTATACCCAGTACCAACTCGCGTAGTACTGGCGACGCTCAAGGAGGGAAAATGCGGGCATTAACCATGGACGTTCAAGAATCAGCGGGCCACATTCTTTGTTGTACGATTTTCCGTCCCGGCGGTAGAAAGCTACTGGCGAAGGGGCACATTTTGAGCGATGAAGACGTGCGACTGCTCAAAACAGAAGGCATGAGCCAGGTTTGGGTGACAGAGCTCGAGGACGGCGAGGTTGGCGAAGATGAGGCCGTAATGGCAGTCGGCGGAGCCATGTGCTGCGGCTCGGTCGAGATCCGGCTTGCGGCGGGAGGACGGGCCAATTTAATCGCCACCGAGGATTGCTGTTCGCTGGTGGACGATGAGCTGCTGAAGCAGATCAACTGTACGAGCAGCGTTGTGATTGCGACGGTTGGGAATTTCCGGCACGTTCCGCCAGGCGAAAAGCTGGCTACAGTCAAGAGCGCTCCGTTTGCAGTTGCGCAATCGCAACTCGAGACAATTCTATCTATCTTGGGAGAGCGGGGGCCAATTTTGCAGGCGCGCCCTATCCGCGACGCGGGGGTTGCCGTTCTCTATACGGACCCTGTACATGGTGACCGGGCTCGCATGTTGTTTGAGAACGTGGTTCGTACGCGGCTGGAGCGCCTGAGTGCGACGGTCCGCTACGCGCTTTCCGCAGTAGAAGAAGAGGAGCAGGTGACGCGAGCGCTTCAGCACCTACTGCGAACGAAGCCTGCGGCACTTCTAGTCGCATCGACGACAGCCCCGGCCGGACCCGAGGACGTGCTTGGCAGAGCGTTTGTCCGCCTTGGCGCGCATATTGAAAGATTTCTGGCGCCCGTAGAACCAGGCAATTTGATGTTGCTGGCCTACAAGGATAACGTGCCGATTGTGTCAGCGCCGTGCTGCTTCCGATCCGCGAAGCCCAACGTATTAGACATGATCCTGCCGCCGATACTAGCCAGGTACCGGGTCTCGGGCTGGGAGATCGCCTGCCTGGGGCACGGCGGCCTACTTTCCTAAATCAGTTTCCACCGCACCCCACACTTGAACTCTGAGCTGCTAGGGTGCTCTCGTGCCGGGCGTTGGTCGTGCTCCCGGCACACTTTCGCACGAGCTCGATTGCGCCAGGGCCGAACTGCACGGGAGTTATGATGAGTTTCATCATTTTGACGTAGACTACTCGTGTCCGGTTGATCCTTTAGAATCAAAGTAAGCATTTTATTTACAGAGATTTACAAATGCGTAGGCTTACCGCATTTTACCGATCCATACCGCTAGTTACCGATTGATAGCGGACGGAAAGCGGACGGAGAAGTTGGGCTCGGGCAAGGGTACCTAGGCATCCATTTCAATCTCTTCAATCGAGGTATGCGAATCAGGCCATTCCGCCTGTGAGGCGAATACGAGGCGAATAGTAAACTCGTCTCGTGGCATTCTGCCGAGTCTACAAGGGGCTTTCGTCCAGGATGCCGGGGGGGTGATGAGGGATTATCTCCGCAACAACGCTCCCACACTCATCTTCGTGAGTCTGCTCCTCTGTGCTGACAAGAGAGATGTGAATATCGTGAAATCCGGGTTGGTTTGGGACGTCCTTTCCGCAATTCAGACTTTCCGCACCCTCTTGCCTGTAGACCCTCGATACGTCCTCAGTCAAAAACAAATATAGCCGCGCAGCGCGGGATGCCTCCCTGCTGTGCGGCCATCTGCTTAGCCTCTCATGCGATGTGCCTCAGCATCACATGGGTTTAGCCTCAACTCGACGGTTGGCAGACAACGAGCGGTTTTATGAGGAGCCAGATTTACTCGTCCGCTGCCTTGAACTCGACCAGGGCGCTTTTTAAGACCGAAGCTGCCGCTACGTAGTAGTTTTTTTTCTTGCCATTCAGCTTTTCCCCAAAGCTTGAATTAATCTTTTCGATCAACATCCGTTTTTCAGCTTGGGTGATATTCAAGGTCTTCATATCTGGACGTTTCTTCAGAGTTTCAAAGATGGTGGGTAAAAGCGTGCTCGCAATCGTCTTATCGATGAACTCTATGTTCGCCCGGATCTCTGGCAACATGCCAGCAAGCTTGTTGTAATTGACCTCTTCCCGTGGCTGACCGATAAAGTTTTCTGTTACGTTGGCTAAAAGTTTGTAAAGATCGATTTTATGCTGGTAAAAACTCGCGATGTTCTCGATCAGTTTTTCAAAAGGTGGCTCAAGGCGCATCTGTTTTAGCGCAATGATCTGCGAACCAAGTTCTAACTGCATAGCCGTACAGATGTGAATCATCGTTTGCAGCTTACCTTGAAACGACGACTCTGCGTTTAACTCACGGTCATTGCTTTCCCGGATGGCCTCCGTCGCTGAGAGTTGCTCAATAAAAGTCGTTACAAACTCCACATGGGATGTCTGTGGTTGTTCAGCCGCAATGAGTCGTCCAGTGCTGAAAGCGAAAAGTAGGACGCTGGAGAGAGAGCGCAAGGTCATTGGAAAGCTAAGCACAACGTTTATATCACCATTGAGTCGTTAGAAGGTGCAACGGGTGACGTGACCCTCAGTTCCGTCCGAATCGAAGTACGATTTGAGACGAAGAAAGGGGAAGCGGATGAGCAGAGGGAAGCACACGGAAGCGCCGCACAGGCTACTGGAGCACCACTCGATGAACTGCCTCGACAAAGTATCAGGAACGATTCAAAGTAGCCCACTACCGGGTAACGAAGCATGGGGCTCATATCGGAAAGAAGGAAGCCCACAAGATACGAAAGGCGAAGACCCCATCAAGGTTAAATTATCATGAACGCACGATTAAAACCGCTTTATATAGACTAGTAGGTTGACAGTATGAACCGTCACCAAATCACCAAACCGTCACCTACTGTCATTCCCTTTGTTTTCTTATATATATATACTTTAGTGACAGTAGTGACAGTATATTTATACAAACAATAGGCAGGAACGGAATTAGGAATATATAGGAAAATGACCGTCACAACCGTCAACACCGTCACCGGCTATTAGAATCAACGACTTATGAAAACGCTGACCGTCACCGCCGATTTGAACCCTACCAAGCGAGGGAAATACACTGATTCGCTCTACTCCGATCTTGCGGCCCGCATCATTGGACAGCCGGAAGCGGTAGATCACCTGATCAACGTCATGCAAATGCACGGAACGGGATTGTCTGCCCCCGGACGGCCGAGCGACGGTAGCGCTGGCTGCTTATTTTGTCAACTATATAGTTACCCTAACAATGGCCGGAATAATGCGAGCACTCCACAAATAGCGAAAAAGGCTAGTCACGAGGGTTGTGATCTTCTTACATTCACACCTGGGATGCTGCCCCAATCTTCCGATACAACCGCTGTAGCTCGTCAAGCTCCTCATCGGTGAGCACTGACAGGTCTAGCTTCGTTTGCTGCTGCTGAGGGGCGTTGTTGATACCGATAGCGATCTTTGCTGACTCGTCAAGCTGCCCTAGTAGGCGGGCTGCCGAATTACGATGGGTATCGCCTTCTATGGGTCTGGGCAAAGCTGGATACACCCTGAACAGGCGTGCGAACCGCGAATGGCGAAAACTTCCCTTTGCCCCCTCGAGATGCAGGGTGCATCATCGAGTGCCTCCGAAGCGGTACCCGCATCGACCTTCTGGTGCGACCGCTGAACATCACGCCCACGCTTCAGCCGCCCCAAAGAGCCGCCCTAAAACCAGCCAAACCGATCCCCATTCGAGGGCCCAGCGCCGCGAGCGATCACGGCCATTGACGATTCGGTGAATCGCTCACTCACACGGGCCGCCTGCTCCCCAGGGAGGGCCGAGTTCCGACCGGAGTCTCTCTGTACTACCTGGGGGCGCAGACTGCAGTGGGCCGGACCCTTCCCGCACCCAAGGCGGATCCGGATCACCCGCGTGGCGAAACATTTTGGCGTCACGAATACCGACGGCTAGTGCTGCTTCCATTTGCTTGCGCGCCTCGGCGTCGCGTCCATTTACATGAAGCGCTTAGGCGAAGGGGACGCCGCCACAGGTTTCTTCAGTAGAATTGGTTCCAGTGCAATTCGTAACCAAACAGGCAAAAAGCCTCTTTGCTGCAAGGCGGAGGAAGTGGGCTGGTTTCAGCCTGCTGGCGTTTTTGGGTCTCGCGGGTGCGCCGCAGGTGCGGGCGGTAGATTTTGCCGCGCAGATCCACCCCATCATCGCTGCGCGGTGCGTGCCTTGCCATAGCGGTGACAAGCCGCCCGCGGGTCTCGCGTTTACAAGCCGCGCCAGCGCCCTGAAAGGCGGCGCCAGCGGTCCGGCGATTGTCCCCGGTGATAGCGAACACAGCCTGATGATTTTGAAGGTTAGCAGGCAAAAGGGCGCTGTCATGCCGCCGGTCGGAGCGCCGCTTTTTGCTGTGCAGATCGCGCTTCTGAAGCAATGGATTAATGAGGGCGCCGTTTGGCCCGAATCTGAACCCGCGTCGGCTTCGAGCGCCTGGCAAGCTCCCATTGCACCGCGGCAACCTGCATTGCCGCAGGGCTCCGAAGCCAATCCAGTCGACCGCTTTTTTGCTGTTTACTTTGCCGAGCACCACCTGGCAATCCCACAGCCTGTTTCAGATGCCACGTTCGCGCGCCGCGTCTACTTCGATGTTTGGGGGTTGCCGCCCACGGCCGCTCAGCTCGAGGCATTTCTAAACGATAAGAGTCCCCAAAAACGCGAACGCCTGGTCGATTCATTGCGATCGAACCGGACCCTATACGCACAGAACTGGATCAGTTGGTGGAACGATCTATTGCGGAATGACACCGGCGTTACCTATCAGGGCGAGCGCAAGTCTATAACGTCCTGGCTGCTGGATGCGTTGGAGCAAAACACGCCCTACGATCAGATGATTTCCGCGCTGGTCAATCCCGTGACGAAAAACGACCCCGACGGCTTCCTGATTGGCGTGAATTGGCGCGGCACTGTGAACGCGAGCCAGACGCCCTACATGCAGGCGGCGCAGAATACGGCTCAAGTCTTTCTCGGAATCAATTTAAAATGCGCTTCATGCCACGACAGCTTCGTAAATCGCTACAAACTTCGGGAGTCCTATGGCATGGCCGCGCTGTTTTCGCCCGATTCGCGCCTGGAACTGGTGCGCTGCGATGTGAAGCAAGGCAAATTCGTTACTCCCCAATTGCTCTATCCCGAGCTTGGCGCTGTTGCGGAAAACGCCTCGCTTGCCGAGCGCCATGCGGCCGCGGCCAGATTCTTCACCGATCCGCGCAACGGCCGGGTGCCGCGCACCGTTGTGAATCGTTATTGGCAGAAGCTCTTTGGACGTGGTTTGGTCGAGCCGGTGGACGATATGGATTCGAGGCCTTGGAACGCCGACCTTCTCGATTGGCTCGCATCCGATTTCAGCGCGCACGGCAATGATCTTAAGTATCTACTGCGACTTATTCTCACGTCGAGGGCTTACCAGTTGCCGGCCGTTGTAACTAAAGAGCAGCCGGAAAAGAGCTACGTTTTCGCCGGTCCGCTTGTGCGGCGGCTCTCGGCTGAAGAATTTGCCGATTCGGTCAGCCTGATCACCGGCGAGTGGCGTTTGCGCCCGGAAGGAAATAATGCTGTGCAGTGCCGCGATTGGGAGCTGAAGTCATCGCCCCTCTCGCTTGCTTTAGGAAGGCCGATACGCGACCAGGTATTTACTACGCGAGACAATCACTCGACCACCTTTCAAGCCTTGGAACTGGTAAACGGGCAGACGCTCGAAAAAGCGATCCATCGGGGCGCCCTCCGGCTATTGGACGAACTACAGCCGGCACCTGCCAATTCTTTTGATAGCGGCACGGTGAAGCGCGGAACCGTTTCATTCGATATCAACATCTCGGGAGCGAAGCGTCTTTGGCTGCTCACTCAGGATGCCGGTTCCTACGATCCCTCCCGTACCATCGCAGGATGGGCCGATGTGGAACTGGTTGGTCCCAAGGGAACAAGAAAACTTTCCGAACTGGAGACGCTTTCGAAATTCGAGCGGCAGGCCATTACAGCGGACAAGCAGAACTATGGCGGGAGCATTGTTGTGCCGCTGAATAGTAAGCTCGTTTATCCGATCGAAGGCCTGGACTTCACGCGCATACGCGGGCGAGTCGCCGTGGATGACGGATCGCAGCCGAGCGATATCGCTGGTTCGGTTCGCTTCTTTGTGTTTACAGCCGAGCCCGATCCCGACCGCCTGGTAAAAATTGTGGGGCAGCCGCCCGTCCCTCCTGCGGCGCCGTGTAAAGACGCAGACGAAGCCATTCATCGCCTCTATCTCACGCTTTTCTCGCGCAAGCCCACCGATGACGAATTCCGCATTGCGCGAGAATTTTTCGAAAGCCAGTCGCCGCATCCGCCCAAGCCGGAATCAGCCGCGCTCGAAAATTTCGTATGGAGCATGCTCATGCATCCCGATTTTCAGTACCTGTATTAACTCGGAGGAGACACAACATGAATCTTGAGGAAAATCGCATTATCCGCGATATCACTTCCGGTCTCAGCCGCCGGCATTTCCTTCGCGCGAGCAGCGCGGCAGCCCTAGCCGCTCTCAGCGGTTCCGAAACTAGATTAGATGCAGGCACAACGAAATTCGAGCCTCGCGCTGACAGCGTTATTCTTCTTTGGATGGCGGGCGGGATGGCCCAGACCGAAACCTTCGATCCAAAACGCTATACGCCGTTCCGGCCGGGACTCGAATCCAACGCGGTATTGAGTACCTTCCCAAGTATCGACACCGCAGTCGATAACATCAAGATTTCGCAAGGGCTCGAGCGAATTGCAAACGTGATGGATCGTGGCACGCTCATTCGCTCCCATCGCGTCGGTGATCTCGGTTTCATTCTTCACTCCCGCCACCAGTTTCATTGGCACACAGGCTACCCGCCCCCTCAGTCCGTTGCTGCGCCGCATGTGGGAGCGGTTATATCGCGCACCCTGGGACCACGAAATCCGGACATTCCCGCATTCATCGACATCGGCCAAAATCTCGAGATCGGCGCGGAAAGCGATTCCGTCAAAGCTTTCCATACGGCCGGTTTCCTCGGCAGCGAACATTCGCCCTTTCTGATTGCTGACCCGGCTGATGCTGTTTCGCGCACGCGCCCTTCGGAAAACATTGGCCGGTCCCGCTTCACACGGCGCTATGAACAGTACAAAAAGCTTGTGGCTGCGAGCCCCGTTGGGCGCTATGGAAGTGACTTTCAGCGTGAGAGCCTGCTGCGTTCGTTTGAAAACGCGCACCGCCTACTGAATTCGCCGGCCGCCAAAGCCTTTGATCTGAGCCTGGAGCCTAAAAAGAGCTATGACGTCTATAACACGGAGCGCTTCGGGCTCGGCTGTTTGCTCGCGCGACGGCTGGTAGAAGCAGGAGCCCGCTTCGTCGAAGTTACAACCGAGTACATTCCATTTCGTTATTGGGATACGCACGAAAATGGCCACACGCGGACTGTGCAGATGAAGCGCGATGTGGATGTTTCCATTGCACAGCTTATTCTGGATCTCGAACAACGCGGCCTTCTGAACCGCACTCTGGTTGTGATCGCAAGCGAATTTGGCCGCGACATGATGACGGAAGGCAAGCCTAACCAGGAGGTGAAACAGCAAGTGCAGCAGCCGACCGTCATGACTGAGATGAAGCACTATGGCATGCACCGGCACTATACGGAAGCGAGTTGTGTACTCTTATTCGGCGGAGGCGCGCCAAAAGGCAAGCTATACGGTAAGACCGCGGATGAACGGCCAGTGAGTATCGTAGAAAACCCGGTCACCATCGACGACCTGCACGCGACGATTTACGCCGCCCTCGGCATCGCCCCCAATACGTATTATGAAGTCGAGAAGAGACCATTCTATGTCACTAAGGACGGCAAGGGGAAAGTAGTACAAGCGCTGCGGGCCTAGGCAGCGATTTGCTGTGGTTCGCCACAATAACGTCTCCGGGGTGGCATTATGCGGCAATGCGCTTATAGCAATGATGTAAACCGCCCAGGTAGGGAATCCGGACAATCTTCCCCTGGCCTAACACCGCTCGGGGCGTCGGGCAATCCTTTCCTAGGCTAAATGCGTTCTCGAACGCTGATAATAATCGAAGTACGAAGTGAGCGTACGCTTGAGATGAAGGGCATTTAGAATCACGACGTCGTATGGTCCGAAAACCGGAGCGCGTGTCGAAATCGGAAAATATAAGAGCTTCAGGCGTTTCACTTGGAACTCCGTGGATTAGCTACGTTCTTCTGGTGAAGTTATGGTTTACCTGGACAACCTCCGACCAGAACAAAAGCTGGCACATCAAGCTGAGAAGAGCGAACACTAAGAGCAACTGCCATTGACCCGTTCCAAGCCATCCCCAAATTCGCTGGTTCCATCCCTCGATTCGTGCGAGCAGGTTAATGGGCGAACAGCAGGAAACACAGCATCGCCGCGAACTCATAGCGCTGTGGAGGGTCCTCGCGGACCGGGATGTCTTCTTCTCCCGGTGGGCTAGGAGAGACCAAGAACAGCCAAGCGGAGCCGACCACTACATATAAGATGCTGTGGCCCAACACCCCCAGAGGGGAAGCAGAACCCGCCACCAGGACCAGTGCCCCTCGATAGTGAGCTTCAGAATCGCCGCCGCCAGGCAGAGCAATCCAGCCAGGTAGAAGCCTGACAACTGCATCGGCTGCTGCGCGATCCTCATGCCGCTTCGCGGTGAAAACAGCCAGTTGGATGGATACGCCGGGTCAGTCATCGTCGCGGGAACAAAATAATTCGCGCACTGTTTGTAGAAGAGGCATGTAGAAAGATTGGCCGCACAGCCAACGGGGATCTGGCCCGCCTGTCCATAGCCGTAAAGCGGAAGCGAGGCACTAGTCTTATACGTGCCACGCCCATCATAGGCGCGCGCCGTATAGCTGGTGGTCGATTTACATGCACCTTCAGCACCCGTATTGACGTAACAAGGCCCGCTGTGGGTAGCTGCGCCAGTCGTGTACGTGATGCCGCTGCACTGATCACTAGAGTCGGCAAACAGGACAAAAAGAGAGGCTGCAAAAAAGAAACCCAGAATCAATCTCATTGTGCCCTCCGAGTTTGTCTTTCTGCTGCGGGAAGCGTGCGTTCAAGCTCAGATACCATTCCGTCTCTGAAGTCTTGATAAGCGCCGCCTTGCTCGCGGTGCCGCCTCAGTTCGGCTTCTGTGCCCTGGATAATTTCTTTCTCAAGTCCTTCAGTCGCCTGAAGCGCGTGCAACTTGGCGAGCGCACTGTCCGCATCCGGAGACGCAGCAAGCGCCTCTCGCTCTGACTTCAGTGACTTTGCATACCGGCTGCGGGTCGCAAAGATCGCTGCAATCCGGCGATCATCGCCCTCTGCGGTTCCATCAGCGAAGATGACCGCCACAACACGAATCGTGCCGTTCGGCGCTAACGCGCAGGGTAGATCGCGGTCGGCCGTGTCTCCCGGCTTGATGCCGAGATCGAGCCCGGCTGAAACGCCAGGGGCGGCGTCTTCAGTCGCCCAGGCAGTGCTATTCCCCCGCGCAAGAAACCGCGAGCGTGGTAGCCATGATCGTCTTTTGGCCTGAGTTGAAGACCTTGGCCTTCGTAGCGCTGGATGAAACCACCTCCAGCTTCGGAATGCTGGCCGCGGATGCGGTCAGAACTAAAAACGCGAGCGCGAGAAATGCGCCGCGTGTGACTGTGTGTTGCATGGTGGGGGTCTCCTTGACCCGCGGACTCAAGTGTGCGCCGATTCGCGCCGCATAGCAAGAGCGCAAATTTTGCAAAGTACCACCCTATGGCTTTGTCGCGTGGCTCGCGCGCGTGTGCCGGCGAGCCCGCCCTGGCCCGGAGAGACACAGTCACGCAACTCCCCGGCAGTGTACAGAATCCCGCCGGCACTCAGACATTCTAGCGGGGCTGATGACCAGCAGGTCCGCTTTAGCGTGCTTCCACCACATCAAACCGCGATTCGCGGTGCCCCACCTTCACCCACAACGCGTGCTCATCCGCGCGCACCAGAATTTTTGCTCCTGGAAATTGGTGATTGAGCACGCTGTTCTTTTCAAAAAATCTGGAATAGCCGAGAGTGGCCGCGGCGACTCCCCTTTGCCTCCCAGTAAAGGCCGGCTCAACGACGTAGGTGTGGTCTCCCAGCGCGATCGTGTAGTACCGTGCTCACGCACGCTGCACGCGCTCGCGTTGTACAACGCGGCCGGCACTTCCGAAAACCGCGTGTGACCACATCCGTACGTGCGGCCAGCACGCAGAGCACGCTTACAACAGCGCAGCAGCAGCTTGTGACCGATCACATGAGCCTCGTTCCCGGCATCGCACGGCAGCTTGTCAAACGCTTCAGCTTGCCGCACTGGATCGACATCGAGGAAATGGAGAGCTGCGGGTATGTGGGGCTCTGCAAGGCAGCATTGAACTTCGACCCGAACCGTTCCAACTTCGGAACGTATGCGCACTTGCTCGTGCGTGGGGCAATCATAGATGACTACCATCGTTCGATACGGGCTCCGATGTTTCACGACGTTCTTGCGACAGGTTGCAAAGCATCATCAGAGATTCAGGTCACCATATACTACCTGTAGAAATACCCAAGTTCACACCTTCAATACATACGAGATAGGAATTACAGACAAATTGCCCATGCTCCCACCGTGCCACTACCCGATTTGTTTTCTTCTAGGTATTGCGCTGCTAGTGGACATCCCTGGAAACTCGATGAAGTCGACGGGTCAAGTGGGGATTGACATCTCAGGCACGCATTATTCCCCCAAACTTCGCAAGCTAATCGCCAAAACTGAGAAGCTGTCCCATAAGCAAATAATTTTTGAGCCGAACACTTCTGGCGGCGATAACAACAATCGAACCCTAGGAGACCAAATTCTGATTGCTATAAAAGCGGGGAGTTCCGAGGACGATGTGGCCCATGAATTAGTCCATTCGATCATGCAAGCCGAAGGCTATCCCAAAATGTTTGCTATTACGGTTATCCCGGAATCGGAAACAATTCACTCAGTCATCAATTCAGATTTGGATCATCTCGTCATTAATCAAATAGAAAATGCGAACGGCTATGACGCGCTGCATGGATTTCTTCTACCGTTGCGTCAGCAGTACCAATCTCTCCTTTCCATGCGAACGCCAGGGCGACAAGGTAGAGAGCGGATGGCGATCTACGGAGTCCTAATGATGCACGAACTGATGAAGCATGTATATTACATTAAAAGCCCAGATGCGGAATCGCGGATCTTAGAATCTCATCCAGAACTCAAGGAGTATTGGCGAATCCTTAAAAAGCATATCGACAAGTATCTTCTGAACCCGTCTCCATCTACAGCATGGGTGTTCGCGACTGAATATGCCAAACTCATGGACCGGATCACAGATGATGCAGCCGCACCGTTCACATTCTCCGAGATTATTGGCTTCTCTCCGGTTAGTTGCCCAGCACTAAATACGCCAGCGAATTCTATTTTTTGGGTACTGGACAGACCAGATTACCCTAAGCTGCATAGAATTTTTGTGCGCCATTTGATGGTTGGTGCTATACAGGGATCGGAACCTGATTTGTCTCTCTCCGTAGGCTCATTCTCGAACACATATAACGTAGCTTGTCGTTAAGGTATGTTGCCTCGTTTATCCAGCAAAGCAAGAATCTCCTTCACGTCATTATTACTACCGCATCCAGACAAATGACCAAAATCAACTACGGTTATTGGCCTTTCAACAGTGGACACACCGTGGGTCTTGAGAAGAACGGTCACATGCGACATTGCGAAGACAACAAGCATTACTGCCAAAACGGCCATGGCTATTGCGCCACGTCGCTGAACCCAGTTACAACCGCTCAATGTTCGTTTCATTCCCCGCTCCTCATTTCATTCCGCCTCGCTAGTTTTCCGGCTCAATCTTTCGCGCCACTTTTTTTAGCGCGTCCTCGAAGTCGGCTTGCGTGACTGGACCTTATTCTTTTCCCACTGACCTGCCCCCCGAAAACCGCACGAGATGGACTATGATTTCGTACGACAGAAAGGGAGAAGGATGCCAAAGAGCAAGCACAGTGAGGCGGGTGTCAGCGCAGCGACCATGTATTCGTGGAAAGCAAAATACGGCGGGATGAGCGTGAGCGAAGCCCAGGAAGCAAAGCAGCTACGCGATGAGAACGCACGGCTGAAGAAGCTGGTAGCGGATCTCAGTCTGGACAAAGACGCGCTGC
>JBPCJX010000068.1:0-7336 GCA_051004875.1 Bryobacteraceae bacterium
TTTCGATATTTGATGGCGTTTCCAACCAGATTTTGAAACAGCCGAACCATCTGTCCCCGATCCACTTGTAGGGTAGGCATTGGATCGTGGGTGACGCTCGCGCCACTTTCGTTAATAGCTTGATCGAGGTGTGTGAGCGCAGCCTCCAAATCCTCGTCCAGGGCAATGGAAGACGGTCGCTCTTGTTCAGTAGTCAAGCGCGCGTAAGCGAGCAAATCCCGCACAAGTGCACTCATGCGAGCTGACGCACTTATAAGAAAGCTGAGAAACTCGTCCGCCTCAGCATCCAGCATGCCGCGGTATCTTTTGCTCAGCAGTTGAGAGTAGGTGCTCATAGTGCGTAAGGGCTCCTGCAAGTCGTGGCTCGCGACGTACGCAAATTGCTCCAGTGCGGAATTGGATTCGGTCAAGGCATCTTGCAACTGCTTGCGTGCCGTTTCGTCGCTCAGGATCTTTGCGTACCCGATGAGTGCCCCCTGCTCGTCGCGTACAGCGTTCATGAAGCCGTTCGCGAAAAAGTCGGTTCCGTCTTTATGCCGGTGCCAACGGATGTCAGTCGCGCTTCCAGTTTCCTGCGCCAGGCGCATCTCTGATTCGCAAACTTCGGCCGCCTTTTCCTCAGGAGTGAAGATCATACAGGCGTGCCGGCCGATCCATTCTTGTTCGGAGTACCCGATGAGTTGTTCTACGCCCGCATTCCAGGAGGTGAGAATGCCCTGCGGACTTATCATGAACATCGCATAGCCCCGCAGTTCCGTTACTTGCATTCGGTAGAGATCGGCGGCTTGCAGTGCGGTCAAAGGAACGGGTTTATTGAGAACGGCTTGATCCATAGTGGCGAGCGTTGCTATGTCCCATGGAGTTGGTCAGAGGGCTTCAACTATAGCACTTCTTGTAACCTAAAGTAAGCACACAGTAAGTACCGCGTTCCCCCGCAAACCCCGGATGTGATGGAACTCCCACGAATCCCCGCAGATTAGGAACGATAAACGCCGCAGGGTACGGCTGAATGACCGCTTTAGCCGCAAGCACCGCACAATGCGGCCATGGCGAAACACAAACGCAAGCGCAATCCCAAAACAATCCTGAAGCTGCCAGATCTAGAGCAGTCTAAGTCTGCCGTTCTGAACAGCCTGCCGTCACCGAGTTCGCAAAGATCGTACGACCACGCGATTCGTGAGTTCATCGAGTGGTATTGTTCCGAACCACGACTCGCATTCAACAAGATAGTCGTCACCCGTTATCGCATTTCACTTGAGCAAGCACACTACGCGTCGTCAACAATCAACCTGCGTTTAGCCGCGGTGAGGCGGCTTGCATATGAGGCGGCGGATGCTGGGCTATTGAGTCCAGATCTCGCAGCTGGAATTCGTCGCGTCAAAGGCGCGAAGAAGCACGGTGTAAAAACCGGAAACTGGCTCACGGCCGAGCAGGGCAAGAACCTGCTGCAGGTCTTCAATCGAGAGCTTCTCCGTGGAAAGCGTGACTACGCGATGATTGCCGTCCTTCTCGGTTGCGGTCTCCGTCGCGCCGAATTGGCTGCCGTTTCTGTGCAGGATCTACAGCAACGGGAAGAGCATTGGGTTTTCGCGGACCTTGTTGGTAAAGGCGCACACGTTCGGACGATACCCATTCCAAACTGGGTAGGTGACGCCGTGCATTTGTGGTTATCAGCGGCCGAAATCACCAACGGGCCGATTTTCCGGGCCATCAACAAGGCGGGACGCATCCCAGTAGCAGGCTTCAGCCCCAAAGTGATCTGGGGAGTTGTGAAAGAAGCATGCGCGCAGTGCGGTTTGGCAAACGTGGCACCGCATGACCTTCGGCGCACGGTGCGCGCCTCTGTCATCAGGCTGGCGGAGAGCTCGAGCAGATTCAGTTTCTGCTGGGGCACGTAAGTGTGCAAACGACAGAACGGTACCTCGGCTGCAAGCAACGGCTCCGAAATGCCGTGAATGATCATCTAGGGCTCGAGCCGGAGTAGACATCGACCCCGCAGCCAAGCCGACATCTCGGGAGTAATCGTTCCGAAGAGCGGCTCCATGATCGTCACTTGGGCGTTTAACAGGATCTTGAAATTTCTTTTCCGGCGTGACCGTTCACAGGCCGGACTTCTTGGGCATTGCTGGTGAGAAGGCGATATATCGCCAGTTACCTATACTTACTTAAGGAGGCGCTTTGGGGTACAATCTTCGGCCAAGGGGTAAACATGTCAGCGATTCCGATAGGTTCAGCGCAACCGCAAGCATCTCCTTTCCGCCTGTTTCAGGCAATCAACGGATTTCACCTGACGGAAGCGATCCGCAGCGCGATTGAGCTGGACATCTTTACGGCCATTGGCGCGGGGCAGACGACGGCAGAGGCGTTGGCACGCCGGTGCAGCGTCGCCGAACGCGGAGCCCGCATTCTGTGCGATTTCTTGGTAGTGAACGGGTTTCTGAGCAAGACCGGAGATCAGTATTCGTTAGCGGAAGATAGCGCCATGTTCCTCGATCGGAACTCGCCGTCGTACATGGGCTCCTGCACTGAATTCCTGCTTACCGACCACATACGCGAGAACTTCCGAGACCTGACAAATGCCGTCAGACACGGCGGCTGCGAGCACGATCATGCGCTCGATCCTGAGTCGCCCGTATGGGTGGCGTTCGCGCGTTCCATGGCGCCGATGATGATGATGGCGTCCGAAGGGCTAGCCCAAATCGTGCTGAGCAACGAGACGCGCCCTCTGAAGGTGCTTGACATCGCAGCAGGGCACGGGCTGTTTGGGATAGCTGTGCTGCGCTGCAATTCTAAAGCAGAGGTCACTGCGGTCGATTGGAAAAACGTGCTGGAGGTAGCACGCGAGAACGCAAAGAAGTTCGGGGTAGCGGAGCGGTACAAGACGCTGCCCGGAAGCGTTTTCGACGTGGAGATCGGGACAGGGTACGATATTGTTTTGGTCCCAAACTTCGTTCACCATTTTGACAGAACTACGATTGACAAGCTGCTCAAGAAGCTGCGCGCCGCGCTCGTGCCGGGGGGAAGAGTTGCAACGCTAGAGTTTATGCCGAACGAGGATCGCGTGACTCCACCCATGCCGGCGGCATTTGCGCTGATCATGCTTTGTGAAACCCCAGCGGGGGATGCATACACGCGTGCGGAACTCGAAGACATGTTCAAGGGCGCAGGCTTCTCCCGGCACGAGTTTCATCCGATGCCGCCGTCGCCGCACTCGGTGCTTGTATCGACTCGCGACTGATGTAGATTAATTCTTGGACACTGCTCACCCTCTCTGAGCGCATGATTGGCGTTAACAGCCGCTTCTCACCAATCATCTGGCCTACGGGCTCGAACGGGCTCGGGAAATCACGGTCGCGTTAAATCGCCAAGGCATGATCATGCCTAGGGCGTTTTCCAGACTTTGCCGCTCGTTGGCAATCTGCCTCTATCCGACCCGCGACCCTCACTGTCCGACAACCGTGTTTATCAAGCCGTTACTCCCTGCAACGTAATATGCCTCTAGGATGGACTCGACTCAGTTATTGATGCACGCTCAGCGTTTGCAGGCTCTCGCCCAAGCTGGAATTGCCTATGCAAGCACGGCATATGACCTCGAGCGTTACGAGGAAATTAGGACGATCAGCGTCAAACTGCTCCAAGAACTCACCGGAGAACCGTTCGAACAAATTGTCTGTATGTTCGCTTCCGAAGACGGATACCAGACGCCGAAGATCGATATCAGGGCCGTGTTGTTTCGAGGAGGAAACGAGATCTTGCTGGTCAAGGAGAAAGTCGATCGCGGGAGGTGGACCTTGCCGGGCGGATGGGCTGATGTAGGTTATACACCGTTTGAAGTGGCGCGCAAAGAAGCGCAAGAAGAGACCGGATTGCTAGTTGAGCCTATGCGCCTACTCGCTCTCTTCGACAAGCGGAAACATCCGCATCCACCGCAGCCCTGGTACGTCTATAAAGCCTTCATCCAGTGTGAGATCAGGGGAGGGTCGCTGATTCAGGAAACGACAGAAACAACAGGCGCACGTTGGTTCAGGCAGGACGAATTGCACAGCATAGACTTGTCGACTGATCGGACAACTGGGTCGCAATTGGAAACGGTTTTCAAATTTGCTACAAACCCTGCATTGCCGACCCTCTGCGACTGATTTCCGGCCTAAGTTTGCAACGCATACCTGAAGACCAACAGAAACAGCAGCGCACCACCATACGTTGACCGGCAAGTGGCGACATCGTCCATTAGAAGCCCAGTGACCGTCGACACAGTGTCAGGGGGCGGTAAACCCTGTTTCTCAGTCCTAAGTCGCGGATGACAACACCATGCGAGGGTCTTTCGTACCGCTGGGCCTACCCTCAGGCGTCCTTTGGTGTTCTGGTGTTGTTCTGGATTTTCAGATCGTCGTCTCCAAATTCGAGGCCGTCGCCACGATTGAATGGGTTTCTCGAATTTCGTTATAGAGTTCTCAAGTCGGAACGGCTTCCATAATTGCGACTTCGGAAGTAGTCGAGATCACCCGTTGGAGTCGGAAGCCTCCCCCTGCCAGGAGTTCGCGATATTCCTCACTAGTACGCTCCTTTCCTCCTGTCAACACCAGCATCACGAGATCCATCAGCTTCCCCCACGATGGAAGGTTAGCCTCGGATAAACCCCATTCCACTAACAAGAGCGCGCCGTCAGCTGGCACGACTCGCCGGCAATTGATGAGAATTTGCCGCGCGCGCTCGTCGTCCCAATCATGAATGACACTCTTCATCATGTAGGCGCGGCAACCCGAGGGAACTTCACGAAAGAAATCGCAATCCTGCATTGCCGTTCTCGCAGCCAATTCACCGCCGAGGAACCCACGCTGCCGCGCGCGTTCCAGCACATGCGACTGGTCTGCAAGGACACCTCGCAGATTCTTGTGGATTCTGAGAATGTGAGAAATTAGCATTCCATTACCGCCGCCGACGTCCATGATGCTTCCCCACGCCCCAAAATCGTATGCGGCGGCGACTTCAGCTCCCACACGGTCGGAATTGCTGGTCATCGCATCGTCAAAGATGCCGGCGAACTCAGGGTGTTGACGCATGTATTCCCATTCGCTCATGCCAAGGAACTTAGCTCTTGATGGTTCGCCGGTCTGGATGCTGTGGAAGATCTCTCCTAGAGACCGAAAGTAGAATTCGGTTCCCCAGAAAAGGAAAAGGGGCCGAAGCGATCCGGGCACACCGGTGCGTAGAAAATGAGATAGCTCTGAGTTTCTAAACGTACGAGGAACAATCTCCTCAAACACTCCCTGGCTGGCGAGTGCGCGCAGCGTGCGGTACAGCGCGTCTTCCACTACTTTCAGTTCGCGGGCGAGTTCCGCGGTTGTATGCGGGCCGCCTTCCAAGAGATCGGCGATTCCCAGCTTAGCGACCGCAGATAAAGCATGGTGGACGATCAGACCGTTGCGTACCTGCAGAAGTTGCTCGGGCACGATGGTTGAAGCTGCTTGCGAAGTCATGATCCTCCTCTAGTTCTTCTAGTCGCGCACCGGAGCCGGCGAAGATAGCCAAATCTTTGTGCGTCAGGCGTGGCTTTCCGCCTGAACAGTTGCAAGCGGGGAATCCTCTTCCCGTTGGTGTGCAGGTAGCGATAGGGCCCCAAGCGAGTCATCAGGCCCGCCGCCGAGAGCATGGCGAAGAAGAATACGCCTAGAGGCACGGTATAGGAATGTGTTAAATCGAAGCCAGCACCCATCAGCAACGGTCCCACGGCTCCCGCGAGTATGAAGGCACCAAAAACATAACCATACGTTGTGCCGAAGGCCTTGAGGCCGAAATACCGACTCATGCAGTACGCGATAATGTCCACCTCGGCTCCCATCCCCATCCCAACGAGGAGTGCCGCGAAGAGCGCAATTTTTCCCGCACTGCCCAACCAAAGCAAAGCAATTCCAATGGAGGTGGCTCCAAAGAGGAGCGTCGTCAGCCGCGGAGCGAAAAACCGATCGAGCAGGTAGCCGGCGCCGACCCTACCGATCACCAGCGCGAGACCCACGAGGGAACTACCTATCGCCGCATCCTGTGCGCTAGCGCCCCGATCGCTTAGCAGCGCGGGCATATGGAGGACGCACGCCTGGACGCTTGCACCCGATAGGAAGAACGCGGAAATCATCAGCCAGAATGTCGAGCTATGCCACGTCTCATGCCAGGTTAATCCCTCGTGGCGTGCCCGCTGTTGCGCTGCGGCTTGCGACGGGAGAGCACCGTCCTGCAAAAGACCTTTCTCCTTCGGGTCATCTTTGAGGAAGGCCGCCAAGACAGGCAGAGAAACAAGCAGCACGGCGCAACCAAAAGCTGCGTACGCGGCACGCCAGCCGAACACCCCAATGACCCGGTGTGCAACCAAGGGGAAGGCGATGGCCCCGACGCCCAAGCCAAGCATCATGAGCCCAAGAGCCAATCCCCTGCGACGATTGAACCAGTGCGAAACGACTACACCGTACGGCACTGGCGTAGCACCGCCAGAGGCAATCCCTACCGCCATGTAAAAGAGATACAAATACCCGATTCCCACTCCCAACACTTTGGCGGACAGCAGAGTCAATCCGAAAATCGCGGTACCCCGCACGATGATCTTCCGGGCGCCGAAGCGATCGATCAATCGGCCGGCCAGTGGAGCGCACACTGCGGCGGTCAAGCTGTGCAATGTGAAAGCGAGCGATATAGCAGCACGGCCAGCGTGGAAATCCTGACTGAGCGACTTGAAGAAAACACCGAATGTGAGCACGACAACCGGACCTGTGCTGAGGGATAGGCTAGCGCAGCCGTAGCTACAATCCACCAGCCGTAAAACACTTTTGGAGGCTCGGTCATCCTTTCGTCCCGCAACAAGCATTCCGACTGGGCCCTAGATGCTGTGGAACTGTGCTCTTATCTTGCACGGTGTCGCGTACCAAAGAGGTCTCCCCATGCGGCCTTCAAGGCTACGGGGGATTCTAGCATTGCCCAACATCGCCATCCGGATTGTTTCAGAGGCCACTCTTGAAGTCAAGGGGCTCAAAGCCGGTGCAAAGGAGGTGTTTCTTCCCACGACGGAGAACATCCTCGATCAAGAAAGTTCTGCGACTGAGCTTCGCCCGCAGATCTTCACTTCGCCCGCGCAGGCGGACGTGGTGGAGAAGAACCTGCAATTCATCTCGAATCGCACGATGGTGACCTCCGCCCATATGCAGGCCACTGACAAGATGGGCGCGACGCCGCAGAACAGCGTAGTCGGCCAGGACTTCCACGTCTGGGGAACGCAAAGTCTATACGTCGTCGACGGAAGTATCTTCCCGACATCGGTGGGCGCAAATCCCATGCAGAGCATTTACAC
>JBPCJX010000069.1:0-112559 GCA_051004875.1 Bryobacteraceae bacterium
ATCCTGCCTTCGGGTCACCTGTCACCTTTCCTTTCTTCAGCGCCTAACTGAATTCGAAAGGTCCAGTCTGACCCACCTCCCTTTTGCAGAATGTTTGAAGCTTAACCTATGTAGCCTGCCAGATGACAGTAACAATTCCGGCGCTCGACGCAGCGCCTCAGGACGCAAATACAAACAAATCTGCCCATTCGAGTTCATCGAATGCGAGCGGGAACACGAGTGAACAGTTGAGCCGGGTGTCGACTCAAATGCTGCGGCAAGTCGATCTAGCGCGGCAGGCGATGGGGAAGAAACAGACGCAGGCCGCTTTGCAGCATGTGAATGAAGCTGCCAGTGAGCAAAGCCGAGTAGCCTCTATGGCGAAGGCAAAAGGCTTGCCTGCCGTGGTTCCACTGTATTCGGAACTCGATGAAAGCTCCGTACTTAAGCCACTACAAGCAAAGAAGCAAGGCGGGCAACAGTCCGGTGCGTCGTCATCGGCTCCGATCGGTGTCGCCCACACCTCTGGGGAGTATACGTTTATCGGCGTAGATTTAGATAAGGCGAAGCAGCGATTGGATGCCGCGAAGACTGCGCTACAAAACAGAAACCTGCAGTCCGCAGACGACTCGCTGGCAGCTGTGCAGACCGACCTGGTCATGGAAACAGTCGCTTCGGATCTCCCGCTTCTCACTGCACGGGAAAACTTGGGGCTAGCGAAGAGCGCGGTTGGAAAGAAAGATTACCAAGAAGCGCGGACGGCTCTCAAGGATGCGTGCTCTGCCCTGGATCGATATGCGACTGAAGCGTCCGTGCAGCACGTGCAGGACGCCAAAGACCTCAGCAAAGCGATCAGTTCGTATTCGCAGAACATCGCACAGAACCACTCTGGTGCAGCCAATAAGATCGACGGCTGGTGGCGCGAAGTGGATAACTGGTTCACGAAACGAGCGCAATCGTAGATAAGTGATAGGAAGGGGCGAGTAAGTGTGGTACTCGCCCCTTCGATACACGAACTGATTCGGCCCTGTATCGCGCGCTAAGGCGCTTCTGGGACTGACGAGGGTGCGGCGATTTGTAGTTCCTTGAGAAGCGGGCCGACGTCGTAGAGTTTTCTGAGTGCTTCGGTGATGGCTGCTGTATGAACGGAGACGGCTCGATTCACGGTTTGATCGTAGATGTAATTGCCTGCGAGCGACTCGATGTTGCCGTCGAAGATCAGGCCCACAAGCTCGCTAGCACGATTCACGACCGGTGAACCAGAGTTACCGCCGACAATGTCATCTGTGGTTACGAAATCGAGTGGCGTCGAGAGAGTCAACTTATTCCGCGCGTGCTCATAACGCGGCGGCAGCACAAACGGTCTGCGATTATTGAAACTCGCGGCACGATCACACAGGCCGTAAAAGGTGGTCTTCGAGGGCGCCATGGTTCCGTTCATGGGATAGCCTTTCACTTGACCGTAGGACAAGCGCAAAGTGAATGTCGCATCGGGGTAGGTTGATTTGCCGTAGACGAGAAAACGCGCCACTTGAGATAGTTGCGGTGTGAATCGGCTTGTCGTTCTCGTAGACGCGAAACAGCGCAAACTCGATGTCGAAGCGAGGATAGGTGAAGTTGTCCGGATCTCCGCCGAAAAACGCGGCCTGCTGCTCGGGAGCAAACACGATTCGGACGTCGGTGTATCGCTTATAGCGATAGAGCCAATATGCACCGCCTGAATAGAGGGTTACGACCTGGCTCTGGAGACCCGTTTTGGTCTGGCTCTCCTGCTCAATTCCCGACATGGCGGCTTTCCGCGCTTTGAATTGCTGCGTCTCATCCTTAATGTCTTTGATCTGGCTTGATATGCGATCCGTAACGTTCTCAGTCGAGATCAGTACGGCTACTTCGAGATCGGGAAACTTGATCTCCTGCTCGCGAGTGTGGGCGTAGAAGCCGTCTTTGATGTAATCGTGTTCCGGTGTAGAGCTCTTTTGGAGTTGGCCGCGCGCTACGTGATGATTCGTGAGCAGCAGGCCGTCAGGGCTCACGAAAGATCCAGATCCTCCGTCGGCCAGCCGTACGGAGGCCAACTGAAGATGATCGAGCCATGGTTTCGAGGCAACGAAGTTGTATTTTCCTGAAGCTGCTTGGCAGGTAAATTGTCGAAGGTCCACATGCCTTCGTCCGCAAGGAGCATGGAAGTGGTGAGCGCAACGGTCAGGAGAACAACAGCAGAGCGAGTGGACCGCATACACGACGACGGTATCACGTGGGGACAGCGTGTTAGGTTGAACGTGTAGAGTCGAGCTAATGAGCGGCGGCGGCGGCTTTCTTGAACGCGCACAACGAGCACCACACGCTCTGTGTGCTCCTGTCACAGTCACGATTGTTACGTTCAACAGCGGCAGGTATATTGCGCAGTGCCTCGAGTCTGTGTTGGGCCAAGATTATGCGTGCAAAGAAGTGATCGTGGTGGATAACGCATCTAGCGACGAGACGGTCGAAATTTTGAGGAATTTCGAAGGGCGGGTGCGTGTCGTTTACAACCGTGAGAACGTGGGATTCGCGGCGGGTCAGAACCAAGCCATAGGGCTCTCTGAAGCGGAGTGGGTTCTGGTGTTGAATCCGGACGTGCGACAAATGCCGGATTTCATCAGCATGATGGTGGCCGCCGGTGAAGCGGACCGGAGCGCGGGTAGCGTGTGCGGCAAATTACTGAGGATGTCCGCGGATTGCGAGATACCGCAGGAACGGGTTCTCGATTCTACTGGCATTTACTTCACACCATCGCTGCGTCATCTGGATCGGGGCAGCGAAGACACGGATAACGGCCGCTACGATCAGTTTGAATATGTTTTTGGAGCGAGCGGGGCCGCGGCTCTCTACTGTCGCGAGATGATTGACGACATATCGATCGGCGGTGAGTTTTTTGATTCAGATTTTTTTGCGTATCGCGAAGACGCGGATGTGGCGTGGCGGGCGCAGTTACTCGGATGGAAGTGTCTGTATACGCCGTTGGCGGTGGGGTATCACGTAAGAAACGTATTGCCGGCGAACCGGCGTGTGCTGCCTGCAGTTTTGAACATGCACTCGGTGAAGAACCGCTGGCTGATGCGGATCAAGAACATGACGCCGGGAGTGTATAGGCGGTATTGGTTGCCAGCCACGGTGCGGGATTTGGTGGTGATAGCGGGCTGCGTGTTGCGCGAGTTTACGTCACTGCGCGCGTTTCCATTCGTCCTGCGTAATCTAAGGCGCTTTTTACAGAAGCGGCGGCAAATCATGGCTCGGCGCCGGGCTAGCGATACGTATATGGCGGCCTGGTTTTCGTATCAGCCGGCGAGTTATCCCGCTCCGCAAATTGCCTCTCAGTCGGCAGAAAAACTAAGCGTGGCAATCAGGTGACGGAGATGGGCGCATAGCAGGCGGTCCCCTTTGGCGGATGCGCATTGGTTTGCTCGGTACGCGCGGTATTCCGGCCAACTACGGTGGCTTCGAAACCTTCGCAGAAGAGATCTCGGTGAGGCTGGCCGAGCGCGGGCATGCTGTCACCGTGTACTGCCGTGAGCGGAGCCACCAGAAGACATATCGGGGAGTGCGGCTGCGGTACCTGCCGACAATCCGACACAAATATTTCGACACGGTAGCGCACACTGGGTTCTCGACGTTTGATGTCGTTTTTCGCAGATTTGACGTGGTGCTTTACTGCAATGCGGCCAATGCAGTGTTTACTATTTGGCCCAGGCTGAGGGGCACACCGACAGCGCTGAACGTCGATGGTGTCGAACGGCACCGGAAAAAGTGGAATTACCTAGCGAAGACCTGGTATCAGGTATCGGAGTGGTTAGCGACGTGGTGCTGCTCGGCGATCGTCTCCGATGCCCAGCGGATTCGGGAATATTATTTGCAGCACCATAGTAAAGAGTCAACTTTTATCCCTTACGGAGCCGAGGTCGGACGGATAGAAAGGACTGACCAGCTTCGCGCGCTGGGTCTGGAGCCTGGTAAATACGTTCTTTATGTGAGCCGCATGGAGCCGGAAAACAATGCGCTCATGGTTCGGGAGGCTTTTGAAAAGGTCAGGACCGATTTCAAGCTGGCTCTGGTGGGAGATGCGCCGTATGCCGCGGATTATATAAGGCAGGTGAAAGAGACCCGGGACCCGCGGATTGTGATACCGGGTGGCATTTACGGCGAAGGGTACCGGCAACTTCAGTCGCACTGTCGTGCGTACGTGCAAGCCACTGAGGTGGGCGGCACGCATCCCGCGATGATCGAAGCGATGGGCCGAGGGGCGCTGGTCTTGTATCTGGACACCCCGGTTAGCGCCGAGGTGGCAGGTGATGCAGCGGTTCCTTTTCACGACGACCTGGTTGCGAAGTTGCAATGGGCGGTTGATGTCGGCGATGAGGAGCGCGCCGCTTGGGGCTGCCGGGCGATGCAACGCGTCGAAAAACACTATAGTTGGAATGCCGTGACGGATGCATATGAGGCACTGTTCCGGCGATTAGTGGCATGAGCGATCGTTGTTTACCTTTCAGAAGCTGGGTGGAAGTGTCGCGGGCGCAGATCGCGGCTAACTATCGGGCCATCCGGCAAGTGGTAGGTGCAGGTGTTGAAGTAATGCCGGTGGTTAAGGCCGACGCTTACCGGCACGGCGCAATCGAGGTGTCACGGACGCTCGAGGAACAGGGCACGAGTTGGCTTGCCGTGAGCAGCACAGAGGAAGGCGTGTCGCTGCGAGAAGCCGGCATCAAAGCGCGAATTCTGGTGATGGCCGATTTTCTGCCATTTACGCGGGACGCGATGCTGGCCCATGGCCTGACGCCAGTGATCCACTCGCTTGAGGATCTGATGGAGTTGGATCGATTGGCTGCAGCGCGCGCGCAGAAATGCCGGTATCACTTGAAGGTTGATAGCGGGATGGGAAGGCTCGGGGTGCCGGCAGACGCGGTGGGAATCGGTGAAGCAATTCTTGCAGCGAAGAATGTCGAGCTTGAGGGCTTGATGACGCATTTCGCTTCGGCTGCGAATTATCAGACGAGCCAGACGGAGCAGCAGGCGATACTTTTCGACCGGCTCACCGATGGGCTGCACAGCGCGGGCGTCCATCCGGCGCTGGTACATTTATCGAGCACGATTCCGGTGGCATACGGACGGCAGACCGCGTGGCGGAACATGGTACGGCCGGGACACGCAATTTACGGCTATGTTTCACCGGCCCGGGGACACGCGCCGGGGAGAATTCTGCACGTGAAACCAGCGTTGACGTGGCGGGCTACGGTGCTTTCGGTGAAGGACGTCGCGGCGGGTTCTTTAATTGGATATGGAGGCATGTTTCGCGCAACGCATCCGATGCGGGTGGCGGTGCTCGCGGCAGGTTATGCGGATGGCGTCCCGCACAGATTGTCGAATCGGGGAAGCGTGATTGTGAATGGGAAGCTCGCTCCGATTGTGGGTGCGGTCTCGATGGACCTGACGTCGATTGACGTGAGTGAGTCGCCGGAGACGCGGGTGGGGGATGCGGTTACGCTGCTCGGAACCGAGGGGAAAGTGAGCATCGACGCGCAACAGATTGCGAGACTGGCCGGGACCATTTCTTATAGCGTTTTGTGCGGCATACATGCGCGAGTGAAGCGAATTTACGTGTAGTGCGCGGATGCTAAAATGACCTCTTCATGTCTGTTGCCACCGATCGTGAGCAGCTGAAGCGACTGCTTGCGGCCCGATCCGTCCGGCGCGGCGATTTTAAACTTGCATCCGGTTTGACCAGCAACATATATGTTGACGCCAAACTGACTACGCTACATGCCGCGGCGATGCCTCTAGTGGGACGGCTGTTCCTCGATAAAATCCGGCAACATCAGTGGGAACCGCGAGCCATCGGCGGGCTTGTGCTGGGTGCGGATCCTATCGTGGGTGCGGTTGCGCGGGAGAGCGTTGATGATGACGTCCCCATCGATGCCTTTCTGGTTCGAAAAGATGCCAAGAAGCACGGATTGCAAAAATTTATCGAAGGAGTGAACGAGCCTGCTGGCCTCGCTGTGGTCATTGTTGATGACGTTTGTACAACCGGAGGTTCGACGGTCGAGGCGATTGAAAAGGCAAGAAGTGCGGGAATGGTGGTCCTGGGTGCAATTTGCCTGGTGGATCGAGAAGAGGGTGCGGAAGAGCGCCTGATGAAACTCGAGTGCGCATTCGATCGTGTTTTCAAGCTTACAGAATTGCTGGAGACCTATCAGTCCGGCGAACTGGTTGGGGCTCAAACGTCCAACAGCTAAAGCTTTTACAAAACGGGAACATAAGCTGAGAGATTACCGTCTGGCAAGAGGCAGGAGTTTGTTTATTTGAAGAAGAAGTGGAAGATCGTCATTTTGCTGGGATTGCTGGTGCTGGTGGCGGGCGCAGTGTTCGCGAGCATCAAGATCAGCCAGCGCGGGGTGGTGATTGTCGAGACCGGCAAAGTGATGCGAATGGATCTGACCTCTGTTGTGACTGCTTCAGGCGAGGTGAAGCCACGAAACTACATCAACATAGGTACGAATGCCCAGAATCCCGCGCCGATCGTAGCGATTTACGTGAAGGAGGGCGACCACGTAAGAAAAGGACAGCGGCTGGCACGACTGGCAGACGTTCAGCCGACGGCAGAGGTTGCCTCATCGAGGGCGGTGGTGAATTCGGCGCTAGCGGATTCCGCAGCTAGCGAGGCGGCTCTGAAGTCAGCCGACGACAATATTGCGGTGGCGCAAGCTCAGGTGGATCATGCTCGCGCCGACTTGGAGCAGAAGAGGATCGATCTGAAGCGGGGTCAGCAGCTTTATGATGCGAAGCTTATTGCTCCGCAAGATTTTGAGGCGAAGAAAGCGCTTTATGATCTCGCCCAGTCTACTTTAGTTGAGGCAGAGAGACGTGTAACACAGGCGCATTCCCAGCGGGCGCAATCGGCAGCCCAACTTGGGTCCGCGCAGAAGAAGATAGCGCAGGCACAAGCCATGGTGACGCGCTGGGAGAACGTGCTGTCCCAATACGATGCGGTGGCGCCGTTGGACGGCGTGGTTACGAATCTGCCGGTTCGAGTGGGCGAAACGGTTGTGCCAGGGATCCAGAACTCCCCTGCCTCGACACTGATGACCATTGCAGATATGTCGATCATCACGGCCGAGGTGCATGTCGACGAAACGGACATTGTGAGCGTCAGATTGGAAGAGCCAGCGGAAGTGACGATCGACGCTATACCGAACCGGACGTTTAAGGGCAAAGTGATCGAGATCGGCGACACGGCGCTCGTTCGCTCGTCAGGAGTAGCGGCGTCGCAAAGCCAAACTTCGAGCCAGGAAGCCAAGGACTTCAAGGTGATCATAGCTTTGGACATTCCAGAAGGCCTGGTGCGCCCGGGTTTATCGTGTACGGCGAAGATCACAACAGCCACACGCTCGCGCGTTCTGGCGATTCCCATTCAGGCCTTGACGATGCGCCAAAAGGGGCAACTGGTTCAGAGCAAGCCAGGTCAAAAGCAAACCAACGACCAGATGGATCCTGCAGCTCAGAAGGCGGCGAAGGAAGAGCTGCAAGGCGTGTTTGTTGTGAACGGAGGAAAAGCTCAATTCCGAAAAGTAGAAACCGGGATCACGGGATCGACCGAAATCGAAGTGTTGAACGGGCTGAAAGAGGGCGACCAGATTGTCACGGGAAGCTATGAGGTAATTCGCACAATTAGAAACGATGCCAAGATTAAGGTGGACAACAAAGCTCACATGACGCCCTCGAATCCAGCTCAGGGTTAGCGTAAACAAATGCCAGGACTCGAAACAGCGCTCGAGGAACTGAGCGTCAAGCAACGCGAAGAATTAGGACAACAGCTTAAGCGTGACGGGACCGTCATTCGGACGTACGATCTTTGGAAGACGTACATCATGGGTGACCAGGAGATTCACGCAGTTTCGGGCGTTGATGTCGAGATCAAGCGCGGCGAATACGTGGCCATCATGGGTCCATCGGGTTCAGGCAAGTCGACTCTGATGAATTTGATTGGTTGCCTAGACACGCCCACCAAGGGACTGTACTACCTGAATGGAAAGCTAGTGAGCGATATGGAAGACGACGAACTGGCGCGCATTCGGAATAAGGAAATTGGGTTTGTTTTTCAGACTTTTAACCTGCTGGCACGCGCGTCGGCTTTGCATAACGTCGAATTGCCGCTGATTTATGCCGGTATGCCATCGCAAGAGCGCATGGAACGTGCACGTGGCGCTCTGCGTGCAGTCGATTTGGAGCAGCGCATGCAACACAAGCCGAATGAACTCTCGGGCGGCCAAAGGCAGCGCGTGGCCATTGCGCGGGCGTTGGTGAACCATCCTTCAATTCTTCTGGCGGACGAGCCAACTGGGGCGCTAGATACTCAAACCGGCAGCGAAATCATGGCACTTTTTAAGCGGCTGCACACGGAAGGCAACACGATTGTGCTGGTCACGCACGAGGCCGACATTGCGGTGCACGCCCATAGAATCATCCATATCCGCGACGGCAAGGTCGAGCTGGACGAGAAGACCAAGCGCTGATTAGAAATTTTTAGCCTTCGCCGCATTCCAGAGCGATTTTCGGCCCCCTTACACGACTAATCTTAGAGCAGGGAATTGGTGTATCTTAAAAACCTGCCCAAAGCGCGCGCCAAACCTAAAAATTGCCTATCGAGACTGGAATGCAAGCAACTGTCCGCATTTTGATGGCCGAGGACAACGGCATCAACCAACGAGTGGGCAAGCTCATTCTGCAGCGAGCAGGATTCTCTATCGACCTGGTAGCCGATGGGAATGAGGCGCTTGAAGCACACCGATCGAATCCGTATGACGTGATTTTGATGGATTGCCAGATGCCGGTAATGGACGGGTTCGAGGCGTGCAAGCACATTCGTGAACTCGGGGAACCGCAACCTGCCATCATCGCGGTAACAGCCAACGCGCTGGTCGGGGAACGTGACCGGTGCTTGGGGGCAGGGATGGATGACTATCTCTCCAAACCCTTTCAAGCGGAGCAGCTCGTCGGGATCGTCAGAAAGTGGGTCGATAGCAAGCTCGCCTCATATGCTGGCAGCGCGCCCGGTGCTGACGCCGATGAAATCATCTCCGCCAAGTCAACAAAAGAGTAAACAGCACGATCCACAGGAAATCCAGATAGTGCCAGAAAATGGAGACGCCGTTTGCGATCACGCGCGTGTTCATTTGGTATTTCGGACCGCTAGCAGGCTCACGCGTGCGGAACACCAGATACGCCAATCCAGCCAGTCCAGCCAGGATGTGCAGGGCGTGCAGTCCTGTAAACAGGAAGATAAACCAGGAGTGCGGATTTTTCGCAAGGATCACGCCACTGTGGAGGATTTGGAACCAGGTGGCAATCTGTCCAGCCAGGAAGACCAGCCCGAGTGCGGTGGTCCAGGTGATCAGACGGAAAAAGCCGCGCTGGTCCTTGCGCAGCAAATGACGGCGGGCGGCCTCTAACGTCGCGCTGCTGGCCAAAAGGATGGCGGTGGTGACCCACAGAAGGCGCGGGAGCGAAATGCGGCCCCAAAACCACGGCGCTTGCGAACGGATCAGGAACACCGCGATCATGGCGCCAAACGTCATCGTCACGGTGGCGAGGACTACCGTGACCGTCAGCACGGAAAGGGAATTGAGGTCACGCTCGCGGGCGATAGAATCCGTTTGCGAAGCCATCTTCCTTACTATGATCCTCCTTCGGCCTTGACGGTTTGCATGAAGCACAGCGGAGCAGAACGGCCGGACGTAAGCGTCATTATTCCGGCGTATCGTGTGGCGGCTTACATAGCTGACGCGCTTGATTCAGTCTTGGCGCAGGGGTCTGAACGCGCTGACGTTACCGCAGTCGAGATCATTGTGGTCAATGATGGCAGCCCGGACACGGATGCTTTGGAAAAAGCACTCGAGCCGTACCGTGACCGAATTGTTTATCTCAAGCAGGAGAATGGGGGAGTATCGAGCGCGAGGAATGCGGGTATCGGCGCGGCCCGGGGCGAATGGCTGGCCTTTTTAGACGGCGACGATATGTGGGTGCCGGACTATCTCGAATCTCAATTTGCGGTGCTTCGCGCGGATCCCCGGATAGACATGGCGTTTGGCAGCGCGATTCTTTTTGGTGATACGCCGCTAGCCGGCAGATGCACGACAGACATTTCGCCGATCGAAGGCGAAATCACATTTCTGAAGGCCGTGGCCGGCGAGTGCACAATCGCTTACTGTGCTGTGGTGAGGCGCGAGATTGTGATCCGAGCAGGAATGTTCGACACCCGATTGCGCGGATCAGAGGACTTCAACTTATGGCTGCGTGTTTTGAAAGCCGGCGGCCGCATTGTTTACCAACACAAGCCTTTATACCGATATCGCAGGCGGGAAGGAAGCGCGACGTCGGATTCGGTTTGGATGAATGAGCGTATTCTGGAGTCTTTGCAGCGGGCGGAAGAAACGATCCCGATGTCAGGCGAAGAGCACGCGAGTCTCGAGAGACACCAGCACAGAGTGAGGACAGAATTGGCCCTGGCTCGGGGCAAAGCGGCGTTTGGGAACCGCGATTGGCGCGGTGCAATCGGCCATTACTTAGAGGCACACGAACTGATGCCGAATGGGAAGGTTCAGGCAATCCTGTTTCTGCTGAAATTGTGCCCGCGTCTCACATATGCGGCTTACAACTGGCGGCAAAAGCGTGCATTAGAGCGGGCAGTTCGGGTTTAGCGCTTGTGCTGTAATCGAGTACATGTTTAGGCTTTCGCGTAGTTTGCAGTTCGCGTTGCTAATTGCGTGTGGAGGCATGTTTGTAGCGCAGTGCGCCCCACATGCTCACACAGCACGCTCTCAAGAGTCGCCCGACTCGAGACTGCAAGGTGGTTTTCGCAATCCGACAAAAGAGGGATGGATTTTTGTCCATCTCGAGGGCGGGCCATCCGCTGTCGGTTTCCAGCACGGCTACTTGCTGGCTCCCGAAATTGAGGACTCGAAGCGTGCGATCGAACTCAGCACGACGCGCGGCGTGAATCATAACTGGGGCGAGTTGCGGGTAATCGCGCAGAAATATTTTTGGCCCCGCGTGCCGGACGAGTATCGCCAAGAGCTCGGAGGCATCGCGGATGGATTGCGGGCACATGGGTCGAAGCTGGACGTCATGGATCTGGTGACGATGAACGCTTATATGGAATTTTCGTACTACTACGGTGAAGCGCGGCGGCGCGAAGCGAAGAACGTCGTCAGTAATCCATGCTCAAACGCGCACGACGCTCATCAAACGCCCTGTACGCCTCCGACGCCAGAGCATTGCAGTGCGTTTGTCGCGACCGGCAGTTACACGAAGGACGGGCGCATCGTGATCGGACACAACAATTGGACTGATTACCTGACGGGCACCCGGTGGAACATGATCTTCGATGTCGTTCCGGTCGCGGGACGTCATTTCATCATGGATGGCATGCCGGGGTTGATCCACAGCGCCGACGATTTTGCGATCAACAATGCCGGAATCATGATTACGGAAACGACGATCGGGAATTTCCATGGATTCGACGCGAATGCGACGCCAGAGTTCATTCGCGCGCGCAAAGCGATGCAGTATTCGGAATCCATAGACGACTTCGCGAGGATCATGAAAGAAAGCAATAACGGAGGGTATGCGAACACTTGGCTGGTGGGGGATCGCAAGACGAACGAGATCGCGCGTCTGGAACTCGGATTGAAAAACGTGACGCTTGACCGTACCAAGGACGGCTATTTCGTCGGTTCAAACTTTCCCATCAATCCAAAGCTGATCACAGAGGAAACGGATTTTCCGGCCAATGATCCTGATACGCCCAATCAGGTGCGGCATCGACGCTGGGACCAGCTAATGGCGGAGAGCAAAGGGCGCATCGACATCGACGCTGGGAAGAAGTTCGAGACCGATCACTACGACGTCATCACAAAGGAAATCGATCCCAATGAGCGAACGATTTGTGGGCACATCGACAAGTCGAGTAGAGGATTGAAGCCCTGGCAGGATGCATACGGGCCGGCAGGAACAGCAGAGGCGAAAGTGGCCGACAGTGCAATGGCAGAGAAGATGTCCTTCGTCGCGGGAATGGGCCATCCATGCGGAGTTGAGTTCCATGCGGCGGAGTTCTTGAAAGTGCACCCAGAGTATGCATGGCAACAGCCGCTGCTTGGCGATCTGAAGGCAAATCGCTGGACCGTGTTTTCATCTACAAAGTCGCCGGGAACCGCTATGGCTGGGCGTTGACGGACGGAAGCGATGTTTGGCGCCGGGCGATGGTTCTCAGGAGAAGGCAACTGCAAACGAGAGAGAGCAGCGCTAACGTCAGAGTTCCAAATCGCAGCGAAGCCTGATCCGGCGAGCCGGTCGGGAGCGGCAGCGGCATGAACAAGATGTACAGCAAGAAGTTGAAACCAATCTGAAGCACTCCTAGGACTAGGGCAAGCCAGGGCGAGGCTGCCCAGAGTGCGATGATCGATCCGGCGAAGGCCAGGAGCACCATGACATAGGCAGTCGTGTGAAGTACTGTGCTTCCGGGAAGAAAGATAAGCAGGCACCACACGGCCGTCGTAAAAGCGACGTAGAGCCAAGCAATTCCCCCGGCTTTCCATTCTCGCGACCTATATCGTCGGCGGATCCCCACGAGTAGCGAAAGCGGCCCAATCACCAGGAATCCGAGACTGGGAACAAAAAAGAAGAACCCGAGCGCCCTTAGGTCTGCAGTTGCTTGCGCGATCAGAGCGGAATTGCGCGAGCCACCTCTCGTCAATTCACGCATAAGTTGGAGGATGGAATGCCAGTACTCGCGTTGGTGATCCGCAACGGTCTCTAGATTTGCCAATTTATTGTTGAGGAACTGATGGAAGGTGAGATCTTTATATGTCGTGGTGAAGGCCTGAATAAAGGATTGGGAATTGACAGCTATGACTCCCGCCAAATGCCATTTAAGCAAGCGGTCTCCGGGGGGGTCGTAGAGCTTCTGATAGAGCATCCACGGCAGATAGAGGCAGAACACACCGACCCCAATGAGGATCAAGCTGCTCAGAGTGATGCGCCTTTTTAGAGCGATGATCGTGAGAGCCAAGCCGAGAACCGCAAACACGCTCGCCCCGTGTGCCAGGACTCCAAATGCGACGAGCACCGCCGCGAGCAGAGGTGTGAAAGTGGTCTTGCTAAGAGCGACGGTAAACCGGTCTGCCAAGAGAACAGCAGAAGCGGCTAACATATAGGCCGCGGCGAGGAGCTTCGGCCAAACATAGAAGCTGTTCAAGAACACAAAGCCTGAGAAGAGACATACAGCCAGCGCGAGTGCAATCGACTTCGAATTGAGATCGAATGCCTCGAGAAATAGCCAGAGCGCGAAAATCCACAAGCTCTGCAAGATTACAGAGATGATCGTGTACTGTAGCTTGCGCGGATGCTGAAGGTAGACGCATTGGGATAACACGATGCCGGTTTGTAGGGGCGGACGATCGCTAGAGCGCCACTCAGCCAGGAGCGGTCTGGGCACTTTGCCATTTCGAAGGCCTTCGGCGAACAGAAACGGTATCTCGTTGTCCGGCGGTAGGGGATGAGAGAACCGCGTGCGAGCTGTCTCTGATGGATAGTCAACACCGCCGAACAGGAAGCCAGTGGATACAACCAGCAGCGCGGCTGAACCTGTCAGGGCCAGGGGTACAAGGAGAGCTCTGAGCGTGCTGCGACCGGCAGCGTCGATGCGCTTAAGTGTCAGGATCAGGATGAGAACTGAAGCGATCGGAAGACATAAGGAAAACAGACGACCGAGTTGCGGAGAAATGAACCAGAGCCAAAACGCCAGATATCCTGAAATACCGAGAACAACGAGCACGGTTAAACCGACCAAAACCGTATCATGGAGCCCCTTCCGCACGGCAATGGCGCAGGCTGCGAAACAGGGAAGGAGAATGAGAGCAAAATGCGTGGCTGTACTGAGAAAAAGAAGGATGGCTTCGGTTTGCCGCACCATCCGTTATCTCTGCACAGGGCTTGGAGAACGAACGTGTGCTGGGTCAGGTGCAAAAGCCGTAATAGGCGAGGGACCGGCAATCGGTGTGGGGCGCCCTTGATGGTGACCGAACGAGTAAGTGGAAAATGATTTACTCCCGAAACTCAAATTGATAAATCCGACCCAGGCCAGCGAAGGGGGCGTGTCTCGTGAAAGCGCGGGAGGAAAGCCTGCGGGAAGCTTTCGTCCTAGCCCCACAATGCGGGCGGATTGATCCACAAAAACGAATCGCTCCGGCCGAGATCCATCTGTCCAACCCACGAGCTCGAGCCCGCCGGATACCGGCAATATCTGTGTCACGCGACCGGGCCGGCTCTGTGTCGAGGGCGGGGAAAACCTAGAAGTGAACGGCTGTCCAAGCGAAAGGTTATATCCCCTATAGAAAAGCGATAAATGATCGTCGCGCAGATACTGCAGAAAGGGCCTGATGAATGGGGGGTCCGGATAGAGGTAACGGGCTATGGCTAAGTCAAATAACCCGTTCTCAACGCTGAGGGTGGCCCATTGTTGTTGAGCGAAGAGCAGGTCGTTCCCATACAGCCATGGACCGAACTTTGGAAACGTCACGAACAGGAGCACAGACGATGCTAAGACAATGGTTTTTGGCGACACCAGCTTCCAGCCGCGTCTCGCCGAAAGCCAAATTAGCGCTATGAGTAGCGCTCCCCAGTTGGCAAGAGGAATGGTCAGGTATCTGCTCGCCTTAGCCGCAGTAAACGTCATATCGCTCGGATTCATTCTGCCTGCCGCAGTGAGAAGTGCAGTCAGCATGGTGAATAAAAAGTATCCTAAAAGTACAATGGCGGGCGCAGAAGTGAGCAGACGGGTTCGCGCGCTGACGGCAACCAGATAAAAGAATAATACAAAATTGGCAAGGCCCACCCACACCCCGAAATTACCGACTTTAAGCGCGCCGAAGGGCATGCTCACATAGGATGACAAAAATGCTAGTAAGTAAATCGGATGTCTAATAAGGTTGTTCAGATCTAGCGCGTGACTTACATGATAACTAACGAAGTATAAACTGAGGTTGGCAATGCCCGCAATCGCAACGACCAATATATAGCCCCTGCGCATGGATGATACAAGACCGGTAAGTAGAATCACTGGCCATATCAACAGTCCATTTGCCGAAGAGTAAGTAGCGACAGTCCCACATATAACCGTCTCGGCCAAATAGACGATGCGCGAGTTATTTCTAAGGGCAGCAACTAGCGCCAGTGCAAGAACTGCAGCAAACTGCGTCATAGTCCAGTTCAATAGGAACGGAATTCCGAGCGCCATAACACTCCCTTGCCAACCAATGACAATACCGGCAAGAAGAATCGCAGAATAGCGGGTCATGCGAGATAGGCCTCGATCCGAAAATATCGTCCAACTCATAACTAGCCATGTCGAGAAGTAGCAAAAAAAGCTGATCACGAGAGGTAATACTTCCCGTCCGTGCACTAGAAGCATATCCACGGCAAATACGATTTCGGGGAAAACTATGCGGTGTTCGTTGTGCTGTACCCAGAGCACGCGGATGTCGAAAGCTCGATATTGGGGTAGGTGTTGAACAACGTTCCAGTAATCCCAGATAGGAAGTGGATTGTAGTAGCGCAATATTCTTTCGACAGTAAGAAACCAGCTGTATGCGGCCCACGCGGCAAGAAGCAGAAGGAATGTCACCCGAATGCAGGCCGAATGGGCAGTTAGGATTGTGCTTACTCGCGTTCTTAGGTGTGCCCAGTGATCGCGATACGGAAGGAATAGCAGCTTCTGGTCCAGCTGTTGAGACGATCTAGCGATCCAATTCACCGAGAACCTGAGGGGATTACAGCAATGCTTATTTAGGGTGATGTGCCGGCTGCTTTTTCAGCAGCATCGACGCGAGCTTGCGCCTTTTTAACGGCGGCGAGAGCGGCATCTGAGTCAGGTTGTTGGTTGGCGTTCTTCATGGCTTCCAGCGCCTCATCAAGCTGCCGGCGTGCGCTCTCAGCCTGAATGTCGCGGCCGAATTCGGCATGATCCGCCAACACTCGAACGTGATTATCAAACACTTCGACAAAACCGCCGTCAATCGCGAGCACTCGCTCCCCGCTGCCCTGATATGTCAGGACACCGGCTCCCAACGCGCTTAACAACGGAGCATGGCCAGCGAGAATGCCCATATAACCATCCTGGCCGGGCAATTCAGCCTCAGCCACCTGCTCATCGACAAGCAGGCGCTCGGGCGTAGCAACCTCGAGTTGAAACGTGTCGGGCATGTTTGACGAGAGGTGAGATTAACCCTTCAGTTTTTCAGCGGCTTCGAGCACATCGTCAATGGTGCCCTGCATGTAAAAGGCTTGCTCGGGCAGTTGATCGTGCTTGCCTTCGACGATCTCTTTGAAGCTGCGAACGGTGTCTTCAAGCTTCACATATTTGCCGGGACGACCGGTGAACTGCTCGGCAACGTGGAATGGCTGTGAAAGAAAGCGCTGAATACGGCGAGCGCGCGCGACAGTTTGCTTGTCTTCATCGCTGAGCTCGTCAATACCGAGAATCGCGATAATGTCTTGCAAGTCCTTATAGCGCTGAAGCGTCTGTTTGACGCGCTGTGCAATATCATAGTGCTCCTCGCCCACGATATTGGGGTCAAGAATGCGCGATGTGGATGCGAGAGGATCGACGGCTGGATAAATACCAAGTTCTGAAATGGCCCGAGAGAGATTCGTCGTAGCATCCAAGTGGGCGAACGTGGTCGCAGGAGCCGGGTCGGTATAGTCGTCCGCCGGTACATAGATAGCTTGCACGGAGGTGATGGATCCTCGTTTAGTGGACGTGATACGTTCCTGCAGCTCGCCCATCTCTGTTGCGAGATTTGGCTGATATCCCACAGCCGACGGCATGCGGCCGAGCAACGCAGATACTTCGGACCCGGCTTGCGTGAATCGAAAGATATTGTCGATGAAGAGCAACACGTCCTGCCCTTCCTCATCGCGGAAATATTCGGCGACGGTCAACCCTGTCAAACCGACGCGCAGGCGGGCGCCTGGAGGCTCGGTCATCTGTCCATACACGAGCGCGACCTTCGATTTTCGCCAGTCGTGCGGGTCCACAATGCCGGACTCCTGCATCTCTAGCCACAGGTCATTGCCTTCGCGCGTGCGCTCGCCAACGCCGGCAAACACGGAGACACCACCGTGCTTCATGGCGATGTTATTGATCAGTTCCTGAATGATTACCGTTTTTCCGACCCCGGCGCCACCGAACAGGCCGATCTTTCCGCCGCGCAGATACGGCTCGAGAAGATCGATAACCTTGATCCCGCTCTCAAACATTTCGAGATTGGTCGCCTGATCTTCGAACAACGGCGCAGAGCGATGGATCGGGAATTTCTGCTCGGTATTGACAGGGCCCATATTATCAACCGGCTGGCCAAGGACGTTTAGAACGCGTCCCAAGGTTTGCTTACCCACGGGAATGGTGATGGGATCGCCCGTATCGAAGGCCTTCATGCCGCGAACCAGCCCGTCAGTGGGCTCCATGGCAATGGTGCGGACACGCCCTTCGCCGATATGCTGCGCGACTTCCGCCGTAATGTCGATTTTGAAGGGAGTGTCGAACCCTTCGCTCGTCACATGAATGGCATTGTATATTTTCGGGATGTGGCCTTCGGGAAACTGGATTTCGATGGTAGGGCCAGCGACCTGAACGACGCGGCCTTCCGCGACTGCTACAGCTTGTGTTGCCATAAATTCTCCAAGTAATTACGAAGCGGCAGCGCCGCTGACAATCTCGATGATTTCACGAGTAATAGCCGCCTGACGGACGCGGTTCATATTAAGCGTCAGGGATTGGATGACGTCACCGGCGTTAGAGCTCGCGGTATCCATGGCGGCCATGCGCGCAGCATGCTCGGCAGAATTTGATTCGAGCAGGGCGCGATAGATCTCCATTTCCACATAACGAGGGAGCAGAGTGCTCAAGAGTTCATGAGGCGGCTGCTCATAAATGTAGTCGATCTGTTCACCGCCCTCCGGAACTTCGACGGGAAGAATCTTTTTCGTGACCAGGCTGGGCGCCATTACGTTCTTAAACTCGTTAACGGCAATGTAGACGGTGTCCACCTCCGCATCTGTATAGAGATCGATCATTTTGCGAGCAATCCCGGCTGCCTGGTCGTGGGTTGGCCTTTCAACGATGCCAATGTGCTCGCCCGTAATCGTGAAGCCTCGTTTACGGAAGTAATCACGTGATTTGCGGCCGATGGTTTCAACTCGTATGTCAACGCCGCGGTGTTCGTCGATAAAGCGTTGTGCCATGCGAAGCAGATTTGCGTTGAAGGCTCCAGCCAACCCTCGATCACTGCCGACGATGATCATCTGAATACGCTTTTCTTCGCGGACCTGCAACAGCGGCAAATCGCCCACTTCTTCATTGCCTGCAGCTGCGGCAGCCACGTTCGACAGCACGCGATTCATCATGTTCGCGTATGGCCTGGACGCAATGGCCCGGTCTTGCGCCCGGCGCAGCTTAGCAGCCGAGACCATCTTCATGGCCTTAGTGATTTGCTGCGTATTCTTGACGCTGCGAATGCGGCGCCGGATGTCGATTAAGCTCGGCATTTCATAATGCGCTCACGTTGGAAATGTCGCTAACCCCTCCCTGACGGTCGTGGCTCGGAACACTATCGTGCCGGAACACCAGCCACTACCTCCGACGCCTGATTGTCTTGCGTGGCCTCCGGTCGTTTACCGTTTTGATCGGGACGGGTTTTCTCGGCTTGCTTTTTTTCCTCGGCTCGGGGCGCCTCTCTGGGAGCTTGGAAGCGTTCCTTGAATTCCTTCAGCGCTTCCGTGACTTGCTTTTTGATTTCGTCATTGAGCTCGCGTTTCTCGCGGATGGCTTTCAACAGGTCGGGCTTGCTGTTCTCAAGAAATTTGTACAGTTCGGCTTCAAAACGCCGCACGTCTTCGACACGAAGATCATCGAGATAGCCATTCGTTCCCGCGAAAATGATCATCACTTGCTTTTCGACCGGCACCGGAGAGTACTGGCCCTGCTTGAGAATTTCGACTAGGCGTCTGCCGCGATTGAGCTGCGCTTGGGACGCTTTGTCGAGATCTGAACCAAACTGCGCGAAAGCGGCAAGCTCCCGATATTGGGCCAAGTCCAGGCGCAAACTGCCGGCTACAGATCGCATGGCCTTTACCTGAGCGCTTCCGCCCACGCGGCTGACCGAGAGACCCACGTTGATCGCGGGTCGAACGTTGGAATTAAACAGATCAGTTTCGAGGTAAATCTGACCATCGGTGATGGAGATTACATTGGTGGGGATGTAGGCCGAGACATCACCAGCTTGCGTTTCAATGAACGGCAGGGCCGTTAGCGATCCGCCACCCTTTTCGTCCGACAACTTCGCCGCGCGCTCGAGAAGCCGGCTATGCAGATAGAAAACGTCGCCCGGGTACGCCTCACGACCAGGCGGGCGGCGCAGCAGCAGGGAAATTTCACGGTATGCGGCGGCATGCTTCGACAAATCATCGTAGATGCAAAGCGCGTGTCTCTTTGAATCCCGGAAATATTCGCCGATCGAGCACCCCGCATAAGGAGCGATGTACTGCATCGGAGCAGGATCGGACGCTGTCGCCGCGACGACGATCGTGTAATCCATTGCACCGTGCTCTTCGAGAACTTTGACCACCTGGGCGACGGTCGATCGCTTCTGGCCGATAGCGACATAGATGCAGATCAGATCGCCGCCCTTCTGGTTCATGATCGTATCGAGCGCGATGGTGGTTTTCCCAGTCTGACGGTCACCGATAATCAGCTCGCGCTGACCGCGGCCAATCGGCACCATGGCATCGATTGCTTTGATACCGGTTTGCACTGGCTGCTTCACGGGCTGCCGATCAACAACACCCGGCGCCAGACGTTCGAGGGGACTTAGATCCTTTGTGTCAATTGCGCCCTTGCCATCGATCGGGCGCCCTAGCGCATCGACGACGCGGCCCACCATGGCGTCGCCTACCGGAATCGACATAATTCGGCCGGTCCGGCGTACCTCGTCGCCCTCCTTCACTTCCTCAAAGTCGCCTAAGAGCACCACGCCAACCTGGTCTTCTTCCAAGTTAAGGGCGATGCCAACGGTCTCCGGTCCAAACTCAACCAGTTCACCGGCCATAACGTTTTCGAGGCCGTAAATTCGCGCAATGCCATCCCCTACGCTAATGACGGAACCGGTTTCCGATACATTCGCCACGGCATCGAAGTTCTCGATTTCGGAGAGAAGTACACGCGAGATTTCGTCTGCTCTGATGTGAGCCATAGCTTAAATAAATTCCTTTTAAATTTGTGCGACCAAGTGTTGGCGCATGCTTTCCAGCTTGCCTCGCAGAGAGGCGTCGTACTCTCTGGAGGCAACGCGTGCCCGAACGCCGCCCAGCAGCGCCGGATCTACTTGATAGTGTGCCCGAATGAACTTCCCGATGGTGGTCCCAAGAGCGCGCTCTATTTGTTCCCGCTGTTCGGTGCTCAACTCAGTGGCGGACGCTATCTCAGCGGGAATCCACCCCGATCTCTCATCTACGATGAGCTCAAAACTCTGCCTGATAGCGCTTAACTCGCGAGTCCGGCGATGCCTGACCACTACCATGAAAAAATTTCGCATGATACGATGCAAGCCCAATTCATCTGCAAGCCTTGAGATCACTGCCGCTTTGCGGGCCTTGCTGACCGAGGGTGAGAGCAGCGCGATCTGCAGATCTTTGGAGCTTGAAATCAGATGTTCCGCAGCCGCGAGCTGTGCAAGGGCGTCTTGCGGCAATAGCTCCGAGTTGGGCGCAAAAACCGCCTCGGCGAGGGCACGGGCGTAGTGCGTCGAAAGAGCATCAGTCATTGCTTAAGTCTTCCTCGCTTAAGTCTTCCTCGCTTAAGTCTTCCTCGCGGCATCCACGCTGAACTCCTCCTTGCGTCATCCATTAACTCTTCTTTCCGTCATCACGTCTTGGGCGCCGCCTCGACTCATCTACTTTCTTCCTCGCTCGACGAGATCGACGAAATCCTGAACAAGATCATCCTGCGGTTCCCGTGCGGCGCGATCCTGGAGGCGGCGCTCGGCTAACGCTAGAGCAAGTTGGGCTGTATGCTGCCGAACGCGGCGGGTTCCCTCCAGCCGAAGAGCTTCGATCTCGGCCGCCACGTTACGGTGAATGTGCTGCATTTCCGCATCGGCTTCCTGGCGGAACCGCTCGTGCTCCCGTTCCAATTCTCCTTCGTATTGCTGACGCAATTTCTTTACTTCTTCCGCCAAGCCGGCCATTTTCCTATCGATCTCGGACGAACGGAACTCAGCCTCGATTTTGAGCCCGGTCGCGTCCTGGATGGCTTTCTGAATCTCACTGGAACGGGCGTTAAAAAAAGCTGGCGCATATTTGGCGATTAGATAACCCAACCCGATTGCAAAAATTAGAGTGTTTGCAATTTTCCAGCGTGTCACCGCGTCCATCGCGGCAGTCTCCTGAGGAGTGGGGACTTGAGCGGCGGCGTAACGGGTCGCGGCGAGAAGAAGCAACGCTGCCAATAGACACGACCAGCGGAGGCGCCGCACTATGCTGCTCTCCGCCTCGAAACTGAGTTCACAATCTGCTCACTCAACGATTCGACAGTGGCATCCAGTTCCGCTTGGGCACGCTGCACCTCGTTCGCGATCTGCTGTTTAGCCTCAAGGATCTTCTGATCGGCTTCAGCGCGCGCTCTTCGAATTGCTTCCACCTGCTCATCAGTCCATCTGCGGCGCAGAACTTCGTGTTCCTGCTCGATTTCCGCCCGAGCCAATTGCAAGGCCCGTTGTAACTCTGAGGCCTTCTGATCGGCTGCAGCAAAAGCTTGCTGAGCAAGTTGCCGGACACCCTCGGTAGCTCTCTTTCGCTCATCGAGGATTCTTGCTAGAGGTTTGAAGAAGACGTGCTTGAGGTAGACGGTCAAAAGGACAAAAAAAATGATCGTTGGCACTGCTTTCAGCAGTAGCTCGGCGAGGCCCTGTAGAGTTGCTTCCATTCAAAGCATCTTTTCTTATCTTAAGCGCGAAGCGGTACCAAACGTCTTATGTGCTCCTCTGATAAGAAACCCAGATCCTCAATGCCCGATCGTGAGCACACGGCGACCCTTTGAGGTCTTCCCCCAATGAACTTACGCTAGCATACGTAATTTTCATGGGTCAATTAGACGAAAGGCAGGCTGTTGGGCCGAGGAAGAAGTTCGCCGAGCGCCTTATAGTTGCTGCTTTGTACAAAGGTTCGGCGGTTTTTTTTACAAATGCGGTACCGGTTGATAGGCCCGGTTTGCGTGTAAACTAGAAGCAGGTACTCTATCTGATTTCATTCCTTTCCTCCTCCCACGCGCAGACTCGGGCGACGCGTTAGTCCGGCATGTATCCACCCAGAAGCTTTCCTCCGCGCCGGCCTAAAATCCGAGAAAACGTTAACGAGGCAATTCGGGCCAGAGAGGTCCGTGCTGTGTTCCCAGATGGATCGGCCGAGATCATGCCGACGCCCGCAGCCGTTCGCAGGGCGCAAGACATGGGTCTTGACCTCATTCTGATTGCCCCGACTGCTGAACCGCCCGTTGCGAAAGCCATGGATTACGGTCAATGGCAATACGAGCAAAAAAAGAAGCAGCACGAGGCCAAGAAAAAACAGCATGTCATCCAGGTGAAGGAACTGAAGTTCCGGCCGAACACAGATGACCATGATTACGACTTCAAGAGAAATCACGCCATTCGATTCCTGAAGGAAGGGAATCGCGTGAAAGCCATCGTACAGTTCCGCGGCCGCGAGATCGCGCACACGGATCTCGGCAAGAAGTTATTATTGAGGTTCGCGCAAGATCTGGCAGGCGTCGGCGCAATTGAAGGCCACCCGCGTTTGGAGGGCCGAAACGCTCACGTGATCATCAGTCCAGTGAAAACGAGCGCCCCTCCCAAAGAAAAGCCCGAGAGGCCGAAGGATCAGAACCCCGCAGCGACGCCCGTGCCGCAAGCGTAAGACTACATACCAGCCGGGGCGCGAAAACCCGGCGTGTTGTCTACCGGAATTCCTCTTGCAAACTCTTTAACGCCGGCTGCCCGGGACACAACTTCTCATGCGGCAATCTTGCGAGCGGAACGTCGGACGTGCGGTTCATCTCGTGCAGATCGCTTACCGTCTCGTCCACGTATAGCAATCCGGTAACAATTTCGCCCTTAGTCTGCTGCTCCATCAGATAGGAGACCGCTGTGCGCCGGTCGGTCGGATCGTAGTTCGCCGGAACTGATTTGAACTGCACAAGACTGCCATCGTGCATGGTTACGTTCGTGACTCCATTTGGGGCGATGGTCGCCAGGATCTCCTTCGCGGGCGGAACAAAGTCCACCTCAGTCGCCTTGAGCTCGTGCTTGCGCGTATAGAGATAACTTTTGGTGGATCCGGAATGATCGTTAAAAGTGACACAGGGCGAGATAACATCGATGAGCGCGAAGCCGCGGTGCGCGAACGCCGCTTTCAGAATTGGAACCAGCTGCTCTTTGTCGCCCGAAAAACTGCGCGCAACAAACGTCGCCCCGATACTGAGGGCAAGCATGATGGGATTAATCGGCGCCATCTCGTTTGCTTCTCCCCGCTTGCTTTTCGAGCCAGTGTCGGCTGAAGCGGAAAACTGCCCTTTGGTCAGGCCGTACACGCCGTTGTTCTCAATAATGTAGACCATCCTCACATTGCGCCTGATGGCGTGGCACATGTGGCCGAGGCCAATCGAAAGTGAGTCGCCATCGCCCGATATCCCAACGTATGTGAGCTCGCGATTGGCTGCATTCGCACCCGTCGCGATGGTGGGCATACGGCCGTGCGCAGAGTTAAAGCCGTGCGCCCCGTTCGCAAAATAGGCCGGGGTCTTGGACGAACATCCGATGCCGCTCATTTTCGCGAGCATGTGCGGAGCCATCGAAATCTCCCAAAGCGCCCGGACGATCGCGGCCGTTATGGAATCGTGCCCACATCCCGCGCACAGCGTGGACATCGATCCTTCGTAATCGCGGATCGTTAAGCCGATCTCGTTGCGCTGCAAACTGGGATGTCGGGCAACGGGCTTTACAATTGACGGCATGTTTATTTCTCCAATTGAGTCATGATCCCGTCCACCACGTGCTTGGCGCTCAGAGGAAATCCGCCATACACGAGCACTGACCGCACTCTGTCTTTGGGCACACAGGTCTCCAGAATCAGCAGGGATCGAAGTTGAGCATCACGGTTCTGTTCGACAATAAAGCAAAAATCGTGCTCATAGAGGAAGGCTTCCACACTCTCGTGAAACGGGAAGCCACACAGGCGCATGTAATCGGCAGGCATCCCGCGCTCGACCAGAAGCCCTAGTGCCTCGCGGACCGCGGGCTCGCAGCCGCCAATTGTTATCACGCCGAATTGCGCATCAGCGCGCCTGTCGATTTTTGGTAAGGGAACAAATTTCGCCGCCGCTTTGTGCTTCAGGGCGAGACGATCCATTACTTCCTGATACTCGCTTGGCGTCTCGGTGTAGCGGCCGAACTTATTGTGCCCGGAGCCCCGGGTTACGTATGCTCCACCCGCATGCACTCCCGGCAGAGTTCTTGGAACGATGTAATTTTCATCTTCATCGGAGTAGCGATGGAACTCGGGGACGCGTTCCAGGTCTTGAGCGTCAAGTACCCGACCACGCTGCGGGCGGTAAGAGTCATCCCAATTGAGATGTGGCACCACCCAATCGTTCATGCCGATATCAAGGTCCGACATCATAATCACCGGCGTTTGAAATTGTTCGGCGAGATCAAACGACTTCACAGCAAATTCGAAACACTCCGCGGGATTGGCCGGAAATAGAAGGATGTGTTTCGTATCGCCATGCGAAGCGTAGGCGCACTCGAGGAGATCCGCTTGCTGAGTGCGAGTTGGCATTCCTGTCGAAGGACCGACTCGCTGAACATCGATGAGGACCGCCGGGATCTCGGTGTAATAGGCCAAGCCGAGCAGCTCATTCATCAGCGAAATACCCGGACCCGCTGTTGAGGTGAATGCCCGCGCACCATTCCAGGACGCTCCAATGACCATTCCAATTGCCGCCAGCTCATCTTCGGCCTGGAGAATCAGATAATTATTTCGCCCGCTTTCCGGATCGCGCCGGTACTTCTCGCAAAATAGCTTGAAAGCGTCCATCACCGACGTCGCGGGTGTAATCGGATACCACGCAGCAACTGTGGCGCCGGCATACACGCATCCCAGCGCCGTGGCGGTGTTCCCATCAATTAGAATCTTGTCGTTGTTCGCGTCCATCCTCTCGAGATGGAACGAGAGCGGACATTCGAAGCGTTCTTTGGCGTATTCATACCCTAAGCGCAACGCCTGCGTGTTCGATTCCCGAAGCGCTTTCTTACCTGCGAACCGCTCGGTAAGGAGATCTTCTATGGTGGGCATATCGATGTCAAGAATGGCTACGAGCGACCCGGCATACCCGATGTTCTTCATGAGTGTCCGCTCGCGCGGATCACGGAATTTCTGATTGCACATCTCCGCCAACGGAACGGGCAAAAAATTTATGTCTTCCCGGTAGAGCGAGCGGTCAAGCGGCCATGAGGAATCGTACAAGACGTAGCCGCCCGGGCGTACCTCCGCTATGTCGTGCCCATAGGTTTGGGCGTTCATCGCCACCATCAAGTCATAGTCAAGAGCGCGGGCCGTGTGGCCATCTTTGTTGACGCGAATTTCGTACCAGGTAGGCAGACCCTGGATATTGGAAGGAAACAGATTTTTGCCGGAAACCGGAATTCCCATCCGGAAAATAGCTTGCATGAGCAGGCCATTCGCGCTGGCAGAGCCAGTGCCATTCACGTTCGCGAGTTTGATTGCGAAGTCGTTTACGCGGGTACGCAAGTGTTCGTGCACGACTTTATGCCTGCGTATGGAATAAGAAGCTCAAATTTCTGCATGTCCCAAGCCGCAGTAGGACAGCGCTCGGCGCATAGGCCGCAGTGAACGCAAACATCTTCGTCCTTCGCCATAATCCGCGCGGTTTGAGGAAGCGGTGCGGACACGTACAGCTCTTGATCAAGGTTCAGTGCCGGAGCTGAGAGTCGCGTGCGCAGCTCCATCTCTTCCCCATTGCGCGTAATCGTGAGGCATTGGACAGGGCAGACGTCAATACACGCGTCGCACTCGATGCAGCGCGCTGCCGTGAAATCAGTTTGGATATCGCAGTTTAGACAGCGCTCCACTTCGCGCGCGGTCTGCTCGGCTGTGAAACCAAGTTCGACCTCGATGTTGAGCTGCTCAAATCGCTCGACCAGATCCACATGGTTCATGCGTTGGCGCGGCACAGGATTGTAATCGTTGTGATAGCTCCACTCGCTGATGCCCATTTTTTGACTAATCAGGTTCATACCCTGGGCCGGACGGTCGGTCGTCGGAATTCGCTCGCAATAATTGTGGATCGAAATGGCAGCTTGATGACCGTGTTCAACAGCCCAGATGATGTTTTTGGGGCCGAAGGCCGCATCGCCGCCGAAAAAGATTCCCGGACGCGTGGCTTCCATGGTCTGTTCGTTGACCACAGGCATCTCCCACTTGTCGAACTGGATGCCTAAATCACGCTCAATCCAGGGAAACGCATTCTCCTGTCCGATAGCCAAAATCACATCATCGGCGGGGAAGAATACCGTGTCGAGCGTCTGTGAGCGCTTGGCATCAGCGTCCCACTCCAGGCGCTCGAACAGCATGCCTGTGAGTTTGCCGTTTTCGATCACGAAGCTCTTCGGCGCATGGTTGATGACAATTTCGACGCCTTCCTCCTCAGAGTCGTCCAGTTCCCATGACGAAGCCTTGAAGTATTTTCGCGGACGCCGGGCCATTACTTTGATGTCTTTGCCCCCCAGCCTTCGCGACGACCGGCAGCAATCCATGGCGGTATTTCCGACACCGATAATTAGTACCTTCTCGCCGATTGAGTCTACGTGGCCGAAGGCAACTGACTCGAGCCAATCAATGCCGATGTGAATCCGGTCAGTATCGTGGCGTCCTGGGATATCAAGATCTTTCCCGCGAGGCGCGCCACTCCCGACGAAGACACCATCAAAGCCGTGCGCCAGCAGATCCCGCATACTGTTAACGGGCGTGTTGTAGCGGATGTCAACGCCCATGTTGAGGATCTGATCGATCTCCTCCATGAGAACCCGCTCGGGAAGCCGGAACGCCGGAATGTTTGAGCGCATGAGCCCGCCAGGCTTGTCCAGCTTGTCAAAAATTGTCACCTGATAGCCGAGGGGCAGCAAATCGTTCGCCACGGTTAGCGAAGCCGGACCAGCCCCCACACATGCGATGCGCTTACCGTTTTTCTTCTCCGGAACCTTCGGAAGCAAGTGGCTGATTTCGCCGCGCAGGTCCGCCGCCACGCGCTTCAATCGGCAGATCGCCACGGGTTTTCCGTCTACACGGCCGCGGCGGCAGGCTGGCTCGCAGGGCCGATCGCAGGTTCGTCCCAGGATCGCAGGAAATACGTTCGATTCCCTGTTCAGCATGTAGGCATCGGTGTATCTGCCGTTTGCGATAAGCCGGATGTACTCCGGAACGTTGGTGTGTGCCGGGCAGGCCCACTGGCAATCTACAACTTTGTGATAGTAATTCGGGTTCTGAACGTCTGTGGGTTTCACGCGGAGCTATGACCGGCTACTTGGGGTCGAGCTAAAGGTAGTTGCGACTTGATTATACACCGTCGTAATCGTAACTCGCACTTGCGGTTACCCGCCCCGATCCATCATCATCTCTGGTGGAGACCTAGTGCCTATTATCGTTGGAACCCCTCGCGAAACGTTTCCTGGCGAGCGTCGCGTCGCGATCACTCCGCGCCAGTGCGAGCTGTTACATAAATCACAGATTGAAGTCGTCCTTGAGCACTCGGCTGGTCTCGAAGCCGGATTTCCTGATGAGGCGTACATTTCCCGGGGCGCCCGCCTGGCCACGCGCGCTGAGATCTTTCAACAGGCTGACCTCATCGCGCAAGTCCGATGCTTAGGGGCCAATCCTGACGCTGGCCGCTCGGATCTTCCGCTACTTCGTCCGGGTCAGGCTCTGGTCGGCTTCGGCGAGCCCCTGACGGCCCTTACAGAATCTTCGGATCTGGCTGGCACAGGCGCGTCCTTCTTTGCAATGGAACTGATGCCGCGCATCACGCGTGCGCAGAGCATGGACGCTCTGTCCTCCATGGCCACCATCTCCGGATACCGCGCTGTCCTGTTGGCGGCAAGTCATCTGCCAAAGATGTTTCCGCTCCTAATGACCGCCGCAGGCACTGTTACGCCGGCCAAAGTATTTGTGCTCGGAGTTGGTGTGGCAGGTCTTCAGGCGATTGCGACGGCTCGCCGCTTGGGGGCAGTTGTTTCAGCCTACGATGTTCGCCCCGCCGTCAAGGAACAAGTGGAAAGCGTGGGTGCAAAGTTTGTGACTCTAGATGTCGATTCGCAAGCCTCCGAGGACAAGGGCGGATATGCCAAAGCCATGGACGAGGCCTTTTATCGCCGCCAGCGCGAACTGTTGAGCGAAGTGCTCCGGGAACAGGACGTCGTCATCACAACGGCGGTAGTGCCCGGTCGAAAGGCGCCCGTGCTGATCACTGGTGAAATGATCACAGGCATGTCCTGTGGCTCCGTCATTGTCGATATTGCAGCGGAGCGAGGCGGCAACTGCGATCTCACGCGCGCCGGTGAGACGGTTGTTCATCAAGGGATCAGTATTCTAGGCCCGTTGAATCTCCCGTCCATGGTGCCTTACCATGCCAGCCAGATGTTCGCGACCAATGTGGCCGCGTTTCTCAAGCTCCTGGTCCGCGATGGGGCTTTAAATATAAATCTAGAGGACGAAATCATCCGTGAAACTCTCGTGACTCACGACAATAAGGTTGTTCACCCCCGTATCTCGGAACTCCTGAAAGCATCTCAGAGTCAAGAAAAGGAAGTGAAGGTATGAGCTCCTACGAGGTCGCTATATGGGTATTCATGCTTGCGGCCTTTCTCGGGTTTGAACTGATCCGCCGCGTATCTCCGCTTCTACACACGCCGCTTATGTCATTGACCAACGCGATCTCCGCCATCGCGGTTGTCGGCGCCATTCTGGTCACTGGTGAAAAGAATGCTTCGCCTCTCACTCGCACACTCGGCTTCATCGCCGTTGTCGCATCCACAACCAACGTTGTGAGCGGTTATCTCATCACAGACCGAATGCTCAAGATGTTCAAGAAGCGAGGCGGCGAAAAGAGAGGCTCTGACAAGAGATGACGGAGACCATCTTTCCTGTCCTCTACATACTTGCCGCAGCTGGGTTCATTCTCGCAATCAAATGGATGAATTCACCGGTAACGGCGCGTCGTGGAGTCATTGTTGGTGAAATCGGCATGCTGCTGGCAGTGGTTGGCACTCTGCTGCGCCACGAGGTCGTTGATTATCAATGGATTTTGATTGCGTTTTTTGTGGGCTCCGCTATCGGCGTTCCTCTCGCGTACCTGATGCCGATGACCGCCGTTCCACAGCGGACCGCGTTTTCTCACGCCTGCGGCGCTCTGGCTTCAGCATTGATCGGGACAGCAGAATATTTCCGCCATATGCCTCATGGATTCATCATGACAGCGCTGGTGGTCGAAACCTTGCTTGGATTTCTTACTTTCACCGCCAGCCTGATGGCGTTCGGAAAGCTGCAAGAGATACTGCCGACGCGACCCATGACGTTTCGAGGGCAGAATTTCGTGAATTTGGGAGTATTTCTTCTCGCGGTTGCCGTTGGGATTGCGCTGATTATTGCTCCCGAGCAAACCTGGTTGTTTCCCATCTTCACTGTGCTTTCACTCGTGTTCGGGGTGATGCTCATCGTTCCCATCGGCGGCGCCGACATGCCGACCGTGATCGCGCTCCTCAATTCGTATGCCGGATTATCAGCAAGCGCCATGGGCTTCGTACTCGACAACAGACTGTTGATCGTCGCAGGAGCGCTCGATGGCTCATCGGGTTTTATCCTCGCAGTCATCATGTGCCGCGCCATGAACCGTTCCTTCAGCAACGTACTTTTCGGCGCCTTCGGGACCATTCAGCCGAGCGCGGCGAAGGACACCGCCGAACGCCCCGTCCGTTCTGCAACGGCTGAGGAAGCGGCTGAAATTCTCGATGCTGCTCGTAGCGTCATCATCATTCCGGGTTATGGCATGGCCGTCGCTCAGGCGCAACACAAACTGCGGGAGATGTTCGATGTGCTTACCCGCCGGGGCATTGATGTGCGTTTCGCGATTCATCCAGTTGCGGGGCGAATGCCTGGACACATGAACGTGTTGCTGGCCGAAGCGGACGTTCCCTATGACCGCCTTTCCGAAATGGACGACATCAATCCGGAATTCCCGAGGGCGGATGTCGCACTGGTCATTGGCGCTAACGACGTTGTGAATCCAGCTGCACGCTTGGAAAAAAACAGTCCGATTGCGGGCATGCCGATCCTGAACGCTCATGAGGCGCGCACCGTAATGGTGATCAAACGAAGCATGAGTCCGGGCTTTGCCGGTATTGATAATGAGCTGTATTACATGGAAAAGACCCTTATGCTGTTCGGTGATGCCAAGGCATTCGTCGGCAGTATCGTTAAAGAGCTGAACGCTGCCGTTGCTGCGCGGTAACGGTGAACACTAGATGTTGGCAGAATCGAACTTATAAAAGCCGCTATTTGACCAGAATCGTCATATACCAGAATGGTGATACTCAATCTGAATGCCTGGTTTGCGACGGTAAGAGCTCCGTCTTGTCTTCGCTATCGGTGTGTTCCAGTGGCGTATCCATGCGAAGCAAAGACATCTGCTTGATAAGCTGCCTCCGTTGCTTGATGGATGGGTAATTTTTCTGATTTAACGGCACGCCAAGCCGCTCGCGGTTATACCAATAGATCTTTTCAGTGGCTGTTTGTAGCCGCTCCGGCGACACGCCCACTCGCGCCAGCGTTCGTATGGCGATTGCGTCACACACCAGCTCCAACTCGCGGATTCGCGTCGTGTCTCTGCGCAGTTTTGCGTCCGCGTACTGCTGCCACACATACTCGTGCCCAATCTCGTGCGCCACAAGCGCCGCAAGCTCCTCGGCGGTGAGCAACCTCAACGCAGGAAGAGAGATCAACAGAACCGCTCTCTCGTGCAGACCCGTCCACGCCTGTGTTACCGAAATCACTCTCACGTCGTAAATGCCCCTTCGTCCGTGTGCGAGCAACACCCGCTCTATGGCGTCGAGTTTGCGCCGCTCGCCCTTGCCGAGTTGAGTGACCGCGCCATCAATAGGCAAAGCTTGCAAAACCGCCGCTTTCTCCGCGATGCTGACGGGCGCCGGGCGGCAGTCGCCTAAATCGAGTTTGCGCACGCTTTCCACGTCGCGGATCACGCAACCTTTCTGAGCAGCGATAGTTGTGATGGTCGCCGCCGCGAATAGCATGACAGTCCGGGCCGGACAAAATCGTATTACACTGTGGAGACTTCGCCATGAGATGTCCATGGCGCAAGCCTGCGGCCGCGACGGTCCACGCGTCCTTTGAAAACGGTGAGAATTGACTTAGCACCCGCAAAGCAAATTCTTAGAGTGTTATGTCGAATGCATTTAGCGGTTTATACACGTTTGGCTCCTACCGGCTAGATGCGGCATCGAGGATACTGACGCGTTCCGGCGCGATGGTTACGCTCGCTCCAAAAACGTTTGACCTGCTGGTTGTAATGGCCGAGAGCGGCGGCCGTTTGCTGAGCAAGCGCGAGTTGATGGAATCGCTGTGGAATGGCACCTTCGTCGAGGAAGCCAACCTCTCTTTTCAAATGTCCTCTCTTCGCAAAGCGTTGGGCGAAGAAGGTAACAGTTGGATCGAGGCCGTGCCAAAGTACGGATACAGATTCAAGGCGCCAGTGGAGCGATCGGCGGCCGAGATCGCGCATCCGGAGGTTGTCCCGGTTCCGTCAGTGGAAAACGCCGCTCCTCGAAAAACTCGCTCGCGGGCTTGGTTGATTGCTGTTGCGGCTGCGGCACTTGTGGTTGCCACTGGCGTCGCCGGCTGGCTGCTTTGGTTTTGGAAGCAAGGCAACAGTGCGCCCTTACACGTGGTACCCGTTACCAGTTACCCTGGTCGTGAAACCGGCCCGAGTTTCTCTCCGGATGCCAGCCAGATCGCGTTCTCGTGGGACGGAGACAAGGGGGACAACTTAGACATCTACGTCAAACTACTCGGCGAGAACAGAGCTTTGCGGCTTACCAGCGATCCCCAGCCCGAATACAGCCCAGCGTGGTCACCCGATGGACGTCACATCGTATTCTGTCGTGATGGGCAAGACGGTAGCGAGATCGTGCTGGTTTCAGCACTGGGCGGCCCGGAACGCGTGATCGCCAAGCTTCCGACGCAGGCAGACCCTGAGCACGCAGGAGGTCCACTAGCTTGGTTTCATGAACACCACGGAAATCCTTATGATCAGCTGTTGGGATGGTTTCCTGACGGGGAGTTTCTTGCGTTCCTAGGGCGGCGAGTTCCGGGCGGTCCAAATAGCATTTTTCTGCTCTCGGTGACAGATGGAGAAATGCGACCGTTAACCTCGCCACCAGATCGAAGCTGGGGAGATGGCCTTCCCTCTGTCTCTCCAGACGGGCATCGTCTTGCATTTGCGCGTTCCTTTTCGAAGTACCCAGACCCTGCCCACGTTTACGTTGTTCCGTTATCAGATGCAAAGGCGCCCACAGGTGAGCCTCAGCGCTTGACTGAGCACCAAGATGATATAGAGTGGGGGCTGGCGTGGACTTCGGATAGTCGCCGCCTCGTATTCGCTGCAGGGCGGAGTTTGTGGACGATTGGGCTGAACCGCGGCATTCCCGAACCGCTCCCACTGCCGGGCAACAATCCTATGTTTCCGGCGATTTCAGCGAAACGTGACCGATTAGCGTTCGTAGATTCTTCGGCCGACGATCTTGACGTCTGGCGCGTCGACGGCCCGGCATCTACGAGAAGTAGTCCCGCCGGATCGCGCAGCGTACCAACCAGGTTGATTTCCTCTACCCGGCTCGACACCAATCCACAATACTCACCGGACGGTAAGCGCATTGCGTTCACCTCGACCAGGACCGGAAGATTGCAGATTTGGGTTTGCGACAGCGATGGTTCGAATCCGGTGCAGGTAACGGACTTCGAGGGCGCGGCGACACCCCGGTGGTCTCCCGACGGCCGCTACATCGCGTTCGATTCCTCCAAGGCAGGGGCAAGCGACATTTATGTGGTCCCGACACAAGGCGGCCCGGTTCGTCGCATTACGCCCGAAACCTCACATGAGGATATGGCGAGTTGGTCACGGGACGGGAAATGGATCTATTTCGAATCCGATCGCAGTGGGGTCTTTCAGATATGGAAGGCACCCCTTGCGGGAGGAGCGGCCGTCCAGGTGACTCAGGATGGCGGCGCGGATGCGTTCGAGTCTCGCGATGGCAGGTTTGTGTACTACGCGAAGTGGGACCAACGAGGCATATGGCGCAAGCCAATAGAGGGTGGCGGCCCAGAGACATTGGTCATTAATCGCGGATCACCTCATCATTGGGGCCTCTTCGATCAAGGTGTCTGTTTGGCCGATCTCGATGCTGTGGCCGGTCCCACGATCGATTGCTTCGAATTTGGCTCGAACAAGGTGACGACAGTTTCCAAACTGCCAAAGAACACCCGCATCAATGAGGGCGGCCCCTCGTTTTCCGTCTCACCGGACGGCCAGTGGATTCTCTACGTGACTGTAGAGCGGGAGGAGAGCGACATCATGATGGTGGACAACTTCCGGTAACTGGTATCCGGTCGATTTTGAACAGCAATGTAGGAGCACAGCTGCCACTAATCCGCGTAGAAAAGATACTTGCGCCACTGATCGTCACTGCGCCCGAGCAGCCGCATCAAGTGACGGCTCGTATGCAAACTAAACGGTCGAGGCGCGCGCAACAGCTTCATCCCGGCTTCTTCGGGTGTGCGACTGCCCTTCCTGTTATTGCAAGGATGGCAGCAGGCCACCAGATTTTCCCAAGCCGTTTCGCCAGCCCTCGAGCGGGGGACGACATGGTCGAGCGTCATCTCGCCAGATGGCAACGTGCAGTGGCAATATTGGCACGTGTAGCGATCGCGCATCAATATGTTTTTGCGCGAGAGTGCCCGCGTTTGATGCGGAATTCGCCGGTATTCCAGCAGCCGGATGACGGAGGGCACGCTGACGGTACGTCTGGCCGAATGCACCTGCCCAGGCGATAGCTCTTCGGCCGAAGCGACTCCTTTCAGAATCAGCACCACGGCTCTTCGCGCGGCACAGATGTTGATTGGCTCGTAGCTCGCGTTGAGAACCAGAACAGGCCGATGAAGTCGATCCAGGCTGGGCATAGACAGGCTCCGTATTCCTCTAATGAACTCCCGTTCCGGCAAACTGTGCCTGGTGCGCGCCTTGCTGCGGCAGTGACGCGTTCATCGAATGCAAGCTTCGCTGGTCCACTCGCGCTAGCGTAAGGGCTGTGACGTGGGCTGCGCCGGCCGCCTTCAATGCCGCGGCAGCGCTGCGTAGCGTCGCGCCGGTCGTGAAAACGTCGTCAATCAACAGGATGCGCTTGCCGGCAATCTGCTGCGCGTTTCTGACGCAAAACGAATCCTTAAGATTGTCGCGTCGCTGAATTTCCGTCAGACCTGCTTGAGCCTTGGTGTAACGCTTGCGCCGCAGATTAGTCGACAGCCGCAATCGGCATCGCTTCGCCACGGGCTTGGCGAGTAGTTCAGCCTGATTGAATCCTCGTTCCCACCGCTTGCGCCAGTGCATGGGCATCGCAATCACCAAATCGAAGCGCTCGTCGCTCGGCATTGCGCGGAGCAGGAAACGGCTGAGGGGAAGCGCGAGGCTTTCCACTTTTGCATATTTGAAAAGATGGATTAATGTTCGGAGAGGGCCTTCATAAGTGCCGAACGAGTAGGCTGCATTAAAATTCGCCAGACTCTCCCGGCAGATCGTACACAGGTCGTGTTCGTCCAGCGGATAAGCATCCACGAAGGGGGTGCGGCAGGCTCGACAAAAATATTCCGCGTCCAGGGGCTTAGGAAGGGAGAGGCAGGCAGGGCAAACCGGAATGCGGGATAGATTGTTCAAAGGCAGCTCGCACAGCCTACACTGGTCTGGGAAGACTAGATTGAAGGCGGCAAGTGAGAAGGTTTTGGTACCGGACAGCAGCGCGTACGGCCAGCGGCGGGTTTTAGATATGGTAGGGCGAGTCGTGAGACTAGGGAAGGCGCACCCCCACTACATGAAAAGAATATACCATACAAGAAAAGTGCGAACTTCGCAACCAAAGTTGCTGGAAATCTGCTGAATTGAGGTAAGGTGCGCTTCATGGATCGGAGCGGCAGTTCCGCTTCCGGCATCCGCTCTGAAAGGTTATCTTATTGAATACGCTTCGGGTTCTTCTTGTTGACGGTGATGCTCGCCAGTCGCAGCTCATCTCATCTAGGCTCGCTGGCGCGAATCACACCGTGCTTCCGGCAAGCGGATTGGAAGAAGCTGCTGAAGCGCTCTGTAATCAGCAATTCGATGCGGTACTGCTTGCTTCGCCTCTCCCGGCGGATGGAGTGGCGGATTTCACAGAAAAATTGCGCGAGTTAGAAATGAATCAGCGCATGTCCTCTCGAACGGCGATTCTGTCAGTTTCGCCAGATCTGTTTGACGGTTCCGTCTGGCAGCCGAGTGAAGAGGCAGGGATTGATGGGTATCTTTCAGAAGCTTTCGAAGCTGAGGCTCTCATGAGCGTTGTGACCAGCCTCGCCAAGGCCGTTTGCGCTCCCAAGGAGAATGGTGAGGACCCGGTTTCGCCGGATCTCCCCATATTCGATCCGGAAAAGTTCAAGGAGCAGGTGGCCTACGATCGGGATCTGCTGATCGAGATTATCGACCTGTTCCTGTCTGAGCAGCTCGTTCAAATTGCCGAAATGCAGGAGGCCCTGACGAATCGGCAGTACGAGCATCTCTATCTAGTCGCGCATACGATAAAGGGATCCCTCGCAAGCCTGCACGCCGCGGTCGGACGGCTTCGCGCTGAGGAACTGGAAAGCGCGGCAAAAGAACAGAATCATCAGCACTGCCTGCATTTGCTTTCCGCCCTGAAGCGTGACATGGAGACGCTCGAACCCGCTCTTTTGCATCTGCGCGAAAGTTCTAAGTCTAAAGCACCGATCAAGCGCTAATCCCCCGCGCTGGAGGCACGCGAAGTGCTGCTGCTACACTGAGGTTGCTTCATTTAGAGACGTCGATGAGCTCCTCGCAAGCCCTGGAAATTGTTTGCGCTCACAGTCCCGATTCCGATGACGCCTTCATGTTCTATGGCTTGGCGACCAAGAAAATCCGCTCGAACGTGGTCAGTTTCCGACACGTCTTAGAGGACATTGAGTCGCTGAATCGAAAAGCAACCGAAGGGCTTTATGAGCTTACGGCGATCTCTTACCACGCCTATCCGTACGTTGCGGACAAATACGTTCTGATGGCGAGCGGCTCGAGCGTCGGGGACGGCTATGGCCCGATGGTCGTGAGCTCGCGGCCCATAGCGCCCGAAGAGTTGAAGGGGAAAAGGATCGCCATTCCCGGCACCATGACCACGGCGTTCCTCGTTCTGAAGCTGTTTCAGCCGGATTTTGAGCACGTCGTCGTTCCGTTCGATAAAATTCTCGACGCCGTGAAGGAGCACGAGGTTGATGCTGGCCTGGTGATCCACGAAGGTCAGCTGACATACGGTCAGGAAGGTTTGCATCACATCCTGGATCTTGGGAAGTGGTTCAAGGGCAAGTATCAACTACCGCTGCCGCTAGGGGCAAACGCGCTGCGACGGAATCTGCCGCCTGAAGTTCAGACCGAATGTTCCAGGTTGATGCGTGAAAGCATCCAGTACTCTTTCGATCATCACGACGAAGCGCTGAACTATGCGCTACAGTTCGCCCGCGATCTGGAGCCCGCGCAGGCGGAGCAGTTCGTAGGCATGTACGTCAATCACCACACGATCGATGGTGCTGAGATCGTGCCGCGCGCCGCACAAAAACTGCTTGACCTCGGCTATGAAGCCGGGCTCATTCCGCATAAAATAACCGTCGAAGTTGTCGGTTAGCCCCGTTTCGGTTAACTTCACAGTATGCTCTTATGCTCGCTTCGCGTTATAGCGTCCGGTTTCTGCCTGATTTCGCTTGCCGCATTTGGCCAGAACGAGGACGGCTATAGCGCAAATCAGAGGATCACCAGGATTCGTGATCTCGGCAAGAAAGACTCCCAAGCTATCCCGGCTCTCGCGCAAAACCTGAACGATCCGAATCGTGAGATCCGTATCGAAGCCGTGAAAGCGATTGTCAAGATCGGTACGCAAGCCAGTCTCGATCCGCTAATCAAGGCCACCCACGACAACGATGCTGAAGTTCAAATTCGTGCAGTCGATGGCCTCGTGAACTTCTACGTGCCGGGATACGTGGTGAAAGGAAGTCTGACGGGCCCGCTCACCCGTGGAGTCCGGCAAGTGAAAACGTTTTTCTCATCCCGTGATAATCAGGCAGTCGATCCGAACGTAACTGTTCGTACAGACGTCGCAGAGGCGCTAGGCGACGTAATCCGCAGGGGTGGGAGCACGGATTCCCGCGCCAATGCAGCTCGCGCAGCCGGCATTCTGCGTGCCCACCCTGCCCTCCCCCCGCTTCTTGACGCACTTCGGTCGAAGAACAGCGAAGTTATCTTTGAGTGCCTGGTTGCGCTTCAGAAAATTGACGATCCCTCCGCCGGTCCGGGTGTTTCCTTCCTTGCTCACGATTTCGACGATCGTGTTCAAGCCACAGCACTCGAAACAATCGGCGTATTGCATAGCTCGAGTTCGGCTCCCGATGTTCGCTCCGTTCTCCGGGACGCCCGCAATATGAAAATTCGCCGGGCGGCGCTTGAATGCTTAGCCATGCTCGGACTGCCTGAGGATCGAACAGTGTTTCAGCAATATATAGATGACAGGGATGCGGACCTGCGCACATCGGCGCTTGAAGGACTCGCACGCATCCGCGAGCCAGAGGATACGCCGGCTCTCGAGCAGGTTTATAACGAAAAAAATGCCGATCCAAAAGTGCATCTGGCCGCCGCGTTCGCGCTGGTCAGTGAAGGCAAAGTAGACACGTCCGATTTCAGCCCGCTGCGATACCTAATGGAAAATTTGGACCTTAGAGGACGGCGCGATTCGGCGCAAGCCTATCTCACTGAATTGTGTAGGCGTGACGACGTGCGGAAAGCGTTATTTCCGCTGCTGCGGGAGGCTACGAAAGATCAAAAGCTGGCCCTGTGCCAAGCTCTTTCAGCAAGCCGGAACGATGATGTGGTTCCAGTGCTGAGCGCCCTCTCGAAGGATATCGATCCGGATGTTTCGTTAGCTGCTTCGAAAGGCCTCAGAACGGTACAAGCTTCTAAGCCCTGATGAATTAAGTGCCGGGCCAGTAGCAACAGGAGCTAGCGACTTACTTTGCTCGCTTCTGTTTCTGTTGACCGACGCGGATTTTGAAGTGTTGCTGCTTCGCTTCCTGGTAGGCCTTATGATCGTGGCGTGCGACCACGTCCGTCAGATAGTCGTCTACACTGGCATCCTTCGGCAGGACCGCCATCACTGTAAATGTCTCGTTGCAGGTCGGGCAAAACGGCCGAAAGCGCTTCACGTTTGGAATCGCCATAACGATTTCAGAATAACATGGCCTGCCGCCTTTTCGGACTGAACCGGGCCGACCCGAGATCCGGAAAACTAAATTTGCGAATACGAAGCTGGCTTGAGGATGAGGCTCGTTATGTTCGAGACGATTTCTTCAAAACTGAAGCGCTGTGAACTCTGCAGTTTCTTCCATTCGGCATCTGCACCAAACGCCTTCCATTTAGCATCGAGTTCCGAAAGATTTGGAAAGCTCAACATGTAGGTCAAGTTAGGGAGGTGCGAGCCAACCAGGGTGTCGCCATAGAAGACCTGCCAAAAACCGGCTCTCTGGAAAACGCCGAATTCGCCGCTGTTGAACATTTCAACCTTGCGCCTATGGTCTTGATCGGTCGGACTCTCATACGTCCGAAGCTGAAAAACGCGTGAGCCGTTCTGCGCAGTTGCCGGCGGCACGATAAGCTTCGGCCAGCCCTCAAAAGCACTCATCAGTGAGCTTTCCACCCGCAGATAGGCCGGTTCCTTTGCAGGCGCGTTCAGGAAAGACGCTCCAGCCTTTTGGTACTCGTCGTCTCGCGCCAGACGGAGCTCAACGTTCACAAGAGTTTCCAGAGACGTGCTTGGAATCAGCAAATACAAGGAGGGTGTTTCCGGCCCGATGTAGAGATCAAAAGCTCCCACCGGCTTCATGCCAAGACGGTTTAGGGCCGGGATCAAAGCGTCGGCAATAAAGCTGTTTGTCAGTTTCTGTTGCGGACCCGATTGCAGGTGGTAGCGGCGGAGTTCGTAATACTCCCGGCCGTTACTTCCTGAGGCCTGCTGTCCAGCCTGCAAATCACTGCTGGAAGCATCAATGGCCATTGCCGAGGCGGCCAGCGATGAAGCTAAAAACCGGCGTCTTTGCACGTAATCCCTCCTACGTACTCTGCATTTTAGCCAAGCAAGGTTTCGACACCTACAACGGCGAACAAGTCCTGGCACTGCTGGGACCACCTATTCCGTTGTGCGGCGACATCCCTGCAGGCGACTCTGGGTTAGGCACAACCTTTCTTGGAGGGGGTTTAAATGAGTCGGAAAAACTGGTCGAATCTGCTGATCTTTCTCGCGGCGCTCAACTGCGCAGTGAGCGTATTGCTGCCGAATCCACTGAGGATCGCAAACTGGATTGCGATCCCCTGTTGTCTAGCTTTAGGAACCCTGGCCAGGCGACGGATGATTCCACAACCCGCCTACGCTGCCCCTGCGGTAATTGGCGATGATGTCGGCACGTCTAGCTCTCGCAATCTTCGTTAGATCACCGCCGGCCGTAGCCGATCTCGTGCCGGTCATACGCCTCGCGCATTCCGCGAAGTTGCGCCAGATCGCCATACAGGACGTCACGATCTCGCGGCGGCATGTGATTGTTGTCGACCACATGCTGAATGCTTTCGATCGCTTCATCAAGCTCATCTTTATCGAACCGGCCTCGATACCACTTCCTTGCAAAATCGCGCAGCTCGCGCTCCGCACGATTCAGGCGCTTCCGGTCATCGCGTGAGAAACGCCAGCCTTCGTATGACCGGTTTAGATCGGCGTGAACCCGGTCGATAAGACCAGAAACCGATTGCGGCGCATACATCCCCCGCGGCCCGTACTGAGCTTGGGCGAAGGTCCCGAAAATCAAGAGTGCTCCCGTGAGTAGAGCACCAGTCACCAAACGTGGCATCCTTGCCACCTCCTGTCGTTCAGAATGACGCATCAATGATCCCAAAAGCTCCTATCTGAGTGAAATTTAATCAGTTCCGAGCGTGATTGTAGGTAGATAGCTTTATCTCAAGTTTGTTTGGCGTCGCAATGTCTAAGAGTTGGAGCAAAGCTGCTAGACTCAAGGCCTCCCAACTGTTCAGTTTTGAGCGAGAGCGAGGTGACGCAATGTCATCCTCCAGCAATTGCCTTTCAGCGGCATTCTCGTTGTGTTTAGGCTTGTCGTTTTCTGCTTCCGCACAACAACAGATGCAAGCGCCCCTAGATGACCAGCGCATCATGCAACTGGTCCAGGCTGGTGTCCACGCGGATGAGCTTCAGCGCATGATTGCTTCGGCACCACAGGTCAACTTTCTCATGAATCCAGCCAGTACCGATGTGATGCTCACGGCGGGAGTTTCTGAAGACGTCATCAAGGCAATGGCGGCAAGACAGAACGGCTTATCCACCTTCACAGCGCAACCGACCAACCGCACTAAACCGATGATCCATCCTCATGAACAGCAGTCGATGACTTTAGCGGCGGGCCGCGAGCTCACATGCGCCATTGGCTACGACGTCTTCAGGGTTGCCCCGTGAAGGAGCTTACAAGCTCACTTATGACGGCGGCTCCATATCCAACCTCAAAACCGGAACCGCTACGAGGCTATATCTTGACCAGAACCAGATTCGCATCATCAAGGACAATGCGGACGTCATAAGGGTGCCCGCTTCTGCCGTGACCGAGATTAGCTACGGCCAAGACGTTCATCGTCGCGTGGGCGCCGCCATTCGGGCTAGCCGTTGTATCACTAGGCGTGGGAGCACTTATGGCACTAACCAAGTCTAAGAAGCATTTCATCGGCCTTACCTGGGACGATGGGAGCAACAAGGGCGGGGCTGCGTTCCAGGCAGATAAAAGCGATTACCGGGGCGTGCTTGCCGGACTCGAAGGGATCACTGGAATCAAAGCAGTCAATTCGGATACGATGACGGTGAAAAACTAGTTGCCCGCGCCTGCATTGAGCAATCAGGACCTGCCCTGCTAAAGAGCTCTCGTACCTTCCTTGGACTGCCGAACTCGGTCTTTCATCCCTTCGTGTTTGACGAACGCTCGGTAAAATAAAAGTACTAGAAGCTCCGGCGAAACCCATGCTTAGTTTGCTTATCCTCACTGGTTTCAGCAAGTTACGCCAGTAGCCTTTATTAGAGTGCAATCCATTTAACTGTTAAAAGCTCTCCTGCGTGTTAGTGTCACTGCGTTCGAGCCGTGAATAACGTACGCCTCGACCGAGAAAAGGAGAAAGATTCATGCTGTTTGCACGAATCACAGGGGTGACCGCTGTGTCACTCTCATTGTCAATTTGCCTCGCGCAGGCGCAAACGCCGCCTACTTCGGAACGCCTTGAAGCTATCCAAAAAAGGATGGCTAACGTGAAAAATGAAGCGATCAGCAAGCTCTCGCCTCGTCTACAAAAGGCTCTTTCTGGTGGTGCCCTGAACTTCTTACAATTTGCCACAGCTGGGCAACGGATACAAGAAAGTTTGGGCGAAGCACCGACTAACGAGTCTAAACTTGCAAAGATGAAAACCGCTTTGCAAAGCAAGCGTCAATCCAGGCTGATTGCGTCCTCCGGCCTGATTCCTGTATCCGATTCCAGTGGCGACTTTTCGTTTTCGATCATGGGTGGATTCACTCAGAGCGAAACCTCGACGGCCTGGTGCGGCAGCAACGTTGTCGTGGGCTTCAATGATTCAGGCAGCGCGTTCGAGAGCCTGGTGTCCGGTCCAGGCGGCGTGAGCTTCTCCGGGGCCGGGGCCTCAACTGACGCCGGCAACACATTCCGGGATATCGGCTATATCAATCCCGGCTCTAATCCTAATAATTTCCTGGAAGGTGACGCCGTTGTGAACTGCGTCGACGCAAATACCTTCTACTACTCACAAATCGCCGCCAGCGGGACACTCGATGCCCCTACATCCGCCGTGGTTTTATCCAAATCTACAGACGGCGGCTTCACATGGGGCGAACCCGTTACGGCAGTATCCAAGGATGCCGTTACACACTTCCTTGATAAAGATTGGAGCGCGGTCGATCCGAAGAATCCGCAAAATATCTATATCTCCTATACTGACTTCGATGACAGTTTCACCACGTGCCCCGATGCGGAGAGAGCCGCGATCGAGATCGTGCATTCTACTGACGGCGGTACCACGTGGAGCGCACCCACCCTTGTGGATGAGGCTTGCGGCTCTCCTCCAGACTTCCCGTTTAGCCAGGGATCGCAGATCGTGGTCGATTCGCACAGCCGCGTCTATCTCGGGTGGGAACGGTTCTCTGATCCCGCGAGTTCTACTCGTGAACTGCGGATTGCCAAGTCCACAAATCATGCCACCTCCTTCGCAGCATCATCGAAGGTGGTTAGCGTATTCCCAACGGGCGATGGCTTTGCCCTCCAGGGGAATTTCCGTTCGTGGTTGACCGGGAGCTTGGCGGTCGATCGGTCTGGTACCAAAACCGATGGCGATCTTTATGTGACTTGGGAGGATGGCCGCCTTCATTCCACACCCGACCTCGAATCACCCTTCGGGCTCTACAGGAGTGCGAATGTACTCATTAGCCGATCTACGGACGGAGGCACAACCTGGTGTCCACCGGTGCGTGTCGACAGCGGTCCGCTTGAATCTTCCGCTGGCTTCGGCGTCGATCACTTCCAGCCTGGAGCAGCAGTCGATTCAACAGGCGCCGTTGGTGTCTGTTGGTACGACCGCCGCGATGACGCTGTAAACTACCAGGTCTCGCGATACTGCGGAGTATCGATGGATTATGGTGCGGCGTGGAAAGACGCCAGGGTCGACCCAAGAATCTGGCCGGCAATCCACGCAACTGATGCCCTTATCAACCCCTGGTACTTGGGCGACTACGACACAGTGGCAAGCGACCAGACGCAGAGCCTGACCGGTTTCCAGGGTGCATACGGAAACGTAACTCTGCAGGCCCCAGTCCCGAATCAAGATGTTTTTTTGGTTCACCTTAACAACTGGCGTTGATGAAACGGCGATTCGGCCCTCCTGGGGCGGTCGCCGTGTCTTTCCGGCAGCAGGAGGGCGGTGCGTCCTGGCAGCGCCGCCTTCCGGCCCGAATTTTATAGATCTTCACCGAATGCAGTAACCTCGGGATCTATCACTGCCGTTCCACTTGTACGTTCCAAAAGTTGCATCGCAGTTTGTGATTTGCTTACAGTTTCCGCTGAGCATGCCGATAGGTAGTACTGAGGACAAAAACAATGATGGAATTCTTGGTGCGCTTGTTTCACGCTGCTCAAAGCCTTTGGGGAGCATAGTTAGAACTTTCAACTAAATCGGGAAATGGGGCGCGTCCCGGAACGTGGTCACCAGCAACCTAGTGCCCGCGTTGATCAATATGGTTTGGCGTCCCCAAGGGGATTCGAACCCCTGTTATCGCCGTGAAAGGGCGGTGTCCTAGGCCGGGCTAGACGATGGGGACGCGGTAAAAGCGCTTAGAACTTCCTAACAAATCTAGCAGACCGGCGTGCGCCAACGCCCGTCACCTGCTGAACTCGCGTCAACCGTTTTAAAGCGTCTTCAGATATGCGATCACGTTCGCTTTATCGTCTGCCGAAAGTATATCGGCGTAGGCTGGCATGCCGTTGCCACCGTTGTTGATCTGTTCAAGAACGTTGGCCTCGTTCACCGGCTTGCCGTTGTTCAACTTCGATTTTTTAAACAGCCCCTTTAGCGACGGACCCATCTTCTTCTCGTCGGTATCCACGTTGTGGCAGACACCACACTGTTCAAACACATCTTTGCCCTTGGCTGCATCACCCTGTGCGGACTTGTTTTGGGGGCCAGCTGCTCCCATCACGAATGACGCGCAAACAAAACACGCAGTGGCGAACGTCCCAGCAACGGTCAATGTTGTTGCGCTCATGGCTCGGCGAATCATGGAATCCTCTCTAACGCCCCACAATCGCGGGGCTTTTGTTTTTCAGTCTACAACCTCGGCCTTTCTCTTTGACCGCTGGGAGCAGAAAACGTGTCGCAACGAACGTTGTTATGAAGGGAGATTAACCCTACAGAGACTTCACATCGTCCCAGAGCCGTCTAAACCAGTACCAGGCTCCACCCTTGCCCACAACCTCACATTCAGCAGTGCGGGATAATGTTGGACATCCGGTGGACTGACCATGTGGACTGACCCACGTTGATGCAAACTGGGGTCTCGTTTAACCGAGAAGAAGGTATTTCTATGCTCCAGCGAGCGCTTGTATGCTCCCTCGTTCTGTCCTGCTTGCCATCTTTATCGATCGGCACCGCTGCCCCGGACGACAGCATTCCGAACATGACCACGCCTCCCAAAGCCGGCCCTGTGCAGTTCTTTCCCGAAGCTGCACTGAAACCTGGGATGAAGGGCGTCGCCTGGACCGTATTTCAGGGCAGTAAACCTGAACCGGTCCCGGTCGAAATTATCGGTGTATGGGAGAACGCGTGGGGGCCCAAGCAAGACATCATCGTGGCCAAACTAACCGGCCCTGCGCAACGCACCAACGTGGCCGGCGGGATGAGTGGAAGCCCCGTCTACATTGATGGCAAGTTGGTTGGCGCAATTTCGTTGCGCTTAAGCGTTTTCTCGCCCGATGCCATCTGCGGCATTACGCCAATGCACCTGATGATGGAGGTCAACGATTTTGATAAAACCCGCCCTGCCGACAGCCGCACGCCTGACAAGATTCAAGCGACCGCCTCCTTGCAGATGCCTGGCGAACTGCTTTCGCGCGTGATGTCTCGAGGAGCCTCGGACCGGCTGCCCGAAACCGCAATGATGACCCCCATTGCTACACCCATCACCATGTCCGGTTTTACAGACGACGCCGTCAAGCAATTCGCGCCTATTTTTAACCAGCTTGGGCTGACAGCTTCGCAGGGCGGCGCGGGTGGCGCGCTCGATTCAGCCAAGCCGGCCGCCGACTGGGCCACTTCCTTACAACCCGGCGAAGGCGTGGCCGCAGTGCTTGTGTCCGGGGACATGACCATGACTGGAGCCGGAACGGTCACTTACAACGACGGCAAACGCGTCTTGGCTTTCGGACACTCTCTGTTTAATCTCGGACCCGTCGACATGCCCATTGCCAAGGAAAACATCATCATGACGCTTGCTTCGTCATACCAGCCGACCAAAATGGGCAACGCGTCTGAGGTGGTGGGAGCGTTGCGGCAGGATCGTCACAGCGGTATCCAGGCCGAGCTTGGCGCAACCGCTCAAATGATTCCTGTGACCATGAACGTGTGCTCCCGTAATGCCGACAACAGCGTTCGCAAGGCGCAGGATTTCCATTTCAATGTTTTCGTCGACCAGAAGTGGACGCCTTACCTGATGATGGCGACACTCTTCAACTCGCTCTCGAATCTGAACGATTTTTCTGACGAAGCCACATACCGGCTCCATGGCGAGCTGCAGGTAGAAGGACAACATCGCATTGAACTCACTACCATGCAGGCGCCCGCCGAAACTCCGGTCCCGACCCCCATGCTTCTCGCGGGTTGGTGGGGCGATAAGTTCAATCGCCTGTTTGTAAATTCATCCAAGATGCCAAAGCTGAATGCAGTCAATGTGACTGTCGACCTTATTCCGGAACGACGCATTGCCCAGATCGAGTCAGCCTGGATCGCCGACAACAAGGTTACGGCAGGCACCGAAGTGCCAGTGAAAGTGTTTCTTAAGCCTTACCGCGGCGATCGCATTGAGCGCACCGTCAACGTCAAGATACCCGCCGGAGTGTCGCGAGGCGACCACCAGATCCTGTTTAGCGATGCCGAAACGCTCAGCCGGTTCCAGAATATTGCCAGCTCGCTGAACCGAATCGAAGATATTCCGCAAACAGTCGCCATGCTGAATGACGTGCGCAGTAATAATCGGCTTTACGTTTCACTGATCGAGTCGCAGCCCACGGTGTATTCCGACGAGAAAGTATTGCCGAGTTTGCCGGCTTCCGTGCTCAACGTAATGCAGAGCGGACGCGCCACAAATCACCAGTTTGTCAGCTCGCCAGAAAGCGCTCATGAGCAGACCTCGGTACCCTTCGACGTGGTCGTTACGGGCAACTACTCTCTGAAGGTCTACGTGAACTGAAGTCATTACCGAAAACCAAATCATTCCCTCATGCACAATTACTCGGGCTTGTACCGGGCCGCAGTTCTAGCCTTGCTTGCGGCGGCGCCTCCCCTTTGTTTCGCCATCGAGACCCACGTCTGGGAACAATCAGATCAGGCGGCATTTGCTCGAGGTACTCCTAAAGATCTCTCCATCCGCAGTGATGGGCGACTGACTCTGGCTCCGGCCTTTCAAGAGCTGGATAGCACTGGCGTGCCCTATCTTTGGGCTATCGCACAGGATTCAAAACAAACTCTCTACTATGCAGGCGGTGCACCCACTGGAGCCACGACCAAGATTTTTGCGCGCCAGGCGAACGCCAAGCCCAAGGTCATCGCTGAGCTGACAGGTCTCGAAGTTCACGCCTTGGCAATAGATTCGCAGGACCGGATCTATGCCGCTGTGCTTCCGGACGCCAAGATTTACCGGATCGACAAGAGTGGTAAGCCCCAGCTCTTTTTCGATGCTAAATGTAAGTACATTTGGGCCATGACTTTCAATCGTTCTGGCGACCTTTTTATCGCGACAGGCGATTCCGGCGTGATTTACCGTGTCACTCCGGACGGCAAAGGTTCAGAGTTCTTCCGCACTGAAGAAACCCATGCCCGCTCGATGATCATCGACAATAGCGGCAACCTCATTGTGGGAACTGAGCCTAACGGTCTGGTGATTCGCATCACGCCCGAGGGCAAAGCGTTTGTCTTGTATCAAACCAACAAACGTGAAGTGACCGCGGTTGCAGAACATGATGGCGCAATCTATGCCGCAGCCGTAGGCAGCAAGCCGGGCAGCGTTTCCGTCACGGGTCCGCCTCCCATACTTCCATCTACTCCCCCGTCCGTGGCGCCGACAGGTGCGCCCAGAGCTGCGACCGCCCCTCCCTCCCTTCCTCCGGCCGTGGGCTCTCTCAGCGCTGCGGTGGTTGGCGGCTCAGAGTTTTATCGCATCCAAAAGGACGGGTTTGCGGAAGCCATCTGGGGCTCTCCAACAGACTTGATCTACGCGATCGCTTTCGACCCCGCGGGCAAGCCTCTGCTTGGGACGGGCAACAAAGGCCTGATCTATCGAGTGGATTCCAATCAACTCTCGACGCAGTTGCTCAATGCGCCGCCGACGCAAATCACGGCCTTTCTGCAGGGTCGCAACGGAATAGTTTATGCCGCGACCGGCAATGTTGGGAATCTTTATTCGATTGGGCCCGAGCTGGAAACCAGCGGCACCCTCGAAAGCGAAGTTCTTGATGCGGCCGAGTTCACCTATTGGGGGAAGGTTCATCTGAATTCTACCTTGCGTGGCGGCGCAATCGCATTTGAAACGCGAAGCGGTAATCTGAGCCGACCGCAAAACAGTTGGAGCCCCTGGACGAAGGTCGCAGTCACCAAGCTCGGCGGCCAGATAGACTCACCTGCTGCTCGATTTCTGCAGTACCGTCTGACGTTCAGTCGTTCCTCAGAAGCCGACTCACCTGAATTGAGCGTCGTTGATATCGCCTATTTGTCAAAAAATATTGCTCCGAAAATCCAGCAGGTTGACATTGCGCCATTCAATTACCGCGAGAACGCTGCGCCTCCCCCTTTGGAGAGATCTCCGTTGCCATCAGGGTCGCCAACCACTCTGACGCTGCCCGCAGTGGGGCAAAGAAGACCAACTGCTTCTACGTCTGCGCTCGAGCTGAGTGCAAGCACCACTCTGCAGTACAGCAAAGGGTACGTGACAATCCGCTGGAACGCGACCGATCCGAATGGCGACTCTCTTACCTTCAAAATCGAAATGAAAGAGAAGACAGGCTCGCTGTGGCGCTTGCTGCAAGACAAGCTGAAAGACCAACGCTACTCTTTCGACAGCACGGCGTTTGCAGACGGCCAATATGTCATACGCATCACTGCAAGCGATGCGGCTGGAAATACTCCTGCCGATGCATTGACCAGCTCCCTCGAAAGCGACCCTTTCTCAATCGACAATACGCCGCCCGAAATCGCAAACATCAAAGTCACGAGCGACGGTGCTCGGCGTCAGATTAGTTTCACCGCGAAAGACGCGCTGAGCTGGATCGACAAAGCGGAATATTCTTTAAATGGCGGCGACTGGACGTTGCTCGAGCCGGTGAACAAGGTCACCGACTCACAAACGTTGAATTACATCCTGCCAGCGAGTACCGGACAGATCGTGGCCGTACGCGTGTTCGATGAAGACGACAACGTAGTCGTGAAGCAATTTACGATTCAACCCTAACGCGGAAGGCCGGAGTGCGTCAATAGGATCCTTCAGCATGGTCAGTCACGCGTATTAGATTCGCTATATTTCCCTAGTTTCCTGCACTTTACCGCGATTTCCGCGGCACGCCCTCCGACATCAGCGGTGTAATCCTCCCAGGTGCGCGACGCCGTGCACCGTCCCTATAGCTGAACGCTCACCCGTAAGGAAAGGTCTTCATGACAATGACAACTCCGGCTCAAACGGCCGCCAATAAGGCCAACGCTCAACATTCCACCGGTCCGAAAACCGAAGCAGGAATTTCACGCTCTTCGATGAACAATTTCCGCCACGGTCTGGCTGGCGTTTTCATGATTCCTACCTGGGAGAACCGGAGAGAATTTGACGAGCTCTACGACGCTCTTCGCGCCGAGCATGCTCCCTCGACGCCAACGGAAGTTTTGCTCGTTGAGCGAATGGCGCAACATTTCTGGCTTAGTCAGCGCGCCATGCGTCTCCAGACCAAATGTATTGAGGAAGACTTCCCAACGTCTGACGACAACAAGGGCCTCCCGCTCTACCTCCGCTACCAGGTCACGCACGAGCGCGCCTTCCACAAATGCCTGAATGATCTTTTAAAGCTAAGAGCCACAACGCGGAAAGCCGAGATTGGGTTCGTATCGCTGAAGCATAAACAAGCCGATCAAACTCGCCGCGAAGCAGCCGAAAGTCGTAAGCAAGAACTGCATCGTTGGTCTGTTTTGCTCGGCGAGGCTAAAGTCGATCACCAGCATTTGCTGAATTTGAACCTGCGGAACTCGGCCGCTCCGGTTTCGAGCAGCGAAAATCGCCCACTCACAGCCGAACAGGCAGCCTAAAGCCTCATTCTTCCGGCCAAATCTCCCTCAGCTCCACTTCTAGCTTGAGAGCTACGCACCGAAGTTTGCCGTCTGCCACTGAGGTTACTGGCGCGTCGCGAGTCGCGATCCATGCTTCTTTCGCATACGGATCGATGATCCCAGATTGTGGGCACTCCCAAAGCGCAGGTGGTCGTTCGACTACCTCGTCACGATCTCCCTTATCCACAAGACAGATATCCGGTATGCGGATGCGTGAAGGCGATACCTTCACATCCTGCGAAATGAGAGCTTCGTGTTCTAATTCTTTCGATCGTAGGTAGACCGCAAGACGCACCTGCGTTCGGCTATGCCGACGCCCGCCTACGTTTCTCTCCTCTAGCCTGCCGTCGACATATCAACAGCCTACCGTCTCTTCGTTTTTATGACAATCGGCGTGCCCTCAAACCCAAACCGCTCACGTAGCCGATTAATCAGAAAACGCTCCAGCGAAAAATGCATTTTGTCCGCCTTATCCGTGAAAACGATTAACGTCGGCGGACGTATCGAGGCCTGAGTGATGTAGTAAATACGAATGTCGCTCTCAAATTTCAACGTTTCGACGAAACGATTGAGTTCACCCGTTGTCACGCGCTCCGACGCAGCCTCAAAGCATCGCCGGACCGTTGAAAAAATGCGGCGAATGCCCTCCGCGTTCTTTGCGGAAGCGAACAGAACAGGCGCATAATCGAGGAATTTAAGCTCGTCGCGCACCGCTTCAGTGAATGCCCGCTTGCTCTTACCCTCCGCCGCATCCCACTTGTTCACGACGATGATGACTGCGCGTCCTTCTTCGTGCGCGTAGCCGGCGATGGTCGCGTCCGATCCCACGACTCCTTCCGTGGCGTCCACAATAAGCAGAACCACATTGGCCATTCGGATGTGGCGCCGAGCCATCATGACACTCAACTTCTCCGTCATCTCGGTCGTCTTCCCCTTGCGGCGAATACCGGCAGTATCGACAAAACGGAAGGTCGTATTGCCTTCCCGAATACTCTCGTCGACTGCGTCCCGCGTAGTTCCCGGAACGGGAGAAACAATCGCTCGTTCAGCGCCCACGAGCGCATTTAACATAGTCGATTTCCCGACATTCGGCCGGCCAATGATCGCCACTTTGATCCGCCGCTCATCGCCTTCTGTTTCGCTCTCTTCTTCAAGCTCGGGCTCCCTTGGGAACGGGGCCGTCACGTGCTCGAGCAATTCGTCCAATCCGAGCCTGTGTTCGGCCGACACAGCGAAAAGCTGGCCGATTCCGAGTGAATAAAATTCGTGAACCAGGTTTTCGCGTGACTGGGCGTCGATCTTGTTTACGACCAGCGACAGTGGCTTATTGAGAGGCCGAAGTAGCTTCACCAAATCGCGATCGGCTGCCGTAATCTCCGTCCGCCCATCGATGACATAGAGAATATGTGAGGCAAGATCGAGCGCGACGTGGGCCTGCTTCAGAATCTCGGTGGGGATAAGCGCGTCATCGTGCGGAATAATACCGCCTGTATCGATCACACCAAAGCGTTTCCCGCGATATTCCGCTTCCCCATAAATGCGGTCCCGGGTCATACCAGGCTCATTTCCAACAATCGAGCGGCGATCGCCCAAGATTGCATTGAATAATGTCGATTTGCCGACATTCGGCCTCCCCACGATTACAAGCGTGGGCAGTGCTTCGGTTGCGGCCATTTCGCTAACAGGGTCGCACAGCCGCTTCGCATGAGACCATGAAGCTTACCGATGGGAGTAGAGAATGGAAGCATTAACACGCGCAACATCGCCATAATTGCGCATGTTGACCATGGAAAAACAACCCTCGTAGACGGGATGCTGCGCCAGAGCGGCCTGTTTCGGGCGAACGAAGAAGTCATCGAGCGCATGATGGATTCGAATGAATTGGAGCGCGAGCGCGGTATTACGATCCTGGCCAAAAATACCGGCGTCCGCTATCACGGCACCAAGATCAATATCGTCGACACGCCCGGCCACAGCGATTTCGGCGGCGAAGTGGAACGTGCCCTGAAGATTGTCGATGGCGTCATGCTGCTCGTCGATGCCAGCGAAGGTCCACTCCCGCAAACGCGCTACGTGCTGATGAAAGCCCTCGAAGCGAAACTGCCGCCAGTGCTGGTCATCAACAAAATCGACCGGCCGGATGCCCGCATCCAAGAAGTGCTGAACGAAGTCTACGATCTTTTCATCGATCTCGACGCGACGGAAGACCAGTTGGATTTTCCTGTCATCTATACCAACGCCAAAGCCGGCATCGCCAAATTCGACCCGAGTGACGAAGGAGAAAACCTTGGTCCTCTCTTCGAGACCATCCTGAAGCACATTCCCTCGCCGCAGGGCGATCCCACCGCGACCTTGCAACTTCTAGTCGCCAATTTGGATTACAGCGACTATCTGGGTCGCCTCGCCATTGGCCGAGTCTTCAATGGTACGCTGCGGCACGGTGATGAAGTGGGAATCGTGAAACTGGACGGCTCTCTGCAGAAGACACGCATCACCAAGATGTATTCGTTTGAAGGGTTGAAGCGCGTCGACGAAACCATCGGTAAACCCGGAGATGTGCTCGCGATTGCCGGTGTCGAAGGAATCACTATCGGCGAAACCGTGACGCATGCCGAGCAACCGAAGCTTTTGCCGAACATTCAGATCGATGAACCAACGATCGCGATGACGTTCACGATCAATAACTCGCCCTTTGCGGGACGCGAAGGTCAATACGTTACCTCGCGCAATCTTCGCGACCGCCTTGAAAAGGAGCTGTTGACGAACGTCTCTATCCGCGTTGAAGATGCGGGCGGTCCGGATGTCTTCAAAGTTATGGGTCGCGGCGAATTGCAACTAGCCATTCTCATCGAGATGATGCGGCGGGAAGGTTACGAACTGCAGGTAGGAAAGCCGGAGATACTCACTCGCACCATCAGCGGCATCCTGCATGAGCCGCTTGAGTTGCTGGTTATCGACTGCCCGGAAGAGTTTATCGGCGTAGTAATCGAAAAAATGGGCGCGCGTAAGGGCAAGATGAACAAAATGGTCAATCACGGCTCCGGCCGCGTGCGCCTGGATTTTCTAATCCCGTCTCGTGGATTGATCGGCATTCGCAGCGAGATGCTCACGGACACAAAAGGTACTGCCATCATGAACTCGCTATTTCACGGGTACATAGAGTGGCAGGGCGAGATCGAAATGCGGCCCACGGGTTCGCTGGTTGCGGATCGTGCCGGTACGGCGACCAGCTATGCGATTTTCAATCTGCAGGAGCGAGGCGTCATCTTCGTTTCGCCGGGAACGGAAGTCTATCAAGGAATGATTGTCGGCGAGAACGCGCGTGACAGCGACCTCGATGTGAACGTCGTCAAGGAAAAGAAGCTCACGAACATGCGTGCTTCCACTTCGGATGAAGCGATTCGTTTGATACCGCCCAGGCTTCAAAATCTCGAACAGGCCATCGAATTCATTCGTGAGGATGAGCTTGTCGAAGTAACCCCGAAATCGATTCGCCTACGCAAGAAGATTCTCAAAGCAAACCAGCGGTAAAGGGTCCTACGCAACATCGGGTAGCAAAAACTGCTTCGCATGGCCCATTGACCCGAGCACCGCTTCCGCAGCCAGATAGCCGCTCCTCACTGCCCCTTCCATCGTTGCCGGCCAACCGGAACGTGTCCAGTCGCCGGCTAAAAACAAGTTATGGATAGGGGTTGCGCTGAATGGGCGGCGCTCTTCGAGATTAGGTGCCGCGGAGAACGTAGCCCGCACTTCTTTCACGACGTGAGCACGCTCAAGCTGCGCTTCTGCGGCTTGCGGGAAGAAATCCTTCAATTCTCGAAGCGCTAAATCGATCACGTCCTCGCGTTTCATCTCGACCATGCTGCGGGAGGCGCTGACGACCAATTGAATGTGGCGGCCCTCATGCTTGTTGAACATCCATTGAATCGTGCGATCAAGGAGTGTCGCGTGTGGCAATTCCGTGATTGCCCTGTCGAACCAAAGATGAATGCCCGTAATCGGTGAGTGCGTGAAACGCGAAAGGTCAATTGGTAGATCCGGCGCAAGTGCCGCCACTCGCTCAAACGGCAAGGCAAGAACATAACTTTCTGCCACAACCGGTTCACCATTGACAATCAAATTAGAAACTGTATTCCTTTCAACGAGCACCTGCTGTAAGACGGCCCGGTGCACAATCTTGATCTGCGGATACTTAGCCCAGGCTTCATCGGAATAAAGCTCAGCAAGCGGGACGTTCGGGATACCCACTTCGTATGAATCCGCGCGTGAAAGGAACCCGAGATGAAAAACCTGTAAACCATGAACGGCAGCCATGCGGTCCAGCTCTTCATTCACGGCGCTCACAAGCACCTGCCGCCAAAACCGTTCAATCGCTCCTGAGGTCTGCCTCTTCTCGCGCAGCCAATCGAGCATGCTCATGTGCTCGAGATCCGCCCGCCTACGGAATTCGCGTTGAACGGCAAGAAGGCCTTGACCGATGCTGATCTTGTCCGCCGCAGATAGAAAGTGAAGACGGGCGAAAGACTCGGTGAAATGAAGAGGAGCCGGCAACAGGCCGCGGCGCATCGTCGAGACCCGCCCACCCGGTTCAATCCAATAGAACTCGGGATAGAAATGGATGCAATCTTCGACTTCGAGCCGCTTATAGAAATCAATCAGGTTCGTGCAGCATCGCAACAGCACGTGTTGACAGTTGTCGATAGTGGGGCTGTTTTCGTCGGCAGTATTCAGTGGATAAGAAGTAGCCCGGCCGCCAAGAAAGGGTCGCGCTTCAAAGACCGTTACAGTATGACCAGAAGATCCGATCGCTAGCGCAGTAGCGAGGCCAGCGAGACCGCCTCCTACAACCGCGACCTCAGACTGCGATGCAAAAACGTCAGCTTCGCTCAAGGGCAAGTGCCGCGTTGGCGTAACTCTCGATCATGTTTTCGATCAAACGGAGTCCGCAATCGCGCTCGAGCGTGAGGATTGATTCTGGATGGAACTGCACCGCCTCAATCGGCAAATCGCGGTGACGGATGCCCATAACAATGCCGTCTTCTGATTCGGCTGTGATCTCAAGGCAAGCCGGAAAGCTGGGGCGGTTCGCGTATAGCGAGTGGTAGCGCCCCACTCCGAACGGCGACGGCAAGTCGCGAAACACACCTTTTCCGTCATGCCGCACGAGGGAGCGTTTGCCGTGCATCGGATAGTCGAGCACGTCAAGTTTTCCCCCAAACGCCTCAACAATGCCTTGCAAGCCGAGGCAGACTCCGAAAACGGGGATGCCGCGCTTCGCGAGTTCACGCACAAGCTCGGGAACTCCGAATTCCGACGGCCGGCCGGGCCCAGGCGAAATGAGCACAATGTCAGGATGCGTTCTGTCAATAATCTCCAACGCTACGTTGGACCGGTATGTTGAAACTGTCGCACCGGTTTGACGGGCGTAATTAGCGAGCGTATGGATGAAGCAGTCGTCGTTGTCAACCAACAGCATTCGAAGGCTTTCTCCAGGTCGACGCGTTTTGTGACCCCCCGCTCCAGGTGCAATCGCCTGATCAAGCGCCCGGAAAAAGCTGGTCGCTTTCAGACGGCATTCTTCTTGTTCGGATGCCGGGTCCGAATCGTAGAGCAGCGTTGCACCGGCGGAATAGTTCGCAGCACCCTCTTTCAAATGAACCGTGCGAATGAGAATGCCTGTGTTGATGTCGCCGTTCAAACTGATCATACCCACTGCCCCGCCATACCAGCCGCGTGCATTCTTCTCAAGATCTTCGATTGCTTGTGCGGCAGCCTTCTTTGGCGCACCAATGATCGTCACCGCCCACATGTGCGTGACGAAAGCGTCGAGCGAATCGAAACCGTCCATCAACGTGCCTGTCACGTGATCGACGGTGTGGAATAGCCCGGCATAGGATTCGATTAAGCGTCGCCCTATGACGCGCACTGAGCCCGGAACACAGACCCGCGACTTGTCGTTGCGGTCGACGTCGCTGCACATGGTTAGCTCCGATTCGTCTTTGGTCGAGTTGAGCAATTGCCGAATGCTCTCCGCGTCAAGCAACGCGTCACCGGAACGCCGCGCGGTGCCAGCTATCGGACAGGTCTCAACGCGGTCCCGTTCCACGCGGACGAACATCTCAGGAGATGCGCCGACAAGCTGTTCGTCGCCCATCTGAAGAATGAATTGGTATGGACTAGGGTTAGATTTTTGGATTCGCTGAAAAAGTTCGGATGGGCTGGCAGTGTAGGGCGCGCTGAATGTCTGTCGAAGAACAACTTCGTAGTAGTTGCCCTGGCGCATGCCGTCACGCACAGCCCCCACCTTCGCCATGTACTCATCCGGCGTGTGATCAGAAACAATATCGGTCGACCGAGAGCTGGACTTAGCGCGCTTGATTCTGCCGGATGTTCGCGGAAGCCCAATTGTGCTTCCCGCCTGGCCGGAGAAATCATAACGGAAGTGCTCGATTACTTCCTTCTTGCGATCCATGAAATAGATGTCATCGCACAAAAACAAATGAAGATCCTTCTGTGATTCACGCGGCAGGCGCAGGCGAATGGGGTCGAACTGCAGGAGCAAATCGTATCCGAAGGCTCCGATGAGTGCCAGCCGCGAGTCGTCAGGATGGCAAAACTCTTCAATGAGCGTACGCAGAATCGAGAACGGCGAGGGTTGTTTGCTGCGCTCCTCTTCCGAAAATCGCTCCGCAAGCGGCTTCAATTCGCCAGTTAACAACGCTTCAGTCTGCTCGAGTGACTGCCAATGAGGATGATCGCGCAGCAGATCGCCCAACAGCGAGACCAGCGCGTTTCCCCGCCGATTCAGCGCATGGATTTCGATTTTTCGTCCGCACCCAATGATCTCGACGGGTGGCGCAACCGCCGCGACGTCCCAACGCGAATAGCGCTCCGGGTACTCATAACCGGATGACAGATAGGCGCCGCGCTTCGTGTCTAGCTGCTTTAAAAGCCATCCGAGCCCACGCGCATACGGAATTTTCGACGCAAATCGAGTAACAGTGATTCCGTGCGGCGTGGTGTAGCGCAACTGCGGCATTTGAAGAGGCGTCTTCATCTATCGTACTGCCTGGAACTGGTCACTTCCTCGCGAGCAACGCATCCAGCACCGATCCTGTTCGCCGATAATGAACCTTCCCGAATCCTACTGCTTCGAGTAGGCCCCGATATTCACTGAACGTGCGCTCTTTGCCGTCCGTACAGACCAGCATATTCAGATCCTGCATGAGCGCGTATACTGGACCCGATCTATCTTCGTCCACAAGCGTCTCCGCGATTAACAGACCGCCGCCGGCCGGAAGTGCATCGTAGATCTTACGGAGTAGTGCTGAAATCTGCGGCTCACTCCAATCGTGGACAACGCGCCCGAGCGCATAAAGGTCGCCTTCCGGTAGCGCGTCTTTGAAAAAATCGGCCGCAATAAACCTGATTCGTTCGGCAGCCCGGGAGCGGCTAATGTGGATGCGTGCAAACGGTTCGACGCTCACCAGATCAAAAACGGTTGCCGTTAAGCTGGGATACGCCTCGCAAGCGGCGATCGCGAGATGGCCTGTAGCGCCGCCAAGGTCAACCAGGTGAGGAAATCCTCCCAAATCGAAAGCCTTAACGACCAAAGGCGACGTGATTTGTCCGAAACCGTGCATTCCGCCGAGAAACGCAGCCGTTGATGCCTCATCCCGAAAATAGTGCGAGAACAACGCGTCGCGGCTGCCGAACCTTTGCGTCCAGCGGTTTGTGCCTTCGCGAACCGCATCATCGAGATGTGACCACAAAGGATAGAGCGACTCGTCGGAGTAGATGATGTAACCAGCCAGGGTGTCGGGGCTCGCAGCAACTAAGTATCGCGAAGAAATAGAAGCGTTGTGATACGAATCGTCCGCCCGGTGTAGAAGACCCAGCGCCACACAGGCATCGAGGAGCCGTGATAACGCGCTTGCGTTCAAATCAAGCTTTGCAGCAAGCGCTTTTGCGGTTTGACTATTGCTCTCGAGCTCATCAAAAACTCCCAGGCGGACGGCGGTGAACATAGCCTTCGAACGCCGGAAGGCTCCGATCAATTCCAAAACGACTGATGCGTCAGCCTCAGCGCTCATCTAAAGTGGTCGAATCCTTTCGCTTTCAGCTGACGTCCCCTAAAGTGGATCTGGCCGGCATCTCCTTCGACGATCCTTCCGATTCGGGTCAAAGGCAACCCAGCAATTTTTTTTGGCACCTTCTTTTTGGGCGGCATGGTAACGAGAAGCTCGTAATCTTCGCCTCCATGCAGTGCATGTTCGAGGCTCGCCCCAGGAGCAATCGGCAGATCGGAATCGAGTTCTGCGCTGACGCGGGATTCGAGACAGAGCCGTTTGAGATCCAACGATAATCCGTCGCTGAGATCCATACCGGCAGAGACGCCCAATCGCCGTAATCCCACACCCGCTCGTATGCGTGGCTCGGGACCTCCGCTTCTCTTGTGGAGCGCAAACCTATGCGCCGCTCCACCTAACGCGCCGGTCACATAAATCCCATCCCCGAGCTTTGCCCCGCTACGCAGAATTGCTTTTCCCCGCGGTACTCGTCCGCAGCACATTACATCTGCCACGACCTTACCGAACTGCGCAAGATCTCCACCCGCCAGCATCACACTGTATTTAGCTGCGAGGCTCAGCAGACCCTTGTAGAAGCGGTCAACCCACGACATGCCAAGTCGCGCAGGTACGCCCAGCGACACCAGAAAAAACACCGGCTCACTACCCATTGCAGCCAAATCAGAAAGGCCGCGTGCCAGCGCTTGGTGGCCGATCTCGGCTGGCTTATGCCTTGCAAGCGTGAAGTGCCGGCCTTCCAGAACAAAGTCGGAAGTAAAAACAAAATCTTCGTTCGATCGCGGACGAAGAACTGCGCAATCATCACCAATGCCTTGAATGATGGAGGTGTCGTGTACGCCCGACTCTACTAGGGCCCGGATGCGCTGAACGACTGCTGTCTCGCGCATCAGAGCAATTACTCGACTGCCGAGCCTGCAAGCACGAGGCCGGCCGGCAACTCTTCCCCAAACACACGGCTCGACGACGCCAGATCTTCGCCGCCACCGGCGAGTTGGTGCAGCAAATCCGCGGCCCGCGGACTTCTCTCGCAAGCGCGGCGAATCATCTCGAGCGTCGCGGGCGGAAGATCGCGGGCTATATCGCCGGTCTGCCGTCCCATCTGCACAACAGCGTCGAGCACTGCCGGAGTGTTTGGTAGCACCAGCAAAGTTTCAACCCAACGGCTCACCACCGAGGGAGACAGCACCAAATTGATAGGGCCACTGAAAAGCTTCCGCGCGCCTAAACGCGAGAGGCACCACACAGCGGCCTCGACCATTTCGCCCCGCTTAACCATGGCCAGCAAATTATCGCCCAACTGAGTCTTCGTTTGCTGCGGCAGCAATTCAAGACTCGCTGCCGTTCGCCACATCTCGCGATAGAGACTCTGATTCATACGTTGCGTCCGCTTCTGTCTGGGCAAAAGAATGGGCGAGAGACGCTGAAAGATGTCGGCCTGCTGATTCCGGTTGAGGCCGCCTGCGATGCGCCCGCAAAAAATCCACCAATCTATTTCGCATTGCACTTGATTCGCAAACGTGAGCCCGCCGGCATAAATGCGCCTAGCCTGCTCAATACGGAAGTCGTCGCCCGGAAACCCGAACCCGGGTCGAAGGCAGAAGCCGGTTAGATTAAGCCAGCGTGCCTCATGAGCGGCATTCTTGCTCCGGCCAGATGCGAGTGACAGGAGTTTGTCAGCCAAATTGCGAATCGTCGCGAGCGGCCACGAAAGCCGGCCCAGCCCTAAAGCCTGTTCAAGACGCGCGGGAAGCTGTTCGGGAGCAAGACCAGAGCCGGTCGAGCTGAATACCTGTTCAATGAGCGATTCCGCAGTATTCTGCGACTCTGCGCTGACTACCGCACCAGAACGTACCGCTGTCATCGCCGGAGTAGGTTCTACGCTATCAGGAGTCTTCCGCAACTGAAATTGCAGCCGCCAGCGATGTTCGCTGATCTTCGACTCGGCCCAGGTTTCAAGCGTCCCCACTTCGCTGAGGCGCGCTCCGAGTGCGACCGGAACTCGCCGTTCACCACCTTTGCCAAATCGAATCACGGCGCGAAGAGGCGCATGCAGGCGTGGATCGCTCGCCGGGTTGAGCATGTCGGCAGGCGGAGTGAACGAGATCACATCCCCAGCGCGATCCTCTACGCGACTCAGAGAACTGTAAAGTCGAAATGCAACTGGTGTATTTGCTAAGAGCTGAAGCTCCGGTTGCTCCAGCTTGATCTCTTGTCCTTCTTCGCTTCCCCGTGGCATTAGGCACACGGCTTGAACAGCAGATGAGCCGGAATCTTGCAGACCGAGGAAATAAGCGCGAGGTAATCCGCCACGAACCAGAACCCCGCTTCCCGTTGCGCGGACATATGAGTAGTACGCCGCACCCATAGCGACGGCAAGGTCGAGGTCCTGATTCTCAAACACGAGCGGTTTGCGGCCGAACCAGTGTTCGACAACGTCAGAAACGCGCTGGCGAAATACCTGCGGGATGAAAAACCCGCCATTGAACAGGATCCCGTCAACCCCATGTTCCGCAGCAGGTGAATTGTTCAGGAACTCGGCCAAGTGCCGTGTGATGGCGGGATCGGATACATACGGCAGACCAAGCTCACGAAACACACTTTGTTTCTCCTGCTGAGGCTGGTCTGTGAGTTGGCACGGCGGAAGAAATCCGCCGAGTGCGAGCTCAAGAACTTCGTCGCGAGTGATGGAGGTCTTAAGCGTTCCGCCGATTAACGCAGCGCCGCTGCCGAGAACGGTCACCTCGACGCTCGAAGGGCCGCCTTCAGAAAGCAGCAGCTCCTTGGCGGCCGAACATTGCCGGCGTAGAGCGCTGCGCTGCCGCAGTGACAAAGTTTTTCCGAGCTTCGATTCCCCAAGCCAGGAAAGCGTTAGGTCTAAATTGTCGCCCCCTAGCAAAAGGTGGCGGCCCACAGTAGTGCGCGTAAACTGTACTCGGTCCCCTTCGCGGTCAACCCGGATCAGAGTGAAATCGCTTGTGCCCCCGCCCACATCGCATACCAGAACGATCTGCCCATCGATTAGCTCCTTGTTCGACCGCGCAAGATGGCCGGAGATCCAGGCGTAGAAAGCGGCTGCAGGCTCTTCAATGAGGGTTAGCATTTCGATGCCGGCATCGCGAGCCGCTTGTACAGTTAACTCACGCGCCTCTTCGTCGAAACTAGCGGGTACCGTAAGAACCACCTGCTGGCTCGCCAATGGAGCAAGTTTCGAGCGCTCCCAGGAATCTCGCAGATGCGCAAGATATCGAGCAGACGCCTCGACTGGCGATAAGATGCGGCCTTCTTCCTGCGAGTCCCAAGGCAAAATCTTCGCAGTTCGATCTGCCTCCGAATTCGAGAGCCACGATTTAGCTGAATGAACAGTTTTAGTAGGAACAAGAGCGCCCTGATCGCGCGCAAACGCGCCTACGACTAGTGGGTCGCTCAGGTACAGAAACGACGGCAGCGTTCGCAAAGTGCCGGTGCGATTTGCGTCAATCTGCTGCTCGATCGGCAACACGTGAATGGGTGGGAAGTCCGACTCAGCGGCTTCTTGCGGATCTACGTAAGCGAGTGCGGAGTTCGTCGTGCCGAGATCGATACCGACGTTCATGGGCTAAGAGTCATGCCGCCGCTCCGGCGCGCTCGCGCACGTTGAACTCCAGTTTCCAGCGCCGTCCATCAGCGGCGACGCACCAAAGCTCAAGCATCCCCGTCTCGGTGACATTGCTCTCTAGCGTAACGGGCACCACCTGTTCCCGTGTTCCATCCCCTTGCGGCGGCAAGAAGACCTCGATCGGCGCTAGTTCTTCCATGTCGCCGGAAATCTCGTCGATGAGTACGCCGGGAAGATCACTTTTGCGGGACAAGGAAGAGAAGAACCGGAATTCAGCGGGCTCTCCGACAACCAACGCGAATTTGCGTTGCGGCAACTCCACCCTAGAGCCTTCCTCCAAGCCGAACGGCACCACCGCAAGCGCCTTCATGGGCGCCGGTAAACCGGGCACGGCCGGCAACGAGCTTTCGATTCCGACGTAATAGGTGCGTGGAACACCTCCGCGAATGCGCACGCCTTTGCCCGTTCGCGCCAGACCATAATACGCGGCGCCACGCGCTACTGCATGCATCAGGTCGGCTCCTTTCGATTCGTTCTGCAGTTCAATCACTCGTGTTGCGCCTGCTTCTTCACTCCAGCCGTTCACCACTTCAACGATGCGTCGTTCAATAGCGCCCGCTTGCAACACTCCACCATTCAATAAAAGATGAGTTGGGCGTGCAAATCCATCTGAGCCTGCGTTTTTAGCTGCATTTCGCAGGAATTGCGCGAGATGTTTCGTGATGGCTGCATCAGATGCATAGTTCAGGCCTACCTCCGAGAGGGCGATCCGGCGTTGACGCTGCGGAGCGGCATCGGATGGCACTATAGGGAAAAAACCATCGAGCAGCAGACTGCGAACCTCATCGCGCGTGATTTTTCCGCGAATCGTGCCACCCACCAATCCTGTACCTCGGCCGAGTATCGTCAGTGGCTGCTCTTTGGGAGCGGAGGAATTACTCGACAGAAGCAATTCCTTGGCTGCACGGCATTGCTGCCACAGTGAATGAAACTGGATCGCATCGAGCTTCGTGCCCTTTTGAGCGAATTGCTGCTCAGCATAGCGAGCAACAGCGAGATCCATGTTATCGCCACCCAGGAGCAAATGTTCACCCACCGCCACTCGTTCAAGCTGCAACTCGCCCGATTGCTCTGTAACTGCTATCAGACTGAAATCGGTTGTTCCGCCGCCAATATCGACAACCAGGATGAGATCCCCAGGTTTCACTTGCTCGCGCCAATTTTCATTTCGTTCGATCCACGCGTAGAAAGCGGATTGCGGTTCTTCAAGAATGATCGCTTCGGGGTAACCGGCTAGTTTTGCAGCACGTTGGGTTAGTTCGCGCGCTGCCGGGTCGAAAGAAGCAGGAACGGTAAGAAGGACCGACTGATTCTCGAACTTAGCGTCCGGGTGCCGCGCATCCCAGGCGCTGCGAAGATGCAGCAGATATTCGCGCGCTGCATCCACTGGGGAAATCTTCTTCACTCCATCTGGCGCTGTGAGCGGAAGCAGCGGCTGAGTCGGATCGACGTTTTGGTTTGATAACCACGACTTTGCCGACGTTATCAGACGCCTCGAATTCTCCACACCGCGCATCTGCGCGAGCCGCCCTGTTATGTACAACGAGCTCTCGTTCCAGGGGAGGGCGAGCGCTCCTTCCACGAATTCGCCCTCGCCAGGTATGTATAACGAGGAAGGCAGCAGATCCAATTCCGCCACCTCGCCTGGATTCACAAGCTGCGGAACCGGGAACAATCTTACATCGGGACGGTCGCCGTTCGAGGATGTGGCCGCCGCGTATGCAAGAGCACTGTTAGTGGTGCCTAGATCGATGCCAATTACGTATTCCGGCATGCTCGTGCGATCTTACTCGATTTCCAGTTCCGCAGGAGCGACAATCGTCGGATCTTGTTTGCCGAGCGGAGGAAGATTGACAGATGAAGCCATCCAACCCCGGTGCCGAAGAGTACCGCCAGCCACTTTTCCACTTGCAGGCACATTGCCGATCAGCTTGATTCGATTCGGATCCGGAACTTTCGATGAGTCAAGCTTTTGATACGTTCCCTCCACGCCATCTAGCACTGGATTCAGCATGAAATGACGCGCCAAGCTGGCTTTGGATTCCGTGTGAAGTGTGCGCACGGCCGCGCCGATCTGATCGTCGGCGTATGCGGTGATGTCCTCCATCAAAAAATCGATCAGCCTTGAGTCGCGCTGCAAAAGGTGGAGGACTTGTAGTGCTCCATCACTCACTTTAGGTTGCTCTTGCGTGACGGTCGGAGCAGGTTTCACCTTCGCAAATCCAAACTGAGAGGCAATATCTTCGGGCAATATGCCGCTAAAAAGAATGGAAAAAAAGCTTCTGAAAGCTGCAGAGAGTCGGGACAAAACCACCTCTGCCACTCAGGATATCAGTCATGATGTTCTTGGAACCCTTGTCAATATTCGTTCGGATGAAACAAAATCCCTCATGATTGTCTCCAGTGATAGGGGAGACACCATGGCGACTAAGAAGAAAACGGCTCCAAAACGATCGTCTTCAGGCTCTGATCCTAAGTCGAAGAGAATCGTCGGCAAGAAGATGAAAAACACGATGCATGAATTCAAGCATCACGAACTCGAGTCGGGGCGTAGTGGGAAGAAAGTCAAAAACCCCAAACAGGCCATCGCTATCGGTCTGAGTGAGGCGCGCCACTCCGGCGCCAAGATTCCGAAGAAGGGCACGGCAAAAAAGAAGAGTACAACAAAGAAATCGTCTGGACGGAAATCTACCTGAAGAAAGAGCACTCGGCGCCGATAGCTTCTCATTAGCCGAGCCGAGTAAGACTATCATTCCTGATAAGAAGGGATTTCCTTATGACTGGAAATACAGTTTCTGGCCACGTTCAAACGGCCCGCAACCCGGACGAGATCTCCGCTGAAATCTCCGGAGCGCTCGCCGAGCTTAAGAAGAGCGGCTATGTTGTCACGTTTCTCGAAAATGAGGATGTCGAAGGTGAACTTGTGATCACCTTTGCACTCGGCGAGGCTCAGCAGGCGATCAAGATTGAGCGTTACGAGTGGAAGAAACCCGGCTCAATCGCCAAAATCGTCATCGATAAGTTGAATATTTAAAGCATCTTCGAATCGAAAGCACAGTTTAAAGGTGTGTCGTTTCCGTGTACGTGCCGAAAACGCCACGCAGCGTATCGCAAATTTCGCCTAGCGTGGCGTAAGAGCGAACGGCATCGATGATGTAGGGCATGGTATTTTCGGTGCCCTCGGCAGCGCGGCTCAGGGCATCGAGACTCTTCTGAGCCGCCGTCTGATTCCGGCGCCCGCGCAGATCTGCTACTTTCATTTCCTGCTTCTTCTGTGCGTTCTGATCGATCTGCAAGATTTCGATCTGCTGGCCATCAGATTGGAAGCGGTTTGCTCCCACGATGACGCGCTCGCCCTTCTCCACTTCGCGCTGATATCGATAGCTGGCCGCGGCAATCTCGGATTGTGGAAAGCCCGCTTCAATGGCCGGAATCATACCGCCTAGAGCGTCGATGTGCCGAATGTACTCGTTTGCCGCCTCCTCCATGTCGAGGGTCAGCTTCTCGATGAAATATGAGCCCCCGAGCGGATCGGGTGTATTGACCACCCCGGTTTCATACGCCAGAACCTGCTGCGTACGCAGCGCGAGCGTTACGGCTTGCTCGCTGGGCAGGGCGTATGCTTCATCGAGCGAATTAGTGTGGAGAGATTGCGCGCCGCCTAATACTGCCGACATAGCTTGCCACGCAGTCCGCACCACATTGCTGTACGGCTGCTGCCAGGTGAGTGAACAGCCCGCGGTCTGCGCATGGAACCGCAGCTTCATGCTCCGCTCATTGTGTGTTCCGTAGCGGTCCCGCATGACGTATGCCCAGATTTTGCGCGCAGCGCGGTATTTTGCAATCTCCTCAAAGAAATCGCTGTGCGCGTTGAAGAAGAAGCTGAGACGAGGCGCGAATTCGTCGATCTGCAATCCGCGGCCGAGCGCCCAATCCACATACTCAATTCCATCGCGCAACGTGAATGCCAGCTCCTGCGCTGCTGTCGAGCCAGCCTCGCGGATGTGATATCCGCTGATGGAGATGGGGTTGAAACGCGGCGTGTGCTGCGCGCCAAACTCGATCGTGTCCGTGACAAGGCGCATGGAAGGCCGCGGCGGGAAAATGTACTCTTTCTGCGCGATGTACTCTTTGAGAATGTCGTTTTGAAGTGTTCCGGAGAGGCGCTGCCAATTGACACCCTGCTTCTCGGCAACGGCCAGATACATGGCCCATAGGACCGGAGCCGGCGAGTTGATGGTCATCGAAACCGTGACATCACCCAACGGAATTCCGCGAAAGAGGATCTCCATATCCTCGAGCGAGCAAATGGAAACGCCGCATCTACCCACCTCCCCTTCGCTCATGGCGTGGTCTGCGTCGTAACCCATAAGCGTGGGCAGATCGAAAGCCACTGAAAGCCCGGCTTGCCCCTGTTCGAGCAAGTAATGGTAACGGCTATTCGTCTCCTCGGGAGTAGCAAAGCCAGAGAATTGCCGGATTGTCCAGGGCTTGCCGCGATACATGTCGCGATGAATTCCGCGAGTGTAGGGAAATTCGCCCGGCTCACCCAACTCACGCTCAGGATCAAAATGTTTCAGTTGCTCAGGTCCGTAGAGCGGCTCAATGGGAACTCCGCTGATGGACGTAAACAGGCGGGGCGCGGTCGTGAGGGGGGCCATAGCTCCAGATTACCGGGTTATGGCCAAACAAAACACCGGCGAACCTATAAGGCCCGCCGGCATTTAGGGAAGGAGACTACTGTGGAGAAGTGCTGCTCTGACCCGACGTTGAGTTTGTATCGCTTGAGTTCTTCTTATTTTTCTTGTGTCGATGTTTACGACCAGACGTGCCGGATTGACCGGACGTGTCAGATTGCCCAGACATACCCGACTGGCCCGATGAGCCGGATTGACCCGACGTACCTCTTTGGCCGGAACTGCCAGACTGGCCACTTCCGGATTGCCCGGACGTACCAGATTGGCTGCTGCCGCTCTGCCCCGAGCCGCCGGATTGACTGCTGCCACTGCCACTGCCGCTCTGCCCAGATCCACTACCACTACCAGAACCTGACCCCGAACCAGATTGGGACACTGGCAATCCAAATGCGATTAGCGGAACCGCGACCGCACCCAGAATAAATGAATTGAGAGTCTTTCTCATATATAAAAATCCTTTCCTGCTGCATAAATAGGACTCGTCTCTCCATATAGAATTACCTCGTCGAATTACTGGCTAATGCACTTGAGATTATGAGGCTGTTTGAGCAATTGCCGAACCGTTTCGCTCTTTCCACCGCCCGCGCGTAAAATCCGGGAATTTTACTGGCGCGCTGCCATGGGCGAGTGATGCCTGGCTTAGCGGACCAGGAGCAGACCAGGCCGCTGCATCATAGACGTCCATATCCGGCGGCAATCCCTTGCGCATGCACTCCATCAGCCGGTAACACATGATGAAATCCATGCCGCCGTGGCCGCCAAGTTTCCGCGCGAGCTCGCCTTCTTTTGCCCATAGCGGATGCTGGTAGCGATCTTTATATGCATCGAGGCTGCCCCATGCTTCACCGCCTGACTGCCCATCAAAGTAAATACGTGGCGGATAGTCTTTGAAAACGCCTTTCGTCCCTGCAATCGAGTTGAGGCGGTCGTAAGGATGTGGATTCGAAACGTCGTGCTGGAGATTGATAGTCAGGCCATTCGCGGTTTTGATTAATGATGTGTTCATGTCGCCGTCGACGTAGCGCTCCTTCCACTTCGGATCGCCTTTCGGCACATGAGATTCCCGGTACGCGGCCAGTCCTTTTGCCGGCGTGCTCATCGAGACAAGATAATCGAAGCGGTCGCCCCGGTTGATTCCCATGTAATTTGCCACGGGTCCGAGCCCGTGCGTCGGATACAGATTGCCATCGCGCTCGGTATGAACCGTACGCCGCCAGAGACCTTCGCCTTTGTTCGAAAACATTTCTTCACGGAGATCGTGGATGTATGCCCCTTCTCCGTATAGAAGATCACCGAAAAGCTTGTCCCGTATCAATCGAAGCACGAGCGTTTCGTTGTAGCCGTAGCAGCAGTTCTCGAGCATGATGCAGTGCCTGCGAGTCCTTTCGGCAGTGTCGACCAGTTGCCAACATTCTTCAAGAGTCGTTGCGGCCGGTACTTCACTCAGTGCATGCTTCCCATTCTTCATGGTTGCGAGCGCCATACGGGTGTGCCACCGCCAAGGAGTGGCGATAACAACTACATCCAGATCGTCACGCGACACGAGAGCCTCAAAGGCATGGTCTCCATTTGTATAAAGGGCTGGGGACTTTTGGCCGGATTTCTGAACCAGGGCCTGTGCATTCTGAGCTTTTTCGGGCACGATGTCGCACAGCGCATTCACCTGAACATCAGCGGCCAAGAAATTTTGAAGAAGGCTCGTACCTCGGCCGCCGGTTCCTATGATGCCCATACGCGGATTTGCCGGTTTGAACGGCAGATCGATGACGGTGGCCGACGTTGCTTGAGATTCTGATGCCTTACTCTTAGCGAGGGCGGCTGCAGCCAAGCCTGCGGTACCTAGTTCAAGAAACTGTCTGCGGGAAGAATCGGACATCACTCGAAGTTATCAGATGCCCGGTTTACCGAAGTTCCAGCTCATGGGATCAAATCATTCATTGCGCAGCGCGACAACCGGATCTACCTTCATGGCCCGTCTCGCCGGAATATATATTGCAAACAGCGACACCACGGTCAGCACCACAGCGACGCCTCCGAACGTCAGAGGATCGCTCGGCTTGACACCGTAGAGCAGGGTTGAAAGCAATCGCGTAACGCCAAATGCAATCCCAAGCCCAACCGCCACACCAATGCCGACAGGGAGCATTCCTTGTCCCACAATCAGTTTCAAAACCTGCTCCTTGCCTGCACCTAGAGCCATGCGGATTCCCAGCTCCTGAGTTTGCTGCTCAACCGAGTAGGACATCAGTCCGTAAATGCCGATCGCTGCCAGAACCAACGCAATTGCGGCAAAGATGCTGAGCAGCAGCATGTTGAAATGCTGGCGGGAAACTCCTTCTGCAATCACCTGATCCATCGTCCGAACTTTTGCCATTGGCATTTGTCCATTGACGGCTTGGATCTGGTGTTCAATTGCGGTTCGAAGCGACATGGGATCCATGGCCGAACGAATGCACCAGGACAGAGGAAGAACGTTGTTGGCGAGTTGCGTCAAGCCTTCGGGCACTTGGCTGGCGGGGATGTACATCACGCCCACGTCCCGGTCCGCGAGACCAGTCTCTCGCACATCACCTACAATGCCTACAATTTGTCGTGGCGGATCGTTAAACTGCGGACCCAGGCCCTTCCCAATCGTTATCACTTGACCGAGCGCATCCTCTTTGGGCCAATATTTCTTGGCCATGGCTTGATTGATGATGAGGACGCGCGCCGAATTGTTAGTGTCTCTTTCGTTTAGTAATCGGCCACGCAGCAGCGGGATCTTGAACACCGAAAAGTAATGCGGCGAAACGGAGCGCCACTGTTCATCGCCATTGAAATCCTGACCCGCCTTGGGCGGTTTTCCGGCGATATTGAACGGGAGATCGATCTCACTGTCTGTTGGAAGCACAATGGACGTTGCGGCGGCCTGCACTCCAGGCAGTGCTTCGATCCGGCGCAGTACCTGGGTTGTGAAGTTGTCAACCTTCTGCGTGCTGGAAAACTCGGCCCCCGCGAGCGAGGTCTGCATAGTCAGCACATGGTGAGGGTTGATACCCGCATCCACCGTCTGCAGGCCCACGAAGGTCCTGATCAAAAGCGTCGCGCACGCAAGCAGGACGAGTGCGAGGGCCATCTCGCCTGCTACCAGCAGCGCTCTTACGCGATTCTGCCGCCGGCCGGTACTCGACCTGCCGCTGGCCTCCTTCAAAGTCGACGCGACATCAGGCTTCGAGATATGCAGTGCAGGAAACAGCCCAAACAAGATTCCCGTGAAAAGCGATACGGCGACTGTAAACGCGGCGACACGCCAGTCGAGAAGAGATAAAACACTGTGGGTGCTGCCGGAATCGGTCAGCCGTGGAAGGTTGCCAGGCACTAGCACCAGCAAAGTGCGAACTCCCCATGCACCCAACAGAAGCCCGGCTATGCCGCCAATGCCCGAAAGGAGCACGCTCTCTGTAAGCAATTGCCGAACCACGCGCCACCGTGTAGCGCCCATGGCCGCGCGAATTGCGAGTTCCTTCTGGCGGCTGGCCGCGCGCGCCAGCAACAAGTTCGCCACATTGGCACACGCGATGAGTAATACAAAAGCAACCGCGCCAAGCAAAATGAGTAGAGCCGGCTTAACGTCCCGCACGACGGAATCCCGCATCGGGACGACCGCGACGCTCTCGGCCTTATCCATCCACTTCGGGTTCAGACGGCGAAACTGCTCTCCGACAACTTTCATCTGTGCGCGAGCGGCCTCAAGAGTCAGGCCAGGTTTCAATCGTGCCGCCACCGCCAGGTAATGCCCCTGATTTGCACTGTTCGGATCAGCCTGCAGCGGGATCCAAACCTCGGCGGGAGGACTGGCGAGAAATCTATTCGGCAGCACGCCCACGACAGGATAGGGATCGCCGTTCAAGATAATTGTCTTTCCAAGAATCCGCGGCTCGCCACCAAAGTGAGACTTCCAAAGCGTCTCGCTGATAATCGCGGCCTTTGGCCCGTTCGGCGAATCCTCCGAAGCGGTAAACGTCCTTCCTAGAACAGGACTGGTGCCAAACACCTTGAAGTAGTCGGCTGAGACATGGACACCTTTAACCTGTTCAGGCTTGTCTCCGCTGCTGAGATTGAGGCCCGGGCCCTGTTGGTCATAGAGCGCCATCAGGGAAAACACGCTATTGTGCCGCCATGCCATATACTTCGGAATCGAGTTCGAGTAACCCTCTCCCTGTGGATACTTACGTCCGATTCTCATCAGACGGTCGGGCTCAGGGTAGGGCAGAGGCTGAAGCAGGACCTTGTCGACGACGCTGAAGATTCCGGTATTCGCTCCAATCCCAAGCGCTAGTGCAGTCACCGCAATGGCCGTAAAAGTAGGGCTTTTGCGCATCATTCGAAACGATTGGCGCACGTCGGCGGCAAAAGATTCCATACGGCTTCATACGATTCAGACCGGTTCAGAGTTCCGGAAAATCTTTGTCGCATCCACGCCGGTGAAAATGGAGGGAAGCTGAATGAAACCAAAACTGCCAAAAACATCAAAATTCGTAAAAAGCTACTGCGTCGAGCATGGCAAAGATTTTCGTCTGAAGGACATTGATCCAGCGGATACGCAGAACGTTAACCTCAAAGAGGAAGCGAGGGATTTCCTCGCAAAGGGAGTTGCGCGGCTCAGCGATTTACAGCAAACGCTATACGCTCAGGACCAGTCGGCTGTTTTAGTCATTCTTCAGGGCATGGACGGGGCAGGCAAGGACAGCGTCATCAGGCACGTGATGTCGGGCGTGAATCCACAAGGTTGTGAGGTGTATTCGTTCAAACAACCCTCCCAAGAGGATCTGAATCACGATTTTCTGTGGCGGGCATCAAAGCTGTTGCCCCAAAGGGGTCGCATCGGGATCTTCAATCGCTCATATTATGAGGAAGTCTTAGTGGTTCGGGTGCATCCGGAACTTCTACGGAAAGAGCAGATACCGCGTTCAATTGAAACCAAGAAAATCTGGAAGGACCGCTTTGAAGACATCAACTCATTCGAGAACTATCTGAATCGGAATGGCGTGCTCGTGCGGAAGTTTTTTCTGCACCTGTCAAAAGAGGAGCAGAGGAATCGATTCTTAAGCAGATTGGACGAGCCGGACAAGAATTGGAAATTTTCCGAAGCTGACGTCAAGGAGCGTGAGCGCTGGGAAGACTACATGCAAGCCTATGAAGACATGATCCGTCATACGGCCACTCCGCACGCCCCGTGGTTTGTGGTACCGGCCGATCACAAGTGGTTCACGCGAATGGTGGTGGCGTCTGTCATCATCGAAACCCTCGAAAACTTGCACCTCACCTTTCCACGTGTCGACGAAGGCAAGCGGAAGGAGCTGGATGCCGCGCGCGAATTGCTTTTAAATGAGGCCCGAAAAGCGTAAATCCAGATTGTTGTATCGGCTGCGCTCCGCCTCAGCCGCCCGCGGCCAAAGTTTGCCGGTGCACGGCGTCCAGAATGCCATTGATGAACGAGATTGATTCATCATTCGAGAATTTACGGGCCAGCTCGAGCGCTTCATCGATAATGACCGGCGCTGGGACGGCCTGCTGGCTCAGCTCATAAATCGCCAGACGAAGTATATTGCGATCCACGACGGGCATGCGTTCCAAGCGCCAGTGTTCGGATTTCGCTTCGATGCTCTTATCAATCTCCACTGCGTTAGCAACCGTTCCGCGAGCCAGTTCTTCCATGAATTTATCGGGCTTGGGCTGGTTTTCGCTCTCCTCGGAATAGAGACTTTCGTAGTAGTGCGAGATCGCTCCCTCGATGGGCTCGCCGCGCATGTCCCACTCGAACAGGACCTGCAGAGCTCGCTTTCTCGATCTATGCCGGGCCGCCATACTCAGCGGACTTCCTTCAACAGTTTGATCAGATTTGCAAGCTCAATCGCCGCTTCGGCCGCTTCACATCCTTTGTTGCCACTCTTCCCGCCCGCGCGGTCCATGGCCTGCTGGAGGTCGTCGGTTGTGAGAAGACCGAACCCAATTGGCACACCTGTTTCAAGACTTACCTGACTCAAACCGGTAGTCGCACCGCTTGCGACGTATTCGAAATGCGGAGTATCACCCCGCACCACCGCTCCCAGCGCGATAATTGCGTCAGAGTGGGGGGCGAGACTCTTAGCTGCAATTGGCAATTCCCACGCTCCAGGTACCTTCACGAAGCTGATGTTTTCATGAGGGCAGCCGTGTTTCTCCAGAATTTCTAACGCGCCGTTTGCCAGTTGCTCGGTGATAAACCCGTTGAAACGGCTCACCACTACGCCAACACGCAAGCTAGTGGCGTCGAGCGACCCCTGGAAGGTTTTATAGGGCATGGAAAGGCGCAGGCGCGCGAAGCCCGCGGGCACACGCTATGGGATAATCCGATTTACCCCTCAGTCTACCGCATGGATTTTCGCCTTATCCGCAATTTTTCTATCATTGCGCACATCGATCACGGGAAATCTACGCTCGCGGATCGCTTGCTCGAATACACCGGCGCGCTTTCTCAACGCGAAATGATGGATCAAGTGCTCGACACGATGGATTTGGAGCGCGAACGAGGCATCACCATCAAAGCGCACGCTGTCCGCTTAAATTACAACGCCGATGACGGCAATACGTACGAGCTAAATCTGATTGACACGCCCGGACACGTGGATTTTACATACGAGGTTTCGCGCAGCTTGCAGGCGTGTGAAGGAACGCTGCTGGTTGTGGATGCGTCACAGGGCGTCGAGGCACAGACCCTGGCAAATACTTATCTCGCACTGAACCATGGCCTGGAAATTATCCCGGTCATTAACAAAATCGATTTGCCTTCCGCCGAACCGGAGCGGATTCGGGAACAGATAGAACAGGTAATTGGCCTCGATGCCACCGAGGCGATTCTGGCGAGCGCTAAAAACGGCGTTGGCATCAAAGAAACCCTTGAGGCAGTCGTCAAGCGCGTGCCTCCACCTAGAGGCGATCCAGACGCTCCATTGCGTGCCCTGATCTTCGATTCGTGGTTCGACCCGTATCGTGGCGTGATCATTCTTACCCGTGTTGTGGATGGAACGTTACGCCAGGGACAAAAGATTCGGCTGTGGTCGAACGGGACCAGTTATGAAGTAGAAGGCCTCGGATTTCAATCGCCGAAGCCCGTCGCTTGCGATCAACTCACTTCGGGCGAGGTCGGCTTCGTCTTCGCAAATATCAAAACTGTTTCTGATGCGCAGATCGGCGACACAATCACTGATGACACGAATCCCGCTACCGAACCGTTGCCGGGCTTTCAGGAAGTCAAGCCCATGGTGTTCGCCGGGCTTTATCCCGTAGAATCACACGAACACGGGCTGCTGCGCGATGCTCTCGAGAAGCTTCGCTTGAATGACAGCGCGTTCAACTTTGAGCCTGAGAGTTCCGCCGCGCTTGGTTTCGGGTTCCGATGCGGGTTTCTCGGCCTGTTGCATTTGGAAATTGTTCAAGAACGGCTTGAGCGCGAGTTTCAGATAGATTTGATCACCACGGCGCCCGGAGTCCGCTATCGGATCACCACTACCGCCGACGAGGTGATCGAGGTCGATAATCCCCAAAAGTTCCCGGAACCTTCTTCCATTAAGGAGGTGGAGGAGCCCATCATCGATGGGACCATCATTACGCGCGAGGAGTACATTGGCGAGATTTTGAAGCTGCTCGAAGAGAAACGCGGCGTTCAGAAAAAATTTGAGTACATAGGCACTGGTCGCGTGCTTCTGCTATACGAGTTGCCGCTTAATGAGATTGTGCTCGATTTTTACGATCGGTTAAAATCCGCTTCTCGCGGCTACGCTTCGCTTGACTACCATTTATCGGGTTACCGCGTGTCGCCGATGGTAAAGCTTGACGTCTTGGTTGCCGGGGACCCGGTGGATGCGCTTTCGATCATCGTGCATCGTGACTTCGCCTTCGAGCGGGGTAAGGGACTGATTGAGCGCCTGCGAAAGTTGATTCCCCGTCAAATGTTTGAAGTGGCTCTGCAGGCCGCGATCGGCAACAAGATCATCGCCAGAGAGACGATTTCCGCCATGCGCAAAAACGTGCTCGCAAAGTGTTATGGCGGTGATATCACGCGAAAACGCAAGTTGCTGGAGAAACAAAAAGAGGGCAAACGCCGCATGAAGCGCGTAGGCCGTGTCGATATCCCGCAAGAGGCGTTTTTGGCCGTACTGAAGGTGGGGAGCGGGTCAGGGGAGTAGTAGCGCTAACCCGCGTTATCGTAATTCTTGAAGCAGTTCGTTCAAGTTCGGTACTTCTCGTTTTTGAGGCTCGAACAACTCGTTAGAGTTGAGCAAGTTGCTCCTTTGGCACCGAGTGTTCGGGGTGGGCTAATGAATCCGCTAGTGTCGTCGGTGTTTCCGCTATGACTGTCCCCGTGTCATTATAAATTGCAAGTGTCAAGAAAAGGTCTTTGGCGCTGGCTCGATTCATAACAGCGAGGGATTCATTGCCGGGACCGATTTTAACGGAATGCCGAGGGAACGAAGTCATAAAAGAGCCGGGCGGAACACTGTCCGACCAAGTGATCTCTTTGCGCTCGGTCTTTTCAATGAGTCACTCTAGCAACTCCTGCATTTGACGCTTTTCGGTCATTCTCTGCGCCTTCCTCCATTTTGCAATAGAAAAAGTAGCTCGATCAGTTTGTCGATCTCTCGATTGACAGCTTCATTCGAAGGTTTCAGATCTGCCTGCTGGCCCACATCAAGGGTGCCCAGGAGGTTTTCAAACGCGGCCAGTTGACTTATGCTTTCCTGTAGCGCGGCTCTCTGTTTCACCGACAGGATCGAGTAACTGCTGCGCACTTCGACCAATTTTCAGCGGATAGATGTGTATCGTCCTGGCAAAACCTGGGGGATGTTGAGTCGGTGAAGCTGCTTAAGTTCTTCAAGTTCCCGAATCAGCTGACCCAGATCTACGGCAATATTTTTTCTGCTCTAATTCCCGCCGCACGCCGATTACCGATGATCGAATTTGTTCACTGACAGACTTCGCCCGGCGAATCTGCCAAATCGTAATAGCGAATCCTGCAATTGAAACGACGAGCCCGACAAACCAGCAAGATCTCCAACGTGCCATGTTGCAAGCCAATCGAAGAAGCCGTGCACCGTGTCGCTCTACAGTGGAATGTTTCCGTGCTTCTTACGCGGCATTGTATCGGTTTTGTTCGCTAGCATCCGTAATGCGCGAATCACCTTCGGCCGCGTCTCATGTGGTTCGATGACATCATCGATGTAGCCACGCTCGGCTGCGACAAAGGGATTAGCGAAGCGGTCCCGGTACTCTTCAATCTTGCTCTGCCGGACCTCCTCGGAACTACTAGAAGCCTGCAGCTCGCGGCGATAGAGAACGTTCACGGCGCCTTCTGGCCCCATCACCGCAATCTCCGCCGTTGGATAAGCGAAGTTTACGTCGGTACGCAAGTGTTTCGAGCCCATGACGCAGTATGCGCCCCCATAAGCCTTGCGCGTGATCACCGTAATTTTGGGGACAGTCGCCTCAGCATAGGCGTACAGCAGTTTCGCGCCATGGCGAATGATGCCGCCGAACTCCTGCTCGGTTCCCGGCAGGAAGCCCGGGACGTCTTCGAACGTCAAGATCGGAATTTGAAAGGCATCGCAGAAGCGCACGAACCGTGCAGCCTTCATAGATGAATTGATATCCAGACATCCGGCAAGATGCGACGGCTGGTTCGCGACAATGCCGATCGCCTCACCTGCCATGTGCGCAAATCCGACCACGATATTTCGGGCGAAATGCTCTGCGATTTCGAAGAAATCACCGTCGTCGATCACGCGGAAAATGATGTCTTTGATGTCGTACGGTTTATTCGATTCGATCGGTATCAAGGTGTCGAGTTGAGGATCGGCTCGGCCTTCGGGATCTTTGCTGGGCACACGCGGCGCACCATCGAGATTGTTTTGCGGCAGGAAGCGCATCAACTCGCGAATGCTCCGGAGACAATCTTCATCGTCGGCCGCCAATAATTGCGCGACACCGCTGGTTGAATTGTGCGTCACGGCACCGCCCAGCTCTTCTTTGCTGACATCTTCATGGGTAACGGTCTTTATCACGTCGGGGCCAGTCACAAACATATGGCTCGTTTTGTCGACCATAAAAACGAAGTCCGTGAGAGCTGGTGAATAAACCGCGCCCCCGGCGCAAGGGCCCATAATGGCTGAGATCTGCGGAATTACGCCGCTTGCAAGCGTGTTTCGCAAAAAAATATCTGCGTACCCGGCGAGCGAAACTACGCCCTCCTGAATGCGCGCACCACCCGAGTCGTTGAGACCAATAATGGGAGCACCAGTCTTGAGAGCGAGGTCCATGATCTTCACGATCTTCTGAGCGTTTGCTTCAGAGAGGGAACCACCGAAGACAGTGAAGTCCTGAGCGAACACAAACACCTGACGGCCGTGGATTAGGCCATGTCCGGTGATAAAACCGTCGCCGTCGATCACGTTCTCTGCCATCCCGAAGTTGTAACAGCGATGGCGAACCAGCTTGTCCAATTCCTCAAACGTGCCTTCATCGAGAAGGAAGTCCATCCGCTCACGCGCCGAAAGCTTGCCCTCGCGATGTTGGCGCTCCTTCCGCTCGGCTCCTCCGCCCTCTTCCGCGCGTGCATGGCGGCGCCGTACTTCCTCCAGTCGATTTGTGCTCATAGTTCGTGATCAGGCTTTCGCAGTCGACTGAATGCGACGATAAAGATCAGTTCCTGCATGTCAGATAGTAGTATGGACCGGCCGTCTGGAGTTGTTGTCGGTACCGCCGGGCATATCGACCATGGGAAGACAGCTCTCGTCCGCGCGTTAACGGGAATCGATACGGATCGACTCGCTGAAGAGAAGCGCCGCGGTATTTCGATCGATCTCGGATTCGCTCACCTAGCCTTGCCGAATGGGCGAACTATCAGTTTCGTCGACGTTCCAGGCCACGAACGCTTCGTCAAGAACATGCTCGCGGGCGCGGCGGGCATTCAGGCTGTTCTGTTGGTCGTTGCCGCTAATGAATCGGTAAAGCCACAGACCCGCGAGCACCTCGATATCTGCCGTCTACTGGCCATCCGCAGCGGAATTATCGTGCTGACTAAAATCGACCTTGCCGGCGCAGAACAGATTCGGAAAACTTGCGAAGAGGTTCGAGCCTTGTGCGCGGGATCCTTTCTCGACGCGGCCCCAGCGATTGCCGTGAGCGCCACAACTGATCAAGGGCTGGATGAACTTAAAGCGGAATTATCGCTGCTGATTGAGCGCATTCCGCCCCGAGATGATAGCGGGCTCGCACGGTTGCCGATTGATCGCAGCTTCGCGCTCCGAGGTTTCGGGACCGTTGTTACCGGCACTCTTTGCAGTGGTAAGCTTCGCGTCGGCGACTCGGTGCAACTGCATCCCGCGGATAGGCAGCTTCGGATTCGAGGGCTGCAGGTACACGGAACGGGAGTGGATTCGGCAATCGCGGGACAGCGCCTGGCGGTGAACCTGTCCGGAATCGAGAGCTCAGAGATTAGGCGCGGCTATGTACTGACCCATTCAAGCGCGCTCGAGATGACGAAGCTCATCGATGTTTCTGTAGAGTGGCTGGAGAGCTTCGAAGTCCCTCGGAAGCGCGAACATCTTCTCCTCCATATTGGAACTGCGGAAGTATTTGCGGCGATTAAAATTCTTCACACTGGCCAGGGCTCCCAAATGCTTGCTCGCTTATGGCTGTCAGAAACCGTACTCGCACTTCCGGGCGATCGCTTTGTGCTGCGGCAGCCCTCGCCAGCTCATACCGTTGCAGGTGGTTTGGTTATCGACCCGTTTCCTCCAGCTCGCCTCAATCGCGCCAAGACCATCGGCCGTTTGCAGATCCTCGCGGAAGCCGACCTCGCGAGACGTGTGCAGCTTCTTGTTGAAGAGAGCGCCACAGGCCGCGGGTTCGAAGAATTGGTCCGCCTGACGGGTGCAGGAGAAACGCAACTCAGATCGATAATTGGGCACAACCCGTCCCTAGTTTCTGTTGATAGCGCGCAGCGTATCGTGACGAAGGCATGGATCGCGGAGAAGAGGCGTAAGCTCGTAAACTGGTTGGCAGCATTTCACACCCAGCATTCTTCGGCCGCGGGTGCTCCAATTGCTCTTGCGCGGCTTGGACTTGACCCGCAACTCGCAACCGCAGTCTTCGATGGTTTTCCTGCGATACGCGTCCAGGGAGATATTATCGCCCTGGCAAATCACAAAGCGCAATTCAGCAACCAAGAGAGCCGGACGCTCGCCAAGATAGAAGGCGCCTTCAGGCAAGCCGGTTTCAAACCTCCGCCTGCCAAACAGGTTCTGGAGTCGACCGGTACCGATTCAAAGCAAGCGCGCGCGCTCCTTGAAGCGCTCATCAAAAGCAGAACTCTGGTCCGAATTTCAGAAGATCTGATCTTTCATACCGACGCGATCACGCATATTCGAAAGTCACTTTCAGGTCACAAGGGCCGCAAATTCTCGGTTCCTGAATTTAAAGAATGGACGCAAATCTCTCGAAAATACGCTATTCCGCTGCTCGAATATCTGGACCGTGAGCGCGTGACAAGGCGCGATGGCGACGCGCGTGTCGTGCTCTGATATAAGGCTTCAAAGCACTTCAAAGATCAAACATTTCAGGTAGTGAGTCTCGGGCACGGTTAACAGAATGGGATGATCTTGTGCCTGCGTGCGCCGCTCGAGGACGCGCAGTTGGTTGCCGCAATCAAGTGCGGCGGCGGCTACTATTTCCAGAAAACGCGCTTCGCTCATGTGGTGTGAGCACGAGCAGGTGACTAGAATTCCTCCTGGTTGCAAAAGCCGCAGGGCGCGCAGATTGATCTCTTTATAACCTCGAGCAGCATTCTCCAGCGCGGATCGCGTTTTGGTGAACGCCGGCGGATCGACAACGACAACGTCGAACGTCCGGTGCGCAGTCACGAGGCTCGGCAGATACTCCAGCACGTTCGCTTCAAAAAATGCGACATTCGGCGCGCCATTAGCTGCCGCATTCCATTTCGCGATTTCGAGTGCCGCCGACGAGCTGTCGACCGCCTCGACAGATTCGCAGGCACCGGCCAGATGAAGCGCGAATCCTCCCGTTCCTGTGAAGCAGTCCAATGCTCGCCCCCGGGCATAGCGCGGCACGGCAAGATAGTTTTCACGCTGGTCGAGAAATACGCCAGTTTTTTGGCCGCTCAGAAGATCTGCCTGCCACGTACGACCATTCATGTGTATCTCGACTCGATGGGGCACTTCGCCCGCCAGGATACGGGTCTCTTGCGGCAGGTTTTCTTTTGCTCTACTTGGGGCCTCGTTCCGCGCGACGATCCCTTTGGGCATCAATAGCGCGTTCAGCACGCTCACGATTTCAGGCGCGAGTCGATCCATTCCTTGATCGAGCAGTTGCAAGACTAAGTAGTCGCCGTAGCGATCCGCGATTAAGCCTGGAAGGAGATCACCTTCGGCGTGTATCAGGCGATAGGCGTCTGATTTCGATACGATCCGCTGGCGGAAAGCTTGGGCGGCCTCGATACGTTTTAGCAGAAACGTTTCATCAATGCATTCCACGTGGCTACTGAGAACGCGCAGTGAGATCTTTGAGCTGGAACTGAAATGCGCCGTGCCAATGATCCGTCCTTTGAAGTCAACTACGCGTACTGCGTCTCCGGCCCGTGCTGAACCACAATCGATGACATCGCTCGTAAAGATCCAAGGGTGTCCTGATGCGACGCGATCCGCTGCCTTACGGTTTACCCGCACAGTCGGTAGGGACGGCATGGACCATTTGAACAAATCCCCAAACTCGTGCCGCGAGCCGAAAGGATCTGTGGCTCCGTATTGCTAAGCTCGTGTCCATCGGGGAGAGTTCCAGGATTGTTTTACTACCGGCGAATCTCGTACACGACGTGCGTTATGCGATACGCATAGCTCAGCAGAATCCAGGCTCCACTTTTGCAGCATTTGTAGCATTGGCACTTGGCATCGGCGCGACCACCGCGATTTTCAGCGTCGCCGATAGCGTTCTTTTGCGGCCCTTGCCCGTCAAGGACCCGGACAGAATCGTTCGGATCTTCGAAACCAAGGCGAGTGCTCGGCAGGCGGACATCAGCATGGCGGATTATGTCGACTGGAAGGCAAATCTGAAGTCGTTCGATAGTCTCGCAATTTACCGCGAAAGCCAAGCCAATCTCACTGGCGCCTCTAATCCTGAGCGCGTTCGGATGTTCATATGTGAGTCAACTATGCTGCCCCTCCTCGGTGCGGGCTTGGTTCGCGGAAGAAACTTCGTTCCGCAAGAAAACGAACCCGGCCACGACGCTGTGACGATTCTGAGTTCATCATTTTGGCAAAGTCACTTTGGGGGGCAAGACGTGCTCGGGAAAAAGATCCTGCTGGATGACAAGCCCCACACGATTATCGGAGTTTTGCGGGACGGCTTCTTCGTGCTCGGGGATAGAGACATCTTCGTGCCGGTGACGTTTGATTTGAAGCAGCCACAAAACGCGCACGGCTATCACCAATATGCGGCGCTTGGCCGGCTTCGAAAGCGTGTGTCGCTCGCGCAAGCCAATGCTGAGTTAGCTGCAATGGCCAGGTCGCTGGCCGCGGAATACCCGAAGCAGAATGCTGGGGTTGGCGCCCTGGCCATTACGCTGCAACATTCGATAACCGGTGAAATTCGGCCCGTGTTGATTATGTTGTTCGGAGCGGTAACGTGCGTGCTCTTGATCGCCTGCGGCAATGTGGCGAATCTGTTGCTCGCCCGCGCATCAGGCCGCCAACGTGAAGTTTCGGTGCGCATGGCGATCGGTGCAAGCCGCACCCGGGTGTGTCGCCAACTGCTCACAGAGAGCGTTCTTCTCTCCTGTTCCGCCGCTTTGGCAGGCATTGGCTTGGCCACGATTGCAGTTCGCATTGTAAGGAGCCTGGGAAACACTCGCATCCCGCATCCCGGAACTATCACTGTGGACTGGCGCGTACTGCTCTTTGCGGTTGGGACAGGCGTTGTGACCGGTATCATTTTTGGAGTTGTTCCGGCCCTTGGCCTTTCAATGACCCACGTAAACGATACTTTGAAGCAGTCAGGCGGCAGAGTAACCGAATCGAGGGGGCAGCACCGGCTGCGGCAGTTGTTTATTGGCCTGGAAACGGCCGTCGCAGTGCTCCTCTTAATCGGATCGGGACTGCTGATCAAGAGTTTCGTAAGAGCGTCCAGTACCAACCCAGGCTTTCAGCTAGACCATCTGATCACCTTGGAAATCTCTCTTCCAGAATCACGGTATGGCAGGCCAGGAACTGTGGGTCCGTTCGTTCACAATACTATCGAGCGGATTCAATCTATTCCGGGTTTGCGAGCGGCAGCCATCGGTACTAACTTGCCCTTCCTGGGCAGTGGCCTTAGCTCAATCGTGATTGAGGGGAGGCCGACTGACAAGAATCTAGATTCACAGTTTGTCCAATTTAACGGCGTGTCTCCCGGCTACTTCCGGACTCTGCAGATTCCTATGTTGAGCGGCCGGGACTTCAACTTTCGGGACACGGTAAATTCCGTCCCTGTGGTGATTGTGAATCAAGCATTCGCAAATCGCTTCTTTGCAAGGCAGAATCCTATCGGTCACCATCTCGCTTACTCGGCGGATCATCCCCATTGGAAGGAAATAATCGGTGCCGTCGCAGATGTGAGGCAGCACGGAGTAGAGAGTGGAGCCGTGCCGGAAGTGTTCACACCCCTGGCCCAGGACGAATTCAAGTGGCTCGCAATCGCGGCTCGGACCAATGCCGATCCCCTCAGTTTCATCAAAGCCATCGAAGCGCAAGTGCATCAGGTGGACCCGGAATTAGCAGTCTTTCTGCCCAGGACGATGGAACAAATCGTAACTGGAGAGCTGGGCTGGCGAGCTTTTCACACTTGGCTCCTGATCGTATTCGCGTGTATTGCGATCACATTGGCGAGCATTGGCGTTTACGCTGTAGTTGCGTACTCTGTAACGCAGCGCATTAATGAGATCGGGGTTCGGATCGCGGTGGGGGCCGAAAGGTCCGATATTTTGCGTATGATTATGCGGCAAGGCGTCATGCCGGCTCTGTTTGGGGCAGTGACAGGAGCGATCTGCTCGGTTGCAATGTCACGCCTTCTTTCACAGCTTCTTTATGAGGTGAAGCCGACCGACCCACTCACCTACTTCTCGGCAATAGCCCTCTTGCTGGTGGTGGCACTTGCGGCGGCTTACTTCCCGGCTCGTCGCGCCGCCTCAGTCGATCCCTCGCAAGCGCTCCGCTATCAGTAAGAGTGCGATTCTTATTCAGTACCGCTGTGATTAGCCGGTCGACTGCGGCGATCATCCAGAATGGAGAAAATCTGCTCGGTGGTCAGTGTGATTTCTCCTGCGTCGAGCGTAGTTGTCTCTCTAGGCAGGCTGCCTCTCGAATAGTTCCAGGCGCACCGTTGCATCGGATCCAACACCCAGCAGTACGGGACACCACCCCAGTCGTGATAGAGCTCGCATTTGGCAAGCATCTTGCCGATTCGCTCGTCCGGTGAAAGAATCTCCACGGCCAAGTAGATCGGCTGTTCTGCATAACCAGTAGCTTTCTCGCCGCTCATCGGCTCACACGTCCAAGTTGCGAACGTCAAGCGCGTTCTCTTCAATGAACTTGCGGCGGCTTTCCACATCTTCGCCCATAAGGGTGGAGAAGATCGGCTCCGTTTCGACGAAATCTTTCAAATCGATTTGCAGCAGCGTGCGCGTTTCGGCGTTCATGGTGGTTGACCACAGTTGCTCGGCATTCATTTCGCCGAGTCCTTTGTAGCGCTGCACATTCACTTCCCGCGTGCCCTCATTCTTTACCGTGCTCAGCAAATCGCGCCAGTTCTGTAGCACTTCTCGCTGAGAATCTTTGACGATAGTGAATGGCGGCCTGTTTAAACGCGCCGCTTGCTTTACCATCGTCCGCAGACGGCGAAACTCGGGTAAGGACAGAAACTCAGTATTAATGAAGCGGGTTGCATTTGTGGGATCTTTATACCCGATCATCCAAGCCGAGTGCTCTTCCTCGCGCTCAATCGTGACCTCGAGCTTCAGGTTCCTTAAGCGCTCCGCGACTCTCTTTACGCTTTCTTCATTCTGCAGATCGGTCTTCGAGTCGATCGGGAGATCCACATCCGAGAGAACCTCAACCACCCGTAAATCGCGCACGCGGCGCTCCAACCGGCGCCAGATCTGTGCAAGTTCATCGAGGGACATCAGAAAGGCCCGCAACTCGGCTCCCTCGATCCGTAGAGCTTCCGGTTCACTACCCAGCTCGACCGCCAAATTTTCCGTGGCCCGGCGCAAGATTTCTCGTGTGAATTCCTTGTCGTCCTTGATGTACTTCTCGCTCTTCCCTTTCTTAATGCGATAGAGCGGCGGCTGTGCAACGAATAATTTCCCCCGCGTAATAAGCTGCTGCATGTGCCTGAAGAAGAATGTCAGCAGCAATGTGCGGATATGCGACCCGTCGACATCGGCATCCGTCATAATGATGATCTTCCCGTACCGCAGCTTTGCGATCTCGAAGTCTTCGCCCTTTCCGATACCGGTGCCGATGGCCGTGATCATGGCTCGAATCTCTTCGTGCCCCAGCATCTTGTCGTAGCGGGCTTTCTCCACGTTCAAGATCTTGCCTTTTAGGGGCAGAATGGCTTGATAGCGGCGGTCGCGGCCGGACTTTGCGGTACCGCCGGCCGACTCGCCCTCGACCAGGAATAATTCGCAACGGTCAGGATCCCGCTCCTGGCAGTCTGCCAGCTTGCCCGGCAATCCTCCAGAATCCAGCGCACCTTTCCGACGTGTGAGATCGCGCGCTTTGCGAGCAGCCTCGCGAGCGCGGGCAGCCTCAATCGCTTTCGTGATGATCTTTTTCATCACAGCGGGATTTTTGTCGAAGTATTCTCCGAGCTTCTCGTTGATCAGTTGAACTACATAACCCTGGATGTCGGAGTTCAGCTTCCCCTTGGTCTGCCCCTCAAATTGCGGTTGCGGCAGCTTCACATTAATCACGGCGGTGAGACCTTCACGGACATCGTCTCCCGTAAGATTCTCTTTCAAATCCTTAATCAGGCTGGCCTGTTGTGCAGCTGCATTGATAGTTCGCGTCAGCGCGCTTCGGAATCCGCTAAGGTGGCTTCCGCCGTCAACGGTGTTGATGTTATTGGCGAAGCTGAACACGTTCTCTGAGTAGGAATCGTTGTATTGCAGCGAAACCTCGATCGTCAGCTCTCCGCCGTTCGGGAGTTCGCGGGTGCCTTCGAAATGGATAGGCTTATCGTGCAGTACCGCTTTACCACGGTTCAGGTGTTTAATGAACTCGGCAATACCACCGCTGTAGTAGAACTCTTCTGTGCGAATATCTTCGCCACGCTCATCGCTGAGCGTGATCTTTAGCCCTTTGTTCAGGAACGCGAGCTGACGCAATCGTTGCGCCAGGGTATCGAAGTTAAACTCCGTGGCATCCATGATGGTGGCATCAGGCTTGAAAGTGATCTTCGTGCCCGTCTTCGTAGATTTACCTGTTTTTGCGAGCGGGCTTTTCGGAGTGCCTCGTTCGTAGTCTTGTTCCCAGGTCGCATTCTTCCGCCAGATCTCAACGTGCAGCGTCTCGGAGAGGGCGTTTACGCAGCTTACGCCCACACCATGCAGACCGCCCGAAACTTTGTAGCTGTTCGAATCAAATTTTCCGCCCGCGTGCAGCTTCGTTAAAACCACCTGTGCCGCCGACACACCCTCTTCGGCGTGAATGTCTACCGGAATCCCGCGGCCATTGTCAACGATAGTGATCGAGTTGTCGATATGGATAGTGGCGCTGACTTCCGTACAATACCCGGCCAGAGCTTCGTCAACTGAGTTATCAACAACTTCATACACGAGATGATGCAGGCCGAGCTCTCCCGTCGAGCCGATGTACATAGCAGGACGCAGACGAACGGCCTCGAGACCCTCCAGAACTTTGATACTCGTCGAATCGTAATTTTCGTTTTGAACCACTGTAGCCATAGTTTCAGGACCAACCGCGCACTAACCCGGAGGCAAATGCTCGCCGCCGGATACCGGTGCACTCAAAATTTACCTGTGCCCTTCGCACACTCAGATGCGCATCGGCATCACGACATAGCGATACACTGTGTCGGCGCTCGCAGCGTGCGGTCGCAACTCGCCGGCGCTGTTCGAGTCTTTAAAATGAAACTCCACTTCACTCTGGTCGACGGAGCGCAAAAAATCGAGCAGATATTGGGCGTTAAACCCGATCTCAAGATCAGGTCCGCTAAACTCTATCGGGATCGTCTCCTCGCTCTCTCCGGTTTCTGAAATCGAAGAATGAACTTTTAATTCACCTTTTAGAACCTGGACGCGAATTGCGCGCGAACGCTCATCGGCAAACTGCGCCACGCGCTCGATTGCTGACTTAAACTCGTCGCGTTGCACAACCACCGTATGCGGATGCTCTTTAGGCAGCACGCGTTCGTAATCAGGAAAATTTCCCGTTAACTTGCGGCTAAGCAGCAGGCGCTTATCGATACGGAAGAAAAGGTGATTTTCATTCCCGGAAAACTCTATTTGCTTGCTCGAATCATCGCTCGCCAGCTTCTGGATCTCCGCCATAGCCTTTTTCGGCAGCAAAGCGCGATACGAGCCACTCAGTCCTGGAAGACTCACGTGCTTCTCTACCATTGAGAGACGGTGACCGTCCGTCGCCACCATCACCAGACCGTTGTCCCGCAAAATCAGCAAAGCGCCATTCAACGTAAAACGCGATTCCTCAGCAGAGATAGCGAAGATGGTGTTCGAGATCATCTGCGATAGAACGCTCAAAGGAATCTCTGCGAGCGGCTCCGGCATTTGCGGCAGCTCCGGAAAGCTTTCCCGCGACATGCCCGCAATTCGTGTGCGCGATCGTCCGCACACAAAGCTCGCCCATTGATTTTCAGCCAGTTTCACTTGGAGATCAGCATCAGGCAGCAGCCGGACATAATCCAGCAAGCGTCGTGCCGGGATCGTACCTGCGCCTTCCTTTTTGATTCGAGCTGGACACGCACACCGAATACCCAGTTCTAGATCCGTAGCAGTGAGCCAAACCTGATCGTGGTCTGTTTCAACCAAAATATTCGATAGAATCGGGATCGTGGTTTTCTTCTCCACCACCCCTTGCGTAAGCCCGAGTTCCCGTACTAGGTCCGACTTGCTAACCGAGAATTCCATAGAGTGTTTTAGTAAGCTCCTTGCTGCTGGGGGTTCTACTATTCTAGAGAGACATCTAGTACCAGAGAGAACCGTATTAGTAGGGCTTGTGGAATTGTTGAAATCCTTCTAAATTATAGCAAAAATTACTGCTTCCCGTACTTTGGGTTGTGGATATCAAACTTGGCCTATGTCCAAAAAAGTGGGGTATATAAGTCTTTCACATCTTCCAACAGCACTTTTCGGCGATCTTGCCTGACGCTAAACATAAACTTAATGAATTGAGTTACTTACACTATGGATTAAGCTGTTTAAATCTTCATCACGCTGCCGCAAGTTCTCGATTTTCTGAATCGAATGAAGAACGGTCGTGTGGTGCTTGCCTCCAAAGTACCGCCCAATTTCGGGCAATGAAGCTTGTGTCAGTTCTTTCACCAGATACATAGCGACTTGACGGGGATAAGCGATCTGGTGCGTATTGCTCTTTAACTTCAGTTGCGCCGGCGTTATTGAAAAGCGGTCGGCGACTGCCCGAACGATGGATTCCATCGAAATTCTTTTCTCGGGATTCGTACTCAGATATTTCAGCGTCTGATGCGCCATGCTTAGAGTGATCGGTTGTCCAGTCAGGGACGAGATAGCCATCAATCGCGTCAAGGCGCCTTCCAGTTCACGTACGTTTGACTTTGTCTTAGTCGCGATGAAAATCCGAACGTCCTGAGGGAGTGCCACACCCTCAGATTCAGCCTTCTTGTCCAAGATCGCCATCTTCGTTTCAAGATCCGGAGCTTGAACATCCACCATCAGACCCCACTCGAAGCGTGAGCGAAGATGCTCGACCAGACCAGGCAGTTGGTTGGGTGCCGAGTCGCTCGATAGAACAATCTGTTTGCGGTGATCGTAAAGCTCGTTGAAGGTGTGAAAGAATTCCTCTTGTGTTCGTTCTTTGCCCGCGATCACCTGAATGTCGTCAATGAGAAGCACATCGGCAGACCGGTAGTGACGATGAAAGAGCGACATGCGATCAAGCTTGATCGACGTGATCATCTCGTTCATAAAGCGCTCGCTGGAAGTGTAAACAACGTTGAGTCCGACGTAATTGTCGAGTAGGCTGCGGCCAATCGCATGGATGAGGTGGGTCTTGCCGATCCCCACGCCGCCATAAATGAACAACGGGTTGTAACTTCGGGACGGCAATTTGGCAACCGCCTGAGCCGCCGCATGAGCCAATTGATTCGACGACCCCACCACGTAGCTTTCGAAAGTAAGCCGTGGGTTAAGCCACGAAGCAGATTTTTCGAAAACCGGTTCAGGCGACGGCGTGTGCCCGGTTGAGCCCATACTCATGGAAGACGCTGCAGCTGCCGCAAATGCGTGAGGCGCATCAACCGTGTAGTGAACTTGAAGAACCGGAAGATTCAACTCTTGAATCGCAGTTCGAATTTGAAATGCGTATTCCTGCCGGATCCATTCTTCCGTTGCCGCATCCGGTACGCGCACCGTAAGGCGGCCGCCCTCGAATGACTGAAGAGCAGTTCGAGAAACCCAATTCTCGTATGCTGCACCGTTCAGGTTGACGGCCAGTTTATTCTTGATTTCTTGCCAAACGTCGCTCAAGTCGCAGCGCTCCTTCACTCGACGAACGGCAAACACTTTCCCACAGCTTTTCCACTCATGTGGAAAACAACAAAACTTGCTTTTTGAAGTTATTGCGATCGATAACAGCGACGCGTTACGGGCTGGGGGAAACCGTTTCCGTCTCTTCGGAAATCACAGTCTAACATAGGCCCCAGGTTTTCAAAGAGAAATCTCGACTTTATTTAAGTGACTGTAAATACGGCGGTTAGGTTCAAGCTAGCGGACCCAAAAGAGGCCGTTGAACCACCTCTCCAGGAGACCTGTGCTCGGTAAGATCTAATGTTGCAATTAGATGAATTGACTTTGGAACAAACTCGTCGGAGAATGTCGAATAGCCACTCTACGCGGGAGTAACTCAGCTGGTAGAGTGCAACCTTGCCAAGGTTGATGTCGCGGGTTCGAACCCCGTCTCCCGCTCCATTTGGCTCCTGCCTGCATTCGCCTCTACTTCGTTCATCGGTCTAGCAGCCCGCGCTCACCTCCCCGGGGCGATGCTATGGGTGTTCCATCGCGAACTGCCAAGCGTCCGCAACTATCCGGTTCAAATCGGCGCGCTGTGGACGCCATCCCAACGTACGCTGGAGTTTTTGAGAATCTGCGACAAGGCGGGGCGGATCGCCTTCACGCCGCGGACCAATCGTGTGTGGCACCTTTTTTCCGGCAACTCGTTCGACGGCGGTCAACACTTCCAAAACGGAGTGACCATGGCCGGTTCCCACGTTGAAGACCTCCGATGCGCCATCTCTCAACAGATGCTCCACCGCGAGAACATGCGCCTCGGCAAGATCGCTGACGTGGATGTAATCACGGATACAGGTGCCGTCCGGCGTCGGGTAGTCGTCACCAAAAAGAGTCATCGGCTTACCCGTTTGAATGGCGCGCAGCAGCAAAGGAATCAAGTGTGTCTCAGGATCGTGCCTCTCACCTAGCCCTGATTCCGGCTCCGCGCCGCAGGCGTTGAAGTACCTGAGCCGAATACTTCGGAATTCGCGATACTGATCGAGCCACTCCAGAATCTTCTCGACCATCACTTTAGACTCGCCGTATGGATTGATAGGGGCGAAGGGTTGATCTTCTGTGATCGGCACTCGTTGGGGAATCCCGTACGCTGCCGCCGAAGAGGAAAAGACTAATCGCTTCACGCCGCAACGGAGCATTGCCTCAAACAGCGACAGAGAACCGCTGACATTGTTTACAAAGTAGACTTCTGGAATTTGCGTTGACTCGCCAACTGCGATGTACGCAGCAAAGTGCATTACTGCCTCGACACGCTCATTCCGGAGAAGCGTTGTCAACCGCTCCGTCTCTCCAAGGTCGATGACTCGAAGGAGATCCCGCGGAACAGCCTCTTTATGGCCCCGGGACAGGTTGTCGGCAACTATGACCGAGTGACCCTTCTTTTCGAGGAAGTATCGGGTATGAGAACCGATGTAACCGGCCCCGCCAGTGACGAGAATCTTAGCCAAGCACCTTCGAGTGTAACGAACGTTCCCACCTCGCTAGCAGAACAGAGACACGATCGCGCTGGGCAGCCGTTAGATCCTGAAGATATGGCACTGCTCGAGGTGCGCAATGCGACCAAGTTGTATGCCGGCGAGGGTGCGTCCGTGATCGCGTTGCGGGATGTGTCCTTCGAACTCAATCCAGGCGATATCGTCGCTTTCGTAGGTAGAAGTGGATGTGGGAAATCGACCCTGCTGAATCTATGCGGCGCAATGGATTTCCCGACAAGCGGCGAAATCGTTCTGGACGGGCAAGTAACCACGCGCTTGGCGGATTCCGAGCTCACTCGACTTCGGCGTGAAAAGATCGGATTCGTTTTTCAATCTTTTCAGCTTCTTCATACTCTAACTGCCGTGGAAAACGTCGAGCTGCCGCTTCTGTTGGCGCGGAAGACTCACGCGCGTCAAACCGCCTTCGAGCGCTTGAGGTGGCTCGAAATGGAACAATACGCGGACCGGTTGCCGCACCAACTCTCGGGTGGACAGCAGCAAAGAGTTGCCATTGCCCGCGCCCTTGTGCACAATCCGCGTTTGGTGCTTGCCGACGAGCCGACAGGAAATCTGGATACGGTAACCGGCAAGATTGTGCTGGCCCTGCTAGTGCGCGCAGCTCGGGATTTCGGTGTGGCCGTAATGATTGCGACACACAGTCCGGAGGCTACGTCCGTAGCCGATCGGGTCGTCCATCTCCGTGACGGCAGGATGCAAGAAGCCGTATCACTTCGATGAGCACTTCCTTCCGTCTGTTCGCGCGTCTCTTGCTCCGCCCCCTTGCGCGTGAGCCGCTGCGGACAACGCTAACCATGTTCGCAGTGGCATTGGGCGTCGCAGTGGTGATCGCCATTGATCTCGCAGGACAAGCCGCGGCCGGCAGCTTTCATTCCTCGCTCGAATCCTTGGCGGGCAACAGTGACTTGGTGATCACCGCAACGGGCGGAATTGACCAGACTCTTCTAGGAACGCTCGTCCAGTTGCCCTATGCGTTCGACTTCGCCCCACGCATAGAAGATTTTGCGTCAATCAATGGAAAAGGCGCGGCGCTCCCTTTCATCGGCCTCGATTTGATCAGACATCGCAGGGACCAGCAATCGGAGAATAGCGATTTGCATAATTCCGCCCGGCAGCTAACGGCAGGAGATCCGATCTGGGTTGGCCGGGGACTCGGACTCCATCGAGGCGATCACGTTATGTTACTGATCAACGACTCGCTGCATGAATTTACAGTTGAGGGTGTGCTAAAAAGTCTGGCGGGTGAAATCGGAGAAGACAATGCCATCGTCGCGGACATCGGTCTCGCTCAGCAGGTCACAGCAAAGCTTCGCAAGCTTGACAGCATCGATGTAACGGCGCCACCCGACCGCTCGCTGGAATATTGGCGGCAGCTGCTGACAAGGAAGCTCCCCGCGGGTGTTAGCGTTCAGCCGCAAGGTGCGCGCACAGATGAGAACCGTAAGATGCTTGCGGCATTCCGCTGGAATCTGCAAGTTCTGAGCTACATCGCTTTACTTGTCGGCGCGTTTCTGATTTACAACACCATTTCAATTTCAGTGGTGAGACGCCGGGGTGAAATCGGCATCCTGCGAGCGCTCGGCGCCACACGAAGCATGGTGACCAGCGCCTTTCTTGCAGAGGCGCTTGTTTTTGGACTGGCCGGAAGCGTGATTGGCGTTTTGATTGGGCGCGTCATGGCAGAAGGAGCAGTACAGCTGGTGGGGAACACGGTGCAGTCGCTCTATGTGAGCAGCCAGCCCGCGCCGGTTGAACTCAGCTGGGGCACGTTACTCACAGGCGTCGTGATTGGTTTGGGCGTATCGATTTTAGCCGCACTTGCCCCCGCAATTGAGGCCTCGCATATCGCGCCCATCGAGGCCATGGCGCGAGGTCGCGAGGAGTACGTCGCCAAAGTGCGTTCACGCGGAAACCTCCTCTGGGCGCTTCTCATGCTCATCGTTTCTGCGGGCCTTTCTCAACTCCCGGCCGTGAACCGCCAGCCGATCTTCGCTTATATAGCCGCAATGTTCCTGGTTGCAGGTACGGCCGCGGCGATCCCGAATATCGTTACGCTTTTCGCAGCAACCGCGAATCGAGCCGTTGGGCAACTGCTGGGCGTCGTGGCCTTGCTCGCCATGCGCTCGTTACGAGCATCGCTCGGACGAACATCTGTACTGATTGGCGCTCTGGCGACCGCCGTTGCCATGACGGCCAGTGTAGGCATTATGGTCGGCAGCTTCAGAGAAACAGTCTGGCTATGGATGGACAACCAGCTTAAGGCCGACTTTTATCTGCGACCCGCCAGTAGCGCCGGAGGAGACCGCCATCCGACTATGAACGTAGCTATCGCAGACGCGATCGAACGGTCGCCCGATGTTGCGGCCGTAGATCGCTTTCGAGCCTATCCAATCTCGTACCAGGGCTTGCCGGCAACGTTGGCAGGAGGCGAGACAAAAAAGGTGCAAAGTCACGTCAGCACACGATTTCTCCCCGGCGAAGACGGTGAGGCCATCTTTTCAAAGCTTCCTACAGGCGACTACGCCGTCGTGAGTGAACCGTTTGCAAACAAGCACAACGTGCAGGTTGGGAGCAGTGTTCAGCTTTCACTCGGCAGCGGGAAACACACGTTTCAGGTGCTTGGGATTTACTACGATTACTCGACTGAACGCGGTTTCGTTGTGCTGGACCGGCAGACTCTGCTGAAATATCTTCCCGATCCAGCCGTGTCAAATATCGCTGTTTTCCTGCGGCCCGGAGCCGATTCGAACGACGTGCGGCGTCGCATCGATCAAGTGATTGGGGGCCGCGCCGTGATGGTTTTCACAAACGGCCGACTGCGGCGCGAAGCAATCGCCGTATTCGATCGAACGTTCCGGATCACTTACGCGCTGGAGGCGGTAGCCATAATTGTAGCGGTGCTGGGAGTTGCCGGAGCGTTGCTTGCGGTAGTGATTGACCGGCGGCGCGAATTTGCGATCCTGCGCTTCTTGGGTGCTGCTCAGCCTCAGGTCCGGAGAATCATTCTTTGTGAAGCAGGTTTGCTGGGCCTCATGGCAAATTGCATTGGTCTGGTCCTCGGCACCTTGTTGTCCCTGATCCTGATTTTCGTAATCAATAAACAATCGTTTGGGTGGACCATTCAGTTCCATTGGCCCGTCACTTTACTGCTCGTGGCGCTAACAGGTGTGTACATTGCGACGGTATTGGCCGGCCTGTACCCGGCGCGAACGGCGACACGGCTGAATCCCATCGAGGTGATTCATGAGGATTAGGCTGACCGCCGTCCTGCTCACCGTCCTGCTCCCCGCTTGGGCCGTCCAGTGGCAGCTTGCTTTGCCTGGGTATCACTATCAGTTCCCCCGTGATCACTTCAGTCATCCGGATTACCAGACAGAGTGGTGGTATTACACCGGAAATTTGAGCGTCGCGGACGGGCATCGCTTTGGTTTTGAGTTGACATTCTTTCGGCAGGCGCTCGATCTGCCTGAGCCGGTCGCCGCCAGCCCAGACGCGACATGGCGGCCGGATCAAATTTACCTTGCGCATTTAGCTTTAAGTGATATTGATGGCGGGGAGTTCTTCCACACAGAACGGTTGAACCGTGCCGGTCCTGGATTGGCGGGCGTGGACCCCAATCCACATCGATATTGGAACGGCAATTGGCAAGTGCGCTGGATTTCAACTGCGACCGGAGTACAAAAGCTCGAAGCCGTGTGCCAGCGCTTTACATTGCAACTCGATCTCGCTCCAGAAAAACCGTGGGTCATCCATGGCGAGGACGGCGTAAGTCGAAAGGGACCGGAACTCGCGCAAGCATCGCACTACATCTCGTTCACTCGCCTTCGCGCCACTGGAGAGTTGCACCGCAACGGCGCTTCACTTTCCTTGAATGGTCTCGCGTGGATGGACCACGAGTTCTTCACCGAAGCAATTCATAGTACAGTCGCCGGATGGGACTGGTTCGCAATTCAACTGCAAAACAACGAAGAGCTGATGCTCTATCGATTGAGAAAGAAATCTGGTCAACCGGATCCTTACTCGTCAGGAACCTACGTCGATTCGCGCGGCGAAGCGCATTTCTTGGACAGCTCACAGTTCTCGTTATCTCCAGGCGCCGTCTGGCAGAGCCCGAGCTCTGGAGCGCGCTACCCGCTCGAGTGGAAAATCAGCATACCGTCACTCGATCTTGAACTGTCCCAGCGAACTCCGTTAAGGAATCAGGAGCTATTCTCTAAGGACCAAACTTTCCCGAGCTACTGGGAAGGCGCCGTCACCTACTCGGGCCACATTCATCGACAACCTGTGCGCGGAGTCGGCTATCTGGAGATGACCGGCTATGACAAGCCGGTCCAGCTCGGCCTCAGATGAGTCACGCACGAGCCTCCGTCATCCTTTGTATCTCGCTGCTCCCCTGCAGGCGCCCAATGAACCCGGAAAGCAGCGAGGCGATGATGCAGCAGAGCACCACAAGTCCCAGTGCATAGCGCAATGTGAAAACTTGCGAGGCGAATCCAATCGCCGGTGGCCCGACAATGAAACCGATGTAGCCAATGCCCGTAACAGTTGCGATACCTGCTCCGGGACTGATGGATTGCACGCGGCCGCCTCCGCCGAAGACAATTGGAATGATGACCGAAAAGCCCGCTCCAGCCGCGGCAAATCCCGGCATGGCCCATGCAGCTGATCCCATCGATAAGGCCCACATCATTCCGCATGCGGCTACTAGACCGCCCGTGCGTACCGTGCGTGCTGGCCCGAGGCGAGACGTGATCAGATCGCCCAAAAAACGGAATATCGCCATGGCTGCCGAGAATACAGAGTAACCCGCCGCAGCCGTGCCCGATCCCGCATTCAGCACTTGGCGCAGGTATACCGCGGTCCAGTCTGCCATCGCACCCTCCGAAAGCAGAATGCAGAAACCTATCGCACTGAGTGCCAGCAGCGCTCGAGGAATTCTTTTCAAGGAGACTTTGCGTTGGTCCGACTGAACACCATCGTGTGTCTCTAGTAACAGCGGCGCGACAACCACTATCGCGAGCAAGTACACAAGCGCGCTCACTTCGAAATGTATGACGGGGCGTATAGAGCGGGCTGCAACGATTCCGCCCACACCCGCGCCTACCATGCCGCCTAGACTGAACATGCCATGGAATCTGGACATCGTGGGCTTACCCAACCGCTTTTCTACCTCCACGCCCTGCGCGTTCATCGAGACGTCCATGGCAGCTGCCGTAGCGCCAAACGCAAAGAGTGCCGCCGCGAGACTTAAGCCATTCACGGCCAGACCCGGAAGAACGAGACTGGAGCAAAAGGCTATGCTGCTGATCCCCGTCACTTTCCGGCTGCCATAGCGGCTCACAAACCGGCCCGCGAATGGAATCGTACAGACCGCCCCGATAGCACTGCTCAGTAGAGTGAGGCCAAGCTCGCCATCATTGAGCCCCAGCCCAGCCTTAATCGCCGGAATTCTGGATACCCAGGTGGCGACTAACAGACCGTGCACCAGAAATATGAGAACAGTCCCCCACCACGCGGCGTGTACGTTGGGACCCCTCATCTCCGAAGTGTACGCTGCATCCCGGCGCGCGCGCGCCCGTCAGGAAAAGAGACCAGGTTTATAGAATCGGCATTCCAGAGATGGCCGCTGTGCCCCGCGGCATATAGATCGTGATCTCCTGCCCATGCCGTTTCCATGACACGATCTTTTTGAGACCTAGCTGCCTGCACTGCTCCCATGAAATCTCAGGTTCAAACTGATAGAAGCGGCTCAAGAAGTCACGTACCATCGGAATCGCGATCACTCCTCCACTAGGTGCCCATGTGCGCGTATAAGTAATCAAGACGTCGTAGCTTCTTGCGGGAAGCGCGCGGATCGAGGAAAGGTGGAAATCATTTGTCTCGACGACTTTCATCTTATGGTCAACAAAACCGTAATCGGGACTCTTGAGCGCGGCACTATAGGGCCAAGCCGTCGCAATCGTACGATTCGCTAAGTTGCGCTGCACAAAGCCCGCAGCCAGCTGCTGAAGCCGAACGAAGTCAACCATGGCGTAATTGTTTTCGTACGGAAACGGGTAAGGCGGATTCCAAAAAAGATTGACAAGCAGCCCGATCGCAAGCCCGGCGGTTGCTGTGACCCGGAGCGGAGGCCGGAGGCGAGTCAGCGCAATCGCGACGGCTATATAGAAGAATGGCAGCACGGGAAGAAGATAACGTTCCAATTCCGCACCGCCAAACACCGTTACCAGCCCTAGATTGGCGGCAGCGACCGCAATCACAACGCGCCAAGCATCTTTCCGGAACTCTTTCGCTCGCCTGAACGTAGTCAGAAGCACCAATGTGCCGACCCATCGAAACTCTGCAAAAAACACGTAATAAATGTGCCTCACGAATGACATCGCGACACGTGCGGGATGCAGCGCATATGTGACGTTGTAATGTGCAAAACCCGGATTACCGAGCCAATAACCTGTCGAGCGGTGCAGGAAAATCAGCCACGCGAGCAGCACGACTCCGGGTGCAAGAAAGTACGCCGCGCGCCGCCACTGCTTACGTGAAAGCAAAATTAGGCACAACACAGCCGGGACCACCAACCCCGTCTCTTTCACCACAACGAGCGCGATGCTTGTCACCGCTGCTGCTGCATAGTTTTTCCTCAAGAACCACAACACCGCCAGGAGCGTGAATAGCATCGCCGGCATATCTAGCTCCACCATCATGCTCTGGGTAAAAAAGAGCGGAGATGCGACCATAAACAAACATGCTAAGACGGCGGGAGTTGCCGCTGATTCCTTGTCGCTTAGCTTGAGTGTCAATAAGAAGGTGACAAGCAAACCCAAGGCGGCCAGCAGTAGCATCGCCACGCGAGTTACTGGAATCGAAAAGCCCAACAGCTTGTACCACACCACCAGGTATGCCTCGACCCCTGGCGGGTGCACGTTCGGAGTAGTCGAGTGTGCGATCCACGAGCCGCTCCGCAGTAGATCCAGGGCCGTCGGGATGAATTGCCCGTGCTCATCCCAGAAGAAAGGCAACGTTAGCACGCGGAGGTGAATGACGAGCACCGCTTCCAGCAGAAACAAGAAGACAAGAAGATAGTACTGACGCGGTCGAGTCGGCTCTGTAGGCGCTAGTGCAACCGAAGGTGATTCAAGCAGTTGATACTCAGTCGCCATGTGCGTCTTATTGAATAATGTCTCCCTGAGATTGGGCTTCTAAGCGAATTTCCCCGAATGCAGCTTCATACTGTTTCAGATTCTGTTGAAGCACGTTCAATAATGCCTTGGCTTGCGGCGGACTCAAATAAACTCCTTGGAAATTCTGAATCGTGACTGCGTCCGGGGCAGTCTGGTTGATCGTCCCGAACATCAAAAAGAAGTCCCACAGGTTGACGCGCATCTGTACGCTGTTGGCATAGTTTTCTCGGTAGTCCCCCGTCGTCGTGAGTTGAAACTTCGGCTGTGGCTGTCCCGGTGTCATGTTGTTTTCTTTACTCCCCATCCCTACCGGCGCAGTAACGACGCAGCTCTAGCGCGAGCTCAAAGGGATGGCGGGGACGACGGGGCTCGAACCCGCGACCTCCGACGTGACAGGCCGGCGTTCTAACCAACTGAACTACGTCCCCTTTTATAGCCGAATAAACGTCGGACACTGGCAGAATAGCATATAGCCGGAGCATGCCGGGTTTGACCTCTCCTAGCTGCTGATTGGTGGCTATTTGTTCGCCCGTTGGGCGTTTACACTGACCCGCGACGCTCTAAGCGGCGTTACCAACGACTTACCGCTAGTGGACTACGTCATCTGGAAATCGTTACCGTTTCTGCTGTTCTTTATTGATCTATCTTCGCTAACCCGGAGAACCTCTACTTCAGCGGGTCAACCCCGCGGCCTAAAGCCGATAATGGAATTGTGGCAACGCTGAGCGAACATAAACCAACGCCCGAACAACTCCTTCAGCAACTGGAGTCTGAAGGAGAGCACACGTCCCGAGGCCGCCTCAAGGTTTTTTTAGGGTACGCCTCGGGCGTCGGTAAGAGCTTTCGAATGATCGACGAGGGCCGCCGACGTTACGAACGAGGTCAAGACGTGGCGGTCGGGGCGGTTCAGCCCGATCTTTCTGCAGACGTTCAGCAGGCCATCGCCGCTCTTGAGGTCATACCTTTGAAGCAGATGAACGGCAAGCCGGTGATGGATGTTCCCGCCATTCTGCGGCGCCGCCCTAGCGTGTGTCTGGTCGACGGTCTCGCCTATGACAATCCTCCTGGTTCGCCACACGAAAGCCGTTGGCAGGATGTCGAGGAATTGCTCGACGCGGGAATCTCAGTCATTACTTCCGTCAACTTACAGCACATCAAAGAAAAGCGCGACCAAGTTGAGGCGATCACCGGCAGGCATGTAAGCCAGACCGTGCCGCTGGGCTTTTTGAGTACTGCTCACGAAATAGTGATCGTGGATACGCCGCCGGACACCGCCATGCGGATCTCAGAAGACGGCGATTCCGGCACAGTCAAGCGGCTGACTCAACAACAACTCTCAGAACTGCGGGAAATCGCGCTCTTGCTCACGGCCGACGTGGTCGATAAACAGCTCGAATACTATCTCGCGCGCCATGGTATCCAGGAGCTTTGGGGCACTCAGGAACGTATTCTGGTATGCCTCTCTCCGCATGCGGATGCAAAACGCATACTTGAAAGTGCTGCGCGAAACCGCGATCGGTTTCACGGCGAGTTGATAGCAGCTCATTTAAAATGGTCCGACAGTTCACCTGAACAGCGTGAAAAGGTAAAAGAAGGCGTGGAGCTTGCCCGGGCCAAGAAGGCCGAGATCGTCGAGCTCGATGGTGAAGATCCAGTCGAGGCCGTTCTGCGCTTCGCCCGCCGTCGCGGAATTACTCAAATCTACGTCGGCCACAAGGGTCGTGAAAGCTGGCGGGAGCGCGCTTTTGGGACCGATCTCGACCGCCTGATTCGCGCCGCAGAAGGTTTTGACGTACGCGTATTCCCGCACGCCTAAGCGCGAGCGACGAAAAAGATTCGCCCGAAGCCAAGATCCGCAGTAACCCCCAGCTCCTCGGCTGAAATCGCTTCGATTCCGCGAAAGCCCGTCTCACTGAGTGCCGCAACGATCTCGGTTCGTGTGTAACATCTCTGTTCCACAACGCTCCGGTGCTGTTTCCAGACATTATTTTCTCCGGCCTTTACGAACCAGATGATCTCTGTTAAAGCTTTCTTCTCTTGAGGACAATAAGTCCCACGCACAAGGCCAACGCTCTCGTCGCGAATGTTCACTGTCCATCGCTGGTGATCCTGTAAATAGGCCCGCTCCACATTCATGTCAAACACGAACAACCCGCCAGACACCAGCACGCGGTGAACCTTCTCAAACACCCGGCGAAGGTCATCGATGAACATAATATGGTTGAGCGAGTCAAAGGTAGACAGCGCGGCGTCATAGTGCATCGACAGCTGCATAGCTCGCGCGTCTTGAACCTGCAGGTCCACTTGCGGCAGGTCCTTTCGCGCTTGAGCTATTAACGCCGCCGAGGAGTCAATGCCGGTCACCTTGTAGCCGCGCTTTACCAATTCCTTGGTAACGTGCCCCGATCCGCAGCAGACATCGAGAACCGCCGCGCCCGCAGCCAGTTGTGAAAAGAACAGCTTTTCGAGTGCTGGCTTCGCAGCCGGAAAATACCAATCCGCCCATAGAGCGTGGTACATGCCAGCGATCTCGTCGTAAGAAGAAGCTAGCGCATTTGGCATGGGTGAAGAGCAGTTCTTGGTGCCCGGGGCGGGACTTGAACCCGCACTCCGCTTGCGCGAAAAAGGATTTTAAGTCCTTTGCGTCTGCCGATTTCGCCACCCGGGCCTGGGAATCGTGCAGTCCTATTGGATTAGCCCGATTCCCGATCCTATAAATCTCATGATAATGAATGTGCCCGAGCTAGCCCTCTAACTCGCCTGACGAACGGTAAGTAAACTTCATCTCAACGAGTTGGTACTCGCATTTAAATTGAGCTTCGGGTACCCTTAAAGGCACTGTGTCGAACCAGCGCACGCTGTAATGAAAGGCGAGTGAATCATGGCAACTGTACCTCCCGCAAATCCACAAATGTATGGGCCTTCCCCTCAGCCGCCGGTCAAGAAAGGGCTCGGTCCGTTGGCATGGGTGCTCATCATCCTGGGTAGCCTATTTATGCTGTTCGTCTTGACCGTCATGGCTGCCGGTTTTTTCATCGTGCATAAAGTAAAGCAGGCCGGACTCGATCCTGATCTGATGAAGAAAAACCCGGGTCTGGCAGTCACAAAATTCATCACGACGATAAATCCCAACACTGAAGTGCTGGACGTGGACGAGTCGCGCGGGATCATCCACATTCGTGACAAGGAGAACGGAAAGACCTACACCATGAACTTCGACGATGTGAAGCGAGGGAAAATGGTGTTTCAGGAGGATGGAAAGGAGGCCGTGACTCTGACGGCTACGGGCGACGGGCAGAAAGGAAAGGTCGTCGTCCAGAGCAACGGCAAGGACACCCTCACCCTGAACGCGTCAGGTGACGGCAAAACTGGCACCGTCGACATAAAAACTGCGGACGGAACCACGAAGCTCGGCTCAGGCGCTGCAAATGCCCCAAGCTGGTTGCCGGTTTACCCTGGTTCGCGGCCCGAAGGACTGATCGGCGCCGATACCGCAGAGGCAATCACCGGCAGTTCCCACTTCGTCACGAAGGACGCCCCCGAAAAAGTTGCCACGTTCTACAAAAACGCCTTAACAGCGGAAGGCTTCAAACTAGGCACGACGACTACTAGCGAGGCCGGCGGAAAGGTCGGTGGCGGATTGAGCGCCGAGGACGAGGCGAAGAAGCGCAACGTGGTGATCGGGTACGGCTTCGAGAACGGAGCAACCAGCGTAACGGTCGGATTCAGCCAAAAGAAGTAGACCGCAACACCGGGATACGATTGGGCCTGTACAAGACAGAACCGCCGTACACATAAATCCTGATGCAGCTTGATTTCAGTGGTAAAACCGTGATCGTTACGGGAGGAGCGAACGGCATCGGTCTCGCCATTTCCCGAAATTTTGCGAATGCCGGCGCTTCGGTCTGGATTCTCGATCTTCCTGCCGAGAGACCGGCAGAAATTGCAAGCTCATTTGGAGCTCAGGGCTGCTTGGCTGATGTAACGGACCGACAATCCATCGAGCACGCATTTGCGCAGGCTCCCGCCCCCGATATCGTAGTCGCCAATGCTGGAGTGGGTTCAACAAGTTCGTTCAGCAGCACCACACCCGAGCTTTGGAGCCGGACCCTCGCGGTGAATCTCACGGGTGCCTTCCACACTGTCCAGATCGCGGCCGAGCGGATGAAGCGGCGCGGTGAAGGTTCAATCGTACTTACGGCGTCAACCAATTCGTACGATGGCGAACCAAATCTGGCCGCATACAACGCGAGTAAAGCTGGGTTGCTCGGCCTTTTGCATACCGCCGCGAACGAGCTCGGCCCATATCGGATTCGCGTTAACGCCGTATGCCCGGGTTTGATACGCACGCGCCTCACAGCGCCTCATTTTTCCAATCGAGAGGCGTTGGCCGCCTATTTCCGCCAGATCCCGCTCGGACGTGGCGGTGAACCGGACGAAGTTGCCCAAGCCGTCCTGTTCCTCGCTTCCAATCTCGCCTCGTATATCACTGGCGCCACCCTTCTCGTCGATGGCGGACAAATGGCTTCCAAATTTGGACCGTGGAGCAATGAGGATGCGACTTTCGATGGCGAACGCTGGACGAAAAATTCTTGATCTCCCCAAACGGGCATGCACGTCCTTTGTATTCACGCTCATCCCGATGACGCGGAAATCCTGGCCGGCGGCACGTTAGCTCTTCTCTCAAACGCGGGCCATCAAATATCGATCATCACGATGACGGCAGGCGACTGCGGATCGGATGAGCTTGGACCCGAACAATTGTCCATCACTCGCAAAGCGGAGGCGGCCGCAGCGGCCGCACTGATAGGCGCCGAATACTTGTGTGCTGAGTTTCGGGACTTTGCGATCTTCAACGATGATTTTTCGCGGCGCAGGGTCGTCCACTTGTTGAGGCAGGTTCGCCCTCAGCTGGTCCTGACCGCCTCTCCGGAAGACTATCTTTGCGATCACGAAACAACCAGCCAGCTTGTACGTGACGCCTGCTTTGGAGCCTCACTCCCCAACTACTTTACTGAGGCTGGCGCGGTTGCGCTCTCCGAGATCCCGCATCTTTACTTTATGGATCCCCTCGGGATGGTCGACCGTGCCGGTAACCCCGTTGCTCCGGATTTCACCGTCGATGTCCACCTGAGCTTCGAAACTAAGAAGTCGATGCTTGCGAAGCATGAAACTCAGCGCTCATGGCTACGGCGGCAGCACAGTATTGACGACTATTTAGCAAAAATGGAGGAGTGGACACGCGCCTGTGGCGCCCGCGCCGGGCTGTCCCTCGGAGAAGGCTTCCGACAATATCGCGCTCATCCGTATCCCCAAACTCCATTGCTTCAAGAAGCGCTTTCACCGTACGTGTTTCGGTGATAGCAGCTTTTAAACCACCTTCAGCTTTCCTTGATTCCCGCTTTACGAAACACCGCTCGCGATGTTTCGAGGCCTAACTTCGCTGCCGCTTCCGGCGTCATGTTCTTCAACCCGCGACCGAATACCTCGACGCTTAATGCGTCTCTATAACCAATCTTCTGAAGTGCCTTTAGAAAACCGACAAGATCGATCACTCCCTCGCCCGGCATCAATCGCTGGTCATCCCGAATCTGTTCCGGCGGCAAATTAGCCGAATCATCAAAGTGAACATGCACAATGCGATCTCGCCCCGCCGAGACGATATCTTCTGCTCTAGCGCCCGCATGATGCCAATGCCAGGCGTCAAGCAGCAACCCTACATTTGGACCGCACTCCTTGGCAAAGGCCAGCATCTCCTTCATCCGCCAGATGAACTCGTAGGGATACATTTTCCGCAGATGAAGCGGGCCTAAGAATTCGAGCCCCAGCCGCACGTTGGACCGAGCGAGGATACGCGCGCTTTCCGTGAACCGCTGCTTATAGGTCCGCCGGAGCTCGTCCTTCGGTGTCTCGCTCGAAGGCAGAATCCACGTGATCATGCGCGGACATCCGATAGCTGCCGCAAATCGCCCAGCTTCGTCCAGATTCGAAAGCGACGCTCGAAACGCGGCATCATCCTTCCGAAACTCAACCGGGAAGTTAAGGATGGCAGGTTTGATCCTCAGCTCTCTAAGCAACTGCTTTGTCGGTCCCACACCCGCCTTCATAGCTGTCTCAAGCATTACGTCAGTGCCCGGAAACCCGACTCGCGCCGCCAGACGTGCGAATTCCGGCCATCGCACCCTATCTGAAAGTAAGGTGCTGTTCAGCGAGAGATACATCCCGTCACTAGAACCACCACGCCGACCCAGAGCATCTTTTACGAGCCATGCCGCTAGGGCTAAACTCTCAAGCGCTCTCCGCCTTGTCAAAAGTGAACTCATGCTTGTTGTCGATCATACATGCTGCGCGATTTTGCAGCGCATACCGTGAACTGGATTTGTCGCTGAACCAGCGCACCTCGCCATTTGATCGGAGCTATAATCGCTCAATCTGTTGTATGAAGCCTGAAGCTGCCAAGCAGGAGTTGTCAGGATTCTCCCCTTGTCCCCCGGGAACTTCAATTCTCAAGGAAGAACACACTTATGAGTGCAAGAATGACAGCTACGCCAGGTCCCGCTAAACGAGATTCTGAAATGAATACAAATAAACCCACTGTTACGGCACGGGCCTCCCAATCTCAGGTTTCGGAGGATTCCATGCAGGAGGATATTGCGAAGCTCGCCTATGCCCTATGGCAGCAGCGTGGCTGTCCAAGCGGATCGGCCGAGTTCGATTGGTTCGCGGCGCAAGAGAAGTTGCTGGAATCCGTCGAACGCCGGGAATCAGCCGTTAAGGGCCGCTAGCGCGAGTATCCTGGCGGGAGTGTATCGACCCTGCCAGCCTCGCTAAATCACATTTTCTGACCGGACGAGGAAAGCGGTCTACGATTCCGGCTGGAGGCCGTTAATACGTAAACAGATCGATCACATCCAGGACGAGACCTGAGTAAGGATCGTAGACAATGATGTACCCATAGTAAAAGCCCAGCTGATAACCCTCCGGAACCGGCGGCAAATAGGTAATCACTTCCGTTGGAACGGGTACGATATAGGTCTGCCAACTGCCCGGCAAAGACCCGCCTGCAACCACGTGCGGACGATGGTTGCGATCCACACGAGCAAGCTGGCTCTCGAAATGCTGATGCAATTTCGGCGCATCTTGCCGACGAAACTGATAGTGGGCATTGGGTGCCGGCCTGTGTGTGCCGCCTTGAGCAGCCTGTTCCCGTTTCTGCCCTTGCGCGCCACTGTTGCGTGGCCGCTCTTCAGTCGAACGGTTCTGTCGCTCTGGTGCTGATCGTTCTGCGCTCCGATCTCGCGGCTGCCCTTCTGTTGGATGATCCGGCCGGCCTTGCGCGGCATGGCTGCGTGGCTTGGTCTCCCCGGAACGGGTCTCCTTTCGTTCATCTTGATCGGTACGATTTTTTTCGCGATCCTGCTGCTTGTGCTCTGCTGGCGGCGGTTGATCCTGGGGACGCCCGACTATAGAAGCTGTCGGAATTCCGTACAATGCCGCGCATAAAGCAAACGTTACAATTTCTGTTCTCTTGGTACGCATCTGTCTCCTCCCTGTCCGGTGGGTCTCATTCCTGAGCCCTCACCCTACCCGTCTGTTTGAAGCGCAAAACCCGGCACTTTAAACAGGGGTTTTACTTCTAGTCGGTGGGAGTACTATGCGGCTCGCTCCTGCTTTGCCGCTATGAGAGCGTAATAGATGGAAGGCCTGACCTGCGATTTCGCCTTCTGGATGACTTTTCGGGTTTATAGGCATGCGGATCTACTTGATATATCGCATCGCTCCTGTGATACGTGTTTCTCACGCCGCGCTTCAGCCTGCTTCAGGCGCGCGTAGACTGCATCGATGCGCAACCCATGCCGCCGCTCCTCGCTGCGCAATTCTTCCCGCGATGCGCCATTGCAACGGGCCGCGCTCATGGCACTCGCACATTGGCTTACCAGCCACTGCCATTCCTGGTACAGCAACTCAAGATTCCTGGATCCCATGTCCCATTGTTCAACCGGACCGCCAAGGTATTCAACCTCTCAGCCGGCTTTTGGTTTTGGCGCCGTAACGGTACATATCAGCACTCGAAGAGCGCGTATTACTCTCGGCTGCCAGCTATCCCGGTACGGCCTAACCCGGCAGCCACCCGTGTATCTCGATCGCCACTAGAATCAAAAAACGTGCACTCCGGTCCCGGGCTCAAAAGCCCCAAAACACGGCGTTCGCTGAAACTTTGCGACCGCACAGCCCCGTTTCATCGGCCTTCCGCGCCCTATCTAGAAAAAAAGCCGCTGAAAACCCCGTTTTTTGGCTGTTTTTGCTTTACAACCGCGTTCTAGTCCCTTATGATCGAGTAGACCGGAAGGGCGCTGAAACATTTCTACGTCGTTTTGTTTGATACCTGTCGAGGCAAACAAGCGCGCAGAGTTCTTTCACTCGCTCTCTAAAACGGCGTATGGAGGCAAGATGGCTGATAACAACAAGAGAATGACTCAAACCGCGATCGTCAGGGAACTGGCGGAAACCACGGGTGTCAATAATCGCGTGGCGAAACAGTTCATGGAATCGCTCGCACAACTCGCGGTACGCGAGACCAAGAAAAATGGCATGTTTGTCATGCCCGGCATCGGCCGCTTGGTGCGTGCCGAACGAAAGGCTCGAATAGGCCGCAACCCCGCCACTGGCGAGGCAATCAAAATTCCAGCAAAAAGGGTTGTGAAATTTCGCGTTGCGAAGTCGGTGAAGGACGCAATTGTGCCGTCCAAGAAAGTAGCTGCAAAGTAACCACCTGCCCCGCTGCCTTCCCACGCAGAACAAACCCCGCTGCTGAGGCGGGGTTTTACTGTTTCTTAAGAACGGATTCGGAGGGCTCTGTCTAGAGCTTCTTCTCTTTGTTCGAGTCTTCTTCGCTCTTTACCGCGCCCTTGAAATTGCGGATGCCTTGACCTAAACCCTTGGCTAGATCCGGAATCTTCTTCCCGCCAAAGAGCAGCACGAACAAAAGAATAATTAGCAGAAGGTCAGGCCCGCTAAAAATCGTTAGAAGCCCAGGCCCGTCAAGTCTCATGAAATCTCCTGCGTTAACAACTTAATTGTATTCGACGCCGAAGCCTGAAATAACCGGCACCGCGACACACTCAGGTACGCTGCAGATTTATTTTTGAAAGGCCGCAGCGCCGATGCGCAATAAAATACTCACCATAATCAGCGGCAGGACGGCTGCGAATGCCTTTCCTTTACTCACCCGGAATGCGGCACTGAATACCAGCACCATCATCACGATCCACCAAATCTCAAAAATCGAAAAGTAGCCCAGAAACGCTATCGCATACTTATTGGTCCCCTCGGGCAAAAAGATGTCCAGGCCGAGAGCCGGACGCAGCTCCGCCATTGTCGAGATCTCCCCTTTCCCCTTCAAAATTGCCAGGCTCGCGATCGACGCAAGCACCTGAATCAGCGAGCACCCGGCAACCAGATTGAAAAGCCACCGGAACTTCACCTCTATGGTCAAGACCGAGCATGTAGCCCATATGACTAGCGCCTGAAGCGCCAGAATCAGCGCTACTATCGCTGGCGAAAAGTACATACTGACGCGCTGGATTGTCATCGCGATATCCATGCCTCTTTGATATTGCTCTGGGCTCGAGCCAGCAGGAATCGGAGAAACCTCAAGCACGTGCTGAACCATCGGCAGCATCAAGTAGCTGGCAACTACAGAAACGATCGAAAAAATGACCACCGGTCCAATCCAAAACCACTTGTGAAAAACGCGTCGCGCGGCGCCCTGAGGATCGATAAAAAAACTGCCCATCCCGGCTAAATCGTCGGCAAAGGTTTCGGACTCTGCAGACGGACCGGGGACCGTTGTTGCCATGGCTAACTCTCCTGTCGAAATGGTTTCCGGCATTATATCCGCAACCGGCCAGCCGCTCTACACCCGTCCACCCCTAAAAGCTGAGCCGCACTCCCAACTGCGCCGCAAACGGAATACCTACCGTCGTCCCCGGCCCAAAGAAATCGCCGAGCGCACCTGCGGGAACACGCAAATCGTTCACTCTCACCGGGCGCCTTGATCTGCAGTCCGCATCCAAACAAACCTGCGTCACATTTGCAAGTTGGTCCGGCGGAAGGTGAAGCTGGTCGACACCACCCGTGTAATTGTTTCCCGGATTGGTCCTGTTGAAAAGGTTAAAGGACTCGACGAACGGACGTAACTCATATCGTTCAGCGAAGCGTAGCGGACGGCTTACCCGCAGGTCCACCTGCATGTACGGCTTACCTCGAAACTCATCGAGCGAAGTCTGCCGGCCATTCACAATCGCGCGGTCATCGTTCGGATCGCCGTCATGGTTGACATCGATGGGCGTTACCAGCGTGAAAGGCCGCGCGCTCTCGAATTGAGATAAGGTCGCGAACTCAACCTTCCCCGGTAGCATGAGAGTACCCGCAAGAACAAAACGGTGCCGAACATCTTCGCCCGCGGGTCCATGGTCGCCCGGCGCAAATGCGTTATTAACATTGCTAACGCCATTTACATAATCGAAGAGCTCGCCCACCACAGCGCCCCAGGTGGTCGCGTTCGCAAGAGTGTAATAAGCCGAGAGATCGAAGCGGCTGGAAAAGCGATGCCGAACTCCGAATGCGGCACCGTCGTAGCGCGACCGGTTGTCCGAACGGAATAGAGAAACGCTCGGCGCATCTGGCGGAAGGCTGAAGCCGCTGATGTATTCATAACGCCGATATTGATGATTCCCCTGCTGATGCTCGTAGCGAAGATCAAATGTCCAGGAATGGCTGAAAGCGTGCTCGAAGTTGAAGCTGGCCTGCAGCGCATAGGGCGTCTTGTAGCTCGGATCGATCAATGCGCCCTGATCGCCCCCGCGGAGCAAGCCGGAAGCAGGAGTATTGACAGCCGTGAAAGCATCCACCCAACCGTTCTGGGCGAGATCGTTGTAATACAGACCGAATCCTGCACTGAGCACCGTTATTCCAGAGCCGCCTGGTGACCATGCGACACCGATTCGAGGTGCAATCGCGCCACGATAATCGTGAGGAACGCCCGCTACGAAATTGATTCCGAGATTCTTCAATGTGATAAAAGCCGGATTCTGATCCTGGTTCCGTCCCGACGCAGTAAACAGGCCATAGGTGGTGTCATATCGCGCGCCCAGATTCACAGTCAAGGACGGCGTGACACGCCAGGACTCTTGCGCGTAGAAACCAAGGCGCTGCACGTTCTGCGAAAATCTGCCATTCCCTGCACCCGTCTGGCTGCTTCCGGCCGCGTAATCCGCCACAAATCGAGCGGGATGGTTCACATAAAAGCTCGGGTCTTGGGGAAAAGTCACTGATGTCTCGGGGTTACTGGCGAGTTCACCCCCCAAAACGGGCTCGTGAATGAAGTTCACGCCGAACTTGATTGAGTGAAGCCCGCTTGCATGCACTACGTCGTACCGCGTCTGATATTTTTGCTGATCGCGCAAGATCGGGAAGGCCGTGATCGGCGTTGCAAACTGGTTATCCCCAAACGTTTCAAAACCGGAGGTCGTCAGATAATTCACCGAGAACGGGAAAGACAGCGCAAAACCGAAATTCGAATTCCGCCGCTCGGTGTGATGAAAGCCGTTTGCCTGTAAGGTCAGAATACCCAGCCACTGCGGAGTGAACACGAAATCGTTATGCAGCAGGGCATTATAGTATTGCGAGCGCGAATACGCACCGGCGGAGGGAAGTGTCGCCTGTTGAATCAGGTCGTTTTTCGTGTCATACCGATCCGTACCTCCCCGCAGAAACCACTGCGAACGGGAGGATTGTGCCCAATCCAGACGAGTGGTGAATAGCGTATCGCGAAACGGAACAGGCGTGAAAGCCGGGACATCAATTGATGTCACGTTCGGAATGAAACCCATCGAAGCAAGCTGAGCGAGATCGTGAAATTCGGTGAGCGACTGGTTACTGTAGGCCACGGTCGAATTCTCATGAACGTGTTCAAGCGTGGAGTAGAACCAGAGCTTTTGTTTGACAACGGGTCCACCCAGCGCGGCAACTACATTGTTTCGCGAAAACGGCTGTTTACCGTTCGGCTCTGGATTGTCAAGTAAGTTGCGCGCGTTCAGGTCTTTCGCCCGAAAATAGTCCGCCGCTAACCCATGCCAATCGTCCGTTCCACGCTTCGTGGTGATAATCACGGAGCCGCCATTCGTGCGTGAAGTGTCGGCCTCGAACTGCGCCGTTCGAACGTTGAACTCCTCAATCGCATCGGGCGAGATATTTTGCAGGAAACCGCCAATCCAATCGTCATTGTTGTCCCCGCCATCGACCGACAGGTCCACATTCAACCCTGAGCTGCCTGCGAACGAAACCGCTGTGATGCGGGCCTTCGTTGGATCCGATGGCTCCACCGGTTGCGTCATGGGAGCTAGATAGGCAATGTTGGCGAAACTCCGATGTGCCAAAGGGATCGAATCCAGATCCTTCGACGAAATAATTGTTTGGATAACGCTCGAAGTAGGATCGAACGGTTGCGCCGCGAGCGACGATTGGCCTGCGTGCACGCTGACGGATTCCGTCCGGCGGGCTGGACGCAGAGTCACGACCACACCTTGAGAGAAACCAGTTGCGAGATGGACCGACGCCAGTGCTGGGTCGAACCCCGGCTTTGAGATCGTCGCGCGATAACCGCCGGGCGCGAGAAACTCGATGGTGAACTCGCCGCGATTGTCGCTCGTGGCTTCGCGCTTCACGCCGGACGCAAGCGACTCTACCTCCACCTGCGCTCCGGGAACGCGTGCCCCTGTCGAATCATTGACCGTCCCGACAATAGCGCCTTCCGGCGACTGTGCGAACGTGCGCGCGCACGCAGCTATCCAAAAGAGGAGAATAAAATGATGTTTACGTGTAAGCAAGTGCCGGCACCGATCTCCTTACCGCCGTCACTTCAAGCACCAGCAGCAACACCGCAATCCACAGCACGTCAGCCATGAGTAGATGAAACAGCTGCATCCACACCGGTGCAAGCAGCGTCAAGGTAACACTCCCGACAGCTAACTGGAACAGTGTCAGACCCACTACTCTGCCTGCTGCCGTACGCGCGTCCCCGGCTTCGTTCTGCTTCAATACGCGGGTTGCCGCCCAAATCAGATAGGCCCCTCCAAGCACTGCAATCACCGGATGCACGAGTCTCAGACGCAACAGCAGACTCGACGATCTCGCGAAATCTTGCTGTATGCCGCCCGAGACCGAGGAAGCCGGAAAGAGCGTATCCCCAAGCGCCGCAATCGCCCCCGTAATGCCGACAAACAGGACAACCGGAAGCGTGCCCGTCAGCGTTCGCGAGGCATTCCCCAACCGCAGCCGATCCGCGTTTTGGTACGCCGCCCACGCCGTGACAGTCAGGGCAGCTAATAGCAGCATTGTGTTTGTCAGGTGCGCCGACAGATACCACGCCCGGCCGGCCGATTGGTCTTTCGCAACATATCTCAACAACACCAGCCCGGCTCCCAACAAAGCTTCGACAAACAGAAATATCAGCGAAAGCACGGAAAACAGCCGCACTGCATGACGGCGCGGAAACGCCCGAAACGCCCACACACACATAGCAATTACGGCAACCGAATCGATCGTTGTCATCAGGCGGTGGGTAAACTCAATCGCCATAGGCGCGCCCATGTCTTGCGGAATCATTTGTCCGTTACAGAACGGCCAGTGCGCGCCGCAGCCGTCCCCAGAGAACGACGCACGCACATAGGCTCCCCACAGGATTACCGGAATGTTGTAAGCCAACACTGCCCAGGCAAATCTCGCGAAGTGTTTGCGCGATGTACTTCCGATGGCGTCCATCTACTTTTTGTAATTCCGCAGAATCGCTACTTTCAGAATGGCCGCAACGCTACAAACCTCGGTGATGCGCCCGTTCACCGCCATCGAAACTGCCTCATCAAACGGCCGCCACTCGATAATAATGTCTTCTTCGGGATCTAATCGCGTTGCTGTCAGCTTCAGCCCGGTTGCCAGGTACAAACTCTGTATGTCGTTAGCTACGCCATTGCAAACATCCACCGGTCCCAACGCTTCCCACCGGTCGGCAAGCAACCCCGCTTCTTCGGCCAATTCACGTTGAGCAACAGACAACATATCGGTCTCGCCCGGATACGATCCCCCGCGCGGAATTTCCCACGAATAGCGTTCTACAGAGTACCGCCATTGCCCGGCAAGCGCGATCTCATCCCGCTCATTCACAGCCACAATGCCAACCGACGGCCTGATCTCGACAACGCCGTAAATACCCGGTCCTCCATCTGGCCGAATCACTTGATCTTCCCGGACTCGAATCCACGCATTCTCGTACGCCACGCGCGACGACTTCGTTTTCCATGGATTCTGCGACACGCTTTATGCTGCTTCCCTGCAAATTTCGGAGAGAACATCAAGATCGACATTGCCGCCTGACAGGATGACGCCCACCGTACGTATATCGGCAGGCAGCTTTCTGTGAAGCACCGCAGCAGCCGCAGCCGCGCCACTCGGCTCCGTAAGCATTTTCATGCGCATCAACAGGAATCGCATCGTGGCTTTGATTTCTTCTTCAGAAACCAGCAGCACGCCCTCTGCCATCGCCTGCACGATCGGAAATGTCACTGCTCCGGGAGTGGGCGTGCGAAGGCCGTCCGCAATGGTCGGCGGCGGCGCAATCTCCACTCGTTTTCCGCGCTCGAGCGATACATACCAATCCTTCGCCAGCTCAGGTTCTATGCCGAATACGCGGATCTCGGGTCGTAGCGCTTTTGCAACTACTAGAGTCCCGGATAGCAAGCCACCTCCGCCGAGCGGTACCGCTATCGCCTCCAACTCCGGCTCATCCCGCAGGAATTCGAGCGCCGCTGTCCCTTGCCCGGCAATAATCCACGGATGGTCGTATGAAGGCAAAACAACCGCACCCGTTTCGGTCGCGATTCGGTTGGCGATTTCCTCGCGGTTTTCCCGTTGCCGATCGAAGAAAATGATCTTCGGCCCATACGCCATCGTCGACTCTAACTTGGCCTTCGGCGCATCCGTCGGCATCACGATTGTAGCCGCTACTCCCAGATGAGCTGCCGCAATGGCGACCGCCTGGGCATGGTTGCCAGACGAATATGTGACCACCCCGCGCTTCCGTTCGCTTGCGCTTAGCGAGCTTAAAAAGTTCATCGCGCCGCGAATCTTAAATGCCCCACCGCGCTGCAAATTTTCGCACTTAAAATGCACCTTTACGCCAGCCGCTTCGTCGAAGAGACGCGATGTGTGAATGGCTGTCTTATGTGCCAGGGGTTTGATTCGCTCGGCAGCCGCAGCCACATCGTCGAAAGTGACGCTCTGTCCAATTACCTGTCCAACCACGCTCATTAGTATCCAGCCTTCTTGTCCACGACGTTCTCGAGCTTCTCCTCCTTGGCGTACCTCCAGAAGTTATCGACAAAACATTGCATGCTCAAATCCAGCCAATCGGGATCGCGCGTACGATCCGTGCAGTGCGGCGACAAGAGCACATTGTCCATGTCGTAGAACGGGTGGTCCGGCGGAAGCGGCTCTACTGCGAAAACGTCCAACGCTGCCCCTGCAATCCGCTTCTCTCGAAGTGCACGGATCAGCGCTGCTTCATCGATCACCGGTCCGCGGCCCACGTTCATCACGATCGCGGAAGGCTTCATCGCATTGAATTCCGCTTCGCTGATCATGTGCCTGGTTTCCGGTGTGAGCGGCGCTGCGGCCAGCACCACATCCACCTCGCTCAGCATTTCCTTAAGCTGCGTCGGAGCAAATACGCGCTCTAAAACCGGATCGTTTGCTGAACGTTCAACGTTCCGGCGCATCGCGTAAATTGTCACCCCTAC